>CALAJT010000017.1 GCA_937923145.1 uncultured Rubritalea sp. | reverse complement strand
TTTGTTGACGTCTTGGGCATGGAGACCGATCGTTGGTTCTTCGATCAAGTAGAGGTTTTTCTGGGCTGGTCCTACGTTGCGGATGTTGAGGCGGCCGCGGGTGAGTTCGGCGACTAGTTTGATGCGCTGGGCTTCGCCTCCGCTGAGGGTGGGGCTGGGCTGTCCGAGCTGGAGGTAGCCTAGTCCGGTGTCGTTGAGGAGTCCTAGGGTGCGGCCTAGTTTGGTGTGGTTGGTGAAGAATTCTGCGGCTTCTGCGATGGAGAGTTGGAGGATTTCTCCGATGTTGAGTCCGTTGTAGCGGATTTCTAGGGATGCGGGGTTGTAGCGCATTTGGTCACAGGCTTCGCAGGGGACGTAGGTGGTGGGGAGGAAGTCCATTTCTAGTTTGATGCGGCCGTTGCCTTTGCAGTCTGGGCATTGTCCTTCTGCGTTGTTGAATGAGAATCTGGAGGCGGTGTAGCCTCGCATTCTGGACTCGGGGACTTGCGCCATGAGCTTGCGGATGTCGTCGAATACTTTGACGTAGGTGGCTGGGCAGGATCTTGATGTTTTGCCGATTGGGGTTTGGTCTACTTCATACGTATATTTCAATAAACTGAAGCCTGACGTAGATTTGTGATTTGTGATTTGTGATTTGTAATGTTTGACGGCTGCTGGCTTTACGCCTGCGGTTGGGATTTTGGCGATGGTGCCTCGCATGAGTGAGGACTTGCCACAGCCTGAGACTCCAGTGATGACGGTTAGGCGACCGAGTGGGATGCGGACGTAGATGTCTTTGAGGTTGTTTTGGGTGCAACCGTTGACCTTTAGCCAAGCATCTTTTTCAGAGACTTTTGGTATTGCTCTTCTCGGAGGTTTTGGTGTTGGGAATTTGTTAGAGATATCTTTTGCTGGGACTATTTCTCCGCCTTCTTTTCCTGCGCCTGGCCCTATGTTGATGAGGGTGTCGGCTCGTGCCATAGTTTCATCGTCGTGCTCTACGATGAGGAGAGAGTTGCCTTTTTCCTTGAGAGTTTCTAGGGTGTCTAGGAGCTGGACGTTGTCACGTGGGTGGAGACCTATGGTAGGTTCGTCTAGGATGTAGAGAACGCCTGTTAGATTTGATCCTAACTGAGCTGCGAGTCGGATACGCTGGGATTCTCCGCCAGAGAGGGTGTCGGCTGAGCGGTCGATGGAGAGGTAGTCGAGTCCTACTTTCTTGAGAAATGTTAGACGCTGGATGATCTCTGGAAGTATGTCTCTAGCAATGATCTTATCACGTCCCTCGAAGCCCCAAGTCTCTAGCTGAGCGATGGCTTCGGTGACTGGTTTGGAGGTGATTTTAGAAATAGACTCTCCCTGGATGAGGATGTGGCGAGATTCTAATCGTAGTCGGTCACCATCACACTCCGGGCAGGGGATGCGGACGGCGTCTTTGTCTTTGCCTTTACCGTGTGAGAGTTCTTGGTGAATCTCTTCTTCTGCTTGAGAGTTAAATTCATTCGCTTTGCGGCGTTTCTTACGTGCTGGTGGAGCATCTACGATGGTTCCGTAGCCTCGGCATTCCTTGCACCATCCTCTAGGGGAGTTGAATGAGAAGTGATGTGGGTCTGGCTCTTCGAATGATTTTCCTGTTACAGGAGAGACTCGGCTGGTGGAGTAGTTGGTGATTTTAAGCGTCTTTTTCTTAGAAACTATCGCTACTGCGCAGCGGTCTTGACCTAGCTTTAGAGCGGCGGCGGTGTGCTCGATGGTGGCGCTAGGGTGGACGGCGTAAATGTCGTGTTCTTTGTAGCGTGCTAGTGGGGTGAACTCGGTCGTCTTGACGAGTTTTCCATCAGCAATGACTTCGGCGATTCCGTGACGTTCTGCTGCGGCTACGATGTCTGTGTGGTAGCCTTTTTTAGCAATGACTAATGGGACTAAGAGTAGAGAGGATTTATTAGATGCGAGTGAATCGGAGACTTGCTTGTGAATGGCTTCGAGTGTCTGTGAAACTACAGGTAATCCACTCTCTGGACAATGCTGTGTGCCGAGCTTGGCGTAGAGTAGGCGGAGGAAATGGTAGATCTCTGTGACTGTTCCTACGGTGGACTTACCGCCACCACGAGAGACGCGTTGCTCGATGGCGACTGTGGGTGGGAGACCTTCTATTTTATCAATGTCTGGCTTTTCTAGCTGACCTGCAAACTGTCGTGCGTAGGGTGACATGGAATCTAGGAAACGTCGCTGTCCCTCGGCGAAAATGATGTCGAAGGCGATGGTGGATTTACCTGATCCAGAGAGACCTGTGATGCAGACTAGTTCATCACGTGGGATGGTGATATCGATGTTCTTGAGATTATTTTCGCGAGCACCATACAAACTAATTTGTGATGCGTGATTTGCGATTTGTGAATGAGTGGACTTCGCCTTTTTCTGTTTGTTGAGGGGTGCTAGGGCGATTCCTGATGGGGAGTTTTGTCTGGCTAGTTGTTCTGGGGTGCCTGTGAAGGTGATTTGTCCTCCGTCAGTTCCTGCGCCTGGTCCTAGGTCGATGATGTGGTCGGCTGCTCGGATGACGTCGAGATTGTGCTCGATGATGAGGAGTGTGTGTCCAGATTCTGCTAGCGTTTGGAAGACTTCTAACAGCTTTTCAATGTCGGTGAAATGGAGACCAGTTGTCGGCTCATCTAGAATGAGGAGAGTAGATTTCTGATCAGGAGAAGGATTTTTAAGACCTTTTTTCTTATCTTTAATAAGGGCGTTTAGGTCCTTTATTTTATCAATAGTCTTGAGGGTCGGAGTCTTAGTTTTGGCTTTGCTGAGAAGCTGGCAGAGTTTGATACGCTGAGATTCTCCGCCTGAGAGGGTGTTGAGTGGCTGACCGAGTCTTAGGTAGCCGAGTCCTACGTCGAGTAGTGGCTGGAGAGCACGTTGGATTTTGTTTTTCTGGTTTTTGACTTTCTGAATATCGTCATCGAGTGGCTCGAACTGAGCGAGGGCTTCAGTGACGGTAAACTGGAGTGTCTCTGCGATGTTCTTGCCTAGGTAGGTGTATTTGAGCGCACTGCTGCCGTAGCGTGATCCATCGCACTCGGGGCAGGTGATGTAGAGGTCGCTGAGGAACTGCATTTCGACTTTCTCGAAGCCATTACCCATACAACGTTGGCAGCGTCCATCACTAGAGTTGAATGAGAAGTAACCTGCTTTAAGAGCAACGGATTGATGCGTAGCGAAGAGTTCGCGAATGGCATCAAAGGCGCCTGAGTAGACGGCAGGAGTGGAGCGTGGAGTTCGGGTTAGTGGTGACTGATCAATCCGTTCTACGGCTTCGATGTGTTCGATGCCTGTGAGCTTCTTGATGAAGGCTGGTGGTGTTTCGGTAGGCTGGTGGAGTTGATCTAGAATGTTGTTATAGATAACGTCATTCGCCAGTGTAGATTTCCCAGATCCTGAGAGACCTGTGAGGCAAGTGATGATGCCGATAGGGAGTTTTACCGAGAGGTTTTCGATGTTATGCTGATGTGCTCCAGTGATGGTGAGGTTCTTTTTCGCCTTGCGACGTTTCTTAGGAATAGGAATAGATTTCTCACCTGTTAGATAAGGTAGTGTGATGGAATCCTTATACTTTTTAGAGAGGTTTTTAGCTTTAAGATCGCTGATTTGAGCGACTATATTTCCACCTTGCTCACCAGCTCTAGGACCGATGTCGATGAGGTTGTCAGCCGAGTGCATGATAGCTTCCTCATGTTCTACAACTACGACTGTATTCCCTTTATCACGGAGATCATGCATGACTTTGATGAGTCGGTGAATGTCTTGTGAATGGAGCCCTACAGTAGGCTCATCTAGGACGAAAAGTGTGTTGGTCAATGCCGCTCCTAGGCAAGTTGTTAGATTAACTCGCTCGATTTCACCACCAGAAAGTGTGCGGGCTGGGCGGTCTAGTGTTAGATAGCCGAGTCCCACTTCATTGAGGTAATGGAGACGTGCTTTGATTTCTGTTAGAGCGTGTTTGGTTGAGCTGTTAGGTTGTTCATTCGGAATAGCTTCGAAGAAGTCCTTGAGTTCTGTTAGAGGCATCTGCCATAGCTCAGGTAGAGTTTTTTCGTTGAGGAAGAAGCACTGAGCGTATGGTTTGAGTCGGGTGCCATCGCAGACCTTACAGTCAGTGTAGGCACGGTAGTTGGCTAGGAAAACACGGACATGCATCTTGTAAGCCTTCGTTTCCATCCAGTCGAAGAATCCACGGACGCCATACCATTGACCTCTACGCGCGAGACCTTCAGATTCGCCATTTTCTCCTTGGATTACCCAAGTTTGCTCTGATTTAGAGAGCTGGTGCCACGGTGTGGTGATAGAGATTCCCTTGACTCTCGCTGCATCGAGAAGATCATCTTGGCACTTTTCGCCACGTGCGGTTTGGAAAGGCTTTACTGCGCCACGTTTGATTGAAAGCGACGGGTCTTGTATTGCCTTGTGAAGATCAATGCCGATGACTTTTCCGAATCCACGACAGTCATCACAGGCTCCGATAGGAGAATTGAATGAAAAGTGAGCGGCAGTTGGTTTAGCAAGGGTGAATCCTGTATTAGGGTTAGTCCAATTCGTTGAATACTGACTGGTCCTGTCACTACAAACGGCAGTCACATTTCCTTTTCCGTTAGATAATGCAGCTTCGATCGCTTCGTGGAGTCTGGCTTTGCTCTTGGTGTTAAGCTTGACTCTGTCTTGGACGACTTGGATGTGGGCTTGTTTGAATTTTTTAATCGTCGGAGGCTCATCTGTGCGGTGGATTTTCCCATCGATTAAAATACGGAGGTATCCTTGCTGATCCAGCATCTGGAAAATTTCCTCTACGCTAGAATTAGTGGGTGCAGGGATGGAGAAGATGATGAGGGCATTCTCGTCTGGATATTTCTTTAATAGGCTAGCGATGATCGATGAAGGAGAGTCAGGCTTAATCTCTGTACCATCATTAGGGTCATAAGCTCTTGCTAGTCTTGGGAAGACGACTTTGAGGTAGTCATTGAGCTCCGTGAGTGTCCCAACGGTGGAGCGAGTAGTGCGAATATTGTTCTTCTGCTCAACAGCGATCGCAGGCGGAATATTATCGATCCGGTCCACTACTGGCTTGTCCATGCGGTCGAGAAACTGGCGCACATAAGGAGAGAATGTCTCCACGTAACGACGTTGACCTTCTGCGTAGAGGGTGTGGAATGCTAGTGAGGATTTACCAGAGCCGGAAGGTCCAGTGATAACGGTGAGTTCCCCATGTGGGATTTCTAGCGATAGGTTTTTGAGGTTGTGCTGCTTAGCACCAAAGATGTTGATCGAGTTAGCAGAGCTTTTCTTCTTTGTCGTTTTGTGTTTGGTAGCTTTTGTGACCGCTTTTTTAGCGACCTGTTTAGTCGCTTTTTTTGCAGTCTTTTTGGCTACCTTCTTGGTAGTCTTTTTGACGGTGATTTTCTTTGCTGCTTTCTTCGCTGTTTTCTTTTTTGGCACAGGTTATTCTTAGCCGTAGAAATCGAGTTTGGCTAATTTTTTTCTTAATATAGTTATGCCAACTATAGCTGAAAACTAATCGCAACGGTTTCTGCGCATGGTAGCCATAAATGCGCCTATGAGAATGAGCAGTGTAGATGATGGCTCTGGGACGATTGGTATGCCTGCTGCATTTTTCCATCAGGGACATCTAGCCCAGTGTCTATATACTGCTGAGTGGTTTCTAGAACGACTGCGCCTGAGAGTGGAGTGACTATTTGGTAGCTGGCTGCCAAGGTCGAGAACTTAGGGTCATCAAGATGGTGAATAGTGCTCTCGTATGCCCATTTCCTAGCGAGTTGATTCCAGGCTTTAGTGCCATTTATGGGAGGTGATGTTGAGTGCGTCCATGTGTAGTTGGTTTCTGGTTTTGGATGGCTGATCGCCTCTACCATGTTGATTAGGTCGGTCTCATTTACTACTCTGCATCCGCCTTTGAAATCTCTAAATCCTTTTAGTGTTTCGAGGACTGTGTTGGCTCCATCTTCTAGTGCTATATTGTAGATAAGAGTGTGAGTGAGTGATCGTTCTAGATCTTGTTCAAGTCCAGATGTGCTGGGGAATTTAATCGGCTGAGCTCCGTGTATCCATAGGATAGAAGTGGGATTTTCTGAAATCTGGCGGATGAGGCAATTTTAAAGAGTCAAAGTGGAGGAGAAATCATAAACAAATTAAGATTAGGAAAAAAATTACCTCAGAGGGAATGTCCTTCTGAGGTATTTAAATCTGATAACTAGTGGGCTAGTTTAAATAATATAATTGGTTTGAAATGTGGTGGACTCCATAGTCCGACTATTTAGGTGCTAAGTTAAGTTATGGTGCAGAAACTGATTTATTTGTTTACTTGCCTAGAGTTCTTTTGAGTCTAGGTATGCTGACACCTCTCACATAGCGGTCGTTCGGGTTCTTTTCTGCGTAGTCTTGGTGGTAATCTTCAGCTGGCCAGAATTTCTCTATAGGTAAAATTTCTACTGCTATTTTTCGTCCTAACTTCTTCGCCAAAGATGCTTTTGAAGCTTCCATGATCTTTTTTTCTGCATCGTCTTTGTAGAATAATACAGGTCGGTATTGCTTACCGAAGTCAGGAGCTACACCATTACCATTTGTGGGGTCAAAGCTTTTCCAATAAATTGTTAGTAGTTGATCGAGGCTTATTTTTTTAGCGTCATAGTAGACTTCGACTGCTTCGGTGTGTCCCGTTTGTCCAGAACTGACCTGTTTATAGGTGGGGTTCTTTTCTTTACCACCAGAGTATCCAGAGACAGCTTCATTGACTCCAGGCACTTCTTGGTAGATTTCTTCTACACACCAGAAGCAACCAGCTGCTAGGGTCAGTATTTTGTCTCCTGGTTTAGCTTCGTTTGTGGTTTGCTTACTCTTATCTGCTTGTGAACAAGATGTAAGTAGAGCTATTAGGCTGATCCATATTATAGATAATTTCATAGTGCTATCCTATTTTTAGTTAAAGTCTTTTACGAATTTTTCATATCCTTCTTTTTTAAGATCCGCCGCTGGCACGAATCGTAGTGAAGCTGAGTTGATACAATATCTTAGTCCTGTTGGCGCTGGACCATCTTTGAATATATGACCGAGGTGTGAATCTGCTTTTTTACCACGTGCTTCGATGCGCTGCATTCCGTAAGTATTATCAGCTTTTTCTATGACTGCTTCTTTCTTTAGAGGTTGGCTGAAGCTCGGCCATCCTGTTCCTGATTTAAATTTGTCTCTAGAGCTGAAGAGTGGGTCACCACTGATGATGCAAACGTATATTCCCGGCTTTTTGTTGTCCCAATAGGCATTTTTAAAGGCAGGTTCTGTGCCATTCTCCATCGTGACTTGATACTGTAGTGGAGTTAGTTTTTCTTTCACCGCTTTTTTCTCAGGACTAGCTTCACTGCAAGAAATAGTGAGTATACTGACGCTCAACGCCAAGACTGGCAGGAGAAGGTGTTTGAATTGATTTAGTTTTTTCATAATGGTTGTAATATAGAATAAGATGTAAGTTGCGCTACTTTTATTCTCTTAAAACTAAGTTAGTGATTCGGTTAAATATTATTTATGCTTTTAGGGTCTGACATCCCCTCGGATCAGAGTGTCGACTCCGAAGGTCTGAACACGGGGGTTTCTAAGGAACGAACTACGTTCTAGATGATCTCCTAGTCCGAAGCCAAATTTAGAGCCACCTGTGAATATAGGGGCTAGAAAGACTGCTACTTCATCTACTAATTCTTGCTCTAGGAACTGGCGCATGAGTCCACCTCCGCATTCTAGTAGGACGGAATTACACCCTAGCTGGGCGAGTTCTTTGAGTGTGTCAATGAGTGTGAGATCTTCATAGACTATAGTGCGCTCTTTATGTTCATCGCAAAATAGCTTGTAGTCATTTGATAGGCTTTTCTTGCCGTGCTCAGTGAGGACGACTCTCCAAGGTTGTTTTTTTTCTGCTCGGTGTGCATCTCCTCTTATGGTGAGGTTAGGATTGTCTTTGCGGACAGTTTTTCCGCCTACAATGATGGCGTCAACTTCTGCTCGGATACGGTGGACTTCTTCGCGAGCGAGCTCTCCAGTGAGCCATTGCCCTTCACCTTTAGGACGGGTAATTCTGCCGTCTAGACTCATCGCGGTCTTGGCGATTACCCATGGGAGTCCTGTGCTGATACGTTTGGCAAAAGGTTTGATGAGTTGCTCACATTCCTCTTTCTCGATACCTGAGAGCACTTCAATTCCATTGCCTAAAAGTTGTTTATCCGCTTTTCCGCTGTGGATCGGATTAGGATCGGTGGCGCCATAGACTACTCGGGTGATGCCAGTATCTATAATGCCTTCGACGCAAGCTGGTGTGCGACCTGTGGTGGAACAGGGTTCTAGTGTCACGTAGATAGTGGAGCCTTTGAGCTCAGAAGGGGAGTGAGTTTTGAGCGCATTTGCTATTGCCTCACGTTCTGCATGTGGCTTACCTGCTTTTCGGTGCCAGCCTTTGCCAAGAATGTTGCCTTCTTTGACTATGACAGCACCTACAGATGGGTTAGGGCTAGTGAGTCCGAGTCCATTTTTAGCCTCGGCAATGGCGATGTGCATGTAGTCTGTATCAGTCATGGGAAAAATAGTGTGGAAATGTTATGAAGGGGGTTTCTATGAATCAATCTTCAGCCAGTGTCAATTCCGACGCTTACTATTAGCTTTTTCTGAGAATGGTGATGCGTTGGGTATTGGTGCCTTTAGCTTGGTTATCGATTCCCCAGCAGTTTGCAGTTTTTGTGAATTCTTGCTGGTGAATCATTACTCCACATACTGTTAGATTAGTTTTCTCAGCAGCTTTGATCACCCATTCTTCGAGCAGGACGGTTCCCTTTTTGACTTCGCCTACTTCGAATGCTATCCAGCCGCCTGGTTTTAGAATACGCTCTAACTCTTGTAGCACAGTTGCCATGTAATCTGACCAGAGTTCAGGTTTTTTAAAGGCGCTTATCTGAACTGATTTTTCATCAATCCCATTAAACCAGCAGCGTAGCCAGTTATCACCAGCGTAGTCGACTATGTCTAAAAATGGGGGGGAAGTAACTACTAGTGAAACACTGTTAGAGGGGATGTCTTTGGTTCTATCAGCAGGAGAAATGTAGAGCTTCGCTTGTTTTCCTGCTTCGCGATGTAGTGGTGTAATTTCGCTATTAGCTAGGAGCTGCTTTGACTTCTTAAGTATTCTCGGAATGATGTCCTTAGGTTCTGGCTTTTGGTCACGCTTGGTATTGATGAGGCGCTGGCGATCTGCTGTTACTGCCTGATTAGGCGGCATACTATAAACTGAGAAGAATCCTGGCGAGTGTCCAGATAGACGGTTAGTTGCGACCATGCGTATCCACCCATCTATAGCATCGTTATCACTCTCTAACAGATGCCTTCGCAGAGCGTAGAGTTGCCTCAATGTAGTGGGATGGTAAAATACTAGTAAGTCCTCATCAAGTTCACCATCGTAGCTTAGATCCAGACTTGAAAGGCGTTCTTCTACGTCTTCATATCTTGGTGGATTTAGCCTTGGCTTGCAGAGATACTGAGAGAGGGGGTTGATATCGCTACCTATTGGGACACGCCCATGTATAGCTGCCTCCAGAAGAGTAGTCCCGCGGCCCATGAAGCAATCATATACTACGTCGCCTGGCATAGTCAGACGGGTGATGAAGTATTCGGGCAGTTGAGATTTAAAACAAGCCCTGTAGGAGACCTGATGAAGTTTGTGACCTGAGCGTTGCTTGGCTGTCCAGAATTCAGCGGTCACTTTCTCTAAGCTGTTAGATGTGTTATTCTCGTAGATAATCTCTTCACTGAGATAGTCCTCTAAGTTTTCTAGTAGTTGCGCTGGGAGCTTAGTTTTCAATGATTAGAAAATGGACGAATGCTAATATCTAGCAAGACTAATAAAATAGAATTTGGTATCTAATGTTATTTCTACGGACGCGATAACTAGATTAACGATTTCAAAGAACTCTTACAGGATATGAGAGCAAAGCTATCAAAATTGTAGCTATCTGCTCAGCTATCGTCTATCAAGGAGAGCTAGAACGAAGTCTAACAGATTCAGTTTACTTCGATCGTCTCATCAGCTTTGAGTAATTACTGCACTAGCCTAGCACTAGGAATTGTACTAGCACTTATTTAATAATGAGATAAATTTTCTCTGGTCATGTCAGAGATGTTGGTTAGATTGAATGATATGAAATTAAAATTTTGCGGAGCAGCAGGAACTACTACGGGATCACAGCATCTATTAGAAGTGAACGGTCAGAAAATTTTGTTAGACTGCGGGCTCTACCAAGGACGCCGAGGAGATGCCTACGAGATTAACTGCGGCTTCCCACATTTTAAGCCAGAAGAAGTCGATGCAGTAGTGCTGAGTCACGCTCACATCGATCACAGTGGTAATCTCCCGAATCTAACTAAAAATGGATTCAAAGGAAATATTTATGCGACTTTTGCTACTCGTGATCTCTGTCAGATTATGCTCGCTGACAGTGCGCGTATTCAGGAAAAAGACATCGAGTACCTGAATAAGAAACGTAAGAGAAAAGACCTTCCAGCAGTAGAGCCTCTTTATAAAGAAATCGATGCCGAACTATGTTTAAGACAATTTGTCAATGTTGGCTATGATCGCCCTTTGATTATTGGTAAGGGTGTCACGCTCCGTTTCTTTGATGCAGGTCATATTTTAGGTAGTGCTCAGGTAGTGTTAGATGTGGAAGATGAGTCAGATGGCAAGACTAAGCGCTTCCTCTTCTCTGGTGATGTAGGACGTGGCAATAACGATATTTTACGTGACCCAGTAGCGGTAGAAAATGTGGATCATGTCCTCATGGAAAGCACCTATGGCGGACGAGAGCACGAACTCGGCACACAGGCAGATGACCGCATTGCTAGCATCATCAATAAGGCTCTAGATCGTGGTGGAAAAATTATCATTCCAGCCTTCGCAGTGGAGCGTACTCAGCAGATGCTCTACGTGCTGCATCAGCTATTTGTAGAAGGTAAGATTCCAGAAGTTCCAGTATTCGTAGACAGCCCACTAGCGGTAAATGCTACCGAGATTTTCAGGCTTCACCCTGAATGTTTTAACAAGGATATTTATGATTTCCTCTTTGATAAGGCAGATCCTTTCGGATTCGAGGGACTCACTCTGATTCGCTCAGTAAAAGGTTCTAAAGATCTCAACCTACGCAAGGGACAAGCCATCATCATTTCCGCATCGGGCATGTGTGAGGCAGGTAGAATACTTCACCACCTAAAGAACAGTATCGATAATCCGAATAACACTATTCTCTTCATTGGTTACTGCGCTCAAAACACCCTAGGATGGAAGATCCGCGAGAAATGGGAAGAAGTGAAGATCTTCGGTAAGCTATACCCACTCAAAGCCCACGTTGAAATTATGGACTCCTTCTCAGGACACGCTGATCACTCAGAGCTCATTGATTACTTCAACGCCATGACAGGACCTAAAAGTAAAGTCTGGCTAGTCCACGGCGAGCAATCCCGAAGCGAAACCTTCTGCGAAGCCCTAAAAGAAAACAAAGGTACTAAAGGCGAAGTCAGCGTAGGAGTGCTGGGTGAGACGGTGGAGTTTTAGAGGGATAATATACTGAATACACGTGGCTTTTACCCTCTTTTACCCTAATAGGAGATCAAACGCCTCTTCCTCCAAAATAGTCACCGCTAGTTTCTCTGCTTTATCACGCTTAGATCCACCCTTCTCTCCACAGAGAAGGTAGTCGGTGTTTTTGGAAATTGAGCTGCTTACTTTGCCACCATTGTCCTCGATGATTTTCTTAAAGGCTGGTCTTGGCTGGCTGAGAGTTCCAGTGATGACGAAGGTCTTGCCTGCAATTGCTGTGTCTGGTGTATCGGCTGCGGCTGGAATGGGGGCGTAGTTGTCTGACTGTGGATCTATGTCTAGCTCTTGTAACTTAAAAGTTGTGATTTTGCCTGCGTCTGATTCGAAATAGGTGATGATATTCTGTGCTGATACTTGTCCTAGTTCGGAGTTCACTTCGTATTCTGAGATACTGGATTTCAGCTCAGCGATCTGCGATTTGATTTCGCTGTAGCGGTTCTGGCGCATGTCTTTTTCAGTCTCTGTCTTTGGAGGGTTCGCTTTATTTCTAGGAGAGATTTCTTTCTGCTCAGCTTCGAGCTTGGCAGTCTCTGCGATAATACGAAGGATCTCGGAATCCGAAACCTCTGTGATGTTCTTATGCAGTCTAGCTAGCTCCTTAGAAGCAGACTCGCCAACCTGCGGAATACCCATCGAGTAGATCCAGCGGGAGAGTGGTTGCTCAGTCTTAGCTTTTTCTAGCGAGTCTAGCAATGTCTGCGCTCTTTTCTCACCATAACGACGATGCTTAGATTCTGAGCCATCGGATTTTTTAGCGGGATCTAGCTGGAGGTCGGCTAGGGTTTCGTGGCTCAGGGTGAAGAGATCTAGCGGAGTTGGCGCTAGTTCATATTCTACTAGTTTGACCGCCACAGACTCGCCTAGTCCATCGAGGTCCAGTGCTTTTCTGCTAGAGAAATGGGTGATTTTGGTGACGGCTTGGGCTGGGCAGATGAAGTTTACGCACTTCCAGGCGGCCTCACCTTCTTCGCGAGTGATCGGCGCGGCACATGATGGGCATTTGCCATCTACATAACTGTATAGGTCAAATGAATGACTATCAGCGGGGCGTTTTTCTTTAATTACTTTCACAACAGATGGAATGATCTCACCTGCTTTTTCGATCACTACAGTGTCATTGATTCGGATGTCCTTTAGCTTGATTTGATCTTCATTGTGGAGCGTAGCACGTGATACGGTAGTGCCAGATACGAACACAGGGTTTAGCTCGGCAACAGGAGTTAGCACACCAGTTCTACCTACCTGAATGGTGATGTGATGGAGCAGAGTCTCGGCTTGCTCAGGGCAGAATTTATAGGCAGATGCCCATTTTGGGAATTTAGATGTAGCGCCTAGTTGCTTATGTATACTTAGGTCGTTGACCTTGATTACTGCACCATCAGTTGCGTAGGGAAAGTTGTGCCGATCCTTATCTAACTGGGCTATTACGTCCATCAGTTCATCCATGGTATGCGGAGTTTTGAACCAATGGGTAGATGGTAAACGGTATTCTTTTAGCGTAGTTTGGAATTCTTCTAGAGTTTTGTATGGAGCATTTTCTACTAGCCCGTATGAGTGGAAAATACAGTCTAACGGGCGAGCCGCTACGAGTTTAGAGTCTAGTTGCTTGAGTGTTCCCGCAGTGGCATTACGCGGATTTACAAAGGCTTGTTCGCCATCTTCATCTCGCTGCTCATTGAGTTTGGCAAAGGCAGCATTCGGCATGAAGACTTCGCCTCTGACCTCGAAGAGATCAGGTGCAGAGTCAGGTAAACGGAGAGGGATACTCTTAATCGTTTTTATATTCTGAGTGATGTCATCGCCGACTGAGCCATCACCACGGGTTAGTGCGTAGTCGAGAATACGGTTTTTATAGATGATAGAAACCGCAACTCCATCGATCTTAGGTTCCACTGTGAGGGCCACATTGCTATGCCCGAGACTTCGGTGAAAGCGTTTGAACCAGCCTTTGAGATTATCTGATCGAGTTGTATCAGGATTAGTTTCTCTAAGAACGGCTAAATCTTCATCCTTGATCTCATGGACATCTTCAATCGATAGCATCGGGACTAAATGAGTCCGCTGCTCAAATCCCTCAAGTGGAGCACCACCTACGCGTTGGGTAGGCGAATCTGGAGCGGCTAGCTCAGGGTGTTTTTCTTCTAGCTTTTTCAACTCACCTAACAACTTATCAAACTCCGAATCAGAAATTTCTTCTGCAGCTTCTTGATAATAGAGTTCGCTGTGGTGATCGATTTCTTTAGCGAGTTCCTGCATCCGATTTAAAATGGAATCGTCAGGGGTATTGTTATCGCTAAAGTCTAAAGAAAAGAGGTCGGACATGGCGCTGAGGTTAGACCATAAAAGCGTAATCGCCAAACTTTTATCTGACTGAAAAAAGCTGTTTCTTCCCTTACCAGGTCTTTATGATAGTTACACATATTATTGAGGATTTGAGCTGTGTAGCCACTTAGACTAATTGGGGTTATTCATGCGCAAAGTGGATAATGTTGTCTGCCTGTCTAGTGGTGACAGGCATTGGCATGCGATAACATTGTCATAAAGTCTGGAGCATTTTGTCTGTTATTATCTAGCTGCTGAGTCTTTGCGCGTAGCTGGTATATTTTCTGTGATTTAATAATCACTATGGTAGCGGGTTAGTTGACTTGACCTACATTTCCTACCGATTCACTGATGGATTTGTTAGGAGAGCATTCGAAAACACATTCCCAAATACAGAACATACAATATTTACGAAAGCTCTCGATTTTTTAGATTGATCAATCAGTTCTGAGATTGCATATCTATTGCATGAACATGATTTTTGATATTTTAGCAGCAAGCAATGCAGTCACTGTGGGAGAACCTACCATGATTGCACAGATCGGAACACTGGTGATGCTAATCTTGCTTCAGGCGGTGCTTGGATTTGATAATCTTCTCTACATTTCTCTGGAGTCAAAGCGCGCTCCTTTAGAATCTCAGGCTAAAGTCCGTAAGTGGGGTATAGGCATTGCGGTGGCTTTGAGAATTGTGCTCTTGTTCACTTTAGTCGCTTTGGTATCTAAAATTTCTAATTCTTTATTTGCGGTTGATACTGCATGGTTCAGCGGGAATTTCAACCTTCATGCGATCATCGTGCTCATCGGTGGTGTGTTCATTTTATATACGGCGACTAAAGAAGTTCTTCACATGATGCGTATTGAGCACGGTCATGGGATGAATGATAAGCCTGCTTCAGTGAGGAAGGTTGTCACGATGATCGTGACAGTAAATGTTGTGTTCTCTTTTGACTCTATTCTTTCTGCTATGGCGCTCGCTCAGTATCGTAATGATGCTGGAACGGTTGAGCACATTATGTGGGTCATGGTGGTGGCTATCCTGATCTCAGGCGCACTGATGATCTGGCTAGCAGATAAAGTTTCAGAATTTCTTCAGCGTAACCGTATGTATGAAGTGCTCGGACTATTTATCCTTTTCGTAGTAGGTATAATGCTACTGACAGAAGGGGCGCATCTAGGTAATATGAAGCTCTTTGGTAATGCTATTATGCCAATGACTAAGACCACATTCTACTTTGTGATCACAGTGTTAGTCATCACGGATCTTGTGCAGAGTCGTTACAAGAAGAAGCTCATGGCTCAGCAATCTCATGCTGATCAATTGACTGACGGTGAGTCGTAATATCTAAGCCAAGTCAATATATGAGTATGTCTTCATGCGGGGTATTATTGTGATGAAAGGATTGCTTCTCTTTAGTTGTCTTGCTTCATCATTTTCAGGACTGTTCTAATTAAGAGAGTTCTTACAACTTATTCATCCTAAGTCGTATGGAGAGATATTCACGGCTTATTTAGACTCAGGGCAGATCTATCTCGACGGACGGGTAAATATGGGCATACTTGGCGATATGAAATTTCTACCACTTGTATTTGCCGGAGTTATGGCTTCTTTTTTTAGTTCCTGCTCATCATCACCATCAGCTTCCGCGAAAGATGTAGTGCCAGTGGTAAAAGTAACTCCTGCTGTTAAAACTGAGTCAAAACCTAAGTCTAAGTCTAAGTTAAAACCGAAGTCAAAGGCGAAAGCGAAGTCAAAAGTGCTAGCTACTTACTATGGAATTTCATCATGGTATAGTATCAAAACAAACTTTGGTACCAAGACAGCTAGTGGAAGACGGCTCTACAACCACGCCTACACCGCAGCGCATAAGAAACTTCCCATGGGTAGCAAAGTGCGCGTCACTTGCCTCTTTAATGGTAAATCAGAAGTCCTCACGATCTCTGACCGTGGTCCTTATAAGAAAGGAAGAATCATCGATGTAACTATCGGTAGTGCAAAGCGCCTAGGATTTTACAGTAGAGGTATTACTAAAGTAAAGGTGGAAGTGCTTAGCCGTGGTAAATGGAAGTATAAGCACTAGGCTAATGGTGCTATCACCAAGTTTGTTTATTTCTAAATCTATTTAATTAGACCCTAGGCTTACTAGATTCTGACTTAGCCGGGACACTCAGGAATGAACAAAGCCTCTTATCTTATGACAAGAGGCTTTGTTATATTCTTAAATTAGAATGAAGATTACTTTAGTACTTCCATCGCTTCGTTGATGACTTTTTTCATCTCATTGAGCGAATCTTTGACGCTTTCAGTAGATCTTGAACTGAAGTGAGCGCCTGTCTCATCGCGGGTGTATGTCTGGATAGCTCCAGTTTTTACTCCTCTGAGTTGTCTGAGTATTTCTTGTATGTCTTCATTTTTTTCCATGTTACCTTGCTTGATCTGCTCATCGATAATCTCTGTGATGAACTTGGCAAGATCCTTAGAGATGTAGAACAAAGAGCTTCCTTTGTTAGGTAGACCTTTGATCGTAGCTTGATAATTCTCATCGTCTGCTAGTGTGTTTTCACCGCTCTTGCAACGTCCTAGAAATTCTTGTGAAGTAGCAAACCAGAGCTGATCTTTATTAGTGTCCATTACGATGAGTGGAGCATACCCCATCATCATTGCCTGCATTTGAGCAGCAGCTTTAAATATGATGACGCCATCTTTTTCCGTGCGCACGAGTCCAGCGTTCGGAT
Source organism: uncultured Rubritalea sp. (assembly GCA_937923145.1). GTDB lineage: Bacteria > Verrucomicrobiota > Verrucomicrobiia > Verrucomicrobiales > Akkermansiaceae > Rubritalea. Next base: position 78,619 of record CALAJT010000017.1, on the reverse strand, counting down.
CTTGGAGTAATTTATCGAGCGCTCCCCATGCCCACTTTATCTCATCTATGCGAGCTACTAATCTAGGCTTATCAAAAGCCCCTAAAGGAGTGTTGAGCTTCTCAGTAGGATCCATATCGAGCGCTAAGTTGACGTTTACGTTGATTCTCTTGAGCATCGCTGAAGTATTCATATTCATCTGAGGAACATCTTCTTCCATCACAGCTTCGAATTCTGCGATGTCTTCGTCTGGCGCGTTAACTGCTTTCATCAGGGCTTTGATCATCTCTTCTGCATCGCCTAGATTGAGCTTCACCTGGAACGCTAAATCAGTGCCTTTAGGTGACATAGTTGGGACAGTGTATTTGGCTGACTCAACACCCAATATCTTGAAAATCCCCTTGTTAGCTCCATTGTCATGTAGGTAAAGGAGATTGATGTATTCTTCACCTTGCTTGTCAGAGCTGTAAGCGTAGGAGCCAACTTCTTTTAGCCCTAGGATGTTTAGAATCTCGTCTGCATCGATATCATGACCTTCCTTCTTGGCAGTTTTTATCATCATGTTAGAGAGTTCTTTTAATAGGACGTCTGCTTTAGATGCTTCGAAGTCTTCAGCTTCTTTGTTCACTTTAGCGGCAGCGGGTATATCTGCGATTGCTTCGGCTGCTGCTTCTTGGCTAAATGCGGATGTGCTAGCTGCGAGTGATACTGCAGGAACCATCCATAGGTGTTTTATTTTCATAGTTATATAGTTAGTTTTAGTAGTCTTTGTTGAATGTGTGAATTATTTCTTAAGAGTTTTTAAGGGGTTTAGTTGAGAATGTGGAACAGGTTACAACTATATCAAGTGATTTGCTGTGACAGCTTAACCTATTTTACCGATACCACTTATTGCTAAAATCATGATTTAAAGTTGGAGTAAGATTTTGCCATTACGCATTCCTTGCATCGCATGATCAGCGGCTTTGTTTACTTCCGATATAGGATAAACAGTGTCTATAGATTGCTTTAGTTTTCCTGCGCTGATCCATTGTGCCAGCTGTGTATAAGCGGCATTGATTTCTTCTTGGCTACTGTCCTTGATCCACTCCGTGACCCAGAGGCCTTGGATGTGGATACGTTTGAAAATGAGAAACTTGTTAGGCACTTTTAGACTGCGTAAAGACATCGCTCCGTAAGTTACATGGGCACCCTTTTGCGCGATTGCATCCATTAGTCTTAGAGCGCTATCGCCACCTACTGCATTGCAGGCTAGTTTCGGTAAATGTTCACCACATATCTCGCGCACCTCAGCGACAGTTTCATCGTTATCTAGTAGAACATGGTCTGCCCCAAGAGCCTTTAGTTCGTCCATCACTTCTACTCGCCTGACTACATTAATAGTCTTTAAGCCGAGTTGTTTTGCTATTTGTATCAGGCATTGACCGACACCAGAGTTAGCCGCATTTTGGATCACATAGTCACCTGGCTTTAGAACTACGAAGTCTTTTAAGAGACGTAGTGCAGTGAGAGGATTAACTTTCAGCATCGATGCCTGTTGTTGACAAATATCTAGGTCTTCAGGGAAAACATAAACTGAATCAGCACCGCAAATAACTTCATTTTTCCAAGTGCCCACTCGCTCAATAAAGATGACTGCATCTCCCTCACTGATTTGATCTGAGTTACTCTCTAAAACTACGCCTGAAGCTTCTAGACCAGGCACGGCAGGAAGCTCTGGCTTGACGCCATAGACTCCTTGGATGTAGTTAATGTCGGCTGGATTGATAGGAGCATATTTTACGCCCACACGGATCTGCCCTTTTGCAAGAGCTGTCACTTTCTGTAGTTCGCCGACTTCAAGGACATCACTAGGATTGCCAAATGTATTAAAGTTTACTTGTGAGTCAGCCATTTTGCTAGAGAAGAGTGGTTCTGGAATAGAGAGAAACTACCGGCACCCCTCTTGCCTCGATAGCAGCCCTGCCACCTTCTTCACGGTCTACCAGAATAAGTGCAAATTTGACAATGCCTCCTGCGCGCTCGATAGCCTCAATAGCCTGAATCGTAGAGCCTCCAGTGGTAATCACGTCATCGACAACGACGACTTGGTCACCTTTCTTGAAATTACCTTCGATCTGCTTACCTCGACCATGTCCTTTAGGCTCCTTGCGAATATTAAATACCTGGATCATCTCGTCTGGATTCTCCATCGCGGATGTCATACCTACAGCAAGTGAAATAGGATCTGCTCCCATGGTCATACCACCGATCGCATCGATCTTAAGGCCTCCATCTTGGATTCTCTTACGTACTGTCTGCCAGCCGAGCTTACCTACGAGGCCCGCTCCAATAGGGTCCAGTGCCGTCACACGGCAGTCGATGTATAAATCCGAAGTCTTCCCTGATGCTAGGGTGAATTCTCCCGTGCGGACGGACTTTTCTAACAAAGTTGCTTTTAGTTGCTCATACGTATCTGCCATGGCTCTACGTTCACAGTTTCTAGTGTGATTGTAAAATCATTTTGCTGACTTTTCGGTGCTATTTTATGAGCAGGATATTCTTCGCCTCACGGTATTGAATCGTTCCTTCTCCGTGATCTATGATGAGGGTGCCATCTTTTCCTATTCCAGAGACTGTCCCCTCGAGACGATATGCTCCGGAGGTGAATGAGATTCGTCTCCCTGTGAGCATGCAGTAGTTATTATAGGTAGAAATAATGTGCTCGAAGTTATCTCCAGCGAGACTGCCTGCTCTGAAAATTTGGGTAATGATAGCGGCTAGTAATGGTTCTCTCTCCACTTCTACTTTTTCAAGTAATAGTGAAGTTGCTTTACTAGCTATTTCAGAAGGGAGGTCTTTTAGCGAAACATTGATGCCAATGCCGATTAGTAATTTATCATCGACTATCTCAGTGAGTATACCGGCACACTTCTTGCCGTTGAGATAGACATCGTTTGGCCATTTAAGGCTGATGGGCAGTGTATGGTCGCAGAAACTCTGTATAGCTCGTGCCATGGCTACTCCAGCGATCAGTGAGAAGCGATTCCATAATATGCGGTCTACATCTGGGTCGATCACTAATGTGAAAAGTAGACTTTCCCCAACAGGGCTGAGCCAGACATTACCGCCTCGTCCTCTGCCGTCAGTTTGATGTTCTGCTATGACTAGAGTGCCAGACTCGGCACCTGCTAACACGAGTTTTTTCGCGTAGTCACTGGTGCTGCCTATATGATGGAAGTAGTGTAATTTACCAGTACAGATAGGCTGTAAATTTAGAAATTGTTGGGCAAAAAAAGTATTTTCCATGGTCTATGAGACTTTTCTCAGAAGTAGTCTAACTAGTGCTGTAGATATAAGCGGCTTAATTTTTTCTTTCGGCTGCTTCTTGGGCTAGTCTTTTCGCCCGATTTTTTTTCTCTATGTAATCATCTATTAGTGTTTCATCTCGGCAGACTTCATAGGCGACATCAAGAGTGATTTTATCCTTTTTGAGCAGCTCTACTAAATGGTGATCTATAGTGAACATTCCTTCACCTTGAGCGATCTCCATTAACCCTTGAATCTGCTCAAGTTTTCTATCTCGTAAACACGTCCTGATCGACTGATTCATGAGCATGAGTTCTTCTACTAGAATTCTACCTTCACCTCTCTTAGGTGTTACTAGTTTTTGAGAAACTACTGCTTTTAGGGAGTTCGCTAGCTGGGCTACTATTTGGGATTGCTGGATAGCAGGGAAAGCATCGATGAGGCGACCTAGTGATCTCGGAGCATCTATAGTGTGTAGAGTAGCTAAGACTAGGTGACCAGTCTCAGCAGCGGTCACTGCAGCTTGAATTGTCTCTATATCACGGAGTTCGGATATCATGATTACATCTGGATCTTGACGCAGAGCATACTTGAGAGCTTTAGCAAAGCTATGTGTGTCTAGCCCTACCTCTCGCTGCTTAACTACACATTTACCGTGATCTAGCAAAAACTCAATAGGGTCCTCTACAGTGATAAGCACTCCATGACGCGTCTCAGAAATGCGCTGCATCATAGAAGCAAGTGTGGATGATTTTCCAGACCCTGCCGTACCTGTGATTAAGACGAGTCCTTCCTTGAGAGAGCATAGCTGTTCCACACTACGTTTGTGACCAAGGGTGCTAAGTTCAGGAATATCTTGTTCAATGAGGCGAAATACCGCTTCCATGGCACCTCGGTTAAAATGAATATTTCCGCGAAACCTGCCCACTGTATCGATATTTAGAGCAAAATCTAATTCCAAATTTTCTTGGAGCTTGGCACGTTGACCATCGTTTAGAACAGAAGTGACTAGGTCTGCCACATCGTCTTCAGTAAGAGCGTTAAATTCCATTCGTTTAATAACTCCATCTACTCTTACAGATGGAGGCAAGCCCACACTGAGGTGAAGATCCGAGCCTTTGGCTCGTTTCGTTGCATGCAAGAAGTCTACTATTGTTCTGTCCATGATTTGGTTCATTTCATTTATCTAGAGCCGTGACTTACCCCTAGCTTCATACGATTAAATTCATTCGGATCAGCACAGGCTGCTCGGGCAACATCCTCAGAGATAAGCTTGGCTTTATATGCAACGATGATGGAGCTGATAAAGCTCTTATTACCTCCAGTCTCAGATTCCTTTATATAGTCGGTAATACTATGTATATCACCTTCACGTATCCATTTGCGGATTACGCCAGAATTCTCTAGATGCTCTAGAAGCAAGTAAAAGTTATCGTCTGCCGTAGCGACTAATTTCTGACAGATCACCCCAATTAATTGCTTACTCAGTACGTGCCTGGCTGCCTCTCGATCTCCCTTTGGGAAAAGTAGTAACAGGCGATCAAATGTCTCGGCAACATCACTAGAGTGGATAGTAGATAAAACTAGATGTCCAGTTTCACAGGCATGGAGAGCAACCTTGGCTGTCTCGTAATCACGAATTTCACCTACTAAAATCACATCAGGACTCTGGCGTAGAGCTGACCTAAGACCCTTACTGAAGGAGTCAGTATCTGCACCTACTTCGCGCTGAGAAATCACGCTTTTTCCCGTATTTAAAATATATTCCACAGGATCTTCGACTGTGATCACATGCTTATTATGATTTTTAATAATCCAGTTTAAGCAGCTAGCTAGACTGGTAGATTTCCCAGACCCTGTAGCACCTGTGACTAATACCAGGCCGCTTTGTCTACTCAGCCAGTTCTGCATTCTATCTTTAGGGAGCCCTAGCTCGCTAATGCTCTGAGTTACCTCTTTTAGAAGTCTGAGTACTGCACAGTTCCTACTCATGCTACTGTAAAAATTTACTCTATAGCGCATGCCCTGCTTGCTCTCCCAGCTGAGATCCGTATCTCCGCTATCAAGAATATATCCACAGTCCTCAGCGAATGAGATCATTTCTTCTTGCGTGGTAGGGTCTACATCTAGCTCTAGCACTTTCCCATGTACACGAATACTCGGGGAATTGCCCACTTGTAGGAAAACATCCTCTGCCTCGTGTTTCACTGCCGCACTACAAACTCTCTCAATTTTTTCTAACATAATCGTTACTCCCTACACTACACAATCTAACTTAAGAGTGTAAACAGAAAATCAATATCGAGTTGACACAATCTATCTAATTGCTAAATTTCTAGCATAAAAATTAATTTGTATACTTCACTCCTATTCCTCCTATCACTTAGTAACTTTGTCCATGGAAATGGGGGGGCTACCATTATGGAGTGAAATTCACTGGAACTGTCTCGCCTTTCACGGCAGAGGGTACAGAGAATGTACAGATTATCGATGAAAAGCTTGATATCGTGCTCGGTGGTAAGTCAGCGAAAGTCTCTGTTCTGTATAAAATGAAGAATATCACTGACAAAAAAGCGAAAGTGAAATTCTTACAGGAATCAAAGGTTGGCAAGTGTCTGAGATGAAACTAAAGCCAGGTGAAATAGTCACTCTCCAGATCATCTATGACTCACAATATGATGAGGAAAGCTTTAGTATTTGTGATGATTCTTCTAGTGGACCATGGCTCTTTAGATATAGACTATCTACAGGGGGAATTTGGCACGGACCTATCCTAAAAGGTAAAGTAACTATAAGCTATACGAATCAGCTGCTACCTGAAGAAATTAGAGTAGATAAACCTGTGAATCGATTTAAGAAAGTAGCCAATCAGCTTGTCTGGGAATTTGAAAATTTAGAGCCGACACTTGCAGATGATATCGCAGTGCAGGCGATTGCAGGAGAGAGCGAATACAGTATTTACAGTGAAACTGGAAAAGGTAAGTCAGGAAATCAATGCTACTTAAAGCTGGATGGAAAATGGTTTCTGAAACAAGTGAAATACACTGTCTCCGCCACTAGCTCTCTTGCGGATGAAAAAGACATAACCTATAAAGCAGAGAATTTAAAGAACCACTGGAATGATGTTTGGAGCGAAGGGGTGAAAGGTAGTGGTATAGGTGAGTCAATCGTCTTTAAGCTCATTAAACCGACTAAGCTAACCGCAATTAGCATTAAAAATGGGCACCATAAAAGTGATCAACTATATACGAAAAATAATCGAGTGAAGCAGATGGAACTACTTATAAATGGCAAAGATAAGCGACTCATTAATCTTGCTGATATGCCAACTGAAAAACGCTATCTGTTAGAGTATAAGAAGCCGATCAGCTCAATTAAACTCACTATTAAAGCAGTCTATAAAGGATCGAAGTATGATGACACATGTATTAGCTCATTCAGCCTTATCGAGAGATTGTATAAAGAGCCTAAAAACTATGGAGCTCGCTAATGTTAGGGAATATTATTCGAGTGATATTGTCGTTGGCAGGAATTGTTGTGTGCCAAGCTAGGCAATTACCGATCTATATTGAAGACAGCCATGCGGGAAGCTTTGGTTTCTTTGCAGAGATTCTAGACTTAGAGAAGTCCTACACACTCATCCTTATAGATGAGCACTCAGATGCCTCTGGAGTGCTAGGGAGTGATCGTGTTCGTTATGCGATCAGGAGGGTGGCGAGTACTCAGCAGAGAAATGAGCGTATAGATAAGCTGCGTAATGATGGCACTATTCAGCCGTTCAACTGGATAGAACCATTGATGCCTAGACCGATAACCAAAGTGATTTGGATAGCCGGCGATTCACTAACAGATGCACAAATAGAAGCGAAGCAAAAGGAAGCTAGAATTCACCTAGACTGGCATACGCAGGCGGAAAAACGGAATGGTGGTTTTTTTGCTGAACGCTATGTAGTCACAGATTGGAAACGATTTAGAGAGTTAGATGAATTAGGGGATATTGTAGTGAGTATTGATCTTGATTACTTCGTAAACATCCCAAACCCTACTGTAAATCTCAAACAGAAATGGAACATACTTATAGAAATGGAAGAGCTAGAGGCGGTGAACTTTGCGCTCTCGATGCCTTGGCAGAAAGAGAAAAAAAAAGCAGATGCGCTACTCTATGCAGCCTTTGAAAATGCACTCTCTGTAGAAGCTAGTGTTATTCAATTCGAGCCCTATCTCACAGACTTAAATGACCGATCAGTAATGGCTAAATCTTATTATAAGAAAGGTATTAAACCGCCACAATATCGATTAAGAGAAGCTACGCAAAAGCCTAAAGATCTATTGGTTAGGAAACGACTAAGGGTGAATGTCAGTCATAATCCACTAGCCTGGGAGGCTCAGTTAAGGAGCTGGGGTGATGAAACAACTAGGCACGAACTGGAGATCCGTACAGCCCAAAAATCGATAGACCAAGTCTGGCGTTTAAGTCACGATAAGTTAGATGATATCTGGCTGAAATCTCAAGTTCTAAAGGTAGAAAAAGTGCGCTGGTGGCTACACCGACCGACGCATAAGAGCTATAATATTATTCCTCATAGTGGACTAGGTAAAGGCTTCGCAGAGAACGCGCCAGCTTATGTAGTATCTAGTAGAAAACTCATTGCAGAAACTCAAGATCAAGCGTTAGCGAGTAGAAAATGGCGCAAATTTCTCCACACAGAACTAGAAATAGGTATTGTCAAAATCCAGGCAGAATTGGTAATGACAGATGGCTCAGTGTTTACCGATACCATAGAGATTCGTGTTCGAAGGCAAGAGGGGTTTATAGGAGCATTAGAAGAGCAGTTTGGGTCACCTTACGTATTCGGGATAGGAAAATTTAAACAAGCTGGGGAGTCCGGTCCTGAGACTCTGTTAGGCAACGACTGCGCCAACTTTCTCATCTACGCATTCCATAAAATAGGTCAGCAACTACCGTGGTGTAATCCAGCTCAGATAAAACAGTTTCTCGAACCTGTAGAGAGTGATGTGAAAGTAGGTGATATAGTTCACCTTGGTAGTCACGTTGCAGTCCTCTATGAGGATAATAATGAGCTGGGAACGCTCGATGCAGAGGATATTTTGGTGCATCATTTATCGGGTTTTCCTGAGCTGATATCTCTAAAAAAGTTAGCGAAAGGTAAGCCTTGTATTGTGATGAGATTAAAGAATAAGAAAGTAACCACACACTTAACAATAGGGGGTGACGTATGCCTTCATGGGAAGGTAGTTCCGACTCCAATCTCACCGATGATAGCAAACTTAGAATGTGTTATCTCAGATGATGCCGAGCCATCGATAAATAAGCACTTTCAGTATATAGTGCCTCAAGAAAAAGCGGGCCACTTAAAACAGTATTCGATCCTTTCGCTAGCAAATAACCATGCTGGCGACGGAGGTGTAAATGGACTGAGGGACACGATGAATTATCTTGAAAAAAAGGGAATCAAACATTTAGGTGCTGGGAATGTAGCTGAGGCTACGAGAATAAAAACCATAAATATTGACGGGCAAAAAATCGGTATTTTAGCACTCAATTTAATCGAGAAAGATGGGCTTCCAGCTACAGATAAATCAATCGGAGTAGCGACCTACCCAAAACATAAATTAGCCATTCAGAAAAGTATTCAAGAGGCTCGTGAGTTGGGTGTGCGATGCATCATAGCCTTGCCTCATTGGGGAGACGAATACACTATCAAGGTGAATGATGAGCAGAGGGAGTGCGCAAAATGGCTTATTAGAAATGGAGTCGATGTCATAGTGGGATCACACCCACATAGGCTTCAGCACAGCGAGTTCTATAAAGGGAGATTTATAGTCTACTCAATGGGGAATCTCGTATTTGCACCACAGAATAAGCCAGGGTTTAATAAGAGAAGATTACTAGAAATTAATCTAACAGATTCAGGTGATTTCGTAGGATTCAAATTATTTGAAATCGAATGACTAATCGCTATCGATGTTGAAGAGATGGCTTCTTGATTGGAGTCATTGTGCTGCGAATTTTTGGTGGTAATTAGTTGTGATGGATGGTGCCCCACAGAGCGCCTGGTGCTAGGTGCTAGGCATGTTCAGCATTGTCAACAGTCCGTAAACTATGCAGGAAGTCTTCAGGATTTAAATAGTAAATAAACTCAGCACCCAGCTTTCAAGCTAAGTTAAAAGCCGAAATGGTATTCTCAAGAACTTCACCAGAAGCACCATAGTATGTGACGATCAGAGTTCTGGTGATATTACGATATACCGTTGTCAGAATCAGTTAAGAAACACATCTGATTATAATGATTATTTCAGAGGGTAGTGGAGTATTATTTCTTTGTCTAGTTCTCCATTTTCTTGTGTGAGTTTGATGCCTCCTGTCTGATCTAAGAGGTATAGTTTTATCCCTGAGGAGTGAAGTTGGGCTTTCCACGATTCAGAACGCGTCTCTCCTGTTGGGTAGTAAGCTTGGGTCGCGATGATTTCTTTAGCACCGAATGCTCTGATTGTATCCACGCTGAGTGAATGATCATTGCTGTGTTTACCAATGACGATGATGTCTACTGAGAGTTCAGGATAATGGTTTCTTAGCCTGCGCTCACTTTTACCTCCTGCGTCATTGAAAAAGAGGATTTTTTGATCTTTCCAGTGAAGTAGAAATACACAGCATCGGTCATCAGCTAATGGGTAGCTAGGAGTTCCAGTGTCTAAGATCTCTATGAAGGAATTATTCGTTAGAATATGTGATGTTCTGGTGGGACTAACTATATTTACATTTAGTTCATTAGCTTGATTAATTAGGCTACGATGGGTTGTGCTACGGTTGTTAGATTTGGCTATTACTAGTTGCTTAATGGGAATTTTTTTCATCACTTCTCCGATACCTTGGATGTGGTAGACATCTGAGTGAGAAGCAATGATTGAGTCTATACGGGCTCCCTTTCTATCTAGGCTGGGCCAGATATCGGTGTAAAAATGATTCGCACTCCCTGCGTCTAACAATACCCCGCCGCCGATACCAATATAGTGAGCGGCACCTCCATCAGGCAGAGAGTAGATGATTACTCGCTCTCCATGTGACCATGGCTTGTAATGATAGCGGAGAGTATCAGCGGATGCGAAGAATCGTGTAATGGCATGTGTTGAGTTAGCAATGAACCCGTTCACCTTATTGAGCGGCTCGGCAATATTGTCTGAGAGATTTCCTATCGTCAGAGAAAGGCAACATACTGATAGTAATCCGAAAACTAAGAGCATTATTGGCAGGCTAGCGATGATCGCAATCGGGGTGATAAGTCCGAAATAAAGCCAGATCAGTAATGATGATCCTACCCAAGCACTTGAGGACACGGAGAGAGTGGCGGCGGATTTATGGCGAATCTGATAGATAGCTTTTTGTTTTTTACTCAGTAGTGACCTTGGGAAAAAAGGATCAAGGTGAGTGAGCCATTTCCAGCGATTTGCCCACCAGTTACCAGTGAGACAGATGGATATGAGAACAGCATAAGATAGCTGAAACCCTGGCAGGAATATGCAGTGTGTGGACCATGTCATAGCAATTATAGCACTCAGCCAAAGGCTATTTGGTAACGATGGTTTACGCCCTAGTAAAAGTGCACACAATACAGCAGAACCCATAATAGCAGCTCGCATAGCAGGTGGATTCATACCTGTAATGATGGCATAGAAAAACATGATAGTAATGACGAGGAGTATCCAGATTTTTAACGGTATTCCTATAATCCTGAAAAATAAGGTGAATAGTAGTCCAACCATCATGACATGAAGTCCACTGACTGCGAAAACGTGAATGGTTCCACTGAACTTAAAGTCGTTCATAATCTTACTTCCATTGCGTGGTTTCTCACCTAGGAACATTGCTAGGATTATCTTCGAGGCATCTTCATCATTGATACCTTTGGTGAGTTGTTGACGGATCCATTGACGACTGCTTTGCGCCCAGGCTTGGATGAGGTGCGAGTTTGCTGTTTTGTGTATTGGCTGATCTTGATACACTAAAAGCTCTAGAGTAATGCCTTTGCGGTGGAGGAGTTTAGCCTTATCCAGTACATCGATATTCATTGGCTTTTTGGGCAGATGTAGTTGTCCTCTCAGCCATATTTTGCCGCCTACTTTTAGCGGTGTGTCCCTAGCAATACTAGCTAGTAATCTAGCGCCTGTTAAACTTTCATTCGTAGTCTGGCAGACTTTTACTATTACTTCCTTTCTGAAGTATCTAGCGTCACGAGGTTCATGCTCAATGATAGCTAGAACAGCGACTTCTCTATCTGCAGATAAAGATAGTCTATTCATTTTATACAGCTCATGAAAGTGCAGTAATAGACCAGAAAGAGTAGCTAGAATAGTTAACCAGAATGATAGAGAAGAGACTACTCTAGCTAAAACTATAAAAAGGATGACGAAGAAAGCGAGGAACCAGCTAGTATAGTCAGCTAGGTCTACGAAAAGTATGCTTAATGCTAGTGCAAATGCAGGTAGCAGTAGTGGCTGGCTATTCAAGAATCGAATCATTTGAATAGCTGATTATGTTGGGAGGATAAAGAGTGATGTTAATTTATATCTGGGATGTGTGGAGCTTGTACGGTAGGCTCAACTCCTAGTTGTCGAAGTTGATTCGTAGCATTAGCGCTGTGTCTAGTTTCTGGAAATGCAGCTCTGACTTCTTCTAGTGAAGCGATGCCTGCATCACGGTCACTTAACTCATCTAGTTGCCATTCTGAGATGCGGAATAGGAAAAATGCTGCATCTTCATCTGACCATTCGTAATTATCATATGCATTGCGATAGGTGGCTACGGCTTGTTGAGGTTGATCTAGTTTATCGGCGTAAATTTTTGCTACATCAGTCCATGCTAGACGGTTATCTGGCTCTTTTTCAATCGACTTATTATACTCAATGATAGCAGCTTCATATTCACCCTGAGCCACTAGCCCTCTAGCAGAGCTCAGACTATCAGGTTCCGCTGTTCTAGTGTTGTCACTGAAGACCATGTCGGAGACTTTGTCTGTGAAGATAGGCAGTATGTAGGCTACTGCGAGGAATCCAACATAGACACCAGCGAGGACAGTAGCTCCGAAGCGTATCATGATAGATGTGTTCGTTTCAGGTCCACTATAAACGGTGATGAGCATATAAGTGATGAGCACACCCACGATTCCAAGAAATATTGTTTTCTTCATAGTGTTGTATTATAAAGATTTTAAGAGCCTCTGTGCAAGCCCTAATAATGAATTGAATACTATTCGCAGACTACTGTGTAATAAGTAATAAGACTTAAATTTAAAAGGGTGCTTTCTTGGTAGTAGCGCTAAAGCTTATGGCGTTACAAAAATGCCCACGCATTATAATGTGCAATCCTGAAGATCTATGGTTAATTGGTAATGTAAAAATAAATTATACAACTATGAACGAAAAAAACTATACAGAAGATAAATCAAATCACGACGACACTATGAGTTCACTCAAGGATACATTCAAAAGAGCGGCTGAAGATGCTAAGTCTAAGGCAGAGCAAGCGGCACCTAAGATTAAAGAAGCGATCGGTAATGCCGTTCACGACGTAGCTTATGGTGCTTCTTATGGAGCCTCATTCGTGGGTGCTCTAGCTGCAGAATTTATGCCAGATGTGATAAAAGATGGACTTAAAGAGGGTAATTCAGCTGGATCATCAGCGGCTAAGTCAGCGGCAGAGAAATTCAGATCTAAGACTCAGTCTGCTGAGCACAGTGAAAGTTGCTCTAGTGATCATGCAGGTGAGTGCACTATCTGATCAGATAGTAGTTTCACCAGATAAATTTCAATGCTGTAGGTCATTAGATCTACAGTATTTTTATTTAAATTTTTGCTCAGCATCTTGCTTAGCTTTATCTCTGATAAACTGTCGATCATTCGTCTCTATAGTTAACCAAGATTTAAGATCCTTTATTTGTTTCTCAAAGTCAGTGATACTACTCTTCAAAATTTCTGCTCCAAATAAATTAAAAGCAATACGACTTACGCCATTTTGGTGCTGTAGTGACATGCCGGTAGCATCGACTGACGTTACTTTACAGTTAGTGTAGTTCTTACCATCAGAGGTAGTCAGGGTATCGTATTTCCTTCCAATATAACCGTCCCAGACAAAGCGCTGCTGCTGCTGGATTTTCTTCAGTCTGTCATTGTAGATAGCTTTTAGTTCTATCGCGTCTGCTTCGATACGGATCTGCTCAGCGCGCTCAGCAGCTATTCTTTTTTCCTCATAAGTTTCGATTTCTATGAGAGATTGCTTATTTAGCTCAAGGATTTTTTCACGCTCTTGTTTTAGCTCGCTCAGGCTTTCCTGTAGTATTTCTAAATCTCTTTTAGCCTCTCTTTTAGCTTTTCTATCCGCAATGCTCTCATACTCTTTATACTCACACGAGCTGCTGAAAATACAGAGGGTGAGGATGGTAGAAAGTAGATAATTGAAGTGAGTCATGCTAAGATTATAGGCGATTGTTTTTTATAATCAAGAGTAGTAAGTGACTCTAAGGTGTGGAATTCTATACTTTAATCTTCGCCAGCTCACAGCGAATACGGTATCCAAGGCGTTGTGGTTTAGTGCCTTCTTTTTTGAGCCAGAGCATGATGTCTCTCTCTAGCTGCTCACAGCCTTCTGACCAGTCTTGGCTCTGCTTTAATACCATGATGGATTCTCGGACCTGCCCAAAGAATACCTCTTTGGCGCCCATTTTCTTGAGTCCACGCATTTCCTTCTGGAGAATTTGGTAGAATGCTAGTTCGAATCCATTCCCAGCCTCTACTGCTGCTCTTTCTAGAGAAATAGTGACGGGTGGAGCTTCTATTTGAAGGGCATTCGCGATCCCTTCACAGCCGATCCGCTTTAACATATGACGGATGCGATCATACAGAGCTTCAAGTTTTAGAAGTCTCAGGGAACATTGATTTTCAAGATAGTAGACGACTCCCTCATAGACGTCATCTACGAAGGCGAACTCAGAGTGTTGGGTGCGATCAGCAGCACCTTGTATTGCTCTTCGAATCCAAAAAGTGTCATAGTTGGTGACTTGGTAGTCACCAACTTGTATTACTGGCATATTTCCTGCGATGCAGATCATTTTAATTTGTTAGGTTGGAAGGGGATTTTTAATTATTCGTTAAATAGAGGCGGCTGGAGCGGGTCTTTTCTGCCTCGGTATTCAAGCTTCTGTATTTCTTTGATGAACTCACCTACGTTTTCAAACTGCCTGTAGACAGATACATAGCGGACGTAGGCTACTGGATCGATTTCGTGGAGTTTATCCATCACCTTAGCTCCGATGATATTGGTAGGTACTTCGCTGAGATGATCTTTGTGAAGCTCGGAGAGGATTTCTTCGACTGCTCGGTCAAGTCTGTCCATGGAGACTGGACGTTTTTCACAGGCTTTGACTAAACCGCGAAGAAGTTTTTCACGATTTAGGGTCTGTCTTGATTTGTCACGTTTCACGACTCGGAGTTCGGTTCGTTCTATTTGTTCGTAGGTGGTGTAGCGGTAGGAGCATTGTAGGCATTGCCTTCTGCGGCGCGTGGATGTGCCGTCTTTAGACATTCTGGAGTCGATGACCTTGTCATCTATGGAGCCGCATTGGATACAACGCATGGTGATTAGTTAATTGTTTGAGTGATTCGGTGATTCGGTGAAAGTTAGCGGACAATACGCTGAGGAATTCTTATAGGTAAATATAAAAAATATTGTGAATAAGGTAGTTGTGAACATATTTAAGCAGGGCGTACCATTCTTTTGTGGAAATTTTAGATTTCTCAGGTGATTGAGCTATGAAATGGGAAGAATTTAGCGGAATTTGAAAAATGTTGGTACTTGGCAAATGATCTTTTAGGTGCATAGTGCGCGGATAAATGTCAGATAGTGATTCAGAGAAAGTTAAAGAAGCCGAATCAATTCCTCAAGTTGTTACTTTTAGGGAGGACTTTATGGTGCTTACGAAGATTCGCCTGAATACCTTCGTTCTGATCACTACGTTTTTCGGGTTTATTCTAGCTACTATGTCTGTAGGGACTAGCTGGACTGGGGATCATTTTTGGATGTTATTCCACACTGTTTTAGGCACGGGGGCCGCCGCTTTCGGAAGTGCAGCATTTAATCAGCTCATGGAGATAGAGCAGGATCTGCAAATGCGTAGAACTGCGAATCGTCCACTGCCATCCAAGCGGATGAATGTGATTACCGCCTTTATGATCGGCTGGGCGCTCAGTGCATTTGGAGTCATTCACCTCAGTGCTAAAGTTGGTCCTTGGAGTGCTTATCTGGCTGCGCTGACGATAGCTATCTATGTTTTTGTTTACACACCGATGAAGCGGAAGTCTACTAGCAACACACTCGTGGGAGCGATACCGGGAGCTATACCTCCAGTGATCGGGTGGGTGGCAGCAGGTGGTGGCTGGAATGATGGTGAAGCGTGGTATTTGTTTGCGCTACTTTTCCTCTGGCAGCTCCCGCACTTCGTGGCGATCAACTGGCTCTGCCGTCAAGAATATGAGGACGCAGGCTATGTGATGTGGAGTAATGGCGATGTGAGCGGTAAGAAGACCGCTCGCCTAGCGTTCGGCTTCAGTGCTTGTTTAGCAGTCCTGGCTCCTATAGCGAGCTTGGATGTAGTTGGCTATGCTAATTGGGTCTGGGGAGCCGGTGGTTTCCTAGCTGGTGTCTACATGTGCTGGTTAAGTGTGAAATTTGGTAAACAAGGAACTCGTGAGAGTTCGCGTGGACTCTTTTTGTTCACACTATTATATTTGCCATTCGCACTCGGATTGCTTGCCTTTAGCTGGTTGTAGGTTTATAGGGTGCTAAATCTTATGAAAAGAGCACTAGATAATCCCGAATACGAACCGCCAGTCAGAGACCCTAAGGCGATCCGCACTACTGTCATGATGCTAGTGGCGATCATGCTAGTGGGAGGTTTCCTTATCGTATATAAATACAAGGAAAAGATGGTAGATGACTATGAAGAAGTGCTCAAGGGCAGGTCTGCTATGTCATTAGGAAATGTTAGAAAAAACTTCCAGACTAAGGGGCTCGATGGAGAAATCTATACCTTTAATATTCTAGAAAAAAGAGTCACTCTCATGGCTGTGATCTCAGTAAACCTCCCTGAACAGTCGCAGATTATCATAGATGAAATGAAGTTAGCGGCTAAGCATTTCGCAGGTCAGGAGGAGTTGCAACTAGTGTGTATTTCATCTGATTTAGAGTCTAAAGTTTCAGTAGCTCAGTTGAAAGAACTCGCTAAGAAAGTAGGTATCCCAGAAAACGACAAAAACTGGCATGTGCTTACAGCTAATGAGGAGAGCTTCGGTGGCTTTATTAAGGATATATTGAAGCTCGGGATGATTTCTAAAACGAATAAAGAAACTAAAGAGCGAGAGCTTCCTGACCTGTTGAGAATCGTAGACCCTAGCACGAATCTGCGTGGTGAGATCGATCAATTTAAGTTTAATTATTATCATGAGATCGAGCAGCGCACCAAGCAAGAGATAGCAGAAGATCCTAGCCTACTAGAGAAAGAAGGAGTGCAAAAAGTGCTCAAGCGCCACCAGAATGCTGTGCAATATAATCGAGATAAGATGTATAAATACATTAACTACATCGTGGAAAACGAAGATCAGGATGAAAATTTCTCTAAGAAGAACAACAGTAATCGCTATAATATTCCGTTGATTGTTTTCGGAGGATTTATTTTGTTTATTGTGTTTATGGGGTATCGTCTTAAGAAGAGCAGAAGTTAAATTTAAGAACATGACTGATAAGAAAAAGATAGTATTATTTTATGTAGGTATAGGTGTCTTCGCAGTGTTACTAATCACTGGGTTTATTCTATTGGGCGAACTCCGCACATTGAAGGCTGATAAGGGAGAAGCTAAGCGCCAAGGGATAGTGAAAAATGTTCAGATACAGTTGATCGAAGACGGAATAGGGAAGAATAAAGCTCTGGAATTAACAGGGGATTTCACAGCAGTGAATCAATTCGGCGAAGAAGTTACTTTTCAGAGTCTGAAGGGAAAAGTCTGGGTCTTCGCTCAGTTTTACGGAAGTTGCCCTGAGTGTAACAGTACGAACTTAGCAGTGCTCAAAGAGCTATTCGAAAAGTATAAAGACAATCCAGATTTTCAAATTGTGACCATCAGTGTAAAGCCTGAGAAGGATGCGGTTAAGCTGATGAAAGGGCTGGCAGATCACTACGCACCTGACTCCAAAAACTGGTGGTTCATTAGTGCCGATGCTCAAGAAGTAAATCAATTTTGCCAAGAGCACATGGGCTACATGGCATTTAAAAAGAATAAGGACTTTGGAAAAGTAATCGAAGGAAATGATAGCACTGCGCTAGAGATTCTTCACGACATGAGGATCGCAGTATTCGGA
The DNA here is from genome assembly GCA_937923145.1 of uncultured Rubritalea sp. Lineage (GTDB taxonomy): Bacteria > Verrucomicrobiota > Verrucomicrobiia > Verrucomicrobiales > Akkermansiaceae > Rubritalea. Next base: position 60,927 of record CALAJT010000017.1, on the reverse strand, counting down.
GCGGAAATGGGACAATGGGCTGTAGTAGACATCGCAGCACCTATGAAAGATGGCGATACTCTCCGCACTGAGAATGCCAGAAAGAAAATAGATCTCACCATCAAGTGGGCGCTCGATCAAATCAAAAGCTAAGATTTTATTATGTCCGAATTTAACGAATATCTCAAACGTCCGGTAAACGCAAAGCTAGCTGGCTCGCTCAAGAAAGTCATCTGGATTCTTACTGCGGTAGTATTAATAACAGTCGGGCTGATGCGACGTGTGAAGTTTGATATCGGAGTCGATATGACCTTCCTCCCGCCTATCCATGCTCTTCTAAATACGCTAGTAGCTGTCAGTCTAATCATGGCTGTATGGATGATTAAGAAAAAGAACGTCACCGCACACAAACGCTGGATCAGTTTTGCTATGCTATGTTCAGTTCTCTTCTTGCTGGGATACGTATCGTATCATTTTACTACTCCAGAGACTACGTATCCCAAGGGCGAACCTCTACGCGGGCTCTATTTCTTTGTCCTCATTACCCACATTGTTCTAGCAGGAATAAGTCTACCTTTCATTCTCTACACATGGATGTTCGGGGCTACTAATCAATTCCAAAAGCATCGCAAACTAGCTAGATGGGTATTTCCAATCTGGCTCTATGTAGCCATCACTGGACCAGTCTGCTACTTCATGTTAGAGCCTTATTATTAGGCTGCTCAAATAATGGCTTGGGAGCTAGGAATTCTACAGAGAGCGAGAGCAGCCCCTAGGCAGTGCCGATGGGTCTCTACCTATGAGTGTAAATGATCTCTCATCATGGTAGATAGCCAGATCTTGAGTCATGATTGCTAGGCATGAGTCGTAATTTGCTAAATCGTAAATAACTAGATATCCCATCTCGCCAGGCTCGACTGGCTGTAGTGTCTCTGGGTCGATTACTTTGACCAGTGTCCATGCGGGTCCTTTGTGTGGAGCTCCTATGCCCCTGGTATAGAATTGGCTTGAGAGTTCTGTCATGGAGTATTCATTCCAGGTATCATTTTCATTTAGTCCAAGGTACTGAGTAAATAGACGGTAAAGTTCTTCTTTAGTAAATGATTTATCTGTCCCTTTATATCCACCCGTTTCCATTGCCCAGCTGCCATCGGGAAGAGAGAATGTCTCGTTGCTCTCGGCAAGATTTTCAAATAACTGAAGAAATGCGAGGGCGGTGCCAATAAGGGAAATAGGTCGCTGGGAATCCGCAGCTTTCGTGAAAAGATCCATACTAATCTTACCTTCTGAGAGTATAAAGCGAGCAGTGGGGCATGATCTAGATTTTAAAGTTTCCATCATATGAGAAAGTGATGAATTAGGAGCTTCATCAGCACTGGAGGTCAAAAATAATGTGTCAGGATGTAGCTCTGGAATATAGAGTGATCTCCAGCCTGCTATGACGGATTCCTCATAGAGTTTTGTGCTACGAAAATAGTGCGATCCTCGTTTTTCTGTAGTTGTGCCAGAGGTGAGAAAAGTAGTTACATTGTTATCAGTGAGGTCAAATGAAGTCGGATTTGTGGAAGACTTGAATGCATCTGTCGGTATTGCGGGTATATCTTTCCAATCTGCTATATCATTTAAATTTTCTATACAGTTATCTACGTAGGTCGAATAGGCGGTATTTTTTTCGGTTTGGTGTATAAATAAACGTAAAAAATCAGACTCATTAAAGGTAGAGCCTGGACACGAAATCATTGTGAGGAGTTGATTCAAGAGTGATGACATAGTTTATAGTGAATTATTGTGAATTATTTTACATTTAGATGTGACAAATGAAAGCTTTAGTCTTATCTAAACCAGTGAACCCAAACGTGACGGGAGTAGCAATTGCTTCTACAGCAACAACAATAGCGCTTCCACAGTATTGAGTTCGAAAACTTGTTAATAAAACAACTAAACACAAATACTATGCAAAACATTAATATAATACTCGGCAACGCATTCATGCGCACCGTAAACGAGTCGACAGCAGCAGTGAAAGGTATTTTCTCAAGTCTAGGGACTTTTGGAGATATCCTCTTAGTGCTATTGATCCTCTGGATTGGTAAATTCGTCGTCAACGCAGTTGGTAAGCTTGTAGAGAAGTCTCTCAGCAAAACTAGCCTCGATGATAAAATCGCAGCTAAATTTGGTCATGACACAAACGTGTCAAAAGGAATCGTTGGGTTCGTAAAGGCTATCTTAATGCTCTTCATCTTGATTTTCGCACTCGGTACAGCGAATCTAGATTCAGTTAGTGAGCCTCTCACTAACATCCTAAATGATATCTTTGATTTCATTCCTAAGCTACTTCTAGCTGGTGTTATGGCATATATCGTTGTCATGATCGCAGGTCTTATCAAGAACCTTGTTCGTGACGTGCTCAGCGCTGCTAAGGTAGACGAACGTCTCGGATCTGTAGCTGGAACTGCACCTATTAGTAATGCACTTGCTACTGCTGCTTGGGCATTCTTCCTACTTCTCTTCACTCCAGCAGTGTTGAACATACTAGGAATCGATGCGGTATCTAAGCCTATACAAGGAATTGTTAACCAAATCACTGGTGCTGTTCCAAATATCCTCATTGCTGGTGTTCTCATCGCTATTGGTTGTTTGATTGGTGATATCGCTAAGCGTCTTGTTACAAATCTTCTTCAAGCGACAAACGTAGATGAATTTCCAGCTAAGCTAGGTCTTTCAGTGCCAACATCAGGTTCACGTTCGATCTCATCTATCGCTGGAACTATCGTAATGATCTCTGTGATCATTCTTACATTCACAGCGGCTATTGATAAGCTTAACATCGACATTCTATCTAGAGCGTCAGAAGGACTATACCAAGGATACTTTAATATCCTGCTAGCTCTTCTTATCCTAGTAGTGGGTGTTATCGCATCACGCTTCGCTTACGATAACCTCGTAGAAGGAAATGCTGGACTCGCTAAAATAGCGAAATACGCTATCATCATCCTTACTTCAGTAGTAGCTCTAAATCGCACAGGACTTGCTCCTGAGCTTACAGGTCTTCCTTATACTGTAGCTATCTACGCAGCAGGAGTTGCATTTGGAATCGGTGGCGCTATCGCTATTGGTCTTGGTGCTCAGACTTTCGTTCAGCGTTGGTTAGATAAGCGTGGATAATTCTACGTTAGAATAAGGTTCACTTTTAAGGTGGAGTTGAGTAGCTCGACTCCACCTTTTTTCTTAATAACTAGATTACAGTTTCATATCGATAGACTTCCTTGACAATATACGTATTCTATAGAGGCTACTGCCATTCTGAAAATTTTAGTAATTAATTACTAATGAAATATCAGAAACTAACAATCCCCAATTTTAAACTTACACTATGAAAATCTTAAACACTATCCTCACAATCGGTTGCCTAGGCGGTCTGGTATCATGTTATCCAATAGCGGGTCAGAATCCTGCAACTGCAACTGCTGTAAAGAAGAAGGCTGCATCAGTAAAAACTCCCACTAAAAAAGCAGTAAAAACAGCAACAAAGAAGAAGGTAAGTAAAACTACTAAAACTGCTAAGAAAAAAGTAAGATCTACTTCTAGCAAGGTAAAAACTACACCTAAAAAAATTACTAAGCCAGTAGTTAAAAAGGTAACTCCGCCTAAGCCAGCAGCACCTAAGGTAGTAAAAAATGCTTCTAAAGTGCCAGGTAAAGCAGGCTTCGTATTTAACCCATACACTAATAATCAGGTAGACGTTAGAGGCATTCCTTCTGGAACTAAAGTGCGTGACCCGCATGACTCAAATCCAACTCACGTCTTCAGAGTCCCTTAGTGGTAATTTTGACAGAATCTAGTTTTAGGGTTGGCTATGCTGACCTTCTAAGCTAAATAAATACGCCGACTCTTGTTCCGCAAGAGCCGGCGTTTTAGTGAGATAATATAATGATGCAACAGAACCCAAAAATAGCGATACTCGGTGCAGGTCTTCTCGGAGGTTCTGTCGCCCTCTCTCTACGTAAGCATCACCCAGGACTTAAAGTATCACTATGGGCTAGAAGAGATCAGGCACTGATTAAGGCTAGGAATTTAGGCATAGAATACACCTCCACAGATTTAAAGGAAATAGTAGCAGATGCTGACATCATTATCCTAGCCACACCAGTAGGAGTGATGGGAGATTTAGCTGAAAAAATCATAGCGATACGGGGTGATGATAAATTTATCCTCACCGATGTCGGCAGCGTTAAGCGTCTCACGCATGAGGTGATAGAACCTATCATCTCACTCTCTAAAGCGGTCTACATAGGTAGTCACCCGATGGCAGGATCTGAGAATGCAGGCATAGAGGCGGCAAGAGTGGATCTACTAGATGACGCAGCCTGTATTGTCACCACTACAAATCCAGAGCTAGAAAATGAGATCAAAATACTGACCGAGTTCTGGGAGTCATTACACTGTCGAGTGAGGCAGCTAACTCCAGAAGATCATGACTACGCAGTCGCGAGGATCAGTCACTTTCCCCACTCCCTTGCGTGTATCGGAGCTAAAGTCGGCCTAGCATTCGAGGATATATCAGACCTAGCAGGTGGCGGACTAAAAGATACTACACGTGTGGCCTCTGGAGATCCTGTGCTATGGGCTGAAATACTGTTAGAAAACAGGGATGCACTTCAGCGAAGTATCACAGAGAGTGTGTATGAGCTAAATCAATTTCAAGAGCTTCTGAAGAGTAATAATAAGCCAGCGATGCTAGACTATCTAGCAGAAGCTAAACGTAAACGCGACCTCATCAAATAATGGACTCACTTACACTAGAACCAATCTCAAAAATTAACGGAGTGATCAATCTCCCCGGCTCAAAAAGCCTTTCAAACAGAGCTCTCCTATTAGCAGCCTTAGCAGAGGGTAATACAGAGATAACGAACCTGCTCGATAGCGATGATATCCGTCACATGCTCAATGCCCTTCAAAAGCTAGGAGTCAGCTACGAGTTATCAGCAGATAAAACAGTTTGTAATGTGCAAGGTCTCGCAGGTGGATTTGATACTACATCAAAAGGTCAGATCGAATTATTCCTAGGAAACGCAGGAACAGCTATGCGTCCACTCTGTGCGGCACTCTGTCTTGGAAAAGGTGACTATATTCTCACTGGTGAGCCACGTATGGAAGAGCGCCCCATCGATGCTTTAGTCGATTCACTCAGAGCAATTGGCAGTGATATTACTTGCCAAAAAAACGAAGGCTACCCACCTCTACATATTAAATCTAACGGCATTAAGGGGGGCAAAGTAAATATAGATGGTTCCATCTCTAGCCAATTCCTAACGGCTCTGCTCATGGCGGCTCCTATGGCTCAAGAGGACATGGAAATCTCTATTGTAGGTGAACTTGTTTCCAAGCCATACATCGAAATCACCCTCGATATAATGAAGAAATTCGGAGTTGAGGTAGAGCATGATAATTACCAGACCTTCCATGTCAAAGCAGGCCAGACTTACCAATCCCCAGGATCATTCCTAGTAGAAGGCGATGCATCATCCGCATCCTACTTCTTAGCTGCCGCAGCTATCAAAGGAGGAGAAATTAAAGTCACAGGCATCGGTAAATCCAGCGTCCAAGGCGATACACAATTCGCTAATGTCCTAGCAGATATGGGCGCAGAGGTCACATGGGGAGACGACTTTATCTCCGTGAAGTCAGCTCCTCTGAGCGCAATAGATCAAGACATGAATCACATCCCAGACGCTGCCATGACCATCGCCACAGCAGCTCTCTTCGCAGAAGGCACCACTGCGATCAGAAACATCTACAACTGGAGGGTAAAGGAAACCGACCGCCTCTTCGCCATGGCCACGGAGCTACGCAAAGTAGGAGCAGAAGTAGTGGAAGGGGAGGACTACATAGAAATCACTCCTCCAAAACAACTCAAACATGCAGCTATCGACACCTACGATGACCATCGTATCGCCATGTGCTTTTCACTAGTAGCTCTTAGTGATACAGCAGTCACCATCAATGATCCTGGCTGCACCGCGAAAACATTCCCAGACTACTTCGAGAAATTCGCGTCTGTAAGTGAGGAGTAATTAGCTACTCTATAAAGACACGTTGCTGACTGCGTCTGAGAAATCTACCTTGAGGTAAATTGATCTTCGCAGGTTGTGATTTATCTAACAGATTTACAGCAGATTCGATCAGCTCTTTAGAAATGTTAGAAACCTCCTGTTCTTTAAGGTAACGATGTAGGGCGAATTCTTGTAATGCCGTTGGTATGTCTCCTAGACTAGGAAGATGAAGTCTACCTTGCGGATCTAATAGGCTATTGTAATCGAACATCTCTTTAAGTAGGCTGTCTTTCTTATCAGAAATATTAAGTGCACGGGATAGTGCGGGAGCTACTTTTCTGCCCATTATTTCTTCTAGTAATGGCATAACCTCATTACGGATACGATTTCTAGTTGCGAAGTCATCTGCATTACTCGAATCCTCTCTATATTCTAATTGGTATCTAGAAATATAGTCATTGATGTCAGCACGGGATACTTCTAAAATCGGTCGGTAGAGGGTAATATTCATACTGTCTAGACGTTGCTTTTTCTGCATTCCTCTGAGCCCAGCAGAGCCTCTGAGGAGATTAAATAAAACTGTCTCAGCTTGGTCATCTGCATGGTGAGCTAGTAATACACCAGTGCAATCGTGCTGAGCCATTTTTTCAGCAAATACTCGATGCCTGGCTTCTCTAGCGCTTAGTTCAATACTTTTTTTCTCTTCTATTGCACTCGCCTGGACGTCTCGCTTACTTACCGAGCACGGTAAGTGATAATGTGATGCTAATTCTCTAACGAAATCTGCATCACCTTCAGATTCCTCCCCACGTAATTCGTGGTTCACATGAACTACGAATAACTCAGTAAGTCTAGCTGCGACACAAGCATGGAGAAGTGCTACGGAGTCACGACCGCCAGATACTCCAATTAAAAAGCGTTTTTCTCTAGCTGATTCTAACCAATCTGTATCTAGCAAATTCATGGGATCAAAGCATGCCCAGTGGGAACAGCATATTCAGAATCATGGTGAGGAAATAGTTTACTATAAGAACTGCAAGAGAAGAGTAAACCATCGCATTAGTGGTGCCTCTGCCTACCCCCACGGCACCATCGCGAGCTCTAAGACCTTGATGGCATGAGATCACCACTATGAGCATTCCGAAGGTAACTCCTTTGATCATAGAAATCATGATGTCGACCATTTCAGTACGCCCCGCAATATGGAAATTATAGTAGGATTCATTGATGCCAAATACTCCGGTACCAATTTGAATAGAGGAAAGAATTCCAAATCCTACTGATTCGGCAATTAACAGGGGCATAGAAATTGCCATCGCTAAAAAACGCGGTGTTACGAGATAATCGATAGGGTGAACATCCATCGAGCGTAGAGCATCGACTTGCTCAGTTACCTTCATAGTGCCAATTTCTGCTGCCATAGATGCACCTACTCGACCAGCTAGCATGAGAGCGGTAACTGTGGGCCCTAACTCACGAAGCATGCCCACACTTACTACTGCTCCAGCCATTGTCTCCATCTTAAACTGCTCCATCTGGAAGATGGCCTGCGCGGATAATACCGCTCCTGTGAATGCACCTGTTAGAATAACTACAAGCTGAGATCGCCAGCCAATCTCTACGATTTGCTTCATCAGCTGACTCCAGTATAATTTCCCTTTGAATAGTGAAATTACCACATCACAGACTAGGTCAAATAGTTGCCCTATGAAGGCAAAAAGGCTGATGGCTAGTTTGCCTATGAGGCGGATGAAGTTCATACGTTAGAGTGTTGTTCGCACGTCGGTGACCTTGCCCTTTACCGCGGCTGCTACCACCATAGCAGGGCTCATGAGAATAGTGCGTCCAGTAGGGCTTCCTTGGCGGCCTTTATAGTTTCTGTTAGACGAGCTAGCGCAGATCTGATCTCCGATTAATTTATCAGGATTCATAGCAAGACACATGGAACAACCAGCGGCTCTCCATTCGAAACCCGCCTCACGGAAAATTTCCGCTATACCCTCTTGCTCGCATTGGTGAGCAGTAATCTGCGATCCTGGGACTGCGATTGCTTTCACATTTGGCGCTACTTTATGGCCTTTTAAAATTGATGCCGCCTCGCGAAAGTCTGAGAGTCGACCATTGGTGCATGAACCTAAGAATGCTACATCTACTGGAATATCTGTGACAGGGGTTCCTGCTGGTAAGCGCATGTATTCTAGCGCTTCCACTATACTTGCTTTCTCTTCAGCAGTTGCAGCCTTATCTGGATCAGGAATCGTTTCAGAAATACCTACACCGTGGTCTGGAGAGATTCCCCAAGTTACAGTAGGCTCAATATCTTCAGCGGAGAAATTTACTACATCGTCAAATTCACAGTCAGCATCAGAGGCGTAAGAATTCCATCGTTTCACTGCATCATCCCACTCCGCTTCTTTCGGAGCGTATGGCTTACCTTTTAGATATTCATAAGTAGTCTCATCTGGATTTACATAGCCACAGCGCGCACCTCCTTCGATGGACATATTACAGACAGTCATGCGCTCTTCCATGGTCATTCTATCAAAGACATCACCTCCGTATTCGTAAGCGAAACCAATGCCTCCTTTGGCTCCCAAGTGACGGATTATATATAAGATGACATCTTTAGCGTATACCCCAGTTTTGAGTTCTCCATTCACATTGATACGGCGTACCTTGAGCTCCGCCATTGCCAGAGACTGTGTAGCTAAAACATCGCGAACCTGTGTAGTGCCTATGCCAAAAGCGATCGCACCGAACGCACCATGAGTAGCAGTGTGTGAGTCGCCACAGACAATAGTAGTGCCTGGCTGAGTGATACCTTGCTCAGGTCCCACCATATGGACGATTCCCTGCATGCCAGTGTTAAGTGAAAAGTATTTAATCCCGTGTTCTTCGACATTCTTCTTCAACTCATTGATCATCCCTTCAGCTAGCGGGTCGGCGAATGGCTGCACTTGGCTTTCCGTCGGGACGATGTGGTCTACCGTAGCGAATGTGCGCTGTGGGTATTTTACAGCCAAGTTTAAGTCACGCAGCATTCCAAATGCCTGAGGAGATGTCACCTCGTGGATTAAGTGTGTGCCGATAAATAATTGTGTACGACCATCTGCTATTTTGCCGACAGCATGCGCGTCCCAAGTCTTTTTGTATAATGTCTTAGCCATAAAATTTCCTAGAGCCAGACACTGCGTTGGATTCAGAGGAAAGTCAAGTGGCTGGAAGGATTGATTTGGTCAGCATTTAATTCACTTTTCTTAGTTAGATTATATATTTTATATAGCTTAGATTTTATTTCGCATATCAATCTTGCGCCATGATAGATTCGGTGTAAAGGTAGTTATATAGAAAGTGCGACTGTGCTATATTTGCACTCTGAGGTGGTTCACGAATCACCGAATTTACTACCAATATAAATCATATAAACATCATGGACTACACACCTACAAAACCTACTCCACTCTCACCATCAGATTACTCTGGCGTAAGCCGAGCAGCATCTGATCTACGCAGCCACTCAGCAGATTCTGTGAGTGACTTCGCCGCAACTCAGGCTCAGACAGTGAAAGCAGCAGCAGTCGAAAAAGCTCAAAACTTCCGTGCCTATGCAGGCGAAAAAGCAACAGCTCTTAAGGGCGAGGCTACGGTGAAACTCAAGCAAGGCGCAGAGAAAGCAAAAGCACTGCACGCAAATGCAGAAGATTACGTCAGAGAGAATCCTACAAAAGCTGTTCTAGGAGCAGTTGGTGTTGGAGTTATCATTGGACTTATACTACGCCGATAAGTGATTTAGAGATCACCAGATCTAACAGAACTAGTAGATATAGACTAGGCTTCTAGTAAATTTACCCAATACTCAGTAATCAGGACTCTGCTATATAATGCAACCCATTCCAACACAAGAGAACGAACTTAAGGAAACAATAGTTTCGTTAAAAGATTCAGGTATTGACTACTTTAAGTCAAAAACTGAGCTAGCTGCCATTGAGTCTAAGGAAGCCGCTACTTATGCTAAAAGAAAGCTAAGTGTCGCAGCAATGACAGTGTTTTTTGGAATATTCACCTATGCGCTATTTCTAATCTTGGTTCACAGCTTGCTACTACAACATGGTGGATCACTCTTTAGAAAGATACAGGAAATAGTGCCTCTAACAGGAAGCCAGACAATACTAATAGCAATGTTAGTTTTCCATCTCTTTTTCCTGCTTATTTACCTGGTGAAACTTAGCAAGAAACCGAAGGATGAATTATTTGCACTTACCAAATCTGAATTTAAGAAAGATCAAGCATGGCTAAACGAGATGAACAACAACGCAAACTAGAGCTGCTCGACCAGCTCTCTAGGCAACGCGCTCAAATCACTAGCCAAAAAAGTAGGCTGGCAACTCAGATTGAAGATAAAAAGGAAGAGATCAAAGAAAAGATCAATGTTCCTAAGCGTATCAAAAATGGAATTAAGAATAATATTACTAGTTCCTTTTCTAGCAGTCCGATTAAGTGGTTTCTAGGTTCAGCAGTGGGTGGATTACTTGTGACTAAAGTTGTTTTCGGTAGGAAAAGTAGTAGTAGCCTAAAAGCGAGCGCAACGACAAAGGACGTGCCTACTAAAGTTTCTAAAGGACTCTTAGCGACGTCCTTGCTTTATGTTGCGAAACCATACTTTAAAAGCTTCTTGCTCAATCATGGCAAAACAATGCTGCTCAAGAAATTCATGCCAAGACAGCGCCAACTCGAAGCTCCAGAGTATCATGACGCTCATGATCATGATATTTCCCCAGGGTATCGCCAGCTTTAGGTAATTAATTAGCTTGATCTGAGCCGTTTCCAGCCTTTTCTGACAGAGTCTTTAGAGGCTCTTTAAAAGTCAGCGTACGATACGGGAAGGGAATTTCAATCGATGCATCATCAAGAGCTTTCTTAATAGCAGAGATCATCTCAGCATTAGCTTCACGGAAGGGCATAGGCTCGGAATTAGTCCATGCGAATATTTTAAAATCGATGCTACTAGATCCGAAGCCCACAGGTAAAATCTTGGTGCCACGGTCATGGTTTATTTTAGTCAGAGAGTTCACTGCCTCAGTGATAACTTGAGTAGCCTGATCTAGATCAGTGTCGTATGAGACACCTACGTCAAGCTCGATTCTGCGCTCGGATTCATGAGTGTAGACTTCGACTGGTTGAGTAACTAGTAAAGAATTAGGTAGAATGATAAGCTCTCCTGAGGTGTCTTGGATTAGTGTGTGACGTAGCTCTATATTCTTTACTCGGCCTTTCACATCACCGCAGGAAACTAGATCTCCTTCCTCGAATGGGAACTTCCAGAGTAACATCACGCCAGCGAAAAAATTCTGAAAGATATCTTTAAACGCAAGACCTACCGCTACCGAGACAAGTCCTGCCGCAGAGAGTGCCTTAGCGGGTGTTAGACCTGGGAAAACTATCATTGCTGCTGAGATGAAACCAAAGATCCAGATACCAGTCTTGATTAATCTTACAATCAGCTGCGCTAGGGAAGGTCTCATGCTTGTGCGTTTAAAAGCACGATTAGCGAGACGAGTAATACCCTTAGCGACTAGCCATGTAAGAATTAAAACTGCGAGAGCTCCTACGAGAAATGGTAAGTGCTCTAAAAACGATTTCCAGATGCTCACGAGTGACTCAGTGATGACTTTTTGTGTATTGGGCATTAGTTATGTTAAAAGCACATTCCAATTTTTCAACGAGTTTTCAGTGTTTTTTAAGGAATACATTACTAAGAATAGTTCAATGAGCTTCTACATCAATATTTCATAGGATTTCGGACATGCCATAAAGCAATGAACTCCTTGGCCTGAGCTGGATCATTAATAGGGTAAATACCTTCACCGATGAGTCTTGGATCATCAAAAAATTGTGATTGTGTTAGATTCTTTAACCATTGATTGAAGTTTTTAATTTTCGATTTTCTGATGATTTCGTAGTAGCCTACTTTGCCTGATTCAGATTTTTTTTGTAGTTCAAGAGCGACGCGTCCCATGGTGATTCGGGGGTTTATTTCTACTATTTTGCGTAGCTGGTAGTTACCGTGATCATCTAAATAAACCATAGCATCAATACCGAAATTTCCACGGTAGTTTGGGTCAATTATTTCGCGGATCAGCTCAGGCATTTTCTCCCGGTAGAGCTCCATGAGTTGTTGTTCTTTGTAGAGAAATTTCGTCAGTTCGCTATCTAATCCTGTGGACCACTTAGAATGGACAAAGGTGCCGAGATAGTGCCCGCTAGGATCATTGATTACCCGAGTCATGCCTTTGAGTTTGATGTGGTCATTATAGACTTCGTATTGTGCAGAGAAATCTACTACCTTATCTAGCCATGGCTCTACCGCTATTCCACCCTGATCTTTGAGGATATTCTTAATCCAGTTTTTGTCTTTGTCTGTGAGAGGTTGGGTGATCTTGAGGTGCCCGCGACCTGCGCTAGAGAGAGCTGCTTTGAGGAGGATTCCTCCAGGTATGTTTGAAATGGCAGCTACTACTGCATCTGAGGTGGTGCACCATACGCCGATTTTTTCATCTAGTTTCTCCGCGAGCTGAAGACCAGATAGCTTAGAGAAGAGAGTAGGACTCACTGCCTCTCTCCATGGGCGGTTGACTTTTGCTGGGATAGAGTCCTGATAAGTCTGCATCATTCTGCTAGACTGAGGTCCCCATGCCCACGGGCAGAGTCCGCCGATCTTACGCTCTTTTAAACTTTTAGAATCTTCTCTGAGAATAAATTCAGGAACAGGAAATCCCCAGCGCTTTAGATTGCGGAGATGTTCTCTGGTGGGCATTTGGTCTACGATTACTACGTCATCTCTACGTGCCCAAGTGAGGGGCAGCACGCTGAGATCTTTTTCTAGGGTGAGTTGGTTTTTTTTAGCTTGGAAATTTCTAACAGGTTTTTCGTGCAGTGTCATGGCAAGCTCCTCATTCGGATTAAACCAGTGCACGATAGGAGTTCTACCACGAGATTGCTCTATGACTTCTAGGGCATCTATCCATTCCTCATCGATGCCAGCGAGCTTTCTGCCATAGGAATTGTAAGGAGCCATTCCCTTAGCTCGTGCAGTGGTGAGAGGAAAGTGGAGTTGCTTTTTGAATGCGCTCCAGTCAGTGAGTCCTTCGTCCTTCCATTTTCTAAACCATTTGAGACCATGACCAACGTGGTCAATCTCATCGTGATAGATCTTCTCTAATACAGCTGCGGTGCCAGTGTCTCCAGCTTGGCGGAAGAGTTTTGCGTAGTGGAGTGAGTAGTCGAGATTTGCCTGTTCAAATACAAGACTTAGGCGACTGACGAAATCCAAAGGGCATTCCATCGGTGCTACCATTCTCCAAAAATAATCATTCACAGGTAACTGCCCAAACTCGATATCGCACACTTTCATCCTACGCATATACATCCGAGTATGTGCCTGCTCTTCACGCATGGTTTTGTAAACACCTTGGCGGAACTCTTCAGGGGCGTTGGGGAATTTCAGCAATACCAGAGCCATCAGCTCGGTGGCTAGAAGTTCATGATTAGCTAGAAAATGCAGCATTTTGCCACGTTCGTGCTTATCTTCGATCTTGTTAGTGCCTGGGAATTCTACTTTCACACCCTTTTCAGAAATGATGAGTTCGCTAGGTCTTCCAGGTAAATCAGGAAGTGAAACGAGTAATTCTTTTTGATGATCAGTCACCGACGTGGGTGAGCTTAGTTTCTCTTCTAGTGAACGAGAAAAAAGTACAGATTCAGCGACGTCTTTGATATCCATACCCTCATGTACGACATTCATGGTAGTGATTAAAGCGAATTTCTTAATAAAGCTCTATATTAAATCATGCGTTACTGAAGTAGAGTAATCTTGTCTTTGGTTTGATCAGAATGAAAAGTAATCCTATGTTTTCATGTCTACTGAGATTCATCAATATACTACTGTAGATGTTAGAAGGGGAGAGCCTCCTGATAGCAAATAGCTTATTAGAAGACTACTATCACTCAGGAATGGTAAAAGATAATCTACTAGCGTGTTGATCGTTGTGATCCCTGATTTAAAGAAATAGTAATTTGTAGAGCTCTCTGCTTTGGGCTTATTTAGTTTTGTAAAGTTAAGTAATATTTATGATTTTGAGCTTAAGCTAGGAGGATAAATGTGTATAAGTAGTCTCACTCGTATGATGATACTTAGATCAGAAAGCAATATTTTATATAAATCAAGTGATAGCGCAGAGCTAGGATGGAGTAGATCCATGATGTCAGGGAGTCATTACCGAGCACCTAAGTCTAGGTTTTCAAGTGCACTTAGCATAACTGCTGCCGCCACGATGAGTGGAATTCTTCTGCTTAGTAACACATCTCTAGCGCAGGATGCATCATTAATCCAGCAAGAGATCCAGAAGCGCCAAGAGAGTGTTATCCTCGCTGAGGAACTACTTTTAAAAGGAGATAAATTCTATACGAAAGGAAATTATGCAAAGGCTGTAGATGTCTACAGTAAGGCGTTTGAAATGATCCCAAAGGGAGGTCTTACTAATGAGATTAAGCAGGCATCTGCTGAGCGTTATGCTCAGGCGGTGGTCGAGAATGCTAAATCACTAAACCGTGTAGGAAGATCAGCCGAAGCCAAAAGGCAGCTAGAGGCAATTCTGAGCCCAGAGGTGCTGCCAGGAAATACTGGAGCTAAGAAGATGCTAGATAAGCTCGATGATCCGATCCGCTCCAGCCCTACACTAACTCCAGAGCATGTGAATGATGTGGTGCAGGTGGGTCAACTTTTACGCAAGGGAGAGGCTTACTATCTCCAAGGACAATATAATGAGTCTGTAGTCGCTTATAAAGAAGTGCTCAAGCTAGACCCATACAATAAAGCGGCACGTCGTGGTATGGAAAAGACTATGGGTGAGATGAGCCATTCCTACACAACAGGGCGAGATCAAAATAGAGCTCAGGCTCTACAAGACGTGGACGCTCTCTGGGAAAGAAAGGTAGAAGAGGAAGTTAACTCTATAGTGAGTGCCGGAACATCAGAAGAGCAACAGATCGCTGAAGATCAGATCACAAGGAACAACAAGGTAGCACAGATCATGGTGCCTGAAGTGAATTTTCAGAATACTACTTTTGATGATGCTCTACGCATCATTCGTGCATTGACGAGAGAGCTTGATACTACTGAACTAGATCCTGCTCTAAAAGGCGTTAACTATGTAACACGCTTCGGTGACGAAGCAGGAGGTTTTGCTCCTAAGATAAGAGCAACAAGATTTTCTTTACAGCTTCGTAGTATCCCGATGTCAGAAGTTTTAGACCGAGTGACTCAGGCTACCGGAACTTACTGGAGAGCGGAACGTCATGCCATTGTGATCCGTCCCTTAGGTTCTGAGAGTGGTGATCTAGAAGAGCGCACATTCAGAGTCCCTGTCGGGTTTTTAGATAATGCTGGAGATAATCAACAGCAGGAAGACGTGTTTGCGAATTCTCAGTCTGGACTACAGGCTCAAATGACTGCGCTTGAGTATTTTAAGAAGCTGGGTATAGCCTTCCCAGAAGGTGCATATGCTTTTTATACAAGTAATAATAACACCCTCAGAGTTAAAAATACACCACTTGCTCTTGATTCTATTGAGACCTTTGTAAGGGCTCAGGCGATGAAGGAAAAAGTCCAAGTCGTATTGAAAGTCACGATAATGGAGATCGGACAAACAGACCTAACAGAGTTAGGTTACGATTGGCTTATAGATCCTACTAAGGCTGGAAGAGTATCTGTCGGAGGTGGAACTGTTGGTAATCAAGCCTCGCCTCTCACTCCTATTGCAGGTGCAATCCCGGGAATAACTTTCGCAGGTCAACCTCTCAACAATGGTAACAGAAGTGGTGATACTGCCTTTGGACAGGGCGGTATTTCAAATCTGATAGCAGATTCTCAGAACTCCTCTGGAGTAGCGTCAGTGCTACCATCTCGCGCACCGGGTGTGCTTCAGGTTTCAGGCACTATTAGTGATACGAACTACCAGATGATTCTGCGTGGAGTAAAACAGAAGAATGATAATTCGCAAATATGGGTGCCGTCCGTAGTGACTGCCCCTGGTCAAAAAGCTACTATTTATTCTGGTAGAGACTTTATATATCCAGAAGAATACGAGCCAGGCGAAGTGCCTAATACTGTAGAAACTGGTAATGGGGCAGCTTCTCCAGTAACTCCTCCTACTCCTACAAGTTTTACTACTAAGCAGTTAGGTATGCTCTTAGAAGTGGAGCCTACTGTGAGCGATGATAAAAACTACATAGATCTTAGTATAAACCCTAACCTTAGTTCGTTTGAGGGTTTTGTGAACTACGGTAGCCCGATACAGACGGCTCAAATTGATCCTATTACAGGACTAGTCACTCCCCAGGTAATTTCAAGAAACGAAATACTTATGCCTGTCTTCAGGGTGATCCGAACGAATACGAATGTGACTATCCAAGATGGTCATACTTTAGTAATTGGAGGTTTAAAGGAGCACCGAGTCGAGACGGTGAATGACAAGACGCCGATTCTAGGTAATATCCCAATGATTGGCAGATTCTTCCAGAGTGATGCGTTGCGTTCTACTAAGACAGCGATTGTCATCTTCGTGAAAGCAGAACTCGTAGATCCTACTGGTCGCCCATGGAGAGATAGATAGTTATCTTAACTTATTAAAATTTGCCGCTGTTTGTTGTAATAATACGACTACATCCATTACCCTCCTAAATAGTTTTCGAACATCCAATAGATATCAAATAAAGTGCCAGAGAAAAACGAGAATATTTCCGTAGATGAAATGATGCAAAACCTCAAGCGAGGTAGTGATAATAAAGATATCAGGAGCGCAAATCCTGATTTAGCGAAAGACGGAGTGATGGTCACTAGAGCCGATGGCTCAAAAGCTCTAAAAGTAAAGTCGCGTAAGAGGAGATCTACCCAACCTAAGAAAGAGAAAGAGAAAAAAAATACTCGTAATAAGGTAATTCTCTTATGTTCATCTCTCTTTATGTTATTACTAGCAGGAATCGCATTTGTAATCACTCTATCTTACTATAACGGTAATAAATTCAGTGAGAAGGTAGTAACAACTATTGAGTCGAAATCCGGAGCTGAAGTAAAAGTTGGAGGTCTAGCATTATCTCCAGCCAAGGCAAGTATGAAGCAGCTCACATTTGACTGGGTATCTCCTAACTCAGTTATCGATTCTTTAAAACTAGACAGTCTAGATGCAGGTTATGGGATATTTTCATTTATAGGCGGCAGCTGGAGTGGACCTGAAGTCCTAGCTGATAGTGGAGAGATGAAACTATATATGTTAGATGCTCCAGATCAGATCAGTCCGAGTGGAGAGACGCCTGTAGAGTTCAGCTTTGATACCTATAAGTGTAACAAGCTAACCGCAACCATTGGCGAGCAAAATGACTGGCTAGTAACAAATACGCAAGCTAACTTCTCTATTGATGCAAATGGTGGAAAGCAAGTTTACCTCTATGGAGGAGAATTAAAAGCACCACTATTTGAGGATCATAAGATCAAATCTGGGGTAATAGAAATTAAGCAAACCTATGCAGATCTCTCCCTCGTTCTACAGCCTGAAAATGGAGACGGTACTATATCCTTAGCTGGAGAAGTAGGTTACAGAAATGCTTCTAAAATATCACTTGTTACAAAATTCTCTAATGTGGCGATGTCTGGGTGGGTAGATCTGAAAACAAAGAGATTCATGCATGGAGAAATCACTAAGGGCGAAGGATTTTTCAAGATGAAATTAGGTGACATAGAATCTAAAGAGATACTTACCCATGTAGAATCTGATAAGATAGGGGTGTCTACATTCGCATTCGTAGAGACACTTTCATTAGAGATGAAGGATAGTTTCTACTCTAGGCCATCCTTCACCAGTGGATCAAAGTTTTCGATGAACTGGCTGAAGGACAAAGTGGTTTTCTCAGATATCAAATTAGTAGAGACCTCTCAGATGGAGCTAAAAGGTAGCTTTGAAGTGCATAAATCAGGAGATATTAAAGGTGAAATGAAAATCGGTATTCCCATCGTCAGCTTGTCACCTCTAGAAGTGCGTAGACTGAAAAAAATCTTCAAGGAAGACGATGGTGATTTATTATGGACTGACATCACAATAGGAGGAACTTTAGCATCACCTACGGATGACTTATCAGACCAGTTTGCTCGTGCTAAGAGACGGTCTCCAGCAGATACATTTGACCAGCTAAACCAGGAACTTTCTGATTAGCGTAAACCTGCCCCTGCGACTCATAATGCCACTCGAAGATCAAGAATTTCTCTTTAAACTACTAGGAACACCAAGCCCAACAGGCTTTGAAATGCCAGGACAACGAGTGTGGTCTGAGTTTCTGAAGCCTGTTGCCTCTGAGGTTAAATGTGATGCTTATGGATCTACCTGGGCTACTAAATCAGCTAGTAATTCTGTCTCAAAGTCAGTAATGCTCGAAGCGCATGCAGACGAGATCGGCTACATGGTCAGGCATATCACAGATGAAGGCTTCCTCTATGTAGACAAGCTCGGTGGCAGCGATACTGCTACAGCCAGAGGTCGAAGAATTAGTATTCTAGGTGATAAGGGTGAGGTCTTAGGCATTATAGGAAATACAGCAGTGCATCTGAGAAAAGATGCCAGCGAAGAAAAAGCTCCAAAGGTTCATGAACTATGGATCGATGTGGGAGTGAGTAACTCTATAGAAGTAGCCAAGCTTGGAATACGAGTAGGTAACGTAGCTGTCTATGCCGATAAGCCGACTCTTTTAGGAGGTGATAAAATCGTAAGCCGAGCATTGGACAATCGTATCGGCGGATATATCATCGCTCAGGCAATGAAGAGGTTATCAGAGAAGACACTGACACATAATCTAATCTGTCTTAATGCTACACAAGAAGAAATAGGTGGCTTTGGAGCAGCGATGGCAGCCTACCGTCACCTACCAGATGTTTGTATCTGTATAGATGTAACCCATGCTACGGACACTCCTGGCCTAGATGCAAAAGAAGTCGGAGACGTAAAATTAGGTAAAGGTCCTACGGTAGCTCATGGCTCAGCAAATCATCCCTTAGTCGTCGAGCGACTCATCCAATTAGCTAGCGAAAAGAAAATACCCCTTCAGCACGAAGCTACCCCTAACAGCACTTATACAGACACTGATAATGTCTACACTACTAAGCAAGGTATACCTAGTGCACTAGTTTCCCTTCCTATCAGGAGTATGCACTCAGTAGTAGAAACCGCGCATATAGAGGACATAAATTACACCGTAGATTTGCTAGTCGCTTTCGTAGAATCCCTTCAAGCGGAAGATCATTTTAACCATCTACTCTAGTAACTACTTTGGCACATACTATCCACCAGAAACTAGAATCCACTATTAGCTCAGTCATCAAAGGGCAGGGGGATCTGGTGAATAAAATCCTCTGTTGTTTTGCCGCAGGAGGGCATCTTTTATTAGAGGATTATCCAGGTACGGGAAAAACAACTTTAGCTAAAGCTCTCGCAGAAAGTATCTCAGGTGCTAATTTTAAGAGGATTCAGTTCACCCCTGACTTACTGCCGTCAGATATTTTAGGAGTATCGATTTTAGATCCTAGGACCTCTGAGTTTAAGTTCCAGAAAGGTCCTATTTTCTCTAACATCCTACTCGCGGATGAGATAAACCGTGCATCACCTCGCACCCAGAGTGCATTGCTCGAAGTCATGGCTGAAAAACAAGCCACTATCGAAGGGATCACTCACCAATTTAATGACCTGTTCTTCGTCATAGCCACGCAGAACCCAGTAGAGTTTCGTGGCACGTATCCATTACCCGAAGCGCAGATGGATAGATTTATGATGCAGTGCTCCCTAGGTTATGTAGAAGCTGACCAAGAAATTGCCATTCTAACAGATCAGCAGACTGGGCTACATCCCATTGATTCTGTAAAGGCAGATATAACTATAGAAGAAGTAACTCAGTGGCAGAGAGACGTGGCTCAAATTCACATTTCTGAAGAACTCAAACGCTATATCGTCTCATTAGTAGGTGCCACGCGTGAGCTACCTGAGATCAAGTTAGCAGCTAGCCCTAGAGCATCATTAGCTCTGATGAAAGTCAGCCAAGCGATGAGTTACATGCAAGCGCAAGACTTCGTTACACCAGACATAATCCAAGCCTGTGCTGTCGAGGTCATCGCTCACAGATTAGTGCTAGATGCTGATGCTAAATACTCTGGGAAGTCAGCTAAGTCGATAGTTCAGACACTCATCGCTGAGGCTCCTGTGCCTGCTTAGTCATCGAGATGAGTGAGAAAAAAGCCAGTAAAGTAACTAGCGCTCTTTACACACTCTATAGATTCACGCATTCGGTATCCAAAAAATATAATGGTCGAGTCACTACTCTGGGTCTCTTAATACTCTTTTCATTTCCACTGATCTTTATGGTGGCGTTGACTTACTATCGTCTCTCTACGTTCTATCTTTTTATTTTCTTCACAATACTGGTAGGTCTATCATTCATCGCGTGCCTGGTGAGATCTGCAACATGTAAAATAAAACGCAATCTACCGGGACAAGCGCTAGCTGGAGAAGAACTTTTTTATCAGGCAGAGATAACAAACACGAGTAAAAGAACGCTCTACTCAGCACTACTGCACGATGATACTCCAGACACACGTCCCACACGTCAGGAGTTTCTATCTGCTAAAGAACCTGGAGAAGAACTCCGAAATATAGCGGACAGATTTCTCAAATATTATCGTTGGATCTGGCTTATTAAGCGCAAAGCTAGCTACCACTCTAGTCCAGTAGTCTTACCTGAAATCAAAGGTGGTGAGACTAAGACAATAGCAATGGCCTGTACTCCACTGAAGCGCGGCAAAATCCAATTTCCCGATACTAAGCTTATCTTGCCTGACTCGCTGGGGCTCTTTCAGAAAACAATCAAACTTGCACCAGATAGTTCCTCAATCATTGTTTTACCTAGACGCTATAAACTCCCCGAACTCGACCTAGAAGGCATCTCACGAAATGAAATGGGTGGACGCTCTGTAGCCCGCGCTACTGGGCAGACAGATGAGGTAGTAGGTCTCCGAGAATACCGCCCTGGTGATCCGCCGAAACACATTCACTGGCGTAGCTGGGCGAAGACAGGAAAGCCCATCGTGCGCGAATATGAAGATGTCTTTTTCCCTAGATATGGACTGGTGTTAGACACTGCATGCCCTTATGAAAAAGCTGATTATTTTGAGGAGGCTGTATCCATCGCCACCTCATTCGTGCGTTCAGTAGAGACGAAAGAATGTTTACTAGACCTCATCTTCCTAAACCAAGGAGCGCAGGTGCAAACGGTGGGCTCTGGGATTGCGAAATCTGAGGAAATGTTAGAGTTGTTAGCTACTGTCGATGTAGACTTGAAGCCTGATTGGCAAAGTCTTTCTAAGAAGGTACTTACGCATGGAGACTCTCTTTCTGCGTGTATCATCGTTCTCGTAGAGTTAGATGATAATCGCAAAAAACTCATCCAACAGTGGAGAGCCACAGGGTTAAGTCTGCTCACTATCGTGATAACAGATGATCCGTCAGAGGAAAAAGAGAGAGCCAGCCTGGGCATCATTTCCATATCCAAGAAAACGATCCAGTCTGATCTGTTGAAAAAACTAGGGCGTCTTTAAAAGACTAGTTATGGGGAATCACCAGAGGTTTACAAAGCAGCCTCTACTCACCGCAATACCTTCAACGAATATAGAGGCGATATTGAGCAAGATCTGTCATAACAAAAAGCTGCATGTATAAATTCTAAGAGCGTGAATAAGAGTGCCGCCAGCAGAATGTGGTAAGCAAACAGCATCGAGCAACTAAATGAACTACAGGCAAGAACTCTAAGAGATTATAATATTTATTAATAATCTATATATACTCTAAATTGGGAAAGCTTTCAGAAAGTTAGATGATTTTGAGTAAACTACCATCACTGGACATAGCTGGATTATTTTACTCTAAACAGATGAGAGTTGACCCTCCCTAGATCCAAGCTCATGGTTCTCTTATGAAAAAGGATGCACTCAAACTCACCGCCATCGTAGCCATGACCTCTGAGCGCGTGATCGGTAAGGACAATGACCTACCGTGGCGACTGCCCGAGGATCTCAAGATGTTCAAACGCACCACCTCCGGACATCCTATCGTAATGGGGCGCAAGACCTGGGATTCCCTAGGCAAATACAAGCCCCTGCCTAACCGTCAAAACATCGTGATCACGAGAGATGAAGGCTGGTCAGACGAAGGCGCAACCGTGATCCATTCCCCAGATGAACTTCATCAGCTGGATCTCCAGAGCCAAGAAGTCTACATCATTGGCGGTGCTCAGATCTACGGGCTATTTCTACCACACTTTGATGAGCTTATCATCTCACATGTTTACCAAGACCATGAAGGGGATACTTATTTCCCAGAGTTTGAGGACACGTTTGATGAGTATGAGGTTTTAGAAACCTATGAGGAATTTGAGGTCAGGAAATATTACAGGTAATTAGTAAAATAAATTAACTTTCTATACAGGAGGGTCTCTTCCATCTATAAACCAATCTCAATGAGCAACGATCCACTACATGGCATCACTCTGGAGCGTATGCTTACGGAGTTAGAGAAAGCATACGGCTGGGAAGATCTAGCATTCCGAATTCGTATCAACTGCTTCAGCCGTGACCCAAGCGTCAAATCTAGTCTCAAGTTCTTGCGAAAGACTCCCTGGGCTAGAGCTAAGGTAGAAGATCTTTATCTGATCCATCTGGGACTCGAGCCTAGTGAGAAGTCACAGTGTAGGGATGGGAAGTAGTTTCATCAACCTAAGGCTAAACACAAGGAGTGCCTTCGCTATTCGCTAGCTTGCGGAATGCGGTGATTAGTTGCTGGCTGATTGCGCCTGGCTTACCGTCTCCGATCTCGCGCTGGTCTAGCTTTACGAATGGAATCACCTCTGCAGCTGTTCCTGTGAGGAATGCTTCGTCTGCTGTGTAGATATCGTAGCGTGTCATGGATTTCTCTTTGATCACGATACCTTCGCTTTCACAGAGGTCGAAGATTACTTGTCGAGTGATGCCATCGAGTGAGCCATCGGCTATTGGTGGAGTGTAGACTACGCCTCTCTTAAGGATGAATACATTGTCTCCAGTACATTCTGCCACGAGACCTTGCTCATTGAGCATGATGCCTTCCATGACGCCTGCCTGGATGCACTCGATCTTCGCCATGATGTTGTTGAGATAGTTGAGAGATTTTACCTGTGGGCTGAGCGATGCTGGTGTCGGGCGGCGTGTGGCGCAGGTGATTAGCTCTAAACCATTTTCATAATTCTCTTCAGGGTAGAGCTGAATATTCGCAGCGATGATGAACATCGAAGGTGTCTCACAAAGGTAAGGATTAAGTCCTAGTCCACCGGTGCCGCGTGTGATAACGAGACGGATGTAGCCATCTGTTAGACTATTCGCTTTTACTGTGTCGACAGTTGCTTGAATCACTTCTTCTTTCGTCCAAGGAAGTTTCATGAGAATAGCCTTAGCTGAGTCGAAGAGACGGTCAATGTGCTCGGTGAGACGGAAGACTCTGCCGCTATACATACGGATGCCTTCGAAGATGCCGTCGCCATAGAGGAGACCGTGATCAAACACGGAAATCTTAGCTTCTGATTTATCAACAATTTCTCCGTCTAACCAAATTTTTTGTGTATCGCTCATGATCTTAATTTCTAGACAGAGAAGTAGTGGGCAATGGTGCAAAAAGCAATCTCAGAATGTGAGAGAATGAATGTCTATCGCAATGGGATACACACTTTAGTGATCATATCGCCTTCGTCTTCATGAGGATTTGTGATGTAGATCTCGAATGGGCTGATCTTTTTGTTTTGAGCGATGACCTTATTCTGAGCTCTATTCATTGCCGCTGCCCAAGCATTGCCTAAGTGCTGGTAGCTTCCAGTATGCGTGGCTACGAAGGCATCGCACGGTGGGCGATATCCACTGACAGTCTCGTAAGGGAGTTTGGCGATATTCTTGAGTTTTTCTTTGATGGGAATACAGCAGATATAGCTGACGATTCCTTTGCCTATATTCCATTTATGATAGATGGTAAATGGGACTAAGTTTTCATCATCACTTTCGAGTTTATTCTTGAGTGGGAGTTCCATCAGTCTTGTGAAGTTTGCTCTAATGCGTGTATCCACATCATCTATAGAGCATGTAGTCTCGATTCCTATATAGTGACAACCATCAATAGGTTTGAGATCGGAGAACTCGAGTTTTGAGTTTATCTTGCCAGTTTCTAGTTTTTCTTTGAGCATTCTGAGCCCACGTTGGTAGTCCATCGAGATTATGCGTATCATCATCGGTTTTAGCCAAAACATGAACCAAGGTAGGCTACTCTGCATAGTCCAGACTAACTGCATACCGCTGTCGCTGGGGCTGAGATCGAACTGCACACCAGCATGTGATTTCCATGGTTTGAAAAATTCCAGATCATAGACCATACGCTGATTTTTATCACTCTCTATGAGAGTCATTTTTCCAGCGCCTACGACTTCGCCTTCCCAGATGTAGGAGTTCTCTTTGAATTTAAGTTCAGCATCTGGTTCGCATACTAGCCATGGAGACCACTCTGACCATAGTCTAAAGTCCATGAGATAGGCGTAAACTTCGTCCACATTCTTCTCAATATGGATTATCTCGCTAATATTCATTTTTGGCGTACTAATGAAATAGCAAATGTAGCTTTCTGGATAAAGAGTAGACATAAAATAATCAAATTTTAAAATACGACAATAGTTCTACTGTAGTAAAATGTGTTTTATGTGAAAAATTTATATCTAAAATATCAACTAACATTCTAGTGTCTACTCGTGTAACATATGCTCGTGTAACGCCTAGCTCTACTCTATTACTAGGATTGTCTGCGATAACTATTGCAACAAGACGCAGGCTATAAAATAGGCGTCAAAAAGAAGATCTCAACCTTGCAAAACGTGATATCGGGTTTAGAACACTGGTATTAAAGAGATATAACTAACTGATGACGAAACAATCTAAGAAAGAAAGAAAACCTCGTGTAGTGATCGTGGGGGGAGGATTCGGTGGTGTGGCTGCTGCTAAGAAACTGAAGAAGACAGATGTTGAAGTTATTCTCATTGATCGGAGAAACTATCATCTATTCCAGCCACTACTGTATCAGGTGGCTACAGCGGCTTTGAATCCATCGGATATTGCGGCGCCTATTCGTAAAATTTTTCGTAATCAGAAGAATCTTAGATCAGTTCTCGGTGCAGTAGAGCGTGTGGACCTAAGCCAGAAGAAGGTTTATGTAAAAGGGCAGCCGATGCGCTATGATTATCTAGTATTGGCAGCTGGTGCTACGCATTCCTACTTTGGTAATGACCAGTGGAGCGAGCATGCTCCAGGATTAAAGACTCTCGATGACGCTACTGAAATTAGGCGCAGATTTTTATTAGCATTTGAAGCTGCCGAGGTGGAGACAGACCCTCAGGCTCGGGAAGCTTGCTTAACATTTGTAGTGGTAGGCGGTGGTCCTACTGGCTGTGAAATGGCTGGTGCTATGGCTGAAGTAGCTCGCTCTATTCCCGATGATTTTAGACAGGTGGACACGAAGACTGCCAGAGTGATTTTGATTCAAAGTGGAGATAGAATTCTAAAATCATTTCCAGATGAAAGCTCAGACGATGCATATGATCAGCTAAAAGAACTCGGAGTAGAGATCATGCTACGTAATCGCGTGACAGAAGTCCGTGCTGATGGAGTAATGTGTGGTGAAGACTTTATCGCTGCTAATAATGTCTTCTGGGCAGCTGGTGTAAAGGCATCTCCGATAGGTGAATCTCTAGGTGTAGAGCTAGATCGTTCTGGCAGGGTCATTGTAGAACCAGATCTCAGTGTTCCAGCTTACCCTAAGGTTTTCGTGATAGGTGACCAAGCATCTGCGAAGTCAGCCAAAACTGGTGAGCCTGTGCCTGGTGTGGCTCAGGGAGCTATCCAAGGTGGAGAATATGTTGGCAATATTATCCGTCATGAGCTAGAGGACGACACTTGGGTCGAGAGAGGAGAGTTTAGTTACTTTGATAAAGGAAACCTAGCGACAATCGGGCGTAATAAAGCCGTTGCAGATATACGTGGGTTCAAGCTAAAAGGCTTCCCCGCATGGTTTATCTGGGTAGCAGTGCATGTTTTATTCTTAGTAAATTTCCGTAGTAAAGTTTCCGTAATATTCAGCTGGGCATGGACCTACATATTTGGAAGTAGAGGAGCTAGATTGATCACTGGTAAAAGTGACTATGAGGTGAAATGTCCTCCAAAGGACGAATAAAACCCCAGCTCCAGTTTTACCAGAGCGGGCTTAAATAGAGGTCATAAATCCTGATTTATAGCATTTATGCAATGGAACGCAGCCTGCTATTATACTTATTATGAAATAATTACCTTTTACGTCTAGCTAGTAGGCCAACTGCACCTAGTCCAAGTAACACTGTGCTCGATGGCTCTGGAACACTTGCTGCATCAAATGTGAAGACCTCATTGTCTCTACTAATATTTCCAGTCTCGATGAATCTGATTTCATCAAAATTAGCTCCATTAAGAGTGTAGGATGAATTTCCACTACCTATAATAATACTATGACTATTAATCAATGATCCTCCAGAATATGCTTCAATACTAAAAGACTGTGGAGTGGGATTAGCGCTGAATGAAGCGTCATCATTAAGAGTTGCAGCGAATGAAAAACTCGAAGTTATGACGCTGAAAGTTATTACGAAGCTGTCATTAATAGTTGCTGAAGTAGAACCTTCTCCAAATGAGTGGGTTAAAGTCTGACTACCAAAGTCTCCAGCAAGCATCCCGAATCTTTGAGAAGTCACTGTAGCGGAACCGTCGTCACTAACAAATGATTTAGGAACACCAAGTGAGCCAGCAAAAGGTGCAGTAAACGTGATCCCAGATCCAGTGAAGCCATTGCTTAGAAATGTCTGAGCATTAGCTGCACATGTTAGAGACGCTGCAGAAGTGAGTGTGATAATAGTATATTTCATAATGTTGTCGATTTGGGGGGAGTGGTGGAATAATTGCCGGGGTATCTGCTTAATCGTATTATTTTAGTTGATTATATAAAAGTTTTGAGTCTACGTGGAAACGTAAGATAAGAGATTTGCAATGATTAACTGCAAGAATTATATTCTACGGCGAACGAGAAGTACTAGAGCGCCAAGACCTAGTAAGGCGGTGCTGGATGGCTCTGGAACTGCTTCTGCTCCAATTTTTAGACCATTATTTCCCTTATCGAGAGTCCAATTCATCGAGGTCGCATTCAGAGAGCTGAATTCTAGTCCTTGTCCATAAGGTCCAGGAACTCCATTTAATCCTTGGAAGCTCACAGAAGATGATCCTACA
Organism: uncultured Rubritalea sp.; assembly: GCA_937923145.1. Taxonomy (GTDB): domain Bacteria; phylum Verrucomicrobiota; class Verrucomicrobiia; order Verrucomicrobiales; family Akkermansiaceae; genus Rubritalea. The sequence continues at coordinate 33,438 of CALAJT010000017.1, read as the reverse complement.
CCTGTAATGTTTTGGTAAAGTCCATTACCTGCATCTGCAGCTACCCAGTTTCCACCATTAGTGGTAAAAGTAGACTGTTCTAAATTAGACATGGTCTCAAAATCAGTTAAGAAGATATTATGCCCAGCTAATCCACTAAAGGTCATAGTGTAGGTAGTAGGAGCTCCACCAACTAGTCTAATCGTATTTACACCAGATACAGATTGGATAGTTCCAGAGGTTCCAGAGGTTCTTTTAAAGTTCACACTTCCTGTCAGTAGTGAGAAATTTTGACCTGCCGCACTTTCGATAGCAGTTTGGTCAAAGCTTGAAAAATTCACATAAGTCTGAGCATTAGCAGCTGGTGCTAGAGTCACTACAGAAAAAAGTAAGAGTATGGTATTTCGCATATTATTGTTCTTTTAGGGGGAAGCTGTTAGGTGCAGGGAAACTTCAAATGGAGGCTTAAACACTTAAACGCTGGTACTGGGGGATGTTGTATGACGGGGGCAATAGATTGCTTAACTTACACAGAGTATTTAGAAAGTCGATATTTAATTTTAATAGATATTAATTATTTTAAAATATCTATGACATGCTACATAATGTAAAATAATCCATCGTATCTGATAGATCTTCATAGGCAGAAAAAAGCGCCCTAGCTGATTATCAGCTAGGGCGCTTTTGAATTTTTCTAAGAGAGCTCTTTAAATTAAGCCTTCTTTACGTTGGAGATGTGGATAGGGCCGTCAAGCTCCTGGATTCCACCTTCTTCACCTTGTTGTGTAGGCTTTACTGCTTTTTTCATCTTGCGGACGCCTTCAACGATTACCTGGTTCTTTGCTGTATTGATTGACAGCACTTTACCTGATTTACCTTTGTGGTTACCTGAGATGACAGTTACTTCGTCGCCTTTTTTAACGTGAGTGTTAGTCTTCATGTTCGTTATCTTTCGTGTTAGTGGTTTAGAGCACCTCTGGAGCGAGTGATACGATCTTCATGAACTTCTTCTCGCGGAGTTCACGAGCTACAGGTCCGAAGATACGTGTGCCTTTAGGGTTACCATCTTTGTCGATTACAACGATAGCGTTGCTGTCGAAACGAAGGATGGATCCGTCTCTGCGGCGGATAGGTGCAGCTGTTCTTACGACAACTGCTTTGATTACTGCGCCTTTCTTGACTGATGCTGTAGGGATAGCTTCACGCACGTGTGCTGTGATGATGTCTCCTACGTTTGCAATCTTAGAACGAGTACCTAGAACGCCGATCATTTTTGCTGAGCGAGCGCCTGTGTTATCGGCAATCGCTACGCTTGTTTCCATTTGTAACATTGTATTAAATAGTTAGTGGTTAATGATTAGTGTGTAAGGATCTCAGTGAGAACCCAGCATTTCTTTTTAGAGATAGGCTTGGTTTCTGTGATACGTACTTTGTCACCTACTGCAGCTTTGCTTTCTTCATCGTGAGCGTAGAACTTTTTAGTTTTCTTAACGATCTTTTTGAAGCGTGGGTGTGGGACGCGGGCGGTGTATTCGACGACGATTGTCTTGTCCATTGAAGTAGAGACTACGTTGCCAACACGTGTTTTGCGTAAATGTGTATTTTCGCTCATAGTATATATTGTTTTCTATGTGTATTAGTTTTCAGCTTTGTCACGAGTCTCAGTGAAGATAGTATTCACTTGAGCGATTTCGCGGCGTACAGCTTTGATGTGGGCGGTATTCTCTAGCTGTCCAGTGGATGCTTGGAGACGGAGATTGAGACCTTCTTGTTTGAGGTCACGGAGACGGTTAGTGAGTTCTTCTTTAGAAAGTTCACGTAGTTCGCTTGATTTTGCCATAATAGTTGTTGTTTCTATGGTTAGTTAATTATTTAGCTAGCTTGTTACGAACAACAAAGCGTGTGCGGAATCCGAGCTTGTTAGATGCAAGGCGGAGTGCTTCTTTTGCTGATGCTTCTGGAACACCTGCTACTTCGAAGATCATTGTTCCTGGCTTTATGACAGCAACCCAACGGTCAACAGAACCCTTACCTTTACCCATACGAGTCTCGGCTGGAGTTGCTGTTACTGATTTGTGTGGAAACACGCGGATCCAAACTTTTCCCTTACGTTTGAGGAAACGGTTGATTGAGATACGGCATGCTTCGATCTGACGGTTACTCATCCATGAGCGACCGAGTGACTGGAGACCGAAGTCTCCAAAACTTACATCTGTTCCACGTTGCGCATTTCCACCGCGATTTCCTCGCATGGACTTACGGAACTTGGTGCGTTTTGGCATTAAAGGCATAGTATTATTTCTTAAATGTTAATTGGTTAATTGAGATACCTGTAATTAGGCGCGCTTTTCGCGAGGATTGTCTCTGTTATCGCGGCCACCACCTCCACGGCGACCTCCACGGCCTCCACGGTTGTTGCCACCACCTGGCTTGATCTTCTCTTCTTTCTTATTGACCCAGACCTTGACACCGATGATGCCGTAGGTAGTAGCAGCTTCAGCGAAGCCGTAGTCGATAGGAACACGTAGAGTCTGGAGAGGCACTTTGCCTTCACGATACCACTCTGCACGGGCGATGTCTGCTCCACCGAGGCGGCCTGAACAACGAACACGGATGCCGTCTGCACCGAATTCCATAGCTGTCTGGATAGAACGCTTCATAGCGCGGCGGAAAGCGATACGACGCTCAAGCTGAACGGCGATGTTTTCTGCTACGAGCTGAGCGTCTAACTCTGGCTTGCGGATTTCGAGGATGTCGATTTTGACTGAGCATCCACCACAAATCTTGCTGATGTCTGCTGTCATTTTCTCGATCTCTGATCCCTTACGTCCGATGACGAGTCCAGGGCGAGATGTGTGGAGTGTTACACGAACTGAGTTCCATGCACGCTCGATAGTTACTCTCGAAAGAGCAGCAAACTGTAGACGACCTTTGATGTATTTACGAATCGAGAGGTCCTCGTGAAGTTTGTCAGTGTAGTCTGCGCCAGTGGCATACCACTTAGATCTCCAGTCCTTGCTTAGCGCGAGGCGGAATCCGATCGGATTTACTTTTTGTCCCATAATTTTATATTGATTTAAGTATTGATTGTATTTTCTCACCTACTACCGGGATGAGTTTCTTTTGATTATTAAGAGCTCCCATGAGCCCGATGATCCATAGCACTAGGATAACTAGAAAAACTAATGAGAATATCATCGCTATGCTTGGAACTACCATTGCTACGATCGTGTAGGGAATGTATAGCGCGAATGATAGTATGATGATCCCTAGACTCTGACGCACATGAAATGATACGTGTTCGTCTCTCGGTTTGTTCTTAACAAATGCTATGATACATCCGATAATCGTGATGTATGATAGTATTCCGAGTGTTTTCTTATCCATAGTGTTATAGTAAGTAGTTAGATGTTAAGCCTCAGCTTGTTTAGGAGCTAGGGTGATATAGATGTGGCTAGTGCGCTTGAGGATTGCTCCTGCAGAACCACGAGCACGTGGCTTGAAACGCTTGAATGTAGGGCCTTCGCCAACAGTCGCTTCCTTTACGATGAGGTCGTCAGCGTCGAGGTCGTGGTTGTTTTCTGCGTTAGCTACTGCGCTTTTCAGGGTCTTGCCGATTAGGAATGCTGATTTTCTTGGAGTGAAGTTCAGCACGTCTAGGGCAGAGGACACTGGAAGGCCTTGGATGGCACGTACTACGTCACGAGCTTTTTTAGCTGAGACGCGAGCGAATTTGTAAGTTGATTTTACTTCCATGATTTTGGATGGTGTTTTGTTAATTTTGTGTCTTTATTGATGCGATGTCGCCAGGGCGGACCGCGTTGTTAGTGTCGTCGAGTCGAACCACGAGTGCACCTGCTATATTAGGTCTCACTTCTGCGATTCGGGCTTCTGCTATTTGGCTCTTACCGCGAAGGATACGAAACGTCATGCCGATACGAACTTGCTGCTTCTCTCCAGCATTTAGGATCAGAGTGCCAGATTGGCCATCTATTCCTACGATTTTGGCTTCCTGAAGGCTGCCTAGATCTATCTGGGGACGCGGCTTATCTCTGATTCCTAGCAGTACGTCAAGCTCTCTAATTTTTGATTCGAGAGCCGCACGTTGCTGGTCGTCAGCGACAATGGCATGGTTGATGTATTCTCGCACTTGCGCGGTGAGGTTGGTCGCAGCCATTTCTAGCTTAGCGAGTCTGCCTTCGAGCACTTTGCGGTTTGCCACGGCTTCTACTAGTCGCTGATCATCAGATCCCAGTGGAAACATTTTGAGTGCTTCTAGTTCAAGCCGTATTTTGTTAAGCTCTCCATTCGCTTTTTCTTGCTGTTCTCTAGCGTGAATAAGTGATTTGGAGAGGTTGCGTTTCTGTGATCGCAGCTGTTGAACTTCTAGCTCAAGAGCTGCTGTATTAGCATCAGCTACCACAACATTCTGCTCTCCAATCTGAGCCACACTCATCACTGCACCGAGCACGAGAGCGCTTGATGTGAGAGTAAGTATGGAAGAATGGTTGGAGAATTTCATGTTGTGACCGGTTTAAGAACGATTATATAGTTAGAATTACTTCTTACCAACTGTTCCGTGAGCTTTGAAGATACGAGTCGGAGCAAATTCACCGAGCTTGTGTCCTACCATGTTCTCAGTTACGTATACAGCGACAAATGCTTTGCCGTTGTGAACTGAGAAGTTATGGCCGACGAAGTCTGGTGTGATCATTGATCTACGGCTCCATGTTTTGATCGGTTTCTTATTTTTGCTAGTGTTTTCAGCAGCAGCATCGATCTTAGCAAGTAGCTTTTGGTCAACGAATGGTCCCTTTTTTAGTGATCTTGGCATAATGTTTAGTTATCAGTTAGTGGTTAGAAATTACTTATTCTTTGTCTTACGACGTTGAACAATGACTTTGTCTGATGCTTTACGCTTCTGACGAGTCTTTTGACCTTTCACATGACCCCAAGGCGACTTGAGGTGTTGACGGCCACCACCGGATTTAGACTTACCTTCTCCACCACCGTTTGGGTGATCGACAGGGTTCATACACATTCCACGGACAGTTGGGCGGATACCCATCCAGCGAGAGCGACCTGCTTTAGCAGATACCACGTTCATGTGATCGCGGTTGCCTACCTGACCAATGGTGCAGAGGCATCTATCGTTGAATTTACGAATTTCTCCAGATGGCATCTTGACGAGTGCGATTCCTTCCTCACGGTTAGAAAGCACTGCTTGCTGACCTGCTGAACGGGCGATTTTGCCGCCTGATCCAGGAGTTAGCTCGATGTTGTGGATAGAAGTTCCGAGAGGAACATTCTTTAGTGGAGTAGCATTACCTGGCTTAGGCTCAGCAGTCTCGCTTGAAACTACTGTTGCACCTGGTTCAAGACCTACAGGGGCGAGGATGTATGCTTTCTCACCATCTTTATATTCGATGAGTGCGATACGGCATGTTCTGTTAGGATCATACTCGATTCCTACTACAGTAGCTACGTCTTCAGTTCTTTTACGCTTGAAGTCGATGATTCTGTATTTCTGCTTGTGACCACCACCGATGTGACGGCAAGTGATACGGCCTTGGTTATTGCGTCCACCGGATCTTTTCTTTACACGGAGGAGTGACTTCTCAGGAGTCGTCTTAGTGATCTCCTCAAATGTGTTCCACACCTTGTATCGGTTAGATGGTGTTACTGGTTTAAATGTTTTCATTTGTCGCTATTCTTTTCGTTTGTTAATTTTTACGTTTTGCAGCGTTGCAGTGTTCCTGGATTAAACGAGGTCGAGTGACTCTCCTTCTTTAAGGCGAACGATTGCCTTCTTCCAGTGTGCGGTGCGTCCTGCATCTGCTCTACGCTCACGTTTTTTCTTACCGTGGCAGTTCGCTGTGCGGACCGAGATTACTTTCTTGCCGAAGAGTTGCTCAACAGCACGTTTGATTTCGAGTTTGTTCGCTTGGCGATCGACTTGTAGAACGTATTCGTTGTTCTGCTCCTGGAGGAGTGTCGCTTTTTCGCTGAGATGAACAGTATCGATAACTTGGTATATATCTTTCATGTGATTATCTTTAGTTAGTGTTTTATGCTGTTCGCATAGCGAGTGTTTCGAATGCGTCTTCAGCGATGATCACTGCGTTAGCGTGTAGGATCTGCTCGATGTTCACTTCGTCAGCTGTCATGATGTTGACCTTAGGAACGTTTCTGCTAGCAAGTTGTGTCTTCTCGTCAAATGACTTGGCGATGATGAGTACTTTTTTAGCGTCTGAGATTTCTCTTACAGCTGATACGTATGACTTAGTCTTACCATCTGATACAGCAAATGATGCGATAGATGCTACTTCACCAGCGGCGATCTTCTCACCGAGTGCTTTGCGTAGTGCAAGTTTACGAGTGTTCTTAGTGACCTTCTTAGAATAGTCACGTGGACGTGGACCGAATACTACACCACCACCTACAAAGATAGGTGCTGAGCGAGCTCCGTGACGTGCGCCACCAGTGCCTTTTTGCTTATAGATCTTCTTACCAGATCCGCGGACTTCTCCACGTGTCTTTGTGCAAGCTGAACCAGTTCTGCGGTTAGCACGGTATGCTACGATGAGATCGTGCACAGCTTGATTACCCTTGGAAGTTCCAGAGATAACGTTGATATTCGCTGATGCAGCGTCTTCGAGTGAAAGTTGTTTTACTGACATTACAGTTGTTTCTTTCTATGTTAAATTATTTAGCTGCTTTAGCTTTGATTCCAGGGCGGATAACGATGTAACCTCCGTTTGGTCCAGGAACTGCACCAGAAACGAGAACTACATTGTCTTCAGGGCGAACCTGAACGATCTTAAGATTCTGCACTGTGCGGCGGTATTGACCGTGGCGACCTGGCATCTTCTTGTTTTTCCAAACACGACCTGGCCATGTTCCTGCACCGATACCACCTGGGCGTCTGTGCATCATGTGACCGTGTGAGTCAGGCTGTCCTGCGAAGTTGTAACGCTTCACTACACCCTGGAAACCTTTACCTTTAGTAGTGCCGATCACATCAACGGTCTGACCGTCTGTGAATACAGCAGCACCTGGGTGAGCTTCTTCAGTGTTAGGTAGAGCTGCATCATCTTCGAAGCGGAACTCCTTGATGATTTTCTTTGGTGAAACACCGCTCTTTTTGAGGTGACCTAGCTTAGCCTTATTAAGACGCTGCTCTTTTTGGTCGTCGTAACCGATCTGAACTGCTGAGTATCCATCAGTTTCAGTGGTCTTTACTTGGAGAAATTCGTTTCCAGATACGTCGATAACGTTAACTGGTATCATGATGCCTTCTTCTTTATCAAAGACGCGTGTCATTCCGATCTTCTTTCCTAATAGTCCTAGTGACATAATATTTTAGTAGTTATAGGGTTTAAGGTTCAGATCTTGATTTGAATATCTACACCAGCTGGTAGATTAAGCTTCTTGAGCTCATCCACTGTGCGTGCTGTAGGATCTACGATGTCAAGAACGCGCTTGTGAGTTCGGATTTCGAACTGGTCTGCTGCTTTCTTGTTCTGGTTAACTGAGGCGTTCACTGAGAACTTCTCAACTCTTGTCGGCAGAGGAATCGGTCCGGCTACCTTAGCGCCTGTGCGCTTGGCAGTCTCGACGATCTCTAGTGCTGAACGGTCGATTGCTCGATGGTCGTATGCACGGAGTCGGATTCTTATCTTTTGTTTTTCCATGTTATGGTTTGTGTTGTATTTGTGTGGTTAAAATAGGTTCCACAGCGGGTGTAAAGGGGTAAAAAGCTCTGTATTTCAACAGTTGCGGAGGCGCAAAACAGAGTCACAATAACGCACGAGGTATTACTCGTATAGCCATGTTTTCCGGAGGTGCACCCGATAATTATCCCTAGTCCAGCGATATTTCTCTACGCTGGGACACGTTGTGGGGCGGCGAACCTAGCTAGAAAAACCAATCTGACAAGCCCTATTTTAGCTTTTTTTGAAATAAATCTCTTAGGATCAGTTGAACACGGATTAAATTACGAATTTATTAACATTTAGGACGTTATTTTCTCCTAATAAGCCGATATTTGACTTAAAAACTGAGAAAAATCTCAATTGAGCTATCAGCCACACTATAAATGGTAGTCTACTTTAGTTAAGAAAGACAGTATTTCCTGTCCGCATACATTTGTTGGTTAGAATGCAGTCCAAAGATCACAGCTGAATATTTATACAGGCTGGTGGTCTAGTGGCTAGCACTCTAATTAATAGAGAAGGCAAGAAACTCTTATAGATAGATAACGAGAAATTCCAAACCTACAGCATTTTTAATGATCGAAGTGAAAAGCTTAATATAGAAAGCTGAACACTCCGAAATATTTAAGAATCTTGCCATTATATTGAATGAGTATCTGAACTTTCTAATTGAACTTTCCTGAAGCGCATCCACTCGTACAGTTCATTTTAGAGCTGGTTAAATCAAAAAATAATAAAGCTAAATAATGTTTTTAGTGTTCAAATGAATATTTTTGATTGCAATTAATGTGTTCACGTGAATAGTGAGCGCATGAACTTGCTGAACTTAAATGATGAATGGAGCGAATATTTAGAGAATTCGGATGAATTGTCTAAGCTAGAGAAGGAATACATAACCTTTGCTGTTCGTTGGTTTGAAAATTGGAGTAACATACAGAACCTTGAGCCAAATAGAAATACAGCACGGCTCTTCTGGAAAGAGGCTATACTCCGCAAAGAGCGTGCAAGCTGGCAGCTGGAACGCTGGGCTACGGGTATACGCTGGTATCTAAACCGGATCGAATCTGACCAAAAGTATAGTATAGATCAATCTAGGCTGGAGGCTGCGTAATAATTTTACCAAAACGAATCATTGTGGAATAATCCTATTGGGATAAAGTCGTGATAACGATGATAAGAAAAAATTTAGCACTTATATGTATAGTCTTAGGAAGCGCGATACTAATTATTTCGAGTTATTACGCCAATGATACTGAGAAACAAAATGAGCAGCCAAGCGAGCAAGAAATTGAGAAAGAATCTGAGTGACAACAAATGTATTACCTTCTGTATTAGTTCCGAGTTTTGAAGGAACTTAATTATAATTGTAGCCTATCTTCTAGGTGAAATCTCTGGAGTAGGTGGGATGATGGCTACCTCTAATATCTACAGTATGTGGTAATAGCAGCAAATCATTAGATCAGCGCGCGCCAAATTTCTCATCAACAATAGCCTGCGGAACTGGCTCGAAGCTAGAGGGCTCCATGGTGAATGAGGCTCTGCCGGAGGAAACAGTTCTCAGTGCTGTCATGTAGCCGAACATTTCTGCGAGTGGAACTTGTGCCTTGAGGGTGCTGACATTGCCTTTGGATTCCATACCGCCAATGAGTGCTCGTCTGCGGTTGAGATCGCCCATGATATCGCCTTGATAATCGATAGGAGTAGAGATTTCTACATCCATGACTGGCTCTAGTAACTGAGGACCTGCTTTCTCAAATGCATCGCGCACTGCAAAAATCGCGGCGACTTTGAATGCGTTGTCATTCGAGTCCACATCGTGAGCCTCACCGTCTATGATATCTACGTGAACGTCGATGACTGGGTAGCCCCCGACTGAGCCATTAGTCATAGAGCCTTCGATTCCTGAGATCACAGACTTGATGTATTCTTTCGGAATAGTTCCGCCAGTGACCTTGTTGTCGATAGTGAGACCTTTACCCTTATCGTTAGGACGGACAGCGATGTTGACCACGGCATACTGACCAGTGCCTCCTGTCTGCTTCTTGATTTCACCATGACCATTAGCTGCCATTGAGATAGACTCGCGGTAGGCGATCTGTGGCTTACCTACGTTTGCTGCTACATTAAATTCACGCTTCAGACGATCAATAATGATCTCTAGGTGAAGCTCGCCCATTCCTGCAATAATAGTCTGGCCAGTGTCATCATCAGTCTTCACTACGAATGTCGGGTCTTCTTCCTGAAGACGCTGAAGACCTACAGACATTTTATCTGAGTCTGCCACCGTCTTAGGCTCTACCGCCATAGCGATCACTGGCTCTGGGAATGATGGAGGCTCTAACAAAATTTCGAGTTTCTTATCGCGGAGAGTATCACCAGTAGTTACATTCTTGATACCAACATAAGCCGCAATATCACCAGAATAAGCAGTATCGATCTCGGTAGTCTTGTCCGCCTGCATCTGAATGAGTCGCTGCACACGCTCTTGCTTACCAGTGCGTGGGTTGTAAACCATGTCACCTTTAGAAATAGTACCAGAATAAACGCGGAAGAACACCAGCTTGCCTACGAACTTATCTGCCCAGAGCTTGAATGCGAGTGAGCAGAACTTGCCATTGTCATCTGAAGGTGCCAGCACTGGAGTGTCGTCATCTTCTGAAACCATGCCTTTTGCCGAGTCCACATCAAGCGGGCTAGGGAGGTAGTCGATCACTGCATCGATAAGAAACTGAACGCCCTTATTCTTAAATGCAGATCCTCCAGAAACGGGGATGAAGTCATTGCCGATCGTCGCGCGGCGGATCGCGGCCTTGAGATCAGTCGGGGTGATTTCTTCCTCCATCAGGAACTTCTCACCGAGTTCTTCATCGATATCAGCGATTTGGTCGATCAGATCTAGCTTCGCCTGAGTAGCTATTTCGATCTGCTCACCTTCAAGTTCTTTCACAGTGAATACAGAGCCACATTTGCTGTCGTCATGGAAAATGATTGCCTTCTGGTTCACCACATCGATCTGACCTCTGAGATCTTCCTCAGAACCGATCGGGATGAGAATAGCACCAGCATTTGCACCGAGCTTCTCACGCACGTCATTGAGAACATTATCAAAGTCAGCTCCGATACGGTCCATCTTATTCACGAACACGATACGAGGCACATTATACTTAGTAGCCTGTCGCCAAACAGTCTCAGTCTGCGGCTGAACACCAGCCACACCACAGAACACCACCACGGTCCCATCAAGAACCCGGAGCGAACGCTCCACCTCAGCAGTGAAATCCACGTGCCCTGGAGTATCAATGATATTGACGCGCATCTTCTCTCCCTCATAAAGTTTCTTCACCCCATCCACAGGAACCTGCTCCCAAGCACAAGTAACCGCTGCCGAAGTAATCGTAATCCCACGCTCACGCTCCTGCTCCATGTGATCCGTAGTAGCAGCCCCATCATGCACCTCACCCACACGGTGAATCATCCCCGTGTAAAATAAAATGCGCTCGGTAAGAGTCGTCTTCCCCGCATCAATATGCGCCGCAATCCCGATATTACGAGTGCGTTCAAGTGTGTAAGAGCGTTTAGGATGATTAGGATTATCTGACTTAGCTGACATGGTATCTTTCTAGTTATTGCTTAATGCGATAGACCGCCAATGGAAACTCAATAAAGAGCCCAGCGGGAGACGCAAAATAGCCAGAACGAACCATCTGGCAAGCCTCTTTTACGCTCTTAGAGCTCTAAAGTAAACTGAGATGAAAAGCCTGTTTGATTATGAAATGGCATCTACTCTAAATCCTAGCAATCTTACCCTCCTCTGGCTTATAGCAATAGTCAGGTAATGTTCCGTCGATAAGTTTCTGTATGGCCTCTTCAATAACAGAGAGCGGTATGAGGAACCACTCTCTTGGCGCAATATCGAAGCCGAAGCGGTCTTTTAATTGCACATCGAGTCGAGCAGGGTCGAAGAATTTGTGGAGTAGTTTTTCAAGTTTGGTTATGTTAAGGTTTGAGACCTTGTAGGTCTCTATTATCTCAACTTCTGCCAATAAGTAGGTAGTTTCTTGTTTGGCATTGGCAATACGCTTTTTTACCGAGCCTTTGGTGATACCAATTTTGTGAATGATCTTCTGGTTTTCAATTATGAAGTCGTTCTCTGACTTACTTCGTAAAACATAAACATAGCCGACGTTCTGATCGTCAGCATCTTCCTTGTCGGAAAAGAGTTCACCATGATTGTCTAGCGGTATGATTCTTCTCGCTGTAGGGTCTTCCCAAAGTCGTTTTTGGAATGAGCGCCTTAACATCCCGCTCTCTGTTCCATTATCAAAAATAATTCTTAATCGACAGTCTTGTCTCCCTTCTCCATCCGTGAAGAGTTCGCTTGCCGCTGCTAGATAGGCTGTTTGCCCTTGGATAATATAGAATTCACCTGTTTTGACCTCTGCTTTATTTTTGCAATCTATTATTTTCCAGCTCCCAGATTTTAGATTGCGTTTCATTTCTAGGAACATGGGCTTATGAATCCCGAAGTCTTGGCAGACAGTTCGTTGGGCTATTTCATCCGCTGTCTGCTTCTCCTTCTCAGAGCGGACATGCTTTAGCTCAGTAATATCGTGGGGCTTCTGGGCAGGAATAATGCCCAGTGCATTCAGGATTTCATCATCGGTAGAATCTTCCTTAAGTAAGGATGAAATCTCATCATTATTTTGAACCTCCAGTAAGTTTTTCGTATCGATATCTTTTAGAACCTCGCGGCACTCCGCGGATGCTCGGAGTTGATCTAGTCGCACAGCGTAAAGCCGCTCAAATATATCACGGTTTTCGCCGTGCTCTGGAGCTCTATCGTTTTCTTCTACAAATCGCTCGATCTCCTCGAATCCCGCGATGATGCGCTGCTCCTTTGGTGTTCGTGCTGCCTGTTTCTTAGCAGTGGTATCGACGCCTAGTTCACCGAGTAAATCTAAGTCTTCTTTGCTGACCTTCTTAGGCATCCTGTTCCTCCTTGGCTTCTTTTGCAACGCGTTGTAAGTAGGCTACTCCTTCTGCCATTTTCTTTTCCCATGGATCTGCTGCCGTCAATGCTGGTAAGCGACCTTTTTCCTGCTTGAATTTCAGAGCACGCTTGGAGAGCTCACGAGCTTCATCTAGGCTCATGCTGACTTTCTTCGCCTCGATTACCTCCTTGATGCGCTTTAGTCGTTCTTCACTCATTGTCTTAGCCAGGATAGCATAGGCTTCGCCAAAGGGATTAATCTGGTCAATGAGATCAATATCGAGCCCTTTTACATCCATAGCAAATTTACGAACGCCATCGATAAGAGCGGTGTTTGAGCTTGGCGTATCGTCGCCATCATCACCGCTCGCAGGATTCTTCTTCGCTTTCTGTATCAGGTTCAATGCCGCAACTGCATGCTGGCGGATGGCTTCTTGATCGTCACCGTCAAGATCTGGATACTTTTCTTTTATGATCTTGCCCATACGGACTTGAGTTAGCTCTTCTGGCACGACTTCCTCATCGAATAGCCCGCGCTCTACCGTATTCTTGTCTTGCACGAATGCGGTGATGACTTCGTTTAGATCATCTTTACAGATCCGCTGAGCTTGCTCGCTCTTCGGCTCTACTAGACCGTTGATCTCTAGCTGGATTTTCCCTGTCTCACCATTGAATCCCACATTTGGCTTATCTTTCTGGTAGCCGTCTTCACCGTAGTCGTAGCCCTCAGTCGGTCCATTGCTAGGTCGCTTAGGGCGGAACTCGAAGCGGGGGGCTAGCACCTGCTCCATCAGTAAACTGGCAGCGATCGCCTTTAGGGTATCATTGACTGCCTCTACCACAGCGCCTTCCGTGGCATCTGGCTCAGCGATGAGATTTGTAAAGCGCGCTTTCCTCTTATCCGGAGCATCACGGGTGGCTCTACCGATGATCTGTACGATCTCTGTCAAGCTGGAGCGGTATCCCACGGTGAGTGCATGCTCGCACCAGATCCAGTCGAATCCCTCCTTAGCCATGCCTAGGGCAATGATGATGTCGACGTGGTCACGGTTATTCTTCTGGGTTGAGTCTTTCAATGATGCGGAGACGCGGTCTCGCTTAGAGGGGTCATCATCTACCAGATCGGCGATTTTTAGAATTTTTCCCTCTGCGGTCTTCACCAGCTGGAATCCTGTAGCTGGGTCAGTTCCTTGCCAGTCGCCTAGCTCTTCGAGAATGTGTTCCACTTCACGGATCTTATCCTTGGTGCTTTCTCGTGAGTTCACATTGGGGATGTGCACGATGGTTTTCTCGTTCGGGTCCAGCACCGCGAGCATCTCATCGGAGTAGGGACCTGAGTAGAAGTAGTAGCCGATGTCGAGCTGTTTCAGATATTCATAGCCGTTTAGCTGCTCGTAGTAGGTGTAAACTACGGTGTCGAACTTAGCCTCATCGTCTGGGTGGAGCACTGCCTCAGTGTCACCACGGAAATACGAGCCTGTCATAGCCACAACGTGCGCCTTATCTCTGCCCATGAGGTCCGCTAGGTGACCGCCTAGCTTATTATCTGGATTAGCGGATACGTGGTGAAATTCATCGATAGCTACCAAGCGATCATCGAATGCCTCCACTCCGAACTTATCCACTGCGAAGCGGAAGGTAGCGTGAGTGCAGACTAGGATTTTAGAATCTCCATCTAGGAAGCTCTTCACTGAGTTCACCTTGCCATCATCTCCACCGGGAGCATTACAGAGATTCCACATAGGCTCCACGGTCCAGTCTGCCCAGAAGCCGAATTTAGTGAGTGGCTCATCTTGGAAGCTAGACCCGATCGACTTTTCTGGCACGATGATCACTGCCTGCTTCATGCCTTGGTTCTCCAGCTTATCTAGTGCGATGAACATCAGGGCACGGCTCTTACCAGAGGCAGGAGGCGATTTGATGAGTAAATACTGCTCACCGCGCTTTTGATACGCTCGCTCTTGCATCGGGCGCATCCCCAGCTCATTGGACTTTGCGGAGGTGCCTTTCTGCTCGTAATTTACTGATACAGAGGGGATAGATGGAAGTTTAGACATAGAGATAGAAATTTAGTTTGAAATGAAGTATTAGGTAGATTCTGAAGTCGATTCGGAGCTCGGCTCGGTGAAGTCCGACTGTTCCAGAAACTCATGGAGCTTGGCTTGGAGAAAGGCTTTATCCGGAAGTTTAGTCTTATATTCCGCCACTAGGGATGGCGAGAGTGAGCGGCTGAGCGCGTATTCTACTACTTCATCATCCTTGGATGCGCAGAGTAGTAAGCCGATACTGGGGTTTTCATGGGGCTTGCGGATATCACGGTCTAGGGCTTCGAGGTAGAAGTTCAGCTTGCCCAGATGCTCAGGCTCGAAACGCCCTACTTTGAGCTCAATAGCGACTAGAGCATTCAGATCTCGGTGGAAAAAGAGGAGATCAAGCGCGAAGTCTTGATTACCGACCTGTAGCGGATGCTCAGAGCCAATGAAGCAGAAATCTCTCCCTAGCTCGGTGAGGAATTTCTTAAGATTCAGGATCAGTCCCTTGTGGAGATCAGCCTCTGAATGATCCGCAGCGAGATCTAGGAACTCGACGAGGTAGTTGTCTTTGAAGACGGATTCAGCGGTTGGATGTAATTGTCTCACCACTGGTGACACAATTGGCGGACTGAGTGCAATCCTATCAAACAGAGCGCCTTTTAGCTGTCTTTGGAGTTCTCTGAATGACCACTGCTCTTTGAGTGATGCTTGCAGGTAGAATTCACGTTCCTCAGGCTGTTTGCATTGACTGAATATCAGTAGGTGGTGACTCCATGACAATTGTGTCAACAGTGTTGGCACAATTGAACCAGGGTAGGTTTCGTAGAATTGGCGCATACGGTAGAGACCGCGGCGGCTGAATCCTTTTAAGTCAGGCTGGCTCTGTTTTAGGCAGGCTGCTAGCTCATCTATCGTCTTTTTCCCCCAGCCGTCAGACTGGGTTTTGGCATGGAGGACTTTTCCTACTTCCCAGTAGAGAGAGACGAGTTCTTGATTTACCGTCTGCAGGGCACGGGTGCGGCGCTCACGGATGAGCTGGGCGATGGGGGCAAAGTCACCTCCTGTATTTGATTCTATGTCACTCATTATTGGGTGTTATTTTTAAGAGGTTAGATTGTTTATATTTCCCCAAAAGAAAGGTAATCATAATGAGTGAACTCATGATAGTTTTCTCTTTCCATCATATTCATTTGATCTAGCGATAAAATTTTGCACACAGGTGAATCAAAGCAATCAATACTCTGTAATATTTTGGTGAGTTCTTCTGAGAGAGTTTGTAGATCTTTGACGTCGTTAATATTTCCCAATACGGAGGGCTCAATCATCAAGAGTATCTGTATTTCATATTCCTCTTCGTCTTCTAGATCATGGAAAGGCTGAAGTGATAATAGTAGGGAATGGATAAGCTGATCTCGTTTCTCATACTTAATACGTTTCCCAAACTTGTCAGAAATACGCTTGAATGCATTCACAAAATGATCAGGGAAGGCTGTTCTGGCGTAGCGAGCGACTCTCCAAACGATAATTGAATCCAAGCTGCTGCCAATAGATAGATTAGCGGAGAATTCTAGATCCTCGTGTGTTGATCTATCAATTTGCCGAATATCGTGGATTTTAGCTGTGACCCATAGATCTGTAGTTCCGTCATGAATGGTAAACTGAATTTTTCGAGGGTTCTTGCCATTGGTGAAATTTTTATCCGCTTTACCAATTACCTCTATTAGAGGCAGAAGCTCAAGGTGCGGTTCCTTCTCGAAACAAGGATTAATACAGTCGCAAGTTTGGGTGAGGACTAGGCATCCTATACAGTGATCTGGCGGCGTATCGATACAGCCAGAATCAAGGATCACACCTTGCTTCCAGCCTTTATCGATTAACTGCTGCCTTAGATCCACCATTAGCTACCTTTATGTTGAGCGGTCTTCAGTTTTGTTATGTTATCAGACCAGAGCTGGTTGAGTTTTTTAGAGCTTTCTGGTATTTCAGAGTTTCTCACTAACTCCACGTTACCGATGATTTTTCGGGATTCTGTGGCGGCACTCTGATATTCAGCCAGACGAGTATCTATGAGATTAGTGAGAGTATCGGTTTCTATTACCTCCTGGCTCATCGCCTCACGTAGAGAAATGTCGCTAGCTTGTGTTCCTTTGTAGTCGAACAGGAATGAGATATTATCATCCCCTTGTAGCTTACTCCAGTGCTTAGCTACAGCCTCCAACACTTGGAGTTTAGCGGAGATTTCTTTTTTGACTTCTCCTCCTTTTATCCAGTTGTAGACCGTGGGACGGGTAACTCCGAGTAGCTGAGCTAGCTCGGTGACGTTAAATCCATAGATTTTTCTAATGAATGTGATAGATTCACTTGGCTGAAATGTGGCCGGTTTTTCTATTACTTCGGCTAGAGGGATGCTTTGAGAGCTAGAGTATAGAATAGATGTTTCTATAGGGCCTTGCTGGAGTGCAATAGCATCTCCAGGAGCACCTAAAAATAGGATGCCCATTACGCTTGTTACCACTTTTTCTGCAGCTCCTGTTTGTCCTAAAGTGACCGGGAGTTGATTGGTGTAATCCATTGTTATTTCCATGACTCTTGTGCTTTCTGGGTTGTGGTTTGCTTGAACGCTTTATGGATATCCGCTCTCATTTCCTTAAACTGCTTTAAGCAAGTTTCAGCGGTAAAGATTTCATCGGGTAGTTTGATGGCATGTAAGTTTTCTAGAAGAATGAATGGGCTGGATGATTTCAGTGGGTGTCGAGTGCTTATCTCTAATGGTAGTAAATCTGGTGGCATGGTGATTCCGCTGGGCATAGATGAGCAGCGCACTACTAAGCGACCTCCTGATGTTGTTTGGTAGCTAGTTTCTGATACGCTTGCGGATCGTTGCAAGTCAGGTAGATTTGGTAAGCCTAATACAGAAGGCTGGACCCATTGATCTGGTGCCACCACCTCGGATAGATTAATGTAATTTATGTAGCGTAACTGTAGTTGATTATAAGTGATTCCTACGATGTTCTTTTCAATTGCCTGCAGCAGCTCCTGATAAAATGGAAGGGCATCACAGAAGTTGGTGTAGTCGCCAAATAAAATAGAGATACTGCTATCATCTAGCCTTATGGAGACATTACGCTTTTGATCCGCAATGACCCATTGCTTTACCTTTTTAAAGGATACGTTCGTGCCTACTTCAGCTTTTTGATCAATGTGAATAGCATGTGTGATCCTTTCTTCAAAGTGAAGAAACCCTTGCTGTCTGAGTTCGTCTTGAAGATTGATTACGTAGTTTTTGATCCTTGGAATCGGTGTAAACTGCATACGTGCCACTACGCAGATTAAAGGCGGATTACTTAGAGCAAAATCAGAATTTGTCGTTTTAGTTGCCATTTCTATACCTCTTTCTTTACACCTTATTTTACACTTTTCTAGTGTATTATACATCTTTTTTTACACTAATCGGCAGATTAGGACTATGTGGTGGTCATTTTGGTGTAGAGGTCGAATAGTTTTTCTAGGCGCTCGGTGTCGTTTTTGAAGCGGCGACCGATGTAGATGCGCTCTAGGGTTTCGTCATTGCGCTCGTGTGCTGCACGGAGGTTGTCCGGCATCGTGTCTGGTTTGTAGAGATCAGCGATGGTAGCAGGGAAATGAGCTTCACGGGCTAGGAGAATGTCTTCTGCGCATTTGGTTAGAGCGGCTTTGTCGTTCTCCGTGAGAGTAGGGACGGGGAAGGTGTTCCAGCCGAGGGTGTTGGAGTAAGAAAAATCTGTTCTCATTCTAACGCAAACTGTGCCAATCCATACCCAGTGGAGTCGTGAGGCAATGAGAGCCATATTCCAGAGCGGGGCGTCGAACATCCCGAAATTCTTATTAGAAATAACATCCTCTGCACCAAGTAATCCGCATGGGAGATAAGATCTGGATTCGGATGAAACGCCAGGGATAACAATGGTGTAATTTCGGCAGATTCCTGCTCGCTGAACAAACCTGTGTGGTTGTGTGGCAAACGCTTGTGTAGAAGGAGCCTTTGAGTTAGTTCTATTTTCAGATACAAGCTGGAGTTTTTTTGCAATAAAAGTATCTTCCTTGGCATTTTCTGAATCAATATCATTTATCCATAAGCAAAAACGTTCTTTACCATTAATGAATTCTTTTGAACCGTAGAATTTTTTTACATACCTACTAGTTGAAGGCTGTGATTTTAAAAATTGGGCTTCCTCAGAAGTTAAAAATAGATGGCCGCCATCTCGTGGCATATTCCCAAATAACATTTTTGCTTTTTGATCAGTCGGATGTCTTATGCTGTCGACAATCTCCTCTGAATTAGGAACTAGATATGGACCGATCGAATCACAAACTCTTAGCTGACTCTTATCAAATAACTGTTTGGGATTTGAGTCTTTGACGCCAAGACCTATAATAATTACGGTTACACCTGCATTATGACTAGCAAGATTACGCCACTTGAATGGAAGTTGAGCAAAATTGATTTCGATACTTTCGCTAAAAACGACTGACCAAATATCAGAAGCCTGCTGACCTTGACAGACGCTATTCGTTACAACGAATGCAGCTTTTGCATCGTTCACTACACGCGTGTAATTAAGATATTTAGCTATCCAACCCGTGACCAGATCAGTAGTTTTCGATAGCTGAGGGAATCTCGACCAAGCATTCTTTAAATCTAATTTCTGCTCAGGTTTCTGCCATTTACTACCTTTGTAGGGTGGATTTCCACAGATATAGGTTTCCCCACCTTCATTACGGAATTCGATTTCTGCTTGATCTAGCGGGGTTTTAAAGAGGTCATCGGCACGGTGTTTTACTTCCGTTCCTGTGGGTGGGCAGACGCTGAGCCAGTCTAGCTGGAGGGCATTGCCACAGGTGATCCAGTTCGCCCTGTCTAGCGGGAGGAACTCTGCGAGAGCTTCCTTTTGCCCACGGTAGGTGACATCGCACTGGTATTCGGCGATGATGAGTGCGAGACGGGCGATCTCTGCAGAGAAGTGACGTAGCTCAATGCCGCGGAAGTTCCTGACATCGATCGCTGAGCGGAGGTCTTTCTCACCACGGCGCTGATTTATCTCAGCCTCGATCTGGCGCATCTCCTTATAGGCGATGACGAGAAAGTTCCCAGAGCCACAGGCAGGGTCAAAGACGCGGATGTGGGCGATGCGGGTGCGGAGGTTGAGGAGCTTACGGGTGTTGTCCGCTGCTTCTTCTAGCTTGGTGCGGAGATCGTCTAGGAAGAGCGGGTTGAGGACTTTAAGAATATTCGGCACACTGGTGTAGTGCATGCCTAGTGAGCCGCGTTCTTCATCATCAGCCACTGCCTGGATCATGGAACCGAAGATGTCTGGGTTAATCTTGGTCCAGTTCAGCTTGCCAATGTGGCTGAGATAGGAGCGCGCTATTTTAGAGAAATGGGGGACGGCATGACCTACTGTGGGGTCTACCACTCGGAAGAGTTCTCCATTTACATAGGGAAAGACATTTGCCCATGAGCGGATGTTTTGCTTCTCCCTCTCCGCTGGCTTGGTATCCATGGAGCGGAATAGCTCGGCGATGATCTCGTGAGTGTTAGATGAGTCCCGCTCACTCATCTGCTCTACGGTGGCAGTGAATAGGTCATCGCCCAGAAAGATATCTGTATCCTCTGCGAAGAAGCAGAAGATGAGACGAGCGAGGAAGTGATTCAGATCATGCCTGCGCTCAGAGCTAGCCCACTCGGGATTGTCCTGTAGGAGTTCTATGTAGAGTTTATTGAGACGCCCAGTCGCCTTGATATCGAAGGAACTTTCCTTGATAGCACGAACGGTGCTGATGCCTGCTAGTTCTAGGAAAAAGCCAAAGTGGTCTGCAAAGTCAGGGAAGGCACATGCTACTGTCTCACCGCCTTCTAGATCCTCTGCTTGGAATTCTATACCATCGGTAGCCAGGGTGAACTTAGCCTTCTGGGCTTTGGTAGCAGGGCTGTCCCTGAGTGTGTCTAGGGTAGCGGCTACCTCGCCCTCTGCACAGGTCTTGATGTGGATATTGCCGCGCTGTAATACTCCGCCGATGTCTGATTTATTCGTCGTTCCGCTTTTGAGACGTTTGATGGTGGTGGCTTTATTACCAAAAGCCTCCAGAAACGCGTAGGGGAAAGTATCAGCCTCAGCTTCAAAAGGCTGCTCTGCGAGTAGTGATACGGCTTCTTCGATTTCTACGGCGTTCATAGTAATAAGAATTAATTATAGCTCATCTGTTTTAAAGGTTGTGTATCCCTCGTAGTAGTAGCTCACATCAATTCCTTTGATATAGACTTCTCGGTCGTTGATCTTTGAAGTCAGGGCTTGTTTTAGGAGGTGTTTGATCTCTATGTCCTTTACTACGCTGCGCTCCATCGCCATGAGGTAATCTTCTTTATTGATTAAATTCCAATCCACTACTTGTTGTAGTTCTTGTTTGAAGATGAGGTCTAGCCAGATTCTCGTTGCTCTGCCATTGCCATCTCTGAAGGGGTGGGCGACATTCATCTCTACATATTTCTCTACAATCTTTTCAAAGGTGTTTTGGGGCATTTGGTCGATGTTCTTAAGTGAAGGCTTTAAGTACATTACAGGGGAAAAACGGAAGCTCCCTTTGGCTATATTTACTTCTCTTAATTTCCCTGCGAAATGGTAGATCTCGTCAAAAAGATACCCATGAATGAAGGCAAGACCAGCATGGGTTCCTACCTCCACGTTATCAATATCACCAGAATCAAAGAGTTGCTTTGCCTTCCTTTTGCTGATTTCTTCCTCCACTCTAGCAAGGGAAGCTTGGTCATTGATATTCAATTTGTTTTCTAGTATCATGCGGCTTATTTAGTTCTAATTATCATACTTAGCAGACGGACAATAGCAAGGAAGAGCATTATTGAAATCTCTCTGTTTTACAGTGATAGCTTGTTTTCTAATCCCGTCGAATTCCACGGGATTGCTTTATTCGTTCTCATCATCGACGTCCTGTTGAAGTTCGGCTTCCCATTCTTCGATGGAAGGGAGGCTGGGTTTGAGAGATTCTGGAAGGGATTGGGTGAGTTGGTATTCGGAGACGCCGATGGGTTTGTTGATGTCGCTTAGTGCATACTCGGCGATGAGCTTGTCCTTGGTTTTGCAGAGGAGAATGCCGATGGTGGGCTCGTCTCGATCGCTGCGTAGGGTTTCGTCGACAGCTTTTAGGTAGAAGTTCAGTTTGCCAGCGAACTCGGGCTCGAAGTCGCCTGTTTTCAGCTCGATGACAACGTAGCAGTGGAGTTGGGTATGGTAGAAGAGGAGGTCTAGGTAGAATTCGCGTTCGCTGACTTGAAGTGGGACTTGGCGACCGAGGTAAGCAAAACCTGCCCCTAGCTCGATGAGGAACTTGGAGATATGGTCGGTGAGTTGATTTTCAAGATCCCTCTCATTGTGATCCTTGGTGAGGGTGAGAAAATCGAAAATGTAGGGATCTTTGAGCGTCTGTTGGGCGAGATCTGATTGTGCAGGAGGTAGAGTGGCGGCGAAGTTAGAAGTGGCAGAACCTTCGCGGGAATAGAGATCGCTCTCGATCTGATGGACCAGGACAGCACGGCTCCAGCCATGGTTCAGGGTTTGGCTGACGTAGTAGAGAGCTTCCTTGATAGAGGAGCACTTGGAGATGATGGCTATATTATGGCCCCAAGGGATAGAGGTTATCGATTCAAGAAAGGACTCAGGCAATTGGGCAACAGCCTGTTGCCCAATTTGGTCACAGATTGTAGTTGGGTTAGTTAGAGACTTATTTTCAGATGTTTGCGGAGGTCTTTCAGATGTTTCGGGCAATTGCGCAACAGGCTGTTGCGTAATTGGAATTCCGCTTGAGTAAAAGTTGCACCAGTGAACAATATATTGAAGGTTTCGTATCGAAAAGCCTTTGATTTCGGGGAAATTAGCGCATAGATCCTTGCTCAATTGAAGAAGTAAGCCGCTGCCCCAATTCGCATTCTTTTGTTTTTCAATGATCTCACAGCCAAGTTCCCAATAGAAGACTAGAAGCTCACGATTCACTGCAAGCGCAGCTTTCGTTTGAACCTGCTGAACGCGGTTTTTGAGTTCACTTAGCCACTGGGCGTAAGCGGGGGAAATGAGGTTGTTATTTTCTGCCATAGCGGTGGGAGTTGAGGTTTTCGATGATAGTTTATGAATAATAATTAACAGACAGCTAACATACAAGGAAGATGAATATTCCATCAACGGTTTAGAAATATACTGAGTGATTGAGGTTTATGACGTAGATTATGATAAGGGTCTTAGTCGATCAATCGTATACAAAGTAGATGAAGAAAATATTTTTTGGAGTGATGATTTTGGCTACTCCCTTTGGGATGGCGAAAGAGGTGGTGGTCAAGTCTGGTGAGGACGTTGCTGCTGCGATGAAAAGGGAAGGGGTGACTAAGGTTGTTATTGAAAAAGGGCTGTATTTTTTAGATGAAACATTAGTTTTAGGTGCAGAGCAGGAGGGGCTGGAAGTTATTGGTAAGGAAGGTGCCGTTTTAAGTGGGGGAGTGGCTATCCGTGGATGGCGTCACGATGGTGATGGTGTCTGGCGAGCTAAAGTTCCAGTAAAGGGTCTGATTGTTAGAGATTTATTTTCTATGAAAGACGGGCGTAAGCAGCGGAGTCGAATTCCTAATAAAGGGCATTTGCGAGGTTATGCATTGTCAAAGGTTGACCATGAATTGAGCCGATCCACTACGGCTGAATTGGTAGCACCATGGAGAGAAGATCGTCCCTATCTGTATGCTGGTATTCGGATCAAGAAGGAGGATCTTCCCTTGTTCGTGAAGATGGCTAAGGAGCCTAAGGGAGCGATGGTAGAGACCTTCGGGTCATGGTCTGCATCTTGGCATCCGCTCTGGAAATGGGATTCAAAAACGGGTGATGTTTTGATGTATACGCCTAGTCGTTATCCGATTTCTCATTGGAACTATTCTGTGAATACTGGGGGAGGGACTCCATACTGCATAGAGAATACTCTTATGGGAATGGATCTCCCTGGGGAGTGGATGTTTGACGTTGATAAAGGTGAGATCGCTATATTGTTAGAGAAAGGACGAGTGCCAGCTGAAGATGAGTTTGTGGCTGCTAGACTGGAGACTATCCTCCGTATTGAAGGGGCTGAAGGGGTGAAATTCCGAGGCGTAGAATTTGCCCACTCTGCTTATGGGGTCGGTGTTTATGATCAGCATAAAGATTGGTGGGCTGCGTTCCGCAAATATTATGGTGATGAGGTCCCAAAGGGTAAGTTACCAGAAGGGTCGACGGTTCCTCAAAGTGCTCCTCTACTGGGTGAAGCTGTGCAGTTGTTCGATGCGAGCGGTGCGGTGTTTGAGAAGTGTGTTTTCCGTAATGTTGGGTCTTATGGCATAGGTATTGAGGGTAAGTGTCATGGTGTTAAAATTAGTCGCTGTGGATTTTATGATATGGGAGGTGGAGGTATTTCTATCGACCCTAAGAAGGTGAGATTGAAGACTGATGAACTGCCAGGTAAGACGTTGATTTCTGATTGTGAGATATTGCGTGGAGGGGTGATTCATCCTGCTGCTGTAGGGATACGAGTCGCGAAATCTAGCGATAATATCATTGAGCATAACCGGATTGCCGATTTTGGTTATTCTGGGATCAGCATTGGTTGGAATTGGAACCCGAGTCCAACTCCGGTAAAGCGCAACGTAGTAAGAGCGAATGATATTTATGATGTGATGAAGGATTTATCTGACGGCTCCTGCATTTATACTCTGGCGCAAAATGAGGGCATGATAGTGGAGGAAAACTGGCTTCATGATGTGCCGAGATCCGACACTGCAATTGGTGCAGGAAGCTCAGGATTATTTTTCGACCAATACTCGCGAGGAATCACCATTCGCCGCAATGTAGTGCGCCGCATCGAGACCTGGAAAGAAGAAGACAAAAGGAAAGCTCATGCTGTCCATCACTTCAGAAATGTCCCAGAGGATCACACTTTTGTAGACAATGATGTCGATGACAAAGATTCTGAGATCAGGCTCAAGGAAGTCGTGAAAAAAGCTGGGGTGAGACCTGAGTAACTGGAGTTATAGTGGGACACCTTTAATTTTATAACCAAAAAAGCACCAGGTCTCTAGGAGACTTGGTGCTTTTAAAATTGTTAGTAGGTCAGATTGTCGACTTCAATTTGGAGCCGAGTAGCTGACGTTAGTGATTACCAACGGAAGTGAGCGAATGCGCGGTTGGCTTGAGCCATCTTGTGCATGTCATCTCTCTTTCTTACTGCTGAACCTTGGTTGTTAGCTGCGTCTTTGATTTCGTTCGATAGGGCTTTGTGCATTGGCACTCCCTTTTTGTTACGAGCGAATGTTACGAGCCAACGCATAGCAAGTGACTCTGAACGTGCTGGTGCGACTTCGAGTGGCACCTGGTATGTAGCACCACCTACACGGCGAGACTTAACCTCTACGCGTGGTTTTGCATTTTCGATAGCACGAGTGATGATCTCTAGTGGATCAACGGTCTCTGTGCCTTCGTTAGCTGTTTCGATTGCCTGATAGACGATCTTTTCTGAAATGGAGCGCTTGCCGTCCTTCATGACTTTGCTGATTAGTGTTCCCACTAATTGGCTGTCATAACGTGCGTCACGGCGATCTTTCTTTGCGTTTACTGCTCTTCTGCGAGACATAGTATAAAATTGTTATTTAGTTATTAAAAAATTGATTGGCCTTAAGATTACTTCTTAGGCTTCTTAGCACCGTACTTAGAACGGGACTGCTTACGACCGTCTACTCCGAGAGTATCGAGTGCACCACGAACAATGTGGTAACGAACACCTGGTAAATCCTTCACTCTTCCACCACGAACAAGCACGATGCTGTGCTCCTGGAGGTTGTGGCCTTCACCACCGATGTAAGCCATGACTTCACGGCCGTTAGTGAGGCGGACTTTAGCTACTTTACGTAGAGCTGAGTTCGGCTTCTTTGGAGTACGAGTCATTACCTGAAGGCAGACTCCGCGTCTTTGTGGACAGTTGTTAAGTGCACGTGATTTAGACTTCGTGATTGGAGTCTTACGGCCCTTGCGAACAAGTTGATTAATGGTTGGCATATAGCTATTTGTGGGTGGGAGGTCTACTGAAAGGTTAAAACTCTAAGGGACCTTCCCATAAAATTAAATTTATCCTGCTTACTCCCTTATTAATATTGATTAATAGAGTCTCTTCCTGCGCGAGACTCGGGTTGGGGTGGGGAACTTACTCAGAATTAGCGATCTGACAAGCCCTATTTTTGTAATTCATGGGGAAATTTCAAAAAATCCATCGTTCCGCACTAAATAGCCTTCACGTTGTGTATGTTTTTCTGAATTAGCCTAGTATTGATCATTTTAATAGTGACTGTCTTTTCGTTTTATCTAATTGATGTAGCCGCTTTGATCTCTCCTATCATAAGAATTCTTGTTCTCATGATGCTAGGTATTAGTTCAGAATTTAAGATTTAGTAATTAGCTGAGATTTTTTTGAATTGAGCTCGCAAGTTACTTATTACTTCTTAAAAATCTGGTGAAGAGCAGGTAAATAGTCTTTTCCTGTAGCTGCCGAAATGTGGGGGATCTTGTATTTGGTGAATGTTTTATTGAGCGCTTCTAGTCTACGACGGTTTAGCTTTTCGTAACCCATACGGACATTAGTGTTATTAGTGTTTACGATGGATTGGAAGCCGGTTTCTGGGTCGAGTAGATTTACTTTTCCTACTCGAGGAAGCTCATCTTCTACGGGGTCATAGATCCGGATGCCTATGGTCTCGTGTTTCATGCTCATGATGCCGAGCTTCTTGTGGAAATCGTAGTCCATGAAATCGGAAAGCAGAAAGACCAGCGACTTGCGGTTGAGTGTGCGGCTGATGAAGTCACAGGCATTGGCAATAGAGGTCGTCTTGTCTTCGGGTTCGCATGCTAGAATTTCGCGGATGATCCTTAGGGTGTGTTTTGTTCCTTTCGCTGGAGGCAGGTAGAATTCTGTTTTACCAGTGAATAAGAGTAGCCCGATTTTGTCGCCGTTTTGCTTAGCAGAGAAGGCTAAGACGGCCGCTATCTCAGCAGCCAGAGCGCGCTTTGACTGATCTCCGCTGGTGTAGAAACCAGAGCTAGAGATGTCTACCGCAATCAGGACGCTAAGCTCGCGTTCTTCACGGAATGTTCGTACATGGGGTGTCCGCATTCTGGCTGTGACATTCCAGTCTATGAATCGGACTTCGTCACCATGTTGGTATTCACGAAAGTCTTCGAAATCTAGTCCCTGCCCTTTGAAGGTAGTATGATATTCACCAGAGAATGTCTCAAGCGAGAGCCGCCTTGCTTTTATCTCTAGCAGGGAAACTTTCTTCATCAGTTCTTCGATGTCTTCTGGCATTGGTGAAATTTACAGAGTTCTAAAATTGAGTCACTATAAAAAGTTCGATACTCATAAAGCATAGGACTTATACGACCTATTAGTCTCATATTGAACTCTCAATCAGGACACAAAAAAGCTCTAAGCTAGAAAGCCTAGAGCTAATAAATTTTCTGTAGAAGAAAAGTTGTAGTGTGTTCTAAAGTATTACGCTGAAGCTTCTGCTAGCTCTACGTTTACTCTGCGACCGCTTTTGTCGAAGTATACGTTGCCTTCTTCTAGTGAGAAGATGGTGTGATCTTTGCCGATGCCTACGTTCTTACCTGGGAGCCACTTTGTTCCGCGTTGACGGATGATGATGTTTCCAGGGATGACTACTTCGCCACCAAATTTCTTCACGCCGAGGCGCTTACTACGTGAATCTCTGCCGTTTTTAACGGATCCTTGTCCTTTTTTATGAGCCATGGGAAATAATAGTTGTTAGGGGTTATGAAACGCTAGTGATCTCTAGCTTTGTGAGGTGGCGACGAGACCCTTTGGTCTTGTGGTAACCTTGACGGCGCTTGAATTTGAATGCTATGACTTTCTTGCCGCGGAATTGCTCCACAACCTTAGCTGTCACTGCTGCACCTTCGACTACTGGAGCGCCTACTGTTGTAGATGATCCGTCGTTGACGAGGAGGACTTCACCGAATGATGTCTCTGCGCCTTCTTCTAAGTCGAGCTTCTCGACGTCGATTACGTCGCCTTGTTGAACGCGGTATTGTTTACCGCCTGTTTTGAAAACTGCATATGCCATAATGTTGACAAGTTGTGTGTTAAAATGAAATACTGAGGCGCAAAGAGTTCGCATCCTCATGTGGGGCGGAAATTCAACACATCGGCGTCTCTTGCACAAGTTTTTTTTGTAATTTTCTAAAAATAATGCAAAAACATTATCCATGAAGCATCTATTCCCTACAGAAATCCCAGATCCAGTGGCCATGAGAAATTTTGGTATTGAGTTAGGTCGTCATTTGAAATCAGGCGATGTGCTTGCTCTAGTAGGAGATTTAGGTGCCGGCAAAACCCATATTACTCAGGGGATAGCGGAGTATTTCGGATACTTACACGAGGTGACTAGTCCTACTTTTGCATTGGTGAATGAGTATATCACTGAGGTAGAGAAATCTGATTTGATTCATTTTGATCTCTATAGACTGGAAAAATCGGAAGACTTGCTAGAAATAGGCTGGGAAGATTATTTAGAAAGAGACGCTATACTCATCGTCGAGTGGGCAGATAGATTTCCGGAGCTCATGCCAAATGGGACGAAGTGTGTTTTCATTGAGCATCTAGAGCAGGGCAGAAAGCTATCATATGATTTAGTGTGAAGTTTTTAAGAAGGGTTAAGCAATTTTTAGACAAGATTTTGGACTTGAATTACTGAATATCATTAAAACATCGTTTGTAATCATTGTGTTGAAGATTTTAATCACTACATTCTTATTTTGCTCTGATGAGTGGCTCTGCATACAGGATCTACGCTATTTTAGGAGTATATGAAAAATTGGAATCCTATCTCACAAGAGCCAAGAAATTATCGCATGATAAATAGGCGATGAATGAGCTAGAAGCGAAGATTAAACCTTAAGCGTGCTCGATTCAGAGATTGACGCTTTTAATATCTACTGACAGCCTGCGGTATGAGGAAAATAGCAGCGCATTGGCAAATTATCATCGCATTAGTAGCTTCTGTTATCTTTGCTACTCTTCTGAAGCAATTCGGCGATGCAGGTTGGGTCGCTACTTTTCTAAAGATTTGCGATTTACTAGGTGACCTCTTCATGCAGGCGCTGAAGATGATCATCGTGCCGCTTGTCGTCTCATCTATTATCGCAGGACTAGCTGGTATGGCTGGTTTTGATGGCTTTAAGCGTATGGGGCTTAAGACTCTCGCTTTCTACGGAATAACTACATTAAGTGCTGTCGTTCTGGGTTTAGTGATTGTAAATGTAATGCAGCCCGGACTTGTAGACGGTCAGCCTAATGCTGAGCTACGGCAAGTATTTGATAACTCAGGTGAGCAACTATCTGATGAGGATAAAGCAAGATTCGAAGAGGGGCAGCAGGAGAAAGCTAAGGACTGGACCTCGATCTTCAAGCGTATGTTTCCACCTAATATCATTAAGGCGGGAGCAGAGAGTCAGCTTCTAGGTCTACTCGTATTCAGTTTACTATTCGGTATTGCAATGACTCAATTTCCTGCGAAGCAGATGCAACCCATGCGTGACTTTTTCCAAGCGCTGAATGATGTCATGATCAAGATCACGCAGTGGATCATGGTCTTCGCTCCAGTAGGTATTTTCGGTATGATGGTGGTGACAATACATCAGAATGGAGCGGCTGTGTTCCAAGAACTCGGTCCTTATTTCGTCACGGTATTGATCGCTTTAGGTCTACATCTTTTCGTAATCTTACCAATCTTGCTCAAGGTTATAGGTAAGATTAATCCACTGGATCATTTCCGAGCGATGAAGACTGCTCTACTCACAGCGTTTTCCACCGCAAGCTCGTCTGCTACACTACCTATCACAATGCGTTGTGTACAGGAAAATGCAGGTGTTAGTAAGCAGACGGCCAGCTTTACTCTTCCGCTCGGGGCGACTGTAAATATGGACGGCACCGCTCTCTACGAGTGTATCGCTGTCATGTTCGTTGCGCAGGTGATGGGAATGCAGATGGATTTTGCTGCTCAGATGCTTATTGTTATCTCTGCTCTGCTCACTAGTATCGGAGTGGCTGGTGTGCCATCGGCATCAATGGTCGCGATCCTGATTATCATGAATAACTGTGGTATCCCAGGAGCTAATAATGCCATTTACGCGCTCTTTATCGTCGACCGTCTGTTAGACATGACTCGGACGGCAGTAAACGTATTCGGTGACTCATGTGCGGCAGTAGTGATCGCGAAAAGTGAAGGCGAGCAACTCTACCAGAACGATAAGAAAGCATTCTAATCATGCCCGATCTAAGTTACGAACTATTATCGCTAAAAGCAGGGCACACTCACATCATCGGCATCGATGAAGCGGGTCGAGGACCTCTAGCAGGACCTGTCTCTGCTGCTGCGGTGATCCTTCCCAGAGGCTACACCCATGACCTACTGGATGACTCCAAAAAACTCAGTGAGAAGAAGCGTGAGCTTATCTACGAGGATATCATGGCAGACGACCGTATTCTCTGGGGTCATAGCTACGCTGAAGCGCCAGAGATCGATGAGGTAAACATTCTCCGAGCTACCCATGCTGCGATGGCGAGGTCCACACAGGATCTGTTAGATAAATATAGTATAGCAAGAGAAACGAAGATCTATTGTCTCATCGATGGTCTCCCATTAAAAAACTTCCCATTTTCATCAGAGGGTATCGTTAAAGGAGACGGGATAAGTCTATCAATCGCAGCGGCTAGCATTATTGCAAAAGTGAAGCGAGATCGGAAAATGCTGGAGTATGCAGAGAAATATCCGCAATATGGTTTTGAGCGTCACAAGGGATACGGAACTAAAGTTCATCTAGCCGCTCTAAAAGATCATGGGGCTACTTCGATACATCGCCAATCTTTTGCCCCAGTCGCACAGCTCACGTTGCCGCTTGACTGATAGAGCAGGGGAGAGGCTCGGGCATATTGCCATCGGTGAATTAGGTGAGAAAATCGCCTGCTCAGCCCTAAAATCTAGAGGTAGAAAAATCCTCTATCGTAACTACCGTGGATCAAAAGGCGGTGAAGTAGACATCGTAGCGAGAGATGGTGAAGTTCTCAGCTTCGTAGAAGTAAAAACTCGTAGGAAGCGAGACACGAGTCGTCCACTAGAGGCTGTAAATAAGAAGAAGCAAGAGCTTATCAAACGTGGTGGTAACTCATGGTTGGGACTGCTCACTACAAACGATTTTATATGGCGATACGATGTAGTAGAAGTAGAATTGATCGATGGGGAAGTGCCTGAGGTGACAGTAGTGGAGGGAGCATTTGATTAGGTCAAAAGTAGTGAAAATATGGTCTTATGGTGTAAAAAGATAATTCAGAAGTATGGCAACCATGGTAGGGTTCCCAGAAATTTTGGTGAATGAAACAAAACGCCACGGAGCCCATCTATAGGCGCTCTTTGCCAAAACAGATAGAGTATTGTCTGAAAAATTGGCAAAATAGCAGAAGGAGACCTAGATTTACTGGCTTATACCTAAGAAGAGAAAGAACTGATACTCACACTACTCATATTACTCACGTTCCCGATACTGGGAAGCCATGAGGATTTGTATAGGGATCTCAGAAATTCTCTTTATACTTAGTCTTGAGTATTAGTCATTATGTCCAGGCTTCTTCCGCATCTGCTTCTTCTCACCTTGCTTCGACTTATCATCTAGCATTCTAGATTTAGATCTTCTTGAGCGTCGTCGTTTCTGTCGGCGGATCTTTTCTCGTGCTTCTTGTCGCTTAGTTTGGATGCCAAGCACGACTTCTTGGTAGCGTTCGCAGAGTTCTTTTCTAGCTATAAAGCGGTTCATCTCACGAGAGCGCTGAGCTTGGCATTTCACCTCCATGCCAGTTGGTTCGTGTTTTAGGTAAACACAGCTAGCTGTCTTATTAATCTTCTGGCCACCACTGCCAGAACCACGGATGAATTTCTCCGTGATGTCGTCAGGCAGCAACCCTAGCTTTTCCATCTTAGCATAGAGCGCATCCCATTTATCTTGCTTAGGCATCACTGACATTAGTTCAGGTAGCACATAAAGCAATAATGCTTTCCATTTATGAATCCTCAGTTAAAAGTAGTGGACTTCATCTAGATAGAAGGAAAAAATTATGTTTAACGCAAAAGATCTCACAGACCAACAACAGGCACAAGTAGCAGAGTGGGCGGCCGCTGGATACCAGCTCAATGACTTGCAGAAGAAAATGAGCGAAGCTTTTGGAGCGAATATTACCTATATGGATACTCGTTTTGCAGTCATGGATCTAGGGATCGAGCTCGTAGTCGAGGAAGAACCTGACCCTGAAGAAGGTGAAGTAGAGGAAGAAACTAAAGAATTGACTCCCCTAGGTTATGTGGATGCTACCGTTGATGGGATTGTGCGTCCTGGTTATCTAGCTAGTGGCAAAGTTATTTTCAGCGATGGAATGAAGGCTCTCTGGGGACTAGATCAAGAAGGTCGCCTCTCGGTAGATGCGGATGACCCTGCTTATAAGATCGATGATGAGGATATGATTGCCTTTCAAGAAGTTCTTAGGGACAAGCTGAAGGCTAACTAGTTATTCCGATCAACTGCTAACGTCTTCTTCTAGAAATCAACATCAATGATGCTAGTGAGATGAGTGCTGTGCTACTTGGTTCAGGTATAGCGACGGTGTTTTCTGCTATAATGTTTTGGATCGTATTTCTGTCTGCGCTGAAGTTGGTAAAGCTACTGGAGCTCGTAACTCCCAATCGAGCCACAAACCAGTTAGTCCCAACTAAGCTGATATTTCCATTTACTGGGTCGCTAGTGAATAGGGGTGCGCCTGAGTCTCCACCTTGTAATAGTGATTCATAAGTTACTCCACCTGTGGGAGAATTATAAGTAGCTAAAATACCGTCTCCGCTACCTCTTACGGCTGCGCTTGGTGCAACTGAATTTAAGATATTTCTCCCAACTGCGACATCTTGGTTTAATGGTCGACCAGATGGAGATCTCCCGAACATACAGGCATTCTACCCTATGTTGGGAGTCAATGATACGTCATAGAAAGCAAAGTTTGGTGACACTGGGGAGTCAAGTACTCCTACCCAGATATATGTTTGACCAATCCTCTGCCCACTAGATACGGATCGTGGTATCGAGTTGTCAGTAGGACCATTACCCGCATAAAATTGAATAGAACTGCCATTACTAGGGTGAAAATGACTGGCGCTTACAAACACATTTTCACTCACAAGAGTAGCCTATTTACCATCACTGGAGATACCTACTCCAGATAGATCGAGATTTTGTGCAATGAAATTAGAGTTGTTTGCAAAACGATCATTAGTATTCGCAGTAAAGCCATCTATCTGGATGGCTGAGAGATAACTGCTAAGTGAGATAAATACGATGAGTAAAGGGGGAAATGTCCTCACAATGGTTAACATGCCTTAAATATATAGACGTAAACTAGTAATGTATAACTTATTATCTATAGGGCACTTCTGGAAACCCTTGGTTAGATTTTCATTTTTAGGTATTTAATTTTTCTTCGTAGAAAGTAGCTTCAAGGTATGAACTACCGTAAGCCATCCAAGAACCACGATCTTTTTAGTGCTTTATCTAAGAAACGA
>CALAJT010000016.1 GCA_937923145.1 uncultured Rubritalea sp. | reverse complement strand
TTAGGAGGCTATTTAAATCGTAAACATGATCCACCACCAGGACCAGAGTGCTTGTGGAAGGGAATTCTAAAAGTAGAATCTTACGGAGAAGCATGGCTAGCCTTTACGAGCATGAAATAAACTTATGTATAAAAGTCA
Organism: uncultured Rubritalea sp.; assembly: GCA_937923145.1. GTDB lineage: Bacteria > Verrucomicrobiota > Verrucomicrobiia > Verrucomicrobiales > Akkermansiaceae > Rubritalea. Next base: position 84,350 of record CALAJT010000016.1, on the reverse strand, counting down.
GGGATGAATCCCTAGGTATAGTTTTTTCATATCTACCGTGCTGGTGGCACGGCGGAACAGAGCACCCCTTAACTACACAAAACCTCATATAACGGACACTTTATCAAGTCCACATCTCCTTTGCGATAGCTATCGAGCAGTTGCTTCGAGCGCTTGGCTAGCATCTTTCTAACTTCTCGGCGCTTACCTTTTTCGCGTGATATTACCATGTGGTCGTAGGCTGTGGTTTGGTGTCGCATCCAGGCGATGGTTGCGGCTTCAGCTCGTTTCTCGATAGGGATTCTTTTAGTCCTAGCGACTGTCCCGCTACCTACTGGGATAGCGTGGTCAGTGATGTGATTCGCCATGTCGGTAGCGAGATCATCTATATCTGGATGGAAGTCTAAATACGCCACCACCGCAGCCCAGAATTCTTTCTTATAAACCTCCTGCTCGCGCTCTCGTCTGGCTCTACCAGCATCCAGTTTTTTCTGGTAAGATGGATCTTCACGTTCACCGACTAACTGCTTTTTTAGAAATTCAATTCTCTCTGCAGGAGCATAAATGCCCTTAGAGAACATCTTACGCCCTTTAGGCTCTTTTACCGTCCATGTAGGGCCATCCTTTTTAATCCTTCTGCTCAATGCCGCGTCACCCGGGGGGAGTAGAGCCCAGCTTCGAGGGATTTCTAATAAATCTCCATCTAGACTCATCACGTAGCCAGCTTTCTGAGACGTTCTTACCTCTATGTTTTGATCACTCATGATTGTAGAAATAGTGTATTTACTTTATATAGGTGAAGCTATCTGGGGAATTAGAATTAACAAGCCAGATTCCTACTAGAAAATATAGACTGCTCATGGTATCAGGTGCAGTGGTGGTAGTGAAGAAACGCACCTGAATTCTTAAGACGATTGGTGTTGATTATCGAATTTTCTGACTTATGCTCCGACTCCCTTGTCAGATCCTGTCCAACTCGAAAATCCTTCAACTGAAGAGCCTTCCCTAGTTAAGCGCCATTTGCGTAAACTTAGGTGGGCTGTGATAGCTATAGTTGTAGCTGCTGTTTACACAGTATGGCAGATGTGGAGTATCCATGATTTTGGTCATAGTGATGATGGCTCTAGTGCGGACTGCGGCATTGTGCTCGGGGCTGCAGCTTGGCATAATAAACCATCGCCAGTATTTAAAGCTCGGCTAGATCATGCTATCACATTATATGAGACTAAGCGTATTAAAGCGATTATTCTGACGGGTGGTTTTGGTAAAGGTGCTGACTATGCTGAGTCAGAAGTAGCAGAGGATTATTGTATGAAAAAGGGTATCCCAGCGGAGGATATATACATTGAAAAAAAATCACAAACTACCGAAGAAAATTTACTTGAAGCTAAAAATATCATGCAGGAAAAGGGCTATGGGAGTTCGCTAATAGTGAGTGATCCTTGGCATTTAAAACGAGCTTGCAATATTGCAAACTATTACGATATTCCTGCTAAGCCATCAGCTACTAGAACCTCATTGTTCACATCTAAGGGGAGTAAAATAAATTTTATCTGGAAAGAATTTCAATACATCCACGTCTGGAAATTCACTAACAATTAATCTAAGCATTTAGAAACAAATAACATGGTCGTAAACTTCAATACCGCTCGCATTACTTCTCTAGCTCTCGCTCAGGTGGGTAATCCACAACGTGGAGAATCGCTAAAGACCTCTAAGGAACTTTGTCAATTCGGTGAAGATGATGTTGATATGCTGACGCTTGCTTTTACTAAGCCATTTAAGAACCTAGACCGCTATCACTTCACTCATCAATCATCGCTTGATCTGAACGAGATGAATAGCTATGCGGGGACCATCTTTGATCAACAAGATAGATTTCTAACTTATAGCCGCAAGATCGCAAGACACCTATACGATCAAACTAAGCACCCTAATATCAAGTCAGGAGATCTATGTGTTGCATATATTGAAGACATCAAAGTCGACGGTAAGCCAGTCTCTGGAATTGCCATAGTTAAGTCTGAGAGCTTGTATCCATTTCTAGAAATTTCTGACAAAGATGGTGACTTGCATTTAACAACCCACAACGGAATTTATCCAGAGAAAATTGACAAAGGTTGTCTGATCTTAAACACCGAGAGAGAGAAAGGATGCATCGTTTACACTTTCGATAAAGCAGGTGCGGATGCTAACTTCTGGGTGAGAGATTTCCTAGGTGCTAAGGCTCTTAAGGATGATGATTTTAAGACCCGTCAGTATGCGGAAATGTGTGTCTCCTTCGCAGAAGATGGGCTACCTGGAGACGTCCCTACTGAAGAACGCTACCGTGTCGCAAATGATGCGATCCAGTATATGACTGAGCGAGATCAATTTGACGTAAACCACTTTCAAGAAGAGGTACTTAAAGAACCATCGCTCGTAGAAAATTTCCAGACTTATAAGTCTCAGTTCACCGACAGCAATGGCGAAGAGCTAGAAGATAAGTTCACCATCTCGAAGCAACAAGCCAAGCGCATGGGCGGAAAAATCAAGGGTATTATGAAGCTAGATACGGGAGTCATCATGCGCTTTACGCCAGACTTTGTAGAGCGTGAGTCAGATATTCTGGAGCGCGGTTACGATGAGCAGATGAAGATGAAGTATGTGAAGGTCTATTACAACGAGGAGATGTAATTAGCGTTCTTTATTTTCTAGCTAGCGCTATCCTAAATGTTAGGTTAGCGTTTACTTCATGAAAGATAAATCAGTGAAGCCCCACCCAGAAGCTCCGAAGGAGAAAGATTTTACAGGAGGTATGTCGCTTTCGGCATCTTGCAAATACATAGGTACTACTGGTGATAAGGATCAGGATAAAGAGATACTAGCTCTCGTAGATAAGCTAGCACCTGGTGATCGTGGTTGCATGCTAGCAGAGATGATGATGACGGCGGTGAAGCTGAGCAAAGGCGCAGCGACTGATGGTGACTTTAAGATGCTGAACCGTGCTCTTAAGGAAATGCGTCATGCGAATGAGGTCTTTGCTAACTTCCGTGGTGAGCGCAAGGTCGCAGTATTCGGCTCAGCGAGAACTAAACCTTCTGAGGATGAGTATAAAACTGCAGTGCATTTCTCTAAGCGCATGAAGGACGAAGGTTTCATGACGATCACTGGAGCTGGACCTGGCATCATGGCAGCTGGAAATGAGGGTGCAGGGCGTGAGAATAGCTTTGGTCTTAATATCAGCCTTCCATTCGAAACCTCGGCAAATGAATTCATTCTTAATGATGAGAAATTAATCGACTTTAACTTCTTCTTCACCCGTAAATTATCATTTGTAAAAGAAGCTGATGCGGCTGTGGCATTCCCAGGAGGTGTAGGAACTATGGATGAGCTATTTGAGGCTTTGACACTGATCCAGACTGGCAAGGCGACAGTTTATCCGATCGTGCTAGTGGATGCTAAAGGAGGGACATATTGGAAGTTCTGGCTACAATTTGTGGAAGAACATCTGATGCGTTTGAATCTTATTTCTAGAACTGATTTCGCATTATTTAAAGTCACAGATGATATCGAAGTAGCAGTTGAGGAAATTCTTCAATTTTATAAGAACTTTCATTCCTATCGCTATATAGGGGATAAACTGGTTCTGCGTATTCAGCAGAAGCTAAGTGATTCTGCTATCGAAATACTAAATAAAGAATTTAAGGACATCATCAAAGATGGAGTTATTGAGCAATGCGGAGCTCTAGATGCTGAGAATCTAGAAGAAGATCTAGCAGATATGACTCGTATCGTGTTGCGTCACAAGCGTAGAGATTTCGGTAGATTGCGTATGTTGATTGATTCGGTCAATAAAGCAGAAACGGAGTAATCATTTCCTATGAAGGTAGATTATCTGATCGTAGGGCAAGGTCTTGCCGGTAGTGCTATGGCGCTTTCGCTGAGAGATCTAGGTGCTTCAGTCATGGTCATCGATAGGGAAAAGCCTAACTCTGCTTCTAGAGTCGCTGCTGGGTTAGTGACTACTCTGGCAGGTAAAGGTATGAATCCGAGCTGGCGTCAGGAAGAATATCTACCTGAGGCGATGGAGTATTATCGTAAGTTAGAAAAGCTCTCCGGACGGAAACTGTTTCATGATATGGAGCTACTTAAGTTGTTTCATGATGAAAAGCAGCGAGCTAAATTTGAGCGAAAGAAAGGCGATGTGTCAGCATGGCATAGCGAAGCTAAAGCTGAGGATCTATCTGAATGGGAATCACCACAAGGAGGCTTTATTATGGAGCAGGGGGGCTGGCTGGATACGAATACTTATCTGGAAATAGTTCAGGAAATACTTGGAGATAGCTATGCTAGGAGAGAGTTTGATGCTGACCTGTTAGAACTAGAATCTGATGGTGTCAGATACGAAGAAATTTCTGCTAAGGCGGTAATTCTCTGCCTTGGAGTAGACGGATTAATAGGTAGTAATAGCCGCTTTCATTTTTTAGATCATCGTAGTGCGAAAGGTGAGATGCTGTTAGTGAAAATAAAGGGTAAAGCCAGAGACAAGATCATCAGTAAGAATGGTTGGCTAGTGCCAGTGGAAGATGATTTATACAAAGTAGGAGCCACTTACGAATGGCATGACATGCAGGGCTCTACTACCTCGCCGGGAAGAGCCGAAGTGGAAGCAAAGCTTATCACGATGCTCGGTAATGATGACTTCGAAGTAGTGGATCACATTGCTGGAGTCCGACCTATAGTGCGTAAGAGTCAACCAATGGTGGGTGCTCACCCTATATACCCTCAAGTGAAATTATTCAATGGACTAGGGAGTAGGGGAGTGATCACGGCGCCGAGTGTGGCTAAGCACTTTGCTGAACATTTAGTTGATAGATCTGCAATAGATCCAAACTTAGATGTCAGTTCCCTACGTATTATTGGACCTGACGCTCGATAGTATATTTGAAAGCTTTTCGCACGACATTGCCTTTAGCATTTCCTTCTGAGGTAGTGCGCTCATAGCCTATCACTGTGCTGGCTGGATCGAGGTAATAGCCTGCTTCCTTGTTGTTGTTAGAGATTACCATTCCGAAGTTAGCTTTGGAATTCTCGCCGTGGACTGCTACTCCTGAGAGAACATTGCCTGCGGCTACCACTCTAGCTAATACTATACTACCACCGTCCATAGTTACAATGCCACATTGCTCATTTTTATAAGAGCGGACTTGGGTGATTTTTACGGCTGCTTTCTTGCCCATTACTACTATTCCACTGCCAGTATTCTCGTAGACTTCAGTTTCTGAAATAGTGCCTGAGGCATCCTGCCAATAATCGATCCCGTGATCATAATTTGTGTGGATTTTACATTTAGAAATATTCGCTACCGCACCAATGCCTCGGACACTAACACCATCCCAGCCATTGGTGGTGATCTCAGAGTTGCTGATGGTTAGAGCGCCAGATAGAACAGCTATCCCGTGACCAGATGACATCCCTATGTAAGTATTATTCATTGTGACCTCAGCCTTGATGAGGACTAGTGGGAATCGATCAATGTTAAAATCTTGGTAGCTAGTGCCTTTGATTGTAAGATCGCTTATTTTATAAGTTTTATCTCCCGCATTAGCGTCTTTTAGAAAGACAAATGCAGATTGCTTCGTGGTATCACTTTTGACGATAGTTTTACCTATGCCAGCTCCTTTAATGGTGACTGGCTTGGTGAGTATGGCAGAGAAATTAAATGTTCCTGTGCCTAATAAAATAGTATCACCAGCTCTAAGTTTTGGCATTACTTCAGCGATAGTAGGGAAGTCCTCAGGTATACGAAATTCACTCTGATAAGCATTTATTTTCTTCCTTAGTAAGGTGGCTTCTGGGTGTTTAGGGTAGAGGGTGAGAGCTTCATCTAATAGAGCAATCGCTTCTGCTGAATAAACTCCAGTATCCAGCTTTTTAGTCTGCTCAAGTAGTGTGTTTACTTTAAGCAGAGCCTTGCGCTCATCGTCTTTGCCTTGGTCAATACGCGATTGAATCTTAGAAATTTCACTAAGATCGTGTTGGTCATTTTGTAGCTCACCTAGATATTTCTTAGCGAGCACCCAGTCTCTATCTTTAATAGCTACCTCAGCAGCAATACTGTTTTGACTATTTCGCTTAAGACGCTCATCTTCTTTAAGCTTTGTTGCTTTTTCTTTAGCTATCTGTACTAGCTTGTCTTGTTCTTTCAGCTGTTCAGCCTGCTCTTCACGGTGCTTATCCTGTTTAATCTCCTTATTTTTTTTAGGGATGAAGAAGAAGTAGCTGAGGATACCCCATGTTAATGCTGCAATAACGAGTATTATGCAGAGACAAAGAAGGGATTTCTTACCTTTGCTGAGCACGCTAGCTTTCTCAAGTTCAGCTCTCTCGGCATCGAGTGTCTCCGCGTTTATCGGGTCACTTGGCTCTATCTTATCTGGCGTTTTTTCACTCAAAATTTATTTAGCGTGGGTCTTTTAGGTTAGCGATGGCATTCATGATTATATCAGCTATAGCTTGATAACCTTCTTTACCGCGGTATTGTACTATTGTCTCTTTATCAAAATATATTGGGTCTCCGACCACTACTACGATCTGTGCCATGTTCATCTTTCCAGAACCTCTGGGCAGAGCTTCTCTAGCTCCGAATATTCGCATCGGCTGCACGGTAGCTAGAGATTTGGCGATGATAAGACCTACTCCTGGAAGTGCAGGATTAAGATCACCCGTCAAGGTGCGCTCACCTTCGGGAAACATGACTACTTTCTTACCATTTTTAAGGGCCTTAATGATCCTTTTGAGACCAGTCATGTCGGGATTATCCTGATCAATGGGAATGGCATCCCAATTCGTGTAGAGCCATTTTGTGAGACCTACAAAGAGAGTCTTACGAGCTAGGTAGGTGACGTTTTCTGGATGAGTAATTCCGATCAATGGTGGATCTAGAAAGCTCTCATGGTTCGCCGCCATCATGACACCGCCCGTTTGAACTAACTTGTCTTCATTAACTACGCGGAGATTATAAAATGCCTTTCCCGCAGCGCGGAAAAAAGTGTAACCTAACCAGTAAATTGTCTTCATAAGATTATCTATTTAGTAGCTCTTCTGGAGCGCCTTTCTCTCTGAGTATATCCATTGCTGCTTGAACTACTTCTTCAATACCCATCTCACTTGAGTCGATGACTGTGGCGCCATCGGCTACTATTAGTGGAGAAGTTTTGCGCTTACTATCTTCTGCATCACGCTTGGCAACTTCATCTGCGAGACCTTCTGCTGATCTACGAGCGAGTCTGACTTCTTCAGAGGCATCTATATAGAGTTTAAATGGTGTGTCAGGGAAAACTACGCTGCCGATGTCACGACCTTCCATGACGACACTACCTAGTCGTAAATATTCGCGTTGTTTGGCAACTAGTAACTTACGCACTTCAGGAATAGCTGCTACTTTCGATACGCGTCCATTTACAGCATCTTGCCTGAGTTCCTCACCAGGATAAAAACCGTCTACTAGGATAGTCGAAAACCCATCTTCCACTCCACATGTAAACACTACCTCACTGATCATGTTAATCACTGCATCAGTGTCTGTAGGATCGATGTTTTTCTGGATCGTAGCCCAAGCTACTGCGCGATACATAGCGCCAGTATTAACCATGATTAAGCCAAGTCTTTTGGCAAGTGTCTTTGCCACGGTGCTTTTTCCAGAAGCAGCGGGGCCGTCAATAGCGATAGCGATAGTTGGAGAATTCATAATTGATAATTATTAACATTACTAATTTTCATTGAAAAGGGAAGTGTTAATCAAGGAATCCAAGGGTATTGGCAGTAGTACCGAAAGTACACTGATGCCCACATAAATTAGACAATTACCTTTAAACTAAAATGAAAGGCTTGATTTATTCAATAATACAGTGGGCTGAAGCGTGGTTCAGGAGAGTAAGCTTGGTCCTTACAACCAATTTACCATTCCTAAATAGCAAAACAATGAATTCAATGGCTAAGTTGTAACGAGTAATCTCATAGCCTTAATTAAGGGCTATGAGATTTGAGGTGAATCCTGTTGGACGAGATTAAAGCATGAAGCTGTCTTCTGCTGGGTTTGTGCCTTCGCTCTTGATGGCTTCGCCATTAGCAGATAGGTGGATGAGTGCGTGGTAGACATCTTCTGGGTCGTGTGAGATCGCTTCAGCGATGTCGCCAGCGGTTTTCTGCCAGCCTGTGATAGCTCCGCGAACTTGGTTGAGGATTTCTAGGAAATCTCCCGCCGCTTTCTTACCAGCTTCCACACCTGGTTGGTGGTAGGCATTGATATTGACTAGTGATGCGTAGAATGTCACAGCACGCTCGAATAGTGCGATGAGCATTCCGAGTGTGTAAGGAGTGACTTCATTGATCGAGATAGTGATAGACTTTCTGCCTGACTCGTAGAGTGCCTTGCGTGTGCCACGGAGGAAGCCTTGGAGGTAGTCTGCGCTGGTGTTACCAGGGTCTACTTCGATGCTCTCACCATTGCGGCCTTCTCTGACTTCGATGAATGTTACGAAGAAGTTATGCACTCCATCGCGGAGCTGCTGCACGTATGCGTGTTGGTCTGTGGAGCCTTTATTACCGTAGACTGCGATGCCTTGATTTACGACATTTCCATCTAGATCATGTTCCTTACCGAGCGACTCCATTACGAGCTGCTGGAGGTATTTTGAGAAGAGGACTAGAGAGTCTTTGTAAGGGAGAACGACCATGTCCTTTTCGCCTTTACCATTGCCAGCATGATGCCAAGCAAGAGCGAGCTGCATCGCTGCATTCTCAGTAACGTCAGCTACGCGAGTCTTCTTGTCCATGTCTTTAGCGCCTTGAAGGAATGCATCGATATCGATACCCTGTAGAGCTGCTGGGACGAGTCCTACTGTGGACATGACTGAGCTTCTTCCGCCGACCCAGTCTTCCATAGGTAGCTTCATGATCCAGTTATTCTCAGTAGCATATTGGTAGAGTTTTGATCCGTCACCAGTGATGGCTATGGTGTGATCTCCGAATTTCAAGCCCGCGTTCTCATAAGCATTTTGAGCTTCGAGCATAGAGTTTCTGGTCTCGGCTGTGCCACCAGACTTGGAGACTACTAGCGAAAGAGTTTTGTTAAGACCTCCACCTATTTTAGCGAGTGTGTTATCGCATCCAGCCGGGTCTGTGTTGTCCATGAAGTAGGTGGTGAGTTGGCTTTTACCGCCTAGAGCGTCATATACGAGCTGCGGTCCAAGTGCTGATCCACCGATACCGATGATGAGTAGATTCTCAAATCTGCCACCGCTCGGGGGAGCTACTTTACCAGACTGAACGTCCTCTGCTAGTTGCTTAAGTTGCTCGATAGGCTCAGTGATTTGCTTGCGGATCTCATCGTTAGGAGCGAGGTCTGCATCGCGTAGCCAGTAGTGACCTACCATACGATTTTCGTCAGGGTTGGCGATTTCACCTGCTTCTAGCTTTACTAGATCGGCGAATGCCTTGTTGATTTTGGAGTCGAGTCCCTTGGTATGAGATTCAGGGACATCCATGCGTGAGAAGTCCATAGAGATTCTCAGGTCTTGGTAGCGGAGTAGGTTGTTGTATTCTGTCCAGTTTGACATTGTATTAGTATGTTATGATTGAGTTAATTTTAGGATGATTGATTTTTCCTCTGCCATTGAGAAAGGAAAGTTCGATGAGAAAGGAAACGCTTACGATGTCTGCACCTAATTTCTCCAAAAGCTTTACAGCAGCAGCGGCAGTTCCGCCAGTAGCTAGTAAGTCATCTACGAGGAGAACTTTATCACCAGGCTTGATGGCGTCCTGATGGATCTCAACGATGTTTTCGCCATATTCTAGTGAGTATGCTTCCTCATAAGTTTTCCATGGGAGCTTACCTTTTTTACGCACTGGTGTGAACCCAGCACCGAGAGCGAGTGCCACTGGTGCTCCGAAGATAAATCCACGGGCATCTATAGCCACAACCTTATCAATCTGATGATCACTGGCTTTTTCTACGAGTAGGTCTATGGAGCGCTGGAGTAGCGCGTGATCTCCGAGTATAGGAGTGATGTCCTTGAAGATGATGCCTGGTTTAGGGAAATCTTGGACATCGCGGATTGCGTCTATTAATGCTTGAGGCATGACTGAGTGAAGCGCATTCCTAGAAAGTTGCCAGAGAAAAATCGCTTTTCAGAATGGATTTGTCAGATAGATTATTAGCAATGGAGCGAATCGAGCCACATATTTTACTAGGTGCCTACACCGAGGGGGTTTTCCCTATGGCAGAGGAGGGTGAGTTGTTGTGGTTTTCTCCTGTGCAGCGTGGGCTGATGCCGCTGGATGAGCGTTTTCATATTCCGCGAGGCTTGCGGAAGGCGCTGAGGAAGGAGCCATTTGAAATACGGATGAATACTGCGTATCGCGAAGTGATGCGAGGCTGTGCAGATCGGGATTCTACTTGGATAGATGAAGTGATAATGGATTCGTATCAGGAAATTTATGAACTAGGGTTCGGTCTGTCTGTCGAATGCTGGGATGATGAGGGACTGCAAGGTGGGCTCTATGGAGTGAGGCTCGGGAAGGCGTTTTTCGGCGAGAGTATGTTTAGTAGAAAGACGGATGCTAGTAAAATTGCCTTGGTGAGTCTAGTGGAGCATTTACGAGATGAAGGTGCTATTCTTTTAGATACGCAGTGGCTCACTGAGCACTTGAAGCAGTTCGGCGGTTATGAAGTTCCACGGGATGTTTATAAGGAATTATTAGCGGAGGCGCTAGAAGAATTACTTCATCCTGACTGATACCTTTTTCTGAAAAGTAGTTGTGTTATGCGAAGTTCTTTTGATAGCTTGTGCTAATCAAAATAGAGGATCATATCAGAAGATAATCTGTGCTAGATAAATATTTAAAAACCATGAGTAAAAAAACTGCAAAGAAGACTGGTATGAAGACTAGTAAGAAAGCTGCCAAGGCTGTGGAGATAGACGAGAATACTGAATTTAAACCCTCTAAAGAATTTTCTAAGAATGCTCGCGTGAAGAGCATGGCAGAGTATAAGCGGATGCATACGGAGTCGATCGATAAGCCAGATGTCTTCTGGGCTCGTGAGGCAAATGAGCTGAAATGGCAGAAGAAGTGGGACAAGGTGTTAGACTGGAAAGTACCTAACGCAAAGTGGTTTAGTGGAGCGAAAGTCAATGTCTGCGAGAACTGCGTAGACCGCCATGTGGAAGAAGGTCGTGGTAATAAAGCTGCGATTATCTGGGAAGGTGAGCCGGGCGACAAGCAGGTCATTACTTACCGACAGTTGCTCCGAGATGTTTCTAGATTTGCTAATGCACTGATCGCAGAAGGAATAAAGTCTAAGGATAATGTTCTGATCTATATGCCGATGACTCCAGAAGCTACAGTGGCGATGTTAGCGTGTGCTCGTATTGGAGCTGTTCACTCTGTAGTATTCGGTGGATTCTCAGCAGAGTCTATTAAGGATAGACTAGAGGACTCCGCAGCTGTAGCGATCATTACCTGTGATGGTGGATGGCGACGTGGTGGTAATGTAGCTCTGAAAGAAAATGTTGATGCTGCCCTAAAAGGTAACAAGATGGTCAAGACAGTGATCGTTCAAAAACGTCTAGGTAATGACGTCAAGATGAAGAAAGGCCGTGATAAGTGGTGGAGCGATGTAGTAGAAGGTATGTCTGGAGTTCATAAGGCAAAAGGTTTCAATGCTGAGCATCCATTATTTATCCTCTACACTTCAGGATCTACTGGAAAGCCAAAGGGGATCCTCCACACCACTGGAGGATACATGGTAGGCACGTATGCTACCTGTAAATATATTTTTGATATGAAGGAAGATGATGTCTACTGGTGCACTGCAGATGTGGGCTGGATCACAGGACACTCCTACATCACCTACGGACCACTTCTTAATGGAGTGACTCAGATCATGTATGAAGGCGCTCCGAACTTCCCAGACTGGAGCCGCTTCTGGAGCATTATCGAGGAATATGGTGTTTCTATATTCTACACAGCACCGACTGCGATCAGAGCCTTCATCAAGGCTGGTGACGAGCACGTCGAAAAGCACGATCTTTCCTCACTGCGACTCCTAGGTACAGTAGGTGAGCCGATCAATCCTGCTGCATGGCTCTGGTATTATGAGAAGATAGGTGGTGGTAATTGCCCTATCGTAGACACATGGTGGCAGACTGAAACAGGTGCTATTATGATCTCACCTCTCCCAGGCTGCACTCCGATTAAACCTGGAACTGCGACTCTGCCATTCTTCGGAGTGGACGCTGCAATCCTAGATGAAGATGGCAATGAATGCAAAACTGGTGAGCCAGGGAAACTGGTCATTCGTAAGCCGTGGCCATCGATGCTACGTAGTATTTATGGCGACAAGAAACGCTACAAGGAGACTTACTGGAGCGACTATAAAGACATCTACACAGCAGGTGATGGAGCGCGCAAAGATAAGAAGGGGAATATCTACATCGTAGGCAGACTCGATGATGTTCTCAATGTATCTGGTCACCGTCTCGGCACTGCTGAGGTGGAGTCAGCGCTAGTAGGTCACAAGACTGTGGCTGAGGCTGCAGTAGTTGGTAAGCCACATGATATCAAGGGAGAATCCATCGTGTGCTTCGTAACTCTGAAAGGAAACGTGAAAGCGACTGATGCATTAAAAATTGAACTTAGAAACCACGTAGGTAAAGTTATCGGAGCTATTGCTAAGCCGGATGCGATCCACTTCGCACCAGCATTACCTAAAACTCGCTCTGGCAAAATCATGAGAAGACTTCTTAAGGAACTCGTCAAGACGGGCAAGGTTACTGGGAATATAACAACACTTGAAGATAGTAGGGTGATCGATGCCCTTCAAAAATCCATTGCAGAATAAATAAAGATGACTAAATCAAAATTCAAGATTGCTATGCTGCTAAAGAAATTTGGTATTCAGAAAAAACAGAAGCGCCTGAACGATGCCGCTGTAGAAATTCAATTACTTCGCCAAGCTGAGGATATACTTGGCAGAAGTGTATGGAAAAATCTGGAGGGGATTGATAAATACAAAGTCAACTACTGGGATCTCAAGAAAATGCATCTTAAAAAAGATGAAATCGAAGTAAAGGTAGATGAGATAGAGCTACAGATTAAGCAGCTTAAGAAGAAGAAGGAGCATCAGTTCGAGCAGACTAATAACGATGGTGATAATGACTTACAAAAAATGTACACCAAGCAGAATGATCGTGTAGCGCAGATCAAAGAAGAACTCAAAGGGATCACTAAAATAGCAGATAACATACGGAGGCTTCATGATGGCACAGTCCTCAAGCTTCAGACATTGAAAAAAGAAGGAGCTAGTGAAGATCTATTACACAACGAGGAATTAAGCCTGATTAAACTGAAGCAAAAATTCGCCGACCTAAAAGAAAAGAAAGTCGAGCGTGATCAAAACCTAGTAAATCAATCAGCGGTTCTCAAGAAGATAGAGACCTCTATAAATGCTAAGAAATCTAACTATAGAAACGAAGCTACAGAGAACTATGGAATCATAGGTAAGGCTAACAAAGCTCTCTCCACATATCGTTCCCAATTAGGGCTATTAGAAGGTAAACTAATTGAGCATTACGCTGAGATTGGAAACCATATCAGCAAGGAACATTTTACAAATTCTCAGTGCCGAGAAGCCACTAAGGATAAGGCTGGGCTCTGTAAAATTATTAGAGCGCTCAGAGAATCTATAGAGCTTAATTATGATCTTAGCGATAGAGCTTAGAGTGTAAAATTATTATTATGGTATTCTCTTGCTCGACCTTATCAAATTTAAAATGTCATAATTTTTTTCATTTTCTGTAACCAAATAGATTTACTGTACTAAGTATATGTAGATAATATATTCAATACTAAATACATTATGAAAAAGAGACACTTATTCCTACTGCCGGCACTTACCTGTGCACTCCAGACCTCTGCCCTAGCGCAGACACATCCAGATTTAGCGGGTGTTGCTGCTAAGATCGATACTAAAGCTGAATATATAAAGCTGAATAAGGTCAGTGGCGATATGGGAGCTATCACTCAGTATCTAGAGCTGATTCTAGACACTGCACGTAAGAGCGGAGAGAAAATCCCACCAAATCTTAAAGCAAAAGAGATGATGGAGATACTGGGAATCAATACTCTCAAGGCATACGGTGATAGTTCTGCAAAAGTGGATAATGCATGGCTCAACCTCTCCTACATGGATAACGGTGGCAACAAAAAGGGAATATTCTCACTCTTCGGTGATAAGGGTCAGGCCGCTGTTGTTCCGACCATCAGCCCTTCTGGAACTGACCTTGCATTCCAGCTTCAGCTAGACTTTAGGCAAGTAGAAGAAATGGCTACGGCGATGGCGAAGGCAGTAGGCGAAGGAGATAAGATAGATGAAAATATGAAGAAGCCTATTCCAGAACTCGGAATGACTGCTTCAGAAGTACTTTCTAAAATGAATGTCCGAGTAAACTTTATGATGGACCTGGATGCTGCGGACAGCATCCCTACGCCATTCGGTAAAGTAGGCAGACCATACATGGCAGCTCGTGTAGATGGGATAGCATGGCTCTGGGATAAAATCGGCAAGAAGGCTCTACTAGAATCAGAAGCTCCTGTAGATATTTCAGAAAAAGACGGTATGATCATTCTCAAACCAAACCTTGAAGCTAGATCAGAGATGACAGAAGGAAATGGTAAGCAAGTGAGCGAGGTTTTGAATCTCTCACCTATAGCCATTATAGACATCAAGAATAACCATGTATGGATCGGCTCTAACGAGGCATTTCTTACTAAGTGCATGAGTGGTGAAAACACTCTCGCTGACTCAGCTGAGTATAAAGCTGCGATGGAGGGACTCCCTGCCACAGCTAATACTATGGCTTATGTCTCAAAAGAACTTCTGACCCAAATGGCAGAAAAATATGGGAAGCTAGCTGAAACAGGAATGCTTGGCGAAGAATTCGGTATGGCGAAGCCACTCGTAGACAGACTCATGGTAGACATTACTGAGTCTGATAAAGGCTGGGCGATGGCGGTCTCGGTCGATGATAATGGTATCATTACTGCTAGCCGTGGACCTCTCGCTACTAAGCACCTAGAATATCTCTCTGGTCTGGCTCCAGCCATCGTCGCACTAGCTCAGCAAGAGCAGGAAAAGAAGATGAGATTGAGAGACATGAGACGCGATATTGAAGAATAATAATACACAATATCAGAGTATGTCTACTCTTTGAAATAAGCTGTGTCTGTGATATCATGGACGCAGCTCTGTCTCTCAGAGAAGCTTGATGAGTCCAACCCCTTAGAGCATGCAGAAAATGAACACCTCAGTTCCTATTCAGAATGTAAACAGTTTTATCAATTCATCCACGGCGCTAGCTTCAATCTTATAGCCAATATATCTGCAGAGAAAACCTTTGATATTTAGAAGATAGATCAAACTTGAGTTAGAGTTAGGGCTATGATAAAGAAATTCACAGATGAGAGCTCCACAGTGGAGAGTAGTAAGATTATTAGCCTTTCAATAGCTACTGCCGCAGTTTCTGCTGTTTCTGCGGTTTCAATTTCACAGCTAGTCCAATCTCCGACAGATAATAATCTAGTCTAAGTAACTTCTTCGGTAGTCTGGGCGCTCAGATCTAGATCTTAGGCTAAGTGTCGTTACTGTTTCGGTAAGAATGGCTCCACGAAGGCTTCCTGAAAGCTGTAGTAGGGCTTAAAGTCATCAGGGCTATCACTATCTTGCTTTCCAAACATACCTTCCTCGATGAGTAAGAAGACCATGTTACCGATGTCGTCACAGGAGTTGATACCCCACTCGCTAAAAAGTGTGGCAGCCATAGGGCCATACTGCTTGAGAGCAAACTCCCTGAAGCCCATGAGTAACTCCTTAGCGGAGACGTGCTTCGAGTTAGCTAGCTTTTCTGCATATTCATTAGACACAGTAAAATCTAGTGCTTCCTTAAGAAAAACATAGGCTTCGCCCTCATAGCGGCTATCGCGCGATAAGATTTTTTCTAGGGCTTTTTCAAAGTGCAACGGCTGCATGGCGCGCACACTAATAAAATCAACTAAGCCAATCAAGAGTAAGTTTTTCAACAGTCAGAATAGCCTTAAATGCTATGTATGAAATTTACTCATAATACTGTGAATAACATTTTCATTACTCTATAAACCATTGGAAATTAAACAAACTGGATTACTTTGTGATGCTAAGATTTATCGGCTTATTTATTACATGGATTCATGTAATTTAATCCGAGCATGAAAAATTAAATAAAACACGTAAAACTGTAAATACCTGTATAATAATAAGTTGTTTTTTTTTTGTGTGGTGTTGTTAAATAGCTTGTGGGCTTTAGCACGTAGGAGGATGAAAAATATCCAAATTGTTAGATTAAAATAGTTTGACCCTGAAAGCACCTAAATAGAACTGTTCCACAAGGTTGAGAATGTTTGTGAATAACTTGTGCAAAGAACTCTAGAGGATACCCTTTCGCTGAATTGATTTTTTATTAAACAGTGATACTAAAATTTAAATTAAACCTAATCATCCATGAAGCAACAGGGCACAAAAAAACCTTTCAGATTGCTCTGAAAGGCTTTTTTTAACATTTCAGTGAAGAAATGGCATCCCGTAGGGGATTCGAACCCCTTGGACTAGTATATGAAATGGGTGAATAGTGTATCGTCCCGTCCCTTGTCCCGTTTTTAATGCTTGTTTTATGCTATTGAATACCGCTAGTTTGCACCCATGAGCAAGAGAGTGAGATTGAAGCAGAAAGACGGCTATAGAGGAAAAGATGAAGAGGCGAAAGTCTATCCTCACACCTACACTAAGCGAGGCATTGAGTATTTTGGCTACATCGTCCGAGGCTGGAAAGAAGACGGCAAATGGCAGCGCAAGCAATTCACTGACCAGACTAAAGCTGAAACTTATGCAAATTCAGTAAACATCAATCTAAAGAACAGAGGCACACACCAAGCTCTATTACTCACTTCACTAAATGAAAGCCAGCTAAGAGAGTCTGAGCAAGCATACAAGGATTTAGGTGAAGCCTATTCACTCAGAGAAGTTACCGAGTTTTATCTTAAGCATCATCGCCCCCCAGAATTTACTATTTCTATCAAGGACGGCTTGAAACACTATCTGGATGATAAGGAGCGTGAAGGAGTGAGAGAGCCAACGAGAAAGAAGACTAGAACCATTCTCAGATCATTCTCTAGATTCACAGAGGATGCGCTTGTTCACACCATCACCGAGGTAAGCGTGAAATCATATCTCAAGACACTGCGAAGCCGTGACGGCTCTACCGTGGCTAAAAAGAAGACGTGGAACAATCACCGCAACGAGATAGCATCCTTTTTCATATGGGCTGGAGAAAGAGACCTTAGCACCAATCGCCCGTGGACATTTAATAATCCCGTAGAGGGAATTACAGTTCACTCAGCTAAGAGAATAGCTGAAGAACGTCCAGACATCGCCACCACTAAGACAGACACCACCAAGGAGCTATTCAGCTACCTTATGAACTATAAAGACGGTAGCCTAGTGAAATGGTTCGCTCTAGCTTACTTTGCAGGAATCAGACCATCAATAGATAATGGCGAACTCTACAAGCTCTCAGCACGTGAAGAAGAGCTTATCAATCTCACTACAGGGCGTATCATGATCCCTGCCGATGTAGCAAAGACCAAGGATAGCAGACCTATTAAAATGAGTGAAAACCTAATAGCATGGCTAAAAGCATATGAAGGAAAGCCAATCATGCCACCTAATCTAATTACAGACTACCCAAAGATTAGAAAGAAATTCAACCTCCAGACAGATGAAACCAGACATTCATTCATAAGCTATCACATCGCCCTTCACAGATCGATAGGGAACACAGCACAGGAAGCAGGAAATAGTGAGCGCATGATTAAGAAGCACTACCTAGACCATAGACCAGCCGAGGAGGGAGCAGAGTTCTTTAGCATCATTCCAGACATGAAAGCAGGAAAGGCGATACTAGCCGAGCCAGATGAGAGCGCTAACGAATCACACCTCAAAGCTATCTAGTCCATGATCCTATCCTTTGCTAACCGAGATACAGAGCAGCTATTCCATGAAGAGAAAAATAAACGCTTCAATAACATAGCCAGAGTCGCACTGAGAAAGCTCATTCAGCTGAACCAAGCCTCCACACTCCAAGACCTATCCGTGCCACCTAACAACCGTCTAGAAGCACTAAGGGGCAACCTCAAAGGCTATCACTCTATCCGCATCAATAGACAATGGCGCATCACCTTCATCTGGACACCGCAAGGAATACAAGAAGTTGCCATAGTAGATTACCATTAAACTTGAACTCTAGCCATAACGCGCTACGTTATGCCTATGAATCAATCAATCACAGCAGGAGAAATCCTTCTAGAAGAATACTTAAAGCCCCTAGGCATCTCACAGAATGCCATGGCAAGAGCTATCGGAGTGCCACCCAGAGCTATCAATGAAATCGTCCTTGGCAAGCGCTCCATCACTCCCAGTATGTCGATAAGGTTTGGCGCATACTTCAACCAGTCAGACACCTTCTGGCACGGCATCCAAGTAGAATGCGATTTCCGAGCGCTGAAAAGTAAACGCAATGAACTAATCAAAGGCATAGAGCCAGTAGTGGAGCTATCGGCTTAGGTGAAATCTGATTCATTTACTTATAGAATCAGTATCGCTAATATAGAATAATTTGAAATATCGAACAATGAATGAAGAGGAAGATGAGTTACTAGCTAGGTATGATAAAATAGTATCTCATTTTGACCACTTCACGAAAAGAGAACGTGATATTATTTTAAGCTATTTTGAAGCGGAAGTAGATGAGCTAAACGAAATTAGAAATCAGAAGCACCTAGAGTTAGTTGCTAGAGATGAGAAGGCAATTGCTAGCGGTGAGGAGAAATTAGCAAAACTACATAAACAGCGTGAAATAATTATCCTCAAACAAGAGCTAGCCCGAAAAGAAAAGGAGCTTATAGATCTAGCTACAATTAAACCAGTCGTCTTTGAGAAGCCTGAGTTGCTATTCAAAATGAAAGATAGTGCCTTTACTTATAAGTCTATTAAAGAATTAGATGAACTCACGATAGGGCTTTGTGAAGAGAGTGGCGAACTTGTTTCATCACCTTTATTTCAAGATAATGAAACCCTCAGAGAAAAATACCGTTTAGCATTTGAAGCTGATAAAGCTGTCAAATTTAGGTTAGACGCTAGTAGGCATACTAAAGATGCAAAGAAGTCTAAAGACAAAATAAAGCTCAATACAGAAGCAGTCTGGCTAACCCGAAATATAGGAGGTGCTTTAAGTGAAAACTCTCATGGTTCTGCCTTTTCGCTAGGTCTAAGGACTCACCCTCAAACAGTGGTTAAGTCTAGAGAGGCGATTGGATACTTATTCGCAGAATATCTACAGGCAGGCAGACATGGCGAACTTAAATCTTTAATCGATTGTTATACAAAATTAATGAAGCGCAATGAATACAAAATTATTCAGTATATGCGATCCTATTATAATTTCATTTCTTGCGTCTATCGCATACCAAATAATCCAGAAGAATTAGCAATTTTTCACAATCTAACTAATAAATCATTGATCGAGGAACAGGCTTCTGCAGAAAAAATAAGAAAAACGTTAAGAGGCTCTGGGTTGCTGTTTATAAGTCAGTTGCGGTGATTTTTGTTGTTTTTTAAAGGTGGGGGAATTGCTAAAGTAATACCCCCAGTTGATAATTTTCAGAAATTCCTGAAACTACTGTCAACATGCACAAGCATAAAAATACCACCACCAGACAAGAGCCTACATTAGTTGGCACGAAGCGGTGCTTAGAACTCATTTTTGAGGATGAAGCATCAAGACCGGGACTTAGAACTTTTCTCGAATGGAAATCGAAAGGTTACGTGCCATTCATCAAAGTCGGGAAGCGCATATTCTATCGTGTAGATCACGTCAGAACAGCATTAGAAAAACGCTTCACAATTAATTCCATCGACTAAAAAAAGAAACCGCTTGCCCCAAAGAGCAAACGGAATCAAAAGTAAATCCTAAGCACTTTTGATACTCTTTCTTACTCCTTGAGGCAAGCATAATTCAATTAAAAAAATTATGCCACATTTAAAAAATAATCATCTAACAGATGAAGAAATCAACAGCATAGTAGCAGAAGCTACGGAATGCCTACTAGCCCAGCTAGCCATTCTCACCAGAGAAGGAGGCAAAACATGTTAGATGAGCCAAAACAGCCGAGAGAAGGCACACAAGGCGCAATCGTTCTACAAATACTCATTGAAGCAAATGGCGCTGAAGTAGAAGGATTCAAGCTAGCATCTCATGCTCATTCGATGGCAGTTCATAGCGTCATTTCAACGCTACGGATAGACTACGGATGGAGCATCAGAAATCGGATAGAATACAAAAAGCAGGTAGGACGTTCCATCTGCTATTCATTCTATTCACTTCCCACAGATCAACTTAACGATCTAGTAGCCTAACAGAACCCTAACAAATGAGCCGTGGAGGCGTAGAGATACAACTTCACGGCTCTTTCTATTTATATAATGGCTAGCGATACACCCACAATTTTAAGGCAACTTTATAATCACAAAAGAGAAGGAAGCACATTCATCATAAGCGAAAAAGAAGACAGTGAAGTATCTACCTATGGAGCGTTTACTGTATTAGAATATGAGCATATAATAACTCCTCATCTTAGCATTCTGTATGATAAGGTAGATCTATTTATGACTATAAACTCATTCTTCTGCCCTGAAAAAATCTTAGCCAAAAACAAAGGCAAGATCATTCCTTTCATTCCTAATTCCTTCAAAGAGAAAAATCTCACGCACTTAAACGCTGTTTACATCGATGTAGATTGTGGACGATATGAAGAGGGTAAAAAGCACCATAATTCTATGCTCTCAGTATTTGAGGCTGAAACAGAAATTAGAAAACTTGCTGAGCTAGGAGAAATACCGAAACCATCAGTATTCATCCGATCTGGTCAAGGAATGTGGGCTTTATGGCTACTAGAAGCAGACGAGCAGCCTTACCACCGCAGAAGAATGGCAGAACGCTTAGCTATATACAAATCAGTAAACAAAGCACTACAACAGAAATTCCCCAGCCTTCCAGTAGATAGTATTTGTGATGCGTCGAGAATCATTCGTTACCCTAATAGCATAAACTCTAAGTCACATGCCAGCGTCTCATGGTCTCTACAGGGAGATGAGCAAGGAGTTTATCGTTACAACCTAGAAGAACTCGCTCAGAGGCTATCTGTGTCTAACCAAAAGGCAACCCCACGAAAATCTATCATTAGTTTCAAAGCCAAAGATAACAAGACAGGTGATAAAGGATTCAAAATACTAAATGAAAATAGGCTGAATGACCTTTCTATTCTATTTGAAAATAAAATGATCTATGAAGGCTACAGACGATTTGCGCTAACAGAAATAGCCAAACACTTAAGAGCTTTAAGAATACATGGAGAGGAATTTGAAAAATGCCTCAAACGCTACTCGAAACTTACCTTGCCACCATACCCAGAAGATGAACTAGAGAACATCATTACTTCATACGGAAAACTAAACCCAGCAGATTTTATAGCTAACGGACAAGATGCAAACGTCCCTTTTAGCAGAGATGAGACCATAGTAAAAAAGTTGAATATTAACCGAGCATCAGCAGAAGCCCTAGGATTAGTACAACTGATACCTCAATCCCTAAAAGAAGAACGCAAAATGAAAGCCTCTAAAGCATGGATGATCAAAGAGCGCAGAGAGGCACTTGAGAAGCTGGTTAGTATAAACCCTAATGCTAGACATGTGGATTTAGCAACTCAACTTGAATGTAGCTCTAAAACTATACAGCGAGATTTGAAGGTGTTAGAGAAAAGGTGAGGTGGACAAAACTAATCGCATGGTAGGGGGGGGGGGG
Organism: uncultured Rubritalea sp.; assembly: GCA_937923145.1. Classification (GTDB taxonomy): domain Bacteria; phylum Verrucomicrobiota; class Verrucomicrobiia; order Verrucomicrobiales; family Akkermansiaceae; genus Rubritalea. The sequence goes on along the minus strand of CALAJT010000016.1, from coordinate 62,379 downwards.
ATCAAAGGGGAAGTAAGTAAAGCATTAGAGATGACCTATCTAACTGGCATTCCCATGAAGCTCACGTTATAACTTATATCGTATCCTACTTTCACCACAGGATAGTAGAAATCTCCAGTAGTGACAATTCAACCATTCATAATCAATATAATATGACTTAACCAAAATTAGAAAATCCTTGCTCAGAGGATGCTAATTGACAGGGCTTAGTGAAGTTCGTATTTAACTATTTATGAAATATGCCAAGCTACTCTCTCTTATAGTGATTCCCATCCTTTCTGCATCTTGCTCTAACCAGCCCAATCTAGCTAACCAGAGTAGTAGCAGTTACGAGCAAAGTTTAATAATTAAAGGCTCGATCCTTGAAGGTGTTGTTTCAAATAAAACACATGGAGGTAATGCTAAAGTTTTATTACACATTAATGATTACTCTCATTCTACAGGTGTAGTGAATGGTATTATGATTGTCGCAAAACCTCTAAATGGCTCAGGTAGATTCAATGGTCTCATTACTGGAGATACTTGTTCGTTCACCAAGCTCCCAGAAAGCGGAATAGGTCCAGCTATCCATTTTAAAGGAAAGATCCAAGGGAGCTATTTTAAGGGGGCGTTTATTGTTGAAAACTTCAGGAATTTAGGTCAACAACGTGGAGTATTCAGTCTATCTCAAGCCTCCAATAGCAATCACACTAAGACGAGTATTGAGAGCACCCTTAAACGAAGAGTAAAAGAGGAAAAGATATCATGGGCAAAACCTCAACCAGCGCAAAGAAAATATGTGGCAGTACCGAGGAGTCGCACACTTACGGCATCTAATGGAGCTTATACAGCGAGTGCTTTTAATAGTCAGATAGATGGAAATTTTGAAGGCTGGGATGGAGATACTATCTTTAAGCTAAGGAATGGACAAATATGGCAACAATCCGAATACGACTATGAATATAATTATGAATTCTCGCCTAATGTTCTGATTTATCCTTCTGAGTATGGAGGTTGGAGAATGAAAGTCGAAAGAATGTCAAATTCGATAGGTGTTAAGAGGCTAAAGTAGGAAGAAAGGCAGCGCCCCTAAGGAGCAAAATAGTGGTTTTAGTCATTCAGACATCTTTTTTTCTTAGTGATGGATGCGGGCTGATAGCCTACAATACGTGGATTAACAGGCTTTGCTGGTTTAGCCTGCTTATCTAGATTCTTCATTGTCCCTGCCTTGGCTACATCTAAAGCCATTTGTAAGCCTGAGATTTTATTCAATTCATTACGGGTGCTGAGTAATTGCTTATGGATAGCAAGCCAGTCTCTAGTTCCAGCCTCATGCTCTATTAATGCTTTTGATAAGGCTGAGGACTCGTTTTTAAGGTCTTTCATTTGCTGGTCTCGTTCTTTAACCAGATTCACCTTAGGGTAAGAGAACACGTCAAAAAGCGTAGATTTATTCGCCTTGGTGGTAAGCTCCATGGATATAGTCTTCAAATGCTTACCTATTGTTCTGAGGTTACATGTGACATGCTTAGCGATAATTGCGGGAGTAGTTACGCCTTCACTGACTAGCACACGGATGACAGCCAAGTCTAACTTGCTACGCTCAGTCTTTTTATTGGTAGTATCTTTCATTATTTTCTGAAACTACCATAACATGTTTTAGATGAATTGCCTATCATATATTCATCACATATCCCCTATATATGAACAAATCAATTACCAGCCCTGATCTCTTTAAAATAGCTATGAACTTAAAAGAGTGATCAATTACCTTAGACTTCTTCAGAACAGGTAATTATAATTGTTGTAAGGGTTTTTAATTACCTTCAATTGATTCATTAAATATACTTAATAACCTCTAGCGTAGCTTATTCCATTTGAAGAACCTACACCCACTCCACCTATACCCGAATATTTGATTGGGCTTAATGTGCCTGTTTGAATACCATTATTGTTATAGATACCATATGAAGTGGGTTTTGGTTGGCTATAAGAGGTGTTACCTATATTTGAAAATCCACGGCTCGCAGCTCCGATGACTGCGGCGTTATTAATAGCAGCATTCCTATCTGATTGCTGTGAAGCCATGGCAAATTCTCTTGAGTAATCTCTGCCACGGCTATAATTCGTTTTTTGTCGTGCTATATGACTTTGGTTCGCTAGAGCTTGATTTGTTTTCTTAGTTCTATACTCCCATTGTTTTTTGCTGATAAGATTGTTATTGAAATCACGATTTATATCTATGAAGGGATTGTTTTTACTTACTGAGGTTAATTTGCTTAAAATTATGCTTTTGTCTCTGGCAGATAATGCTGAGTTAGGAAGATTAGAACTAGCTAGTCTCTTTTTTAGATGAGCAGCTTGATCTCTTGTTAGCACATGTCTTTTGTAGCCTTCATTGATCCTAAAAGTTTCAGTGGCTTTTGATTTGATAGCGACAGATTTATTTTGTGAGGTGCTGGAGCAAGATGGAAACAGTGTGGAAAATAACGATAATAAGAGGGCGATTTTAATATTCATAACATTGAGATTATATATTTATGTTTTTCCTTTTGTGAAGAGAAAATTACATAGACTTATTAGAATAGATTTCGCTGATGTGCGTTAAATAGAAATAACTACGATAGTGTATTTTCTCTATATACTCTTAGGTATAGATGACGGAGAGCAAGTGGACTTTGTGTGGTTTAGTTCAGCAAAGGGTAGCCCTATGCTTATAAAACAAGCGGGAGTCTCTTTACCCCCCCCTTTGATTGGTTAGCTCAATAGCCTAGCTCTTCAGAGACAAGCTGAGGTCAATTGATTGAATAGTAGAAACTTTATTCTAATCAATTCAGCTTAATTAAGATCATTTAATTATTATCTGAAATCAATTCAGAATATTTGTCCCGTTTCATGTCCCGTCTCAGATAGCGCAAAAACCTGCATTTTGGGGCATTTTAGAGACAGGACGGGATTTTGTGAAAAGGGCACAAAAAAGCCCTACAGCTATATACTGTAAGGCTTTTTAGTTACATTTCTGATTTTAGAAATGGCATCCCGTAGGGGATTCGAACCCCTATTGCCGCCGTGAAAGGGCGGAGTCCTAACCATTAGACGAACGGGACGCTTAATGGGTGCGACTAGCGCGGGCGCAAAAAACCATATTCAGCAGAGTTCTGCAAGATCTTTTTACCTATTTTATGATTTTTTTTAAGAATCAGAGTTTAAGTCAAATCTCGACCGCGGATTACGTGATCAGCTGAGACATCTCCATCATCCACTAGTCCTAGATCAATAGCCTGTTGCATAGGGACTGGCTTGGCTTGGCAGACTTTTTGCCAATCAGGGAAGTTCCAACGATTAGGAAATCCCTTGCACTGAAATGGCTTCACTTCCTGAATAATACACCGATCATTCTCTAGCATGATGCACTCGTGATTCTCTCTTTCGATCAATGAGAGCCCATTTCGGTTCATTCTCAGCCGAGTGAATTGCTGGATAAAGGTATCTTCATCCATTCCTAGAAAATCAGCGATTTTGCCGATCTCATCATCTTCTACTCTGACATCCCCTGGCCATTTACAGCAGGCAGTGCAGCGGTCACACTGATACCAGGTATCGCTCTCCATAGCCATTTTTAGCGTATGCTAGGAACTCCATAAGGATTATTAGTAGAGCTGCTAGGGGTATTGTACGTCTGTCTAGGGTAAGCCGCAGCAGGCTGTGCCTGTCTCTGTGGGTATTGTGTATACTGTGGATTAGAATACGGTGATTGTGAGTAAGGCTGCTGTGTCGGCGGATAATACGGCGACTGAGATGGAGCAGGCACTACGGGGATAGGAATCGGTGTAGGAGTTGGAACAGGAAGAGGCACAGTCACTTTTCTGGCAGGCTGACTTATCATTCTGTGGTAGCCCTCGATCTTCTTTACAAAAGCAAACCACTTAGCTCCAGGTCTACCATTGGTCATCAGATAGTGTGGGCAGTTCTTATTAGGCTTACTGAGCCCACGACGAGTCCAGTGATAGTGCGCTTTGATACCACTGATAGGGATGTTGTGCTTATACATGAGGTAGGCTGCTAGTTTAGCAGTTCTCTCCATAGTAGCAGCTCGGCTGTTGCCACGGTTCTCGCACATTTCGAGACCTAGTGAATAGTTATTACCAGGACCATCGAAGTCCGCATGCTCACCCTGCTCATTATCTGGTAAATGTTGCACCACGCGACCTTGATCAATACTGTAGTGCCAAGAGAGGTAGCCGATCCTGTTGCCACCCTTGCGCTTATAAGCACGTAATTTACCATTTTTTAGAGCTCTACTATGCTGCATGGCATCAGCTGCTGGACTATAGTTCTGCGTACTATGAATGGTGATGTAGCGTGGTCTCATACTCTTATTTTCTCTGCGGGCATGGGTTCTAGATGGGATAAGATCTTTTCTGATATTGATCTCGCGCAGGAGAGTACTTGGAGACATGGCTGATCTTCCTGAGCTCATTCCTGGATTATTGGAAGAGACGCTACTGTTTCCACCATTATAACTCGAATAGCTAGGATCACTGCTACAGGACACGACTGCTGCGATACCAGCGGCAACTAAGAGAGGGATAAACCATGTAATGCATTTCATACCTAACCCTAATATCATATTTAAACCGTATTGCTAGCCATCATGTAAAAAACTTACAGTTTGAAATACCTCCAATGTGTGCTAAATAAATCGACTGTTTTAAATCCATGAAACACTACCATTGCGCTCTCAATCAGGCATTTGATGACCCAGAGTTCTGTTCGCAGCTATTGCCTCAGAGCCTAACTGGTGAGGATGATATGAGCCTAGATTCCAGAGCGAGTTCAGAAGTGAATTCTGTAGCGGTTGCTTATTCTATCTGCGTAGCTGACTCCGACCATCACTCAGGATTATCCTTTTTACTAGCCGCCATCACACATCAGTATCAGCAGAAATATCCAGAAAGTCTCGTATGGTATCTCTCTAGCCAGCCAAGATTTCACCAGACTCTGCGCACAGAAATGGATCTCTGGAATGCGAATGGTCTCATTCTGTTAGATAAGAAAACAGACACCACGGCTACCGAACTAGATGATCCTGAGACGAATGCTGACCGTCTTCACACCCTTTCGCTGATATCCTCATTAGAAAAGAATGCTGCTCAGTCAACCATAGTAATCACTACAAACCTAGAGTCACCCTGCCCACCACCAGCAGAGATTTCTCAGCAGGGGAATGCTATCAAGGTAGGGGACGAAATAGAACCAGACCTTCTCATAGCCACCTTCGAGCAAGTAGGATTCGAACGTGTAGACCACATCCATAACCGAGGTCAATACGCACTCCGTGGAGGAATCCTGGATGTTTATACATGGCAGGCACCTCTACCTGTTAGATTAGAATTTTTCGACACAGAAATAGAATCCATCCGCGAATTCGATCTCAATACCCAGACATCGATTAAAAAACTCCAGCAGATAAAATTCCATCTAACAGAAACTGAAGACACCGCCACAGTAGCAGACTACATTGGAAAAAATGATCTAATTATCTACACAGGAGAACACGATCTCCCCAGCGAGGTCAAACACTCCCTAGAAATCACTACAGATCCATTAGCTGGACTCTCTATCAATCCCTCTCCACTGGGAGCGTTCGAAGCAGGCGACTTCGTACTCCAGCAGAACAAGCGCCATGCCTTTACTAAGCAGCTAACAGAATGGAACACCGATGACTGGAATATTCATCTCATTTTCTCTAACAAAGGAGAGATAGAGCGCTTCAAAGAACTCATGGGAGAGTCGATTCTAGATGGAGTAGAAGTCACGGTAGGTGAGCTAGCCCATGGATTTACAATACCTTCAGTAAAATTAGCGGTCCTCTCATCCGCAGAACTATTCGGCAGATACCAGACATCAAACAACCGCAAAAATACGCACTTAGATCACCAAGCCAAAGCCAGAGCTCAAACAGACATTCTCGATATCGAAAGAGGTGACCTCGTAGTCCATACCGAATACGGTATCGGAAGATTCCAAGACATCAGCACTGACCAAGATGGCACAGAGGAGATCAACATCCGCTACCGTGACAAAGCCATCCTCTCTGTCCCTATAGACCAAGCCCACCTTCTAGCCAAATACGTAGGCATGGGCGGCAAGACCCCCACACTCACAAAGCTTGGTGACGCCAAATGGGCACGCATCAGAAAGTCCGCAGAGAAGTCCATCATGGACTACGCCGCCCAGCTACTCCGCCTCCAAGCCGAACGCCAAGTCAGCAAAGGCAAAGGACACCCACCAGACACTAAATGGATGTGGGAGTTCGAGAACTCATTCCGCTACACCGAAACCCCAGACCAGCTCACCTCTATCCAGGATACTAAGGCAGACATGGAATGCCCGAAACCGATGGATCGTCTCATCTGTGGCGACGTAGGATTTGGCAAAACAGAAGTAGCCATCCGGGCCGCATTCAAGGCAGTCACAGGCGGTAAGCAAGTCGCCATCCTAGTCCCCACCACAGTCCTAGCAGAGCAACACTGGCGCACATTTCGCGAGCGTATGAGCGACTACCCGATACGCGTAGACCTCCTCAACCGCTTCCGTAAACCAGCAGAAATACGTTCTACTATTCAAGGATTAGCAGACGGATCAGTAGACATTGTCATTGGGACTCATCGCCTAGTATCGAACGATATTTCTTTCAAAGACTTAGGAGTCGCCATCATCGATGAAGAGCAACGCTTCGGAGTAAAGCACAAAGAAAAATTCAAAGAACTCTTCGCTGGAATCGACCTTCTAACACTCTCTGCAACACCGATTCCAAGAACTCTCTACCTAGCACTCATGGGCACACGGGACATGTCCACCATCGACACCGCACCGCCTAACAAAGTCCCAGTCCAGACCTCCATCTGTGGCTATGACGAACGCATTATACGCACCGCCATCACCCGAGAAATGGCTCGTGGCGGACAAACTTTTTTCCTCCATAATCGCGTCCAAACCATCGAAATCATGCGGGACAAAATCCACGCACTTTGCCCCGAGGCGAAGATCGTCATCGGGCACGGACAGATGCCTAAGGACGAGCTAGAGCAAGTCATGCGCACCTTCGTCAAAGGTGAAGCAGACATCCTCCTAGCTACCACCATCATCGAAAGTGGCATCGACATTCCTAATGCGAATACCATCATCATCGACCGTGCAGACCGCTTCGGACTATCAGATCTCTACCAGCTTCGAGGTCGTGTAGGCAGAGCAGGGCAGAACGCTTATGCCATCCTGCTCATCCCGCGCGATCTCACAGTAGGAGGTGACGCCACCAAGCGCATCAACGCCATCAAGCAATACACCGCCCTAGGATCAGGCTTCAAGATCGCTATGCGAGACCTAGAAATCCGAGGTGCAGGCAACCTCCTAGGCACCAAGCAAAGTGGCCACATCTCCAGCGTAGGATTCGACCTCTACTGCCAGCTCCTCCGCCAGTCCATCGAGCGCCTCCGAGGCAACAGAAACGCCATCCGCATAGACGTTACCCTCAGAGCCGACTTCATCAACTTCACCGAAACGGCAAAGCAGCAATCAACTAAACTTGAATCACCAATTTCAAGTCAGGAACTAGACTGTTTCATCCCAGCTCACTACATGACGGAGCCAACGATGCGTATCCGAGCCTACAAGCAACTAGCCGAAGCATCCTCCGAAAAAGTAATCTCCCAGCTTCGCGACACCTGGGAAGACCAATATGGCAAACTTCCATCCCCAGCCCAAAATCTCCTAGACACCACCCAGCTAAAAATAGCTGCCTCAAAAGCCAACATCACCAGCATAGAAATCAAAGGCCAACGCCTAATGCTAACAAGAAACAACCAATACATCATGCTCTCACAAACCAAGTTCCCTAGGCTGAAAGCGACGAATCCGCATAAGAAGCTTATCGAGTGTATTAGGATGTTAAGATCTATCTGATCTATTCTAACTTCAACCCATCTTCCCATAGCGACTTTCAATACTCTTCACAGAGTTCCTGTTCACTTTGGGTTTCTTGTTCTCTTTTCGATTTGATTTTTCAGTGATAATTAGAATAATAAGCGGGACGATGAAGAAGAGTAGACCTATACCAGGTAATAACCAACTGCCATCACTCAATCCTGTTTCAAGAACGCTGTCTTCTGATTCCTTTGGGTTATAGTAGACAGGTACTTTTTTACCGATGGGATAGCGTTGTACAATCTTACTTGCTCTAGTTTGACTGCTGGTGCTCATCTCGCTCACAGTGACTTTATCACCTTTGTATTTATGTCCCTCGACTGCGTATCTATAGCTCACATCTGCTCCATAGGTGGTGCTATCATCACCGTGATTGATAGCTATTCTACTGTCTAAAATGACTCCTTGCACGCTTGGCCAAGTCTCGCTGTCCTTAGCAGTTTTGATACTGAGGACACCAAAAATAATTAAGCCCAGTCCAACACATAAGAAGATCATGAGGAATATTCTAAGTATCCACGCACCGCCTTTGATGTCTTTTAGATTCATAGCTGATGAATATATGGGCACTTCATCAGGGGCTATCTTTGGAGGTAGAGATTCACGTTCTATAATTTGCTTCTGTGTGGCTTCTGTGACCATGGCGCTTCCATATCCGCTGTTAAAGGTGGTTTTTTCAGGTGTAGTTATTGGAGACACTGATGGTTTTAGCCATGCGTTCACTTTCAGTTTTACCACTTCAGAGACCTCCTGACTTACCCAGTTGAATAGCTTTAAGTCTTTAGTCCCGCCAGTTCCTCTTAGCTTCACAGAATAGCGAGTGTCATTATTACTCTTACCGCTGGATGCTACCTTAAGTTTCGTAAAGCTAGATTTTTGAAAGACTGTTTTACTCTTACTTACATCACCACGTAGCTTTTCTTTAATGATAGTATCGGCTTTGAATGTGAATTTCTCTGATGTCTTGAGCTTAGATAATCCCAGTATGAAAAATACGATAGAGACTGTAGCAATAAAAATACCAGCTAGCCCGAAGATGAGATCACCATCGTCAGCCCAGAAACCGACCCATATAAACACACTACTAAAGAGCATCCCAAATAAACCTGCATAGATCATAGTCTTGGCGACTACTGGGCCATTTTTCTCAATCAAAAACTGATCACTCCCACTCCCACTTCTAGTATTAGCTTTATCTAAAAATGAAATGGTAACTCCATTTTTAGCAAATTGATTCTCTGTATCATCAGTAGATTCTCCATCGCTAGAGCTAAAATATGTTTTTTCCAGTTCCTCTTCCGTAGGCAAGCCTCCTTGCTCTGCAAGCTCAGCTAACATCTCGCTCGCCAGCCAACGTAGCTCAGATTCATTATATCCACATGAGAACTTGATGTCTTTTTCTGACCTAGCTTTTACTAGAAGCCCATAGTTGGACCTTCCATTTGTTTTGAAACTAGAATACAGACCAACTCCATGCACTTCACCGCTTTCCAAATTCTCAGAAGTTTCTTTCTTAAAGAACTTTTTTACTAGATTCACGGACCCATCATTTACGCTTATCTCATAGGAAGTGTAGCGCATTTTTAGACCGATAAAGAAGAATAACCCACCTATCATTATGGGCATGCTTAAGAATAGAAAAAGCCCCAGGATTGCCCAGTTAGTTGAGTTTTCAACCGTTCCAAATAAGTGGGCATAAATCATTACTGCCATAACTAGTAGCGGCAGCCCTGCAAAGAAGCAGCCGAATATCATGAGAAATCCCACGCCTTTCTTAGCGGGGACATTCCAAGTCTGCCCATTATCAGAAGACTGAGAATAGATCTTACTTTTGGATGGCTTCGTGTTCATTGTTATTAATTCATATAAACCTAAGCAGGATATGTCATTAATAATCCCAAGATTATCTGACCAAACTTTCTCCTTTTTCCTTTCACCATCATCCTTTCCCTCTTACTGTTTTAAAAAATGAAGGAGATGCAAAAAGATCAGCTAGAAGTTACCTTAGAACAGTGTAAAGACGCCGGGCTAAGACGGACGAAGGCTCTTAGTATGCTCATAGAGACACTTATCACGAGCGACTCTCCGATGACGCTGGCGGATCTTTCAGATCATAAGAATCTCACTGAGCTATGTGACCGCGCAACGGTTTTTCGCCTGCTACAGAAGCTCTCTAATAAAGGCGTAGTGAGGCGACTTGGTTTACATGAGCGAGCTGCTTATTTCACACTACTCATTCCAGGGCGTCATCAAGACTTCCTAATCTGCACCGACTGCGGCGACATTCAGCCGATTAATGCTCCTTGCCCAGTGCATCAGCTCGAAAAGGAAATAGCTACCAACACAGGCTACACTAGCCTCTATCACGAGCTAGAGTTTTTCGGCACCTGCCCCACTTGCACTTAGAGAAACTTATTCACACATTTACTAAATCTCATAATTCACTGACTCGATGGAACCAATCACTTACTACAATCGCAATACTGGAAAGATAGAAACTGAGCAAGTTTACGGAGAAGGGTTTCTCAAGTGGGCGTATGGTAATCCTCTGGGTAAATTAGCTCTATTCAGCTTCGTGAAGCGTCCGTTTTTCTCTAAATGGTATGGTCGTAGAATGGATAACCCAGATACGAAAAAAAAGGTTGGTCCATTTATAGATGACTATGGAATGAAGGAATCTGACTTCATAGATTCAGCAGACAGTTACAAGACATTCAACGAATTTTTCTACCGTAAGCTGAAGCCAGAAGCTCGTCCTATCCATGATGCCGCTATCGTGTTCCCTGCGGATGGAAGACACCTAGGATTTGAAAATGCGGAGGATGTAGAGGGTGTATTTATTAAGGGCCAGAAGTGGGATCTTAAAAAACTAATAGCTAATAATGAACTCTATGAGAAGTTCAAGGGTGGCTCACTAGTCCTTTCTAGACTATGTCCAGTAGACTATCATCGATACCATTTCCCAGCAGCAGGGAAGGCTGGAGATACTAAGATGATCAATGGTCCTCTATTCTCTGTGTCGCCGATTGCGCTCAGGCAGAATCTTTCCTACATGTGGCAGAACAAACGCACTCGAACAGTGTTAGAAACTTCAGATCATGGGGATGTACTGATTATGGAAATAGGAGCGACATGTGTCGGCTCTATACACCAGACTTACAAAGCTGGTGAGCAAGTCGAGAAGGGTGCTGAGAAAGGTTACTTCGCATTTGGAGGATCATCTACGATCACTATTTTTCAGCCTGGAAAAGTAAAACTCGCAGAAGATCTGTTAGAGCATTCTTCCCAGCAGCAAGAGCTCTACGCTCTGATGGGTGATAGGATGGGTGATAGGATGGGTGAGTAGCTCTAGAGCTGGTATCCCTAAAAAATTAAGCGTCTACTAATTGCCTAGTGATCGCTGAGTAGATTTAATGAAATCTAAATGATGAGCCTACTACTTAAAGTGCTTTTCAAAGAGTAATGTTTTATGATCTTGGTAATGTCTAACGATCATTCCACCTAATAGGCATGCCACTGCGAGAATAGCGAAGATTAGTATAGTAAATATCCCGCCTGATTTAGCAGGTGCTAATGGAGCAGACTTTGCGGGATCTGAACGTAACTGAGGCTTGATTACTTCTTGTTCCTCCTCTTCTTCGTCCTCGACTATAGTTAATTCCTTCTGTTTCTTAACTTTTCGGCGGACAATTACTTCTTCATACTCTTCCTCTTCCTCTTTTTCGTCATCTTCTTCGTCATCATGTAGAGATACAGCTTTCTTTTTCTGTCTAGGCTCAGGCTGGCTCTTAGCCTTAGGGAATGCTGCTCGCTGTTTAGGCTCAAACTCCTCTTCTTCTAGAATTTCTAGCTCTTCCTCACTGAGTTCAAAATTATACTCAATATCTTCACCAATACTGACAGTCATGCCATCGACTAGATCTATTATCTTGAAGCGAGTGTCATCGATTAAGATGCCGTTTGTAGAGTCATTGTCCTCTAGTATAAAGCCACCGTCTACTCGTATCATTTCACAGTGATAAGTAGATGCAGAGCCTGATTCTAGGATGATGTCGTTGTCACTGCCTCTGCCGATTTTAGTGCTCTGTCGGTCAGTTTTAAGTCGATACGGTTGGGGTGTTTTTCCTGGTTCGGAAATAGTGATTCTAGGCATAGTAAGTGTGATATAGATTGTAGAGGTAAGGCTAGACACTTTATCAGTCTAGAAAAAGCAAAAAACTTTAAAAAAATGGTGAAAAAGTAACATTAAGTATTGCATCCGGAGAAAAAATAGTTAGTTTTCCGTCCAGAAGCGAAAGCCGAGATGGCGGAATTGGTAGACGCGCCTGATTTAGGTTCAGGTGTCTTAGGACGTGCAGGTTCGATTCCTGTTCTCGGTACTTTTCTCTTCTTGAAGCCCTTCATTGCGAAGGGCTTTTTTTATGTCCAATTTAGATCTATAGATCTAGTGTGCGAGTGATATTGAAACTATTTCTAATTATTGGATTAATTGGTGATACGTGATGTCTTAAGAAAAGAAATTTATGCAATGGCTGCACCAGAGGGAGCAAGACTGATACTATTTTTAGACCGGTTAGGTAAAAAAGTCTCAGGCCTTCAATGACCACCTCTGCGTAGGCTGTAGCTATCACCAAGTTAGTCGGAATTAAGTTTGCGCTAAATACTTCCGAGCTTTAGAAAAAGGGATTATTCTCAAGCTCTTGTCCTACAGTAGTCAGTGGACCGTGTCCTGAGCAGAGGATTGTATCTAGAGGAAGAGTGAGAAGATTTTCTTTTATGTTAGGGATCGCTATAGAATAAGCATGAGTGCTTTTACAGCCGCCTATTGAACCGGCAAATACAGCATCACCGACTATGCAGAGGGGAGATTCCAGAGTTGATGACTCTAGCAGATAGGCAGTAGCGGGTGAGCAGTGACCTGCTACATCCAGACATTTGAAGAAGAAATTATCATAGACTTGGTCAGTAGCGTTTTCAGGGTAGATCACAGTGATTTCTCGCTTTTTAAACTCATGAACTCCTGCGGTATGGTCAGCGTGATCGTGTGTGATATAGAGTAGTGCTGTCTTTTCAGAACGCTCCGATATCCATTTTAGAAGATCCTCTGAATCTGTGCCAGTATCAAAGATGAGCAGGTAACTTGAAGTTTCCACTACGAAGGCATTTACTCCTAAATGACCATATGGTGAGACATATGTATGAAGGAAATCAGGCGCTGTGACAGCAGGGGAGTAGTTTTTTAGCTGAATTAATTTCTCTGCATTTAAATTTAACAGGGGAGCTGTTTTCTTAATGAAATCCTCATTCATTTCTCCAGCTAGTAGCTTACTCAGGCTTCTCTCAGAGATTTCTAGATCAGAACTAGAGATACCTAATCGACGAATGGCTTTACCTAGAACATCATTGAAATCATCTTCTAACATTATTTTTGTGTCTCTACTATTCCTTCAACTTCTGTATCATCTTCATATACATTATAAGTGTAAATGAGTGTGAATGGGATGAATAAGATCGCTGTTCCGAGCATGATGTAAGTGAAGAAGCGGAAGTAGGATGCGCCTTCCATCGTCGTCATGCCGCTAGAACCACCTATAAATTTCTCTGTAGTAATTAGTTCAAACTCACTCGCTTGAATGGCGATGCCGAGCTTCTCCTTACGCTTGTCTAACCATGTTTTAGAATCACTAGGATCAGGGGTGTCGTTGAGATTAATCATCACACCTATGTCATGGAGAGTGCGTGCTTTCTGGTCAGATCCATCACTGCGGAGTCTGGCAGTTTTGCTATTAAGGATCTCGTAGTAAATAGGATTTCCGTAACTGTCCGATAGGTTTCCAATCAGCATATTTCCGTCCTCTAAGCTAGGTAAAACAGAGCTGTTATCTATCGATAGCTTTAGAGTGTTCGCAGCACCGATGAAGATTTCTTCGCCATCGAATATGATCTCTTCAGCAGCCTCAGTGAGAGGTGAGTCTATCTGAATGTAGCTATTTATAGCAGATGCGAAGATATTTCCGAAAGCTACAGCGAGTAGGAAGACGGACATTAATATAGACTTGAGCGACTTTGGAGCCTGAGTGTAGGCGAACTCTAGACATACGATGGAGACCATGACCTCTGAGGATGTGAGTAGAATATAGGCTAGAATTTGCCATACAATACTAGGTGACTCGCCAGCATCGATCCAAGTCTGAATCAGAGTAATGAGGGCGAAACTAGACACCATGATGAAGAGTCCGATACTAACTTTACGCAGAGGGCTAAGAGTGAATACTTTGTCGACCGCAGGATAAATGAGGAAGGTGAAAATAGGGATCAGTGTCAGGACCATGATCGGGTTAAATGCCTGGAGTTGACTAGGCAGTATCTCGATTCCTAGTAAATTAGTATTCATATCCTCAGCTTGGAATACCCATGAAGTCCCAGATTGGTCAAAGAGTGCCCAGAAAACAGCTACGAAGAGGAACAAACAGCATAGCTTTAGAATACGCATGAGCACGCCAGGCTTTGCTAGTTCATCGAATAGTTTGTGGCCTTGGGCAGGAATATGCACATATTTATTTCTACCCATCCAGAATACGATAGTAGCCAGAGCCATTAGTATCCCAGGGATGCCGAAGGCGATGTGTGGACCGTAGTATTTAAGTAATAGTGGAGTGGCTAGCGTGGATAGAAGAGCTCCCAGATTGATAGAGAAGTAAAACCAATTGAATATTTGAGTGAGTAAATGCTGATTATTTCTACCAAACTGATCTCCCACGTGTGCAGAGACACAAGGCTTAATGCCACCAGCTCCTAACGTGATGAGTGCCAGACCAGCTATCATCCACGTCTTAGAGTCACCAGTGATGCCCATAAGAGCCAAAACCCCGTGACCTAGACAGTAGACAACACTTAGCCACATAATGACGCGGTACTTGCCAAAGAAAAAGTCAGCAAATAGAGCACCTAATATTGGAGTGAAATATGCCCAAAAATTAAAATTATGTACGTAGACCTTAGCCTGAGCTTCGCCAATAGGAGAGCCTGCTGTCTCTCCCATGAGGTGAAGATAGTTTGCTATGAATACAGCAAGGATGGTCTTCATCCCATAGAAAGAAAATCGCTCTGCAACTTCGTTTCCAATAATATAGGGGATGCCTTTTGGCATCTTATCAGTATCAGTAGCAGTGGATTTGTACATGTAAATTTAGAGTGATATTTTCAGAAGCAAATCCTGTAGTTCTGAAACTGAATTTACGATATGATCAGGGGAGAGAGACAGAAGATCATCAGCATCTTCAAACCCCCATGTCACAGCTATAGAGCCTACCTCAGCGTTTTTAGAAGTCTGGATATCGACAGTGGAATCTCCTATAAGTATAGCACGTCTGTCACTATGTCCTGAGTTCTCAATAATTTCATGGATGCCCTTAGGATCAGGTTTCTTAGCAATACCTTCTCGCTGACCCAGAACGATATGAAATGTATTTTCTGGAAAAATCTTACTGGCTATTTCAGTCGTAAAAGCATGAGGCTTGTTAGAAAGGATACTGAGGTGATGTTTTTCAGGAATAGTAGTTAGGAGATCTAGTATGTCGTCATAGAGCGTAGTCCCTTCGAGCCAGAGATTAGAGTAGTTTTTTACAAAGCTGGTGTTGAGTTCATCAACGATGTCTTCCTCAGCATCTGGAATAGCTCTGCGGCAAAGCATCCAAGAACCATCACCTATAAATTCTCTGATTACCTCTATAGAGTGTGTCGGATGCCCATGCTCTGTTAGACCTGTATTGAGCGAGTTTGCTATTCCAGGGAGCGAGTTGATAAGGGTGCCGTCGAGATCGAAAATGATGTGCATAGATAAGTTAAGAACTAAAATTGAAAAAAAGAGACTCTGTGAAGATCACAGAGTCTCTGACATTTTTACAAATGTAAAGTGATTGAATGTGAAAGCTGTTTCGTGTCAACTATCCGCAATATATGTGAGGCTGTCCTAGTATCCTCTTTGAGCGTCTTGTCTCTTGCCTACTTGGTTTCCACCTACGCCGCCAACTGCTGCACCTATTGCTGCACCTTCTAGACCTCTGCCTGACTGGTGACCGATGACTCCGCCGAGGAGAGCTCCGCCGATTGCTCCTGTAGCAGTATTACGCTGTGCATTGTTTGCTCCAGGTCCGTAAGGATTTGCACAGTTAGAGAATGTAAGCGCTGAAACAGCTGCTGTGATTGATAGTATTGTTCTTTTCATATTGTTCATTTTGGTTAATAGTTAATAATGCTTAGCGTATTCTTTTTGAGAGGTTTGGCAAGTGTTTGTTTTCTAACATTTCTTTTGCCATTAAGCGGTAAATTATCGTCTCATCCCACATAAGACTTATGTTACACAAAGAATATTCATACAAAAGTGATAAAATGCAAATTTTTATACATTACGGTCTAGAGTTATAGGAATCTATGGTGATCTGAAGGATTGAAAATCTATCAAAGTGATCTATACCCGAGCCATGAGCAACCAGAAACTCAGTATCTCAAGCATTGCCACTTTTACGGATGAACTAGCGATCTCCTGGGAGGACGGAGTGGAAAATTATCTCAAGCTAGAAACAGTCCGGAAAGCCTGCCCATGCGCCACATGCCAAGGTGAGCCAGATGTGACAGGACTAGTGGTCAGACCCCCAGTTTTCTATAAAGAGAATAGTTTTAACCTTATAAATATAGAAAATATAGGGGGCTATGCCATAGCACTCAAATGGGCAGATGGACATGGGACGGGTATTTACAGTTACGAGTATTTGAGAGGACTGGGTGAGGAGTAACTCCTGTCACTAAGGACTGTGCTCTGCCACAAATTTACGTAGATCATGATATATCTCATGAAAGTGAACTTCAAATTCATTGTAATGTTTTTCGAGGTCGAGATGCGTGTCTGCAATTAGAGTGGTGAATCTACTCCTGCTAGAGACTCGACGAAATGTCATGTTCATACCCTCTAGCGTCCCATAGCAGCCTAGCCAGTTCTGCGACTTCATGTAGGGAAAGGCTTCTTTTAATGTGCCTAACTGCCATTCTTTTTTCTCATCGATAGTGGTATATATTTCTTCAATAAAATTATCGAGTGGCTGATCATAGAGATCATCCCAGTGCACCGAGAGAAAATGATCATAGATCAGATCTACTACGACCCCTGCATAACGACGTCGCTCAGGGGCTAGCAGTTTCCTAGACGCAATAAAGGCAGGCTGCTTATCGGTAAACTTATCAATAGCCCGATGCAGCATGATACCATCTACAAGCTCCTCAGGGTATAGCTGTCTGAGCGAAATCTCTGTGCCCTTGACGAAATCTCCGAGTAGATTTCCGATACGAGCAGCATCTGTATTCGGAGCGAGTGCTAGGTGGGATAGATAGTTCATAGATATTAATTTGCAGAGTTTTCCTCTATTCTTTCATTCCAGCGCTTCAATATAGAATCCATTATCTTCTCCGCATGATTATGGGTCATATGATGACCTATGCCCTTGAAGTAGGTAAAAGTAGCGTCAGATCCGAGCTTCTGACATTTTTTCTCTAACAGGCGCATGGAGTGGTCTAGGTGAAATATGTCAGTTTCATGAACTGCAAAATGTATCTTACCCTTTAGCTTAGGCTCTAGCTTAGACCAGTTTTCTTCTAGCTTCTGTGCGATATCATAGGGTTTCCATGCATCAGTCACCTTCATGTCTATTTTTCCAGTCGAAACATCATACCAAGCATCAGGGTTACCATCAGCATTCATTTTAGGCGAAAATACTGCTGCGAAGGAAAGCAACTGACCACCGTAACCCAGTACATTTTCAAAGTTCGCCATATTTTCAAATGTCCAGCCCATCGATGGAAGGCTGATATACCGTGCTACTTTCTCTTCCTGCTGTGTGGTTATAAATAAATTATCCTCTTCAGTATCTATTAAATTTAACTCCTGAAACGCCTCGAAATCTACTGGGTCAGGAGAGACTGGCCAAGCCTCAGCATAGGCTTCGGGGTAGGCTACTATCGCCCACGCAGCGCTCCATCCGCCAGAGGAAACTCCCGTGATATATCGATGCTCGGCACCTGCCCCCCCGTAAGTTTTATCAATGTGCGGAAGTAGCTCGTAAGTCAGAGCATCGCCCCACGGGCCATTCACTGAGGAGTTAGCGAAAACAGAATGTCCCCAGCGACAATTGGCATCTGCTATTACGATGATAGCCTGTTTACCCTTTTTTCCAAATTGACGCTGTATCCGCCTAGTAGATTTTTGATGCACCGCACTGAAGCCAGTAACATAGATGATCACTGGGTATTTTTTACTTTTATCCCAGCCCTCAGGCAAGATTACAGAATAGCGCATATTGTAATCTCTCTTATGAAATTCACTCAGCTTATCACTCCGAAAATAATGGTCCTGCACAGGTCCCTCATTACGAAAAACAGGAGCGTTAACTACTATATTAGCATCAAATTTTAACTCTACGTCTTCACCCTTCACGAATTCCACTTTCTGAGCATCACTATATAAATCACCTTCACCATCGCCTGGTAACATCCAGTCAGGAGCTATCCTCACGATAGCTTGCACCTTTAATATGCCCTCTAAATCAGTCATCGGCGTAGTGCCTAAAGTCTTCGCATTGATAGTCACTTTACCGTCGAGATCCGTATCATCTACGGCATAGAGAATCGGCAAGTTAGACCAGTCACCTATTCGTGATCGAGGTGAGCGAAAGCCCTCACTCATTGCTATATAAACACGAGTCTTATAGACTGGCTTCTCATTAGGCACAGCATAAGTAATCTCAAACGTGTGTGCTGAGATTAGAGGGCTGATTAAAACCGAGAAGAGCAGGTAAAAAAGAAGCTTCATATACTAAGACTGTAGTTATCAGGTGAATCTGTATTTGGCAATATTGGTGAAATTCTCGTGTAAGAATCTAAACAGGATCATAGCTAACTGAAAAACTCTTCGCAATCTCAGCCAACCTCCGATCCTGAGTCCAAAGTAATTTTCCAGGCGAGGCAATGACTGAAG
Organism: uncultured Rubritalea sp.; assembly: GCA_937923145.1. GTDB lineage: Bacteria > Verrucomicrobiota > Verrucomicrobiia > Verrucomicrobiales > Akkermansiaceae > Rubritalea. The sequence goes on along the minus strand of CALAJT010000016.1, from coordinate 43,388 downwards.
CCAAGATAAGAAGATCGTTCCATTGAATCCCTTTACCCCAGAGTTCATGCTTACTGAGTAGAAAATGAGTTTCCTCGTTACTAGCTACCTTTACCATTGGAAATGCTTGTAAATCATAAATCGTCTGATCTCGAGCCTTCAGATTCCCAACTGCTAATTCACCAATCACAATCGGATGAACTGCCAAAAAATCATTCTCTATCAACTGAGATAGCAGGGGATTTCCATAGCGAAAATATTTACACCAGATATTAGTATCAGCCAGAACAGCATCCATAATGAAATTAACTTACTCTGGTGAATCTTCAGCAACCATAGGCGTGTCACCAGAATCTAAATGATCCCGATAATCTATATTTTTAGCGCCTCTATTAGGCACTGCGAAATCTGGCATAGCGCCTGATAATCTGAGAATTCTCTTCTTACTGTCTGCAGCCACTAAGAGCTCTAGTGCCTTAGTCACAATACTAGAAACATTCTTATCTCCTACCGCTCCGGCTGCCTTATCAAAAAGATCATCGTCAATTGTGATTGTCGTCCTCATGAATCAAATGTAGCATCATTGATGTCATTGTATATGATTAAATTCATAATTCGTCTATCCTAAGTGGGAAAGAACGCCATATAACAAGCCCAAGCCTCTTTCCCATAGAGTAGCCAAAAGACTCCGCCAGCGATCAGAGATGGTCCAAAAGGTATCATCTTACTGAAGCCAATCTTGCCTAGTAATGCCATCACCAGAGCGAAGGCACATGCAAAGAGTACTATGAGTAACAGCGAAGGAGGTCCGAAGGTAGCCCCTAACACTGCCAACAGATCTACATCTCCCATCCCCATCGCTTCTCTGGGAACTGTAGCGGAAGTTGTCTTACCTGCGAAGGATTGTAAATTCTCAATCTCATAGCGGTCTGTATCGAGTATGACGTAGTGGTCGTGGATTTCTACTTTAGTAGCAGTGCGGAGGATTCCATCCATCTTCACTTCTGTGAGCCCATCGATCACAAGTTTATCTGATTTACGGAAGAAAATATCTGACCATGAGATTTGCTCACCATCGATCACGAAGCTGATTTCTTCACCATCACTTTGCGGTTCACGGAGATACCATTCGACTGGATCTTCGAACTTGAATTCCATTTTTCCGAACATGGCCTTACCTAATAATACAATCAACCAAAGTGCCGCCCAGCCAATTGCCGCACCGAATGCCGAGTAGAGTAAACCTTCTTGCCACGTTAATACACTATCAACTCCAAAACGATAGGGCATCAGAGCTCCACCTGCTAATGCCACGACAAGCCATAGAAGGGTGAACGTCCTAGGGATCAACATTAACTCAATATCTATTGCGATGATGATCAGTGCTAGGGTAGCTAGAATCATGTAAAATACAGCTTCCATCGGATTAGAAAAGTAATACCAGCAAGCAACCCAGAGAACACCATTCATCAGTTCCACCCAGAAATATCTAGACGCTATGGGAGCATCACATTCTGCGCATTTACCGCGCTGGATGAGCCATGTTACGAGAGGTATGTTTCGGCTTATGGGTATCTCCTTTTTACAGGTAGGGCAATATGATCTCTTTGGCTTATTAACGCTCAGCCCACGTGGCACGCGATAGATTACCACGTTCAAAAAGGAGCCCACACAGATACCAAATAAGAAGGCAGCAATGGCGTAGAATGGATGAGACCAGATGGGGAAATCTATCATTATCTTTATTCAAGCACTGAGCCGATAAAACTCAACCCTTTACTGAGTAGGATCTGAGAAAAATATCTGGTAACCACGAGGCTTCCAGTAGCTGACTATGGAGTTCTGAATTTTTATAAACTCACCTTCAGGAAACAAATGTGTCTGGTCAGCAATACTCTTTTTTCCTTCTTCCATGAGTTCCAGATACTTCGCTATCTTTTCTCTACCCTTGGGATCAATATGATAAAAGTAGTGAACTAACAGCAGAGCGGTCATGTATTGACTATAACGATCACTCGGATCTAAATTCTTATTGATGATTATCCATCGTTGCACATCGCGTGTGACAAAGTCCTTTAATGGATAGAGTCTGATAGGCTTATCTCGTTGGATTAATCTCTTAGTTCTATCCTTGATACTCTGAGTCATGGAGGTGAATTTATACGAACTCGTGCCATAGAATGCACAGGCGAAATACTCGGCATTACCCTCGGTAAACCACGCGTTCGCCTTGCCATTGATACCGTGCATTGTCAGATGCACTAGTTCGTGGGTCAGTAGACGGTAGTCAGGTCGCTTCACATCTAGGAATTTATCTGCACGCAGAATCACCGCTTTCTGCCTCCCTGAATAATATCCAGCAGAATGCTCGGATCCACCCATCTGGATAAATTCATCAACAGTTGAGGTGATGTAGATAGGATGCCTTTCTTCTCCCTCTAACAATTCAGGAAGTCGCCTGAGCTTCAGAGGTATTCTCCCTAGAGCCGCTGGCACAGATTCGGCAGTGGCGGCAAAGGTAGCTATTTTCGTAGGATCTAGCTTTCTGCTAGAGATGAACTTAAAGTTCTTACTCAGATAGAGAAACGGGGGAAGCTCATTTTTAGGCAGTATTACTCTAGCCATTCCACGGCCTTTCAAAGCCGTAGGCCATGATTTTACCTGCTGCGCATGACCTGTTAACAGGGTCATGATGCAGACTAATGGTAAATATTTTAGCATGGTTGATTTCTTCTACACTTTTCTCAAGACCATAGCTGTTCTAGCTGGGATATAGAGATGAAGTGACTGCTGATCATAGCTAGGCTCGCTCTTATGCTTTACGCTATTATCGACACGATTATGTCCACCGTAGATCGGCTGATCTGTATCTAAGATGACTTCGTAGGTAGCCTGCTTTTCGATTGGTAGCGGGATACGATAGTCGGCGCGTGATTCGCTATGGTGAAGGTTGATTACGAAGATGAGATTACCTCGCTCGAAGGCAATAATCTTGTCGTCGTTATTACACCAGATCTGCTGAGCTTGTTCCGCGTCGAGCAGTTTGGAGTCCTTACCTACCGTTACTAAATCTCTGTCGAAGTTGCTGAGATACTGATACTTGAGGTCAGGGTTTTCCATGAGAGACCACTGACGGCGGCAGTATTGGTAGCTCCAGTTATTGCCCTCACGTGGGAAGTCAAGCCACTCTGGGTGACCGAATTCATTACCCATAAAGTTCAGCCAGCCTTCACCCCCGAGACTAAGAGTAAACAGGCGGATGATCTTGTGCAGAGCCATCCCGCGGTCGATTGCTTGGTGGTCATCGTCCTTGCCCATGTGCCAATACATGTGCTGATCCATGAGCCAGAAGGCTAAAGTTTTATCTCCTACGAGTGCCTGATCATGGCTTTCTGCGTAAGCGATATTTGCTTCTCCGTGACGTCTATTAACAAGGGTTCCCCAGATCTCATGAAGATTCCATTCTTCATCACGCTTTTCTTTTAGCAGCTTGATCCAGAAGTCAGGGATGCCCATAGCGAGTCGGTAGTGGAAGCCTATTCCACCTTCATGAATAGGGCGGCAGAGTCCTGGCATTCCAGACATGTCTTCTGCGATGAGTAGTGCGCCAGGCTTTATTTCTTCTGCTAAAGCAGTAGCAAGTTGAAGATAGAGAATGGCGTCTTTATCGATACCGTCTTTAAAATATTTATCGAAGTGGTCAAAGGAGATCGTGCCGTGATGCTCGTAGAGCATTGATGTGATGCCATCGAAGCGGAAGCCATCAAAGCGGTATTCCTCTAGCCAGTAACGAACATTTGAGAGCAGGAACTGCTGCACCTCTGCTTTCTGATAGTTGAAACATTTAGAGTCCCACTGAGGATGATCTCCTCTAGGTCCGCCATGGAAATACTGGTGGTCAGTTCCGTCGAAGTAATTAAGCCCTTCTGCAATGTTTTTCACTGCATGGGAGTGAACGATGTCGATCAGCACTGCGATGCCGTGTGAGTGTGCAGTATCGATCAAGAATTTTAGATCCTCTGGAGTGCCATAGCGTGAGCAGGCAGCGAAAAAGTTAGAAACATGGTAGCCGAAAGATCCATAGTAAGGATGCTCCTGAACAGCCATCAGCTGAATGATATTGTATCCGAGCTCGGCGATGTGAGGGATGGTATTCTCTGCAAATTCTCTGTAGGTGTGCAGGCGTGGTTCCTCACCAGCCATTCCAGTGTGCGCCTCATAGATGTAGGGAGCATCGATGGATTTTGGATCGAACTCATGCTTCCATTTATATGGAGTCTCTGGCTCCCATATCTGTCCAGAATAGTCATGAGTTTCAGGGTCTTGTATAGCCCTGGTGATGCAGGCTGGGATACGGTCTCTAACAGAATCATCTGCTCCGTGTATGCGTAGCTTGACCTTGTCTTCGTGTTTAAAAGTATCTCCAGGGAGACTCACTTGCCAGACACCGTGTCCGATTTTGCTGAGTCTGTGCTTTTGCTCATTAGGTTGCCAGTCGTTGAAGTCGCCTACTATGAGAATATCCTTCGCGCCAGGTGCCCATTCCCGAACGATCCATTGGTCGATATTTTTATGATAATGTATGCCTGTGAGCTCATGACCTGAAGCATATTTATACAGAGAGTCGTGCTGTTCGTTGATTTGCTTGAGTCGTTCGTCGTAGCGTTTGATACGCTCGTTGATCTGTTCAGTCTGACTTTCTAGCCAGCCATCATTTTGAACAAGAATTGGGATTTTGCCTTTACTCATACTTTCAGGCTAAACTACGTTTTTGAATAGAACGATATTTTATTTGTGAATTCTTGTCAGCTTAGCCTCTCTGTTGTAGATCTTCTGTGTGACTGAACATGATATAGCAGGAAAAGTGATCAATTCGTGCCTAGCACGTGGTATCAGAGAATTTGTAGTGTGCTCTGGAGCTAGAAATTTAGCACTGATCAACGCTCTGACTCTGCATGAGGAAGTGGTGCTCTGGTCTCACTTTGAAGAGCGAGCGGCAGGATTCTTTGCGCTTGGTAGAATGATGGACTCACGTGAACCATGCGCTGTTATTACTACATCGGGGACGGCAGTTGCAGAGCTTTTACCTGCTACTATAGAAAGCTTCTATCAGTCACGTCCATTAGTGATCATCAGTGCGGATCGTCCAGTTGAGTTTCGTGGTAGCGGAGCACCTCAGGCTATTGAACAGGTCGGGATACTTGGGAGTTATGTGGAAGGCTGCGATGATGTTCAGGAGTCTGCCGATGATCTTTTCTTAAGCTGGAGTGGCAGAAAACCATGGCATCTCAATGTCTGTCTAGGTGAAGATCTAACAGATGAAAAGTTCAAGCAAGTAGCGATAGCAGCATGGAAGCCTGAGCGTCTAAAACTTGATGTCTCTCCCTTCGTGCGATTCTTCGATGATGTCTGGCAAGGCGTCGTGGTAATGGTGGGAGGACTAGAGCCTGAGGACAGGGGAGATGTGTTACATTTCCTCCAGAAGATCAAAGCACCAGTAGTCGCAGATGCTACTTCTGGCTTACGAGAACTGTTAGGCTCTCTGTGCATAGTAAATCCTGATAAAGTTCTGTTAGAGAGCAAACCCGGCAAGATCTTAAGAATCGGAGATGTGCCTGTAGGTAGATATTGGAGAGATTTAGAAAATTTAAAAGACGTAGAAGTGCTGAGTATGACTCGCACCGGATTCAGCGGATTAGCTCGCGAGAGTCAAGTGATCCATGGTGACATAGGCAGAATCTTACGCGGAGCAGCAGCTAGTGAATTTGATGAAGTTGGTGATGTATTAGATATTTTAAATGGCAACGGCAGACGAGCTAGTCAGCTTAGCGAACTGTTAGAAGCCTATCCTGATAGTGAGCCTGCGATGGTACGCTTACTATCGATCTACGCATACACTGGGGAGAGCCTATATTTAGGAAATAGCCTGCCGATCCGTGAGTGGGGAGAATTTGCCCAGAGAGATAATCCTATCGAAGTCGTCCGTGCGAACCGCGGTGCAAATGGAATCGATGGTCAGTTAGCGACTTGGGCAGGTTGGACACACGGGATCGATGATGCATGGATTCTAATAGGTGATTTAACCACTCTCTATGATCTTTCAGCGCCGACTTTACTCCATGATTGCGATGCAGAAGGACGTGTCATAGTAGTGATGAATAATGGTGGTGGGAGAATCTTCGATCGTCTGCCAAGGGTGCAGAATATGGCTCCAGAAAAAAGTGCTATAATAACTAACGAACATGCATTTAGTTTCGAATCATGGGCGATGATGTGGGGCTGGGATTACCTCCGAGTGGAGGATGCAGATGAGCTAGAGATCGAAGGAGGTCCCGTTCCATTAGTAGTAGAATTAGTACCTAGCGAGAAACAAACAAATGCTTTTTGGGAAGCGTATAGGAAATTATCATGAATGAATATGCTCCTCTAGAACAAGGTCGCAAGGTGTTGCGTAACAGTATACTGCGAAGAAAGGTAATGGCAGGGGTATTGGTGCTTTTATTAGTATCAATCGTCATAGGAACATGGGTGATTGATGGCTGGTTGGATGCTAGTGTGGCAAGATTTGGTATCTTTTGGGGGGCAGTCACTCTCTACACATTATTGCTCCTCCTTCTCACAGTTTATGACATGATTAGGACTAAAAATGGAGGTTAGGACTGAGTAGCTCAGAGCGATTAAGCTACCGTATGTTTGCTAATTATTGCCTAATGTATATAAGAATCGAGGCTAAGAAAATCATTGCTTTGAATAGATTGTGATTGTTCTCATATTTTTTGATATGTTTGAGCTCTTGATAGAAGTTTTCGGAAGTGTCCCCTGAGTCGTTAAAATAGGCTGTTGGTTAATTGTTTTACCATGCGTTAGCATGGCTTTGAAACAAAACATAACCAACCAACAACCATGAATGAAATTAACCTAAGAGAAGTCCTGGCGCAAGCCTCAGATATTGAAGCTGTCGAATTATTACAGCAAACCTTGCGTCAAAGCGTCAGAATGGCTCTATACGAGACGATGGAACAAGAAGTAAATCTACTCTGTGGAGCTAAATACAAGCCTTCAGAGAGCGAATACAAGCGAGCAGGCAGCGAACAAGGTAGCGTCTATCTAGACGGCAAAAAAGAGGCTATCAAGCGGCCCAGAGTGAGAACAGAAGATGGTGAGGTCTCGCTAGAAGTTTATAAAGCAGCCTCCACTCAACGAAATATCTTCAAAGAAGTAGTAGGCTACATGGAGCAAGGTCTGTCACAACGAGGAGCTGCACGCGTAAATTCAAAGGTATTGAGCAAGAGCGCAGCTAGTAGAATGTGGTATGAAAAGAGCGTTGAGCAACTAAATGAACTACGCACAAGATCTCTAACAGATTACAATATACTAGCTCTCATGATTGACGGAATAAGGCTAGCAGAGTGAGTCTGGGTATTAGTAGCGATGGGAATAGATGCCTCTGGAAACAAGATGATGCTAGATTTTGAAGAAGGCAGTTCTGAAAACTCAACGGTGGTCAGCGAACTCATCAACCGCCTCAAAAAGAGAGGGGTAAACTCATCAACAAAACGTCGACTTTTAGTGGTTCGAGACGGTAGCCCGGCGATCAAAAAAGCAGTAAGTAAGCATTGGCCAGAGGCGGTGCAACAAGAATGCCTGATCCACATGCAACGTCACACACGAGATAAGCTACGCACCCGTGATCGAGCAGAATTTGACAGCTACTGTACCCGTCTGAGAGATGCCCAAGGGAAAGCTGCCGGAGACGAAGCATTCATGGATCTGTTAGACTACCTCAGTGAGCGAAATGCGGCTGCTGCAATAGCACTCAGAGCTAGAAAAGAGGATCTAACAGCCCTACATAGTTTGGATGTTCCCAGCACGCTAAATGTAACTTTCTTAAGCACCAATTGTATCGAAAATGCTTTTAGAAATTGGCGAGAAGCCACCGGGAACGTCAAACGCTGGAGTCTCAAGCGCGATATGGTCAGTCGCTGGAGCGCAAGCGGAATGTTGTGGGCAGAAAGCGGCTTCAACAAGATCCGACATGCGAAGGATCTAGGGGCATTGGCGAGCGCATTATCAGCATCCGTTACGTCCCCCTCGCTACGCTCGGAGAACTCCACTCCAGCTGATAATGCGGAGCTTAAACCTTGCACAACACCTAACAAATGATAAAAATCACGCAATTAGCCACAGCTGAGTTTTAACGATCTGTGGGACATCCCCATTATAGCTGATTACTCTAGCGAGTCTCAAGACAATTCAGTGTTAACATAACGTTGGTTGTCGAACTGTTCTCGTGGATTTTTGAATTGGAGACCAAGGTCGACCTAGCAAGAGAAAGACAAAAAATAGGCTCCATGGAAAATCATGAAGCCTACTGATCTTGAATGATTGTGTTTAAAACCTAAGTCGGTTGACCTGTCAGCTCTTCAGTTGCTTTTTGGAGACCTTTTTCTTCGATGTTTTGTTCGGTGTAGCCGTTGTCTTCGGCGAACTTTCTTACATCTTGGGTGATCTTCATGGAGCAGAATGTTGGTCCGCACATGGAGCAGAAGTGGGCGGTTTTGGCGCCTTCTGCTGGGAGTGTTTCGTCGTGGTAGTCGATGGCCCGGGCTGGGTCTAGTCCGAGGGCGAATTGGTCTCTCCAGCGGAACTCGAATCTTGCTTTACTGATCGCATTGTCGCGCTCTTGGGCGGCTGGGTGTCCTTTGGCTAGATCGGCAGCGTGGGCGGCGATCTTGTAGGTGATGACGCCTTCGCGGACGTCGTCACGGTTCGGTAGTCCTAGGTGTTCCTTCGGTGTCACGTAGCAGAGCATGGCGCAGCCATACCAGCCGATGTTGGCAGCTCCGAGTGCGGAGGTGATGTGGTCGTAACCTGGTGCGATGTCTGTGGTGAGTGGTCCTAGGGTGTAGAATGGAGCTTCGTGGCACCACTCGATCTGCTTCTGCATGTTTTCCTGAATGAGGTGGAGTGGGACGTGTCCCGGTCCTTCGTTCATGACTTGGCAGCCTTTTTCCCATGCGCGTAGTGTGAGTTCGCCTTGGATTTCTAGCTCGGCTAGTTGGGCGTAGTCATTGGCGTCTGCGATGGAGCCAGGGCGGAGTCCGTCACCGATGGAGAATGATACATCGTAAGCTGCGCAGATGTCGCAGATCTCATCCCAGTGGGTGTAGAGGAATGATTCTTTTTGGTGAGCGAGGCACCACTTAGCCATGATGGAGCCGCCTCGGGAGACGATACCTGTCATGCGGCGTGCGGTGTGTGGCACGAATCTTAGGAGGACTGCTGCGTGGATGGTGAAGTAGTCAACGCCCTGCTCAGCTTGCTCGATGAGGGTGTCACGGTAGAGTTCCCATGTGAGTTCTTCGATCTTGCCGTTTACTTTCTCAAGTGCTTGGTAGATTGGCACTGTGCCGATCGGGACTGGTGAGTTTCTGAGAATCCATTCGCGGGTAGCGTGGATGTTTTTGCCAGTGGAGAGGTCCATTACGTTGTCTGCTCCCCATTTGGTAGCCCATTGCATTTTCTCGACTTCCTCATCGATGGTGGATGCGACGGCTGAGTTACCGATATTGGCGTTGATCTTCACGAGGAAATTTCTGCCAATGATCATTGGTTCGTTTTCCGGGTGGTTGATGTTTGCTGGAATGATCGCACGTCCGCGAGCTACTTCAGAGCGAACGAATTCTGCTGTGATGATTCCATTTGGGGGCATTTCTGCACCGAAGGCTTGTCCCGGGTGCTGGTGGTTCATGACATTTCTAGAAACTTGTTTGAAGGGATCAATCTCAGATGGGCGTGGCATTTCGTAGCCTTCTGGAGATGTGCAGAGTTTCTTGAGCATGTCGGAAGCGTCTTCTGGTAGATCTTCTAGCTTAGGGTATTTATCATGGATAGTCTGGAAGATTTCCTTGCGCCCCATGTTTTCGCGGATGGCGATGTATTCCATTTCTGGAGTGATGATGCCTTGATCTGCATACCATTTCTGGGTGACTGGGTGGCCTGCGGATGCTTTGAGTGGCTTGCGCTTGAGTCCAGGGTATTCCTTGAGCTTGTTTTTGGAGGCTTTGCCTTCGTTGTATTTCTCAGCGTGTTTTTCTGAGAGGTAGCCATTGTCAGCAGCTGTGATTTCTCTGCCGTCGTATTCTTCTACATCGCCACGATCTAGAATCCACTGGCGGCGGAGCGCTGGGAGTCCTTCTGTGACACTACCTGTGAATGCTGGATCTCCCCAAGGGCCAGAGCAGTCGTAGACACGGATCGGTGGGTTTTCTTCTTTTCTGCCTTCTGGGAATCTGGCGTTAGCAGGATGCTCTGTGTCTGAGAGGCGGATTTCGCGCATTGGGACGCGGATGTCTGGATGGATTTCACCTTCTACGTAGATGCGGGTAGAGTTAGGGAAAATAGTTGGATCTTTCTCCATCGCCGCGAGTTCTTCGCTGTTGTCGATGTTTTCGACGAAGTTGCCAGTGTAGTCTTGGCGTTGGGTTGAGTTTTCTGGAGTGATGCCGTTAGTTGATATTTCTTCTGGAGCCATAATAGTTGTTAGTGAATTTTAAGTTAAGTCTGGAGCAATAAAAATGCCTGTCTTGTGTAGAGACAGGCATGGATTCTTATTAGAAATCTATTGCTTCCAGTTATGGAAATTCGACTCCCTACGTCGGTGTTAGCCGATTCAGGTTCGAAGAGTTTTCTTATTTCAGTTAGAATCTCAGCCACGGTGGTGGCACCCCTGTCGTTGGCTGTAAACTAGAGTCTCAGTATGGTTGAGTCAAGGTGTGATTTAGTTAAGTGCTACTAGACAATGATGAATGGTGGTGTTTACTGACATTAATGAACCGCAGTGTGCAAGATGAGTGGCTGGATGAGATGGATACTGATGATCCAGCTGCAGTGCGCTCGCGTAGAGATCTTAGGCTGATTAATACGATGATGGGCGGGGAGCGGTGGATTGTTAAGCAACTCGGAGAGTGTGAGGGGATCAAACATTGTATTGAGATAGGTGCAGGTGAAGGGAGATTATCAGAAGCTATTAAGTGCGCGTTTCCTGATATGAAAGTAACTGCGCTGGACAGGATCGCTAGACCTGAGGGGCTAGCTGTGGGGGTAGAGTGGATGCAGGAGGATGTGTTTCATTTAGAAAAATCGCTGGAATTTGATGTATCTGTAGCAGTAGTGTCGAATTTATTTATACACCATTTTGAGGATGGTGAGTTAGAGAGTTTACTGGGGATGTTAAGTGGAGCTGGTGTCATTTTGCTAGCGGAGCCTTATCGATCAAAGGGTGCTAAATTTCTAGGAAAGCTGATTTATCCGCTGATCAATCATGTGACTAAGCATGATATGATGATCAGTATCGAGGCGGGATTTGTGGAGGGGGAGTTGACTAGCCTACTGGGTGATCAATGGGTTTGCGAGGAGAAGAAGAGTTTACTGGGTGGATTGTGTTTGAAGGGGGTAAGGAAGTGAAAGAAATCACGATAGTTGGCGGAGGATTGGCTGGGCTAAGTCTTGGTGTTTGTCTGCGAAAGCAGGGTATACCTGTGAGGCTGTTAGAGTCAGGGGGGTATCCTAGGCATCGGGTTTGTGGAGAATTTATCGCAGGGGTATCTGAGGAGACTTTAGAATATTTAGGAATCGATTCATTTCTAGCAGATGCAGAACGTCACGATCAAATGAGTTGGTGGATGGGTGATGCCTGTGTGCTAAGTGAACAAACGCCGAGTGTGGCTTTAGGCATTTCTCGCTATCTGTTAGATCAAAGATTGGCGGAGGAATTTGTGAGTCTAGGTGGTGAATTAGAGTTGAAAGTATCTGTGAAACTGAGCGATGCAAATCAGGAGGGATGGGTTTGGGCTGCTGGTAAGAATAAGTCTGCCACGAGGTCTAATAATACATGGATAGGGCTAAAAATTCATGCGCTGGATGTGAAGGCTGAGGATCTTAGAGGACTGGCTATGCATAGTGGTCAGAAAGGTAAGAAGAACGGCTATTTAGGCTTATGTCCTATCGAGAATGATAGAGTGAATTGCTGTGGACTGTTTGAAGTACAGAGTGATATTACTCCGAGTTTGGCTATGCAGAGATGGGGTAAATTAACTAGTAGCAAAAAGGTCGCTATGTTGATGAGTTACGCGGAAGCGTGTGGGATGACTGCTTTTTTAGACTGGTTGAAAATACATGATTTTGATGATGATTCATTTTCAGCTATCGCAGGTTTTAACCTTGGGGCACAGAGTGTGGATCACCCGTTTTGTATTGGAGATGCTGCTTATTTGATTCCTCCATTTACAGGTAATGGGATGAGTATGGCTCTGGAGTCTAGTAGGATAGCAGCCGTAGCTCTAGGCAGATTTTCTATTGGAGAGTGCGATTGGTATGAGGCTGTTAGAAATAATAGCTTAGCGGCGAAGAAGTTTTTTACTAAGCGCACTACAATAGCTAAGATGTTGCATCCCTTATTTTTTCATCCAGTGGGTCAGATGGCGCTGAAGTCAGTAGCTAGCTCTGGATTTCCTTCATTTCAATTTTTATTCAAACTACTCAGAACACCATGAATCTACTCACAGTGAAATCCGCATTCCCTCCTTATTACTACACCCAGACGGAATGTCTGGCAGCGATGCGAGGTGCGAAGTTCTGGAGTGAGATTAGCGGATCATCGCGAAATCTGTTAGAGAAGGTTCTAAACGGTGATAGCGGGATCGATGGTAGGCATTTCTGTCTAGATGATCTGGAGAAAGCGTGGCAAATGGATGCCCAAGGCCTCAGTGAATATTATGAGGTGAAAGCTCCGGAGTTGGCAGCTGAGGCTGTTCAAAAAGCACTAGATGACGCAGGTATAAAAGCTAAAGATTTAGACGCGCTCTTTCTCTGTTCATGTACTGGTTATCTATGCCCAGGAGTGAGCAGTCATGTAGCTGAGAAGCTGGGGCTGAGAGCGGATGTATTCCATCAGGATATGACAGGTCTAGGTTGTGGAGCTGCAGTTCCTTTGATGCGGTGTGCTAAGGGATATATAGCAGATAACCCTGAAGCTTTGATTGTAACTGTAGCTGTAGAGATATGTTCTGCCGCATTTTATGTTGAGAATGATATTGGTGTATTGATTAGCACATGCTTGTTCGGAGATGGAGCTGCGGCAGCTCTCTGGTGTGGCGATGACTTTGCCTCTGATGATTCTTCACGCAGAAGATGGAAGGCGGAGCATTTTGAGTCGTTACATATTCCCGAAGAGCGAGAGAAAATCCGATTTACCAATGCTAAAGGAAAGCTCAGAAATCAACTGCATAGGAGTGTGCCAGAGTTAGCGGGTGAGACTGTAAAGAAGCTTTATGAAAAAGCACGAAATGTCCCACAACGCTGGATCACTCATGGTGGCGGTAGAGATGTGATTGAGCAGCTGGAGCGAGTTTTGCCTCCAGAAAAGATGGATTACGCTAGAGCCGTGATGCGAAAGTATGGTAACCTTAGCAGCCCATCTGTTTTGGTCGCGCTAGAGATGTGTCTTGAAGAAATGAAAGTTGGAGAAATCAATTCGCTATGGATATGTAGTTTTGGAGCTGGTTTTTCTGCCCATAGTTGTGAGCTAAGCTACTGACCGTAATATCTCTATAGAGAAAGAAGAAGCTCTGTCATTAATAGCGATGATTACTGGTGTTTTCCTAGGGCTAATGGCTGGCTCTCATCTCTTAATTGAGGTATTAGTAACTGTTATTCATGTATACTAATTTTACTTTATTATGCCCTGTGAGTTCTGCTAATTATGGAACTACTACGGATACTTGACTACTGTTATCAACTATCACGACTATGCTTTTAAGTATGACATCTGTATTCTCTCAAGCTGGAAGCCCCAGCAGTACCATCTACTACTGATAATGCTAAATCTATCCTGGACGTAATGGATAAGGCTGTTCAAATTTGGTCAGTCCCTATGCTCACAGGGGATGGCACTAGTGGGAAAACAGTGTCTCTCCAGAATGGAATTTTTTATTCGACTAATCATAGTATCATAAAGAAGTAATACTTTTTATTAATTTTAAAATAGAAAAATCCCTAGCCGAGTGATCGACTAGGGATTTATAATTCTATAGTTAATAGTGATCTAGAGAGCCGCGTAGGTTTCATTCACTAGCTCGACAGTGGTGTCCCAGTCGATGCATTTGTCTGTGATAGATTGACCGTAGTTGAGGTCTTCAAGCGGCTGAGGGAATTTCTGTGCACCTGCTGCGAGATGACTCTCTAACATAGCGCCGATGATCTGAGTATTTCCCCCTGTTTTTGGAGCTCTCTGTTTGAAAATATCGCGGTAGACGTCTGGCATAAGCTCGTGGTTTTTTTCGCAGTTAGCATGTGATGCATCGATCATGATGCTATCGCAGGCGCCTTTCTTAGAAAGTTTCTCTATGGTTTGTCTCACGTGTGATGCTTCGTAGTTAGGTCCATTGTCTCCACCGCGTAGGATGATGTGGCAGTCTGGGTTTCCAGAGGTAGTGACTGCTGAAGCTACTCCCTGATCAGAAACTCCTAGGAATGTTTGTGGCTGAGTAGCAGCATTGATAGCATTCACAGCGGCGATGAGATCACCTGTCGTCGTGTTCTTAAATCCAAGTGGCATAGAAAGCCCAGAAGCCATCTGGCGGTGTGTTTGACTCTCAGTGGTGCGTGCTCCAATAGCTGACCATGAGATGAGATCGGCGATGTATTGTGGTGTAATAGGGTCGAGTAATTCTGTAGCAGTAGGGAGACCTAGGTCGATGACTTCACGGAGGAAATTACGTGCCTTACGGAGTCCAGCAGCGATGTCGTCAGAGCCATCGAGATTAGGGTCCATGATGAGACCTTTCCAGCCCACTGTGGTGCGTGGTTTTTCGAAGTAGACACGCATGACGATGTAGACTTTGTCTTTCACTTTTTCCGCTAGCTTAGCTAGTCTCTCAGCGTATTCGATGCCAGCCTTAGTGTCGTGGATCGAGCATGGTCCTACTATTAGGAGGAAGCGTGAGTCAGTTCCTTTGAGAATATTGCGGATGATTTCACGGGACTCTGCCATGAATTTAGCTTGCTCATCAGAGCGGCTGATCTCGCTCATCATGTCTGCTGGAGATGGGAGCGGAATGTTTTTAGTAATGTTTAGGTCTGAGACTTGCATGATTTTAGTATTGTTAGAGTGTATTGTTAGAGTGATGAATCTAGGTCAGCTAAGATATCATCGATGTGTTCGATACCTACTGATAGGCGGATGAGCCCAGCGGTGATTCCGCCAGATGCTTGTTGTTCTGGGTTTAGCTGTGAGTGGGTAGTAGAGGCTGGGTGGATGGCTAGTGATTTGGCATCGCCCACATTAGCTAGGTGAGAGAAGAGTTGCAGGGATTCTATGAATTTCTTGCCAGCTACTTCTCCGCCCTTGATTTCGAAGGTGACTACTGAGCCACCTTTACCTGATTGGTATTTTTGGTTACGCTCGTATTCTGAGTCGTCTTCAAGTCCAGGGAACTTTACCCATTCTACTGCTGGGTGAGCCTTGAGGTGCTTAGCTACTGTTAGAGCATTTTCACAGTGACGGTCCATGCGTAGGTGGAGTGTCTCTATGCCCTGGAGCGCATGCCATGAGTTATCTGGAGAGATACATGCGCCGAGGTTTCTGAGCGGCACTGTTCTCATGCGTAAGATGTAGGCTAGTGGAGCAAGTGCCTCAGGCAGATCATGTCCCCAGCGTAATCCGTGATAGGAATTATCTGGTTTATCAAAGAGTGGATGCTTGCCTGCTTTCCAGTTAAATTTACCAGAGTCGATGACAATTCCACCGATCGCAGTGCCGTGACCGCCGAGCCATTTAGTCAGTGAATGTACGACCACATCTGCACCGTGCTCGATAGGGCGGCAGAGGTGTGGTGTAGAAAATGTGGAGTCGACGATGAGTGGAAGTCCATGCTCGTGAGCAACGTCTGCGATTGCTTCGAGATCCATTACCTCAGAAGCAGGGTTAGAAATAGTTTCTGTGAAGACAGCTCGTGTTTTGTCATCGATAGCCGCTGCAATAGCAGCCGGATCGTTGACATTTACGAACTTCACTGTGATTCCGAGTGCTGGGAGGATGTCATTAAACTGAGTGTAAGTACCGCCGTAGAGATTAGTAGATGAGATGATGTTATCACCTGCTTGAGCGAGGTTGATGATAGCGTAGAAGATAGCAGATGTGCCAGATGCTACAGCGAGTCCGCCGAGTTCATGAGCGCCTTCGAGCAGAGCTACACGTTTCTCTAACACGTCAGTAGTCGGGTTCATGAGGCGTGTGTAGATGTTGCCTAGTTCTTTTAGAGCGAAGAGATTTGCGGCGTGTTCAGTAGAGTCGAATACATAAGAAGCAGTTCTATAGACAGGGACTGCCCTTGAGTTCGTAGTAGGATCTGGCTGCTGGCCGCCATGTAGGCATATCGTTTCTCTTTTCATAACAGGACTTTCTATAGCGTATTGGCAGTGGGATGAAAGGGAGAAGTAAGGAATTTTTGTTACTGGACTGTCTTTAGATCTGTGGCATCTATAGAGCATGCTGAAAACAATTCTTCTATCTAGTGTCATGACTTTGCACGTATTGGCTGAAAAAACCCCTGTTTATCTAGGGACTGGATCGGATCAAGGAATCTTCCTAGTCCATCTAGATGAGGAAACTGGCCAACTTAGCGACTTGAAAAATGTGGCTACGACAAATTCTCCAAGTTCACTGACTATTTCGCATGATAAGAAAATTCTCTTCGCTGTAGGTAAGAATAAAGGAGAGAAACATGGCTTCGTCGCATCGTTCGTTCGTAAGGATGATAACTCCCTTACCCCGATCAACAAGCAAAGCTCGATGGGAGTAGGGCCATGCCATATATCGCTAGATAAAGGCTCTAACAATTTATTAGTAGCAAATTACTCTGGCGGTAGTGTTTCGAGCTACTCACTTCAGAATGAAAGCAAGCCAGGGACTATTTCGGAAGTAACAAGTCATCATAAGCATGTAGGATCTAGTATTCATCCACAGCGTCAGACTAAGCCTTACGCTCACTCGATTTACGCATCGTTAGATAATAAATTTGTCTATGTAGCTGACTTAGGAATGGATCAGGTAGTCATCTACAAATTCGATGAAAAAACTGGCTCACTCACACCAGCGGGCTCAGCCAAGACCCAAGCGGGTGGAGGCGCTAGACACATGGATTTCTCACCAGCGGGCGATAAGCTATACGTGCTAAATGAACTCACCGTAACCGTCACACAGTTCGCTAGAGATGAAGAGACAGGAGGTCTAAAATTAGAGGAGACTATGCCTGTGATGGCTAAATTCGAAGAGGGTATAACCTGCTCAGAAATCCAACTCTCAGCAGACGGTAAGTTCATCTACGCAGCCTGCAGGGATCTAAAAGAAAAAGGCAGAGATACGATCTCAGTGTTAAACGCAACAACTCTAGAAATCATCCAAGAGCACCCAGCCGGTGTATGGATTCCGAGACACTTTGGTATTTCTCCTACTGGAAAATGGATGCTTATTGCAGGTCAAAGAGCTGACAAAGTTATCGTTCATAAGCGTGATGCGGCTACAGGGAAGCTTACTAAAACAGATGTGTCAGTAAACCTAAAGCGCCCTATGTGGATTTTATTTCCAGGCGCTAGAGAAGACAAAAAAAAAGCTCAATGAAGATAATGAGCTACAACATCCGCTATGCTAGTGGAGGATTTAGAAAAAGTAGATATTGGGCGAATAGACTGCCGATCATGGCTGAGGCTATAGTCACCCCCAGTATAGTCGGCTTCCAAGAAGTTCTCCCTGAGCAATTAGCAGATTTAAAGAAGACGATGGTCGACTATTCCTACGTGGGAGTGGGTCGTGATGATGGTCATGAAACTGGTGAACACATCCCTATTTTCTATAAGGATGAACAGTGGAAGAAAACTGACCATGGAAATCTATGGCTCTCTGAAACACCAGAAGTGCCAGGCTCAACATCATGGGGAAACAGAATCCCTAGGATGTGCACATGGATAAGATTAGTCGATAAAAACGGCAAGGGTATCTATATCTATAATGCTCACCTAGATCACATGTCATGGAAATCTAGAAGAATGTCTGCGGTGTTTCTTCTGAAACAAATAGGTGAAAGAGAACACAAAGATGACCCTGTAGTCCTAATGGGTGATCTAAACTGCAAGCCAGGAAGCAAGCCACTTAAAATATTGCTAGCTGATAAGAAAATATTACGAGATAGCTACACCATCAATGATCATGATCTCGAAAATAGTAGCACATACAATAGCTGGAAGGTGAGCAAGAAAGGAAATCGTAGGATTGACTATATCTTAACATCACCGAGCCTAAAAGTTCATTCTGCAGAGATACTAACTCTACATAAAGAGGGGACTGTCGCATCAGACCATAATGTAATTGTGACTACTATTCAGTGGACTGAATGATTTTCAACCTTCGAAACTAAGCCACACATAAGCGGCTTTGAGAAGATCTGCCTCTTCTTGGATTTCAGGTAATTCTTTAGTCGTGCCTGCAGAGATTATTTTTTCGATTTTCCAGCCTGCTTCTAGTAGCTCGGTAAGTGCAATGTCTGATTTTTCGTATCTAGCGTGTCCTGCCAAATATTTTGATTTGGTTCCTTCTATTAGTATAATGATTTCTTGTTGCAGTTCTTTAGTGTTCTCAATTTGTAGTTCAAGTGTTCCCAGCACTTTTTGCATCTCTTTAATCTTAGGATGCGCATGCCCTAAGCCGGACACTTTGAGACTATCTAAAGCGAGAGATACCTCCGAACGCAGTTTAGTTAAGTCATCTAGCTTTCCTGCTTGAGAAACGATTGCAGAGCTGATGAGAAATGTGAGGATGTAGGTAAGAATACGCCGCATGCGGTCTTAGACATACTACATTCAGAAATGTTCAATCTATTGTGCCTAACGGTGATACGGTTCACCTTTTTGAATCGTAGCGATGCGGTAGAGCTGCTCTAACAGTACTACCAAAGCTAGCTCATGCTGGAGTGTTAGTGGGCTTAGTGCCCAGACCAGATCTGCTTCCTTTCGCAGATCTTCAGTGTGCCCATCTGATGCTCCGATGTGATAAGTAGCTCGCTTCTCCCCACGCATTTCCCATGCATTAATTCTTTTAAGCAGCTGATCTGTGGTGAGTTGCTCACCTCGCTCATCTAGCACTATTCTTATCGTTCCCTGACTCTGCTCGCGATGACGCTGGGAAACCTGCACTGAGCTTCCATCCTTAATATGCTTGAGTTCATAGTTTCCATAGCGCTTGAGCCGCTTTAGATATTCAGCTACTCCGTCCTTACAATAGCTAAGCGCAGGTTTTCCGGCAGCGATGATAGTGTGCTTCATGAAGTGATTATGGTGTCGTTACAGAAATAGTGGAGTTTTATAATGGAAATTTTACAAATCAGCGTTCAGAGTCTACTCAAAGAATAACCAAACAAAAATTATGTGGATAACAATAGTATTAATAGTAGTAGCCGTGCTCACCGTATTCTGGCTAATGGGAATGTATAATGGTCTCGTGAAAATGAGGAACAGATACAAGAACGCCTTTGCGCAAATCGATGTGCAGCTAAAGCGTAGACACGATCTAATCCCAAACCTGATCGAGACAGCCAAGGCATACATGAAGCACGAGAGCGAGACTCTAGAGAACGTCATTCAGGCGCGTAACAATGCTGAAAGCGCACGTAAATCCGTGTCACCAGAAGACAATGTCTCCATGGGTGCACTCGCTGCGGCAGAGACTAGCCTAGGTTCTAGCATGGGAAGCTTCATAGGCCTCTCTGAGGGATATCCTGATCTGAAATCTAATCAGAATATGATGCAACTCAGCGAAGAACTCACCACTACTGAGAATAAAGTAAGCTTCTCAAGACAGGCTTACAATGACGCAGTGACTATGTATAATGACAAATGCGAGATGTTTCCATCCAGTATTTTTGCCAACACATTCAACTTTAAGCAAGCAGTCCTCTTTGAAGTATCTACAGATGCCGAACGCGAGAGTGTTAAGGTGTCGTTCTAAAGGAAGTAGGAGAGTAGTAAAGTAGTGAGTAGGAAAGGTTCTGCTGTCTACTATCTACTCTCTACTAACTACTTTTAAAAATATGAATTTCTACGAAGCTCAGGACCAAGCTCGCAAGAAGACAAAGTGGCTAGTTATCTACTTTATCTTAGCGGTCATCGGTGTCGTCATAGCATTATATTCTATCTATGGCATCTACCTGATGACGCGTAATGGATATGTCTACACGAACTCTGGGGAGCTGAGAGAATTTGGCGGCTCATTCTGGGACACACGTTCATTCCTCACCATCGCTGGTGTTACGACTGGGGTGATTCTGTTAGGAAATGTATTTAAATCTCTCCAGCTAGCAGGTGGAGGTGAGGCAGTAGCCAGAGATGTAGGCGGCAGACCAGTAGATCCACACACAAGAAATCTAGATGAGAAAAAACTCATCAATATCGTAGAAGAAATGTCCATAGCTAGCGGAGTGCCCACTCCACAAGTCTGGATCATGGATAATGAACCAGGCATCAATGCCTTTGCAGCTGGAACAGAGCCAGGCAATGCAGTGATAGGAGTCACTCGTGGCTGTGTGCAGCACCTGAATCGCTCAGAACTTCAGGGAGTGATAGCCCACGAATTTAGCCACATTTTAAATGGCGATATGAAGATGAACATGCGTCTCATCGGTTGGTTATTCGGTATCATGATGCTTTCGATGCTCGGTCAGATGCTTTTCCAGTCTCTACGTTTTGTCAGAGTCAGGGGTAATAATAAGGACAACAACGGTGGGGGGATAATCATTGCAATGCTAGCTGCGGGAATAGCCCTCATGGTAGTAGGCTCGATCGGAGTATTTTTCGCTAGGATGATTCAGGCTGCTATTTCCCGTCAGAGAGAATATCTAGCAGATGCTAGCGCAGTAGAATTTACCCGTGATCCCAGCGGGATAGCAGGAGCGCTTAAGAAAATAGGCGGTGCACAATACGGCGGTAAAATAGATAATGCCAGAGCCAGCGAAGCTAGCCACATGTTCTTCTCAGACGCAGGAATGTTCAGCTATGGATTCGATACCCACCCACCACTAGATGAACGCATCAGCATCATCGAAAAAGAATGGGACGGCAAATTTGATAAAGTAACACTTCGCCCAGTAGCACACGAACTCGATGGAAATTTCCACGTCAAAGGAAAGGCATACCCAGTCTCTGGTCTCGCCGGACTAGCAGGAACAGATAAGGTCGCAATGTCAGTCAAGATGGAGAAGTGGGACGCTATAGGTGAATCAGCCCAGCAGAATTTAGAAGTAGGAAAAAGCATCCGTGCAGGACTCCAAGACGCTTGGATCGATGCATGCCATGACCGTGAATATGCTCAGGCACTAATCTTCGGACTCCTATTGGCTGAGGATGATGAACTCCGTGAAGGAGAGATCTCATTCCTAGAAAAGTTAGCAGGAGCAGACGCTGCTAAATTAGCCCACGAATGGTCAGGCACCTTGGGTGGTATCCATTCATCTAAGAAGATAGCTCTCATAGATCTATCTATCCCGACTCTGCGAAATCTAACAGCACCCGAGTATGAGAGATTCATAGAGATCACCCGCTGGATGATAGCGAGTGATGGCTCAGTAAATATCTTCGAATTCATGCTGCAGAAGATGGTAGAGCGCCACCTAGCAAGCTACTACGAACGCACTGGCAATAAGAAAACCAAATACAACAAACTCTCTAAAGTCCGCTATGAGGCAAATGTACTCCTCACCACCATGGCTGGAATAGGCGCCAACAGTAGAGAAAGCGTCCAGCATGCTTACATGCAAGCAACCCAATATTTACGCTACGAACTAGGTGACGACACCATCCTCCTACCACCAGAAGAATGCGGTCTTAAACAAGTCGACCAAGCACTAGAGAAAATAGAACTCGCATCACCGATAGTGAAAAAACAGCTCATTCATGCCTGTGGAGTAGCCGTCATGAGTGATGGGATTCTAGAAAACAGCGAGGCAGAAATGCTCAGAGCAGTGGCAGATTCCATCGGCTGTAGTATCCCACCATTCGTGAGGATTTAGATCCATTCAGTGCTTAGACTATGCAGCGTGAACCCACACTATTTGAGCAGAAAGTCTACGCGGCACTTTCCCGTGTGCCTAGTGGTAAAATAGTCACCTACAAAACTTTAGGGCTTTCTGTGGGCTGTAATTCAGGACAGGCGATAGGGAATGCAATGCGGCGAAACCCCTACGCCCCTAGGATACCTTGCCATAGAGTCATCCCTGCGAGTCTATCTATAGGAGGCTACTCAGGGCAGACATCCGGTGAGAAGATCGTTATTAAAAGGAAGCTACTAGAGTCGGAGGGCGTTTTCTTTAGTGATGCAGGGAAGCTGCTTGATCAGGACTGCCTGATAGAAGTCATACCTTGATTAAGTAAAGCGTGGCGCCTCATCAAATCTCCCGCACTGACAGATAATGGCGGATAATGCCATGATGAGCGGTGATATATTAAGTGCAAGCCAAAATCGAAGCCAAATTCCTCAGGGCGATTAAGCTAGGGAGGGCAATTAAGAAAAAAAGTCACCGCAGATTAGGCTGATTTCACACAGATTTCTATGGGAAGCGTTCTTAAAGTCATTAAAAGACACAGCCCAATATTGGAAGTTGCTACTGATAGTCAAAAATCTTCCAAGTAGATCTTTTTGTGCTCCAAAAGACTAAGAAAAATCAGAGCTAATCTATGAAAATCTGCGGTTCTAATAAATTCTATTCAAGAAATTCCCTAGCTTGTTTGTCGTGACAAATTCCTAAGACTAATTCCTAAGCCTAATTACATATCATACAGCTCTAGGTGAGGAGGGTTGTCCTGAAATTACTTAAAATAAAAATTAGCTATACAAAAATTTGCTTCTCGATAATGTAATTTTTAATCAGCTGATAATTGAGAATATTGACCTAGGCTTCATAGTGTGTGAATTTATATGAGATGTTTTTTTGCGCTATATTCTTTAGAATAGAAGCGTTAATCATCAAAATGTTGCTGGATTGCTGAATGCTGTATTTACTATGTATATGAATAAGACACTTTCAAAATCAAAGAACACTGTTCAAAATAGGGGGTTTGCATTGATTTCAGTGCTCCTTATTATGAGTTTATTATCTCTTCTAGCAGTAGGTATGCTCTCATTATCATCAGTATCTACGCGTAATAGCTCTGTAGGCTTAGACCGTATGCAGGCAGAAGCAAATGCACGGCTAGCTCTTAACATAGCGATAGATAAATTACAAAAAGAGCTAGGGCCAGATCAGGCTGTGAGTGCTGAGGCTTCTATTTTAGATACTGCCCCAGCCACTCCAGTTGCCGATGGCGTCTTAGAGCCTAGATGGACAGGGAGATGGCGCACAGGCGATGTTGGCGCAGCTACTTCCACAGCTCCAGACCCTACCACCATGGGGCAGCAGGAGAATATCCGTGATTGGTCAGATGATGAAGGTGTCGAATGGTTGGTCTCGGGGCTAGACCCAGACCCCACAGTAGCAATCCAAGCTAATCTCAGGCAGAATATAGCGAGAGTGACAGATGCTGCTGGTGTAGTGTCTAATATTCACGTGGAGAGAGTGAATCTAGACAGTGGCTCCTACGCATTCTGGGTAGGTGATCAGGGGACGAAAGCAAGAGTGGATCTAGTGAATGACTTGGCATCAATAGATCCTATTACAAGCGTGAGTGAGGGACTGAGGAGACTATCAGTGCCGTCTAAAAACCGCGTCACAGTAGGTACTAGCTTCCTATCTGCTGCTAATGAAGCAGATCTTAATAATTCAGGTAGACTCGCTAAGGTTCTAGATAATGATCAATTAGAACTAGCTTACAGAAATATAGGTGCTGCATGGAATGTGAATACGACTCTTTACGATGATTTTTCTGTTGGAACAAAGGGAGTAATCTCTGATGTGCGCCGCGGAGGCTTACGTAGGGATCTTACCGCAGCGTTTGAAGATAGTGATCAATATGAGACTTTTGTAGCTGGTTTTCGCAAAGGGAGAATCATCGATGGCACCGCAGCTACAGGTGGTGCGATAAGAGGTCCTCGCTGGGATCATCTTTATGGTTATTATCAACAATACCGCCCTTTCCAAGAGTTGGCATACAATGGAAGTAGCTATATCACCCAAAGTAGTGGAAGCACTTATCGAGGCATAGATTCTCTAGATTCTGGTAATATCCCAGCATTTCACCCTCATGGACCTAGTACAGATTCGTGGAGGTATGAACACACAGGTTCTGATTATCTTACGTTCTGGGAAAGAGATGATGTGAGTAAGAAGGACAACGGCAGAACTCAGTTAGCCCCTATCATCGTTGGGTTCCACTGGCATTATGGTATTTCAGCTAAACCTGTTGGTGACGGGAAATATGACTTTTTGCTACACGTTTTCCCCGCACTAGTCATGTGGAACCCGTATAATGTAGAAATCACAAATTTCCGTCCTAAATTCGAAGCTAACATAGCGAATGCAAGTGAGAATAAAATAGCTGTAAGTGTAGTAAGTGAAGTAGGAGGTGTAGAAGAATCCATAATTTTGACTGACAATTTAATCGAAAATTTTATTGGTTTTAATACAAATGATGATGGAATTAAGTCTGATAGATATCGTAGTATGGGGCTAGTAGAATCTGTCGCATTCGCACCTGGCGAAGTTAGAGTCTTTGGAGCAAAAGTAGCAAATGACGAGGTTGCAGATGGGCAAAATATCCCATTAGGCAATGAATATGACCCGACTTCCGGTTTAATTTATACTTTTAAACCAGGGGTTAGTATTGCAGATGCAAATAATTCAGAGGTTAGAGTGACAGTCAATGGAGGTCAAATCCGAGGAAACGTTTTTACTTATATTCTAAATTTTGAAGGTAAGGCACCATGGATCAAACAGAATGAATATAATAGAGCTAACCATGGGCAAATAGTAGCAAGGAAAGTCGAATTTTTTGATGGGATTGAGGCTGAAGATGAGTTTACTCTGGCAAACCTTAAAGATCTTTATGATGAAACTAATGGTATAAGTATTCCAAGTAAATTCTATCATATGAGAGGAGTTGTTAGAACAACGATTCCAGAAACTGAACCTAATAGTGACCCCCTTCAGCCTGACATCGGTCATAATCCAACGTCTATTTTTCACGATTTTACGCCTATTCGTCGTGTTCCAGCAGCAAACTTTGATATGCATATTTTAACATCTGTATTTAAAGGTGTGAGCGGGGATTTGGATATTCAAGTGGTTCCTGATCTAAGTAGAGTCGATCCTTTAGGGAGTGGTGAAACTATTCACAGGGCTTACTATGGTCCTACTACTAAGCCATCATCGGGTAGCGTATCAGGTCTCACCCGATTTGTGATGAAAGACATACCCCGCCTTCCAATGCTTTCGCTTGGAGACTTCATGCATGCAAACCTAGCGATTGATGCCGCTACGCCTTTTTTCCCTGTAGGAGGTAGTTATGTCAGTCCTTTTGTAAGCCAGGGAAATGTAGTAGGAGAAATAACACATTATAATAATAACTTTGGTGCTGGAGAAAGTAGAAATTCGCACAGAGTAGATGTAAATTATCTTCTAAATGAAACTCTATTTGATTCTTATTTTTTCTCAGGCACTCCATCTGCTTGGCGTGAGGATAGTCATGCATTAAGTCAATTAGCAGGTAGTCATTCATACAGTTCTCCTGTAGACTCTAATGGAGTAGAAAGATTTAAGAGAGGTGTTTATGATTCGAAGGGATTATTACATCCTGTAGATGAGGTCTTCAACCCCAGTCAGCACACTTCTTCTAATCCACGTTTGAGTTATCTAAAGGATGCTGATCTAGTGGATGTGCGTGATCTAGATAAAGCGGCTGGTAAAATGATGATAGAGGGAGCATTTAATGTGAACTCGACATCAGTAGCGGCTTGGGAGGCTGTATTATCAGGACTGGGTGGACAAGATATGCGGACGTGGAATTTAGCTAGTAGAGTATCTCAGACAGTGACAGCGGCTCAACTAGTAGCACCATTCCCTAGATTTTCAGTGCCGACTTCCGTTCAAATAGGAACTAACTCGATAGATCCGCTCAATCACCCGTGGGGAGGTCTCAGAAGTCTCAATGCTACAGAGCTTAATGATCTAGCAGTGGCGATAGTAGAGGAAGTGAAAGAGCGTGGACCATTTCTATCAATGAATGATTTTATAAACCGTAGGCTTGAGACAGGGGATAATGGTAGGCTAGGTGCTCTCCAAGCGGCGATAGATTCTACATCGATTAATACTACGGCGGCAACCCAGGGAGTAGCCCCAGCTTATGATTTTAATCAAGATGGCAGCCCTGACTGGGCAGTGACTGCTGGAGTGCAGAGTACTGCTGCAGGCATACCGGGATTTCTACTTCAGAATGACATTCTCAGGACACTCGCTCCAGTGCTGAGTGCTAGGTCGGATACATTTATCGTGCGTGGCTATGGCGATAGCCGTGATGGTGATAATGTAAAAGCAGTTGCCATCTGTGAGGCAGTGCTGCAACGTACCCCTGAATTTGTAGATAGCACGGTGGATCCGTGGGTGGCTCTAAATGATGCTAGCCAAACTTCCACGAACAAGGAATTTGGCAGACGCTTTAAGGTTGTATCATTCCGCTGGCTATCACAAGCTGAAATCCAAGCACTATGAAACAGATCCTAATTCTCATCACATCCTTACTCGTCCTCGCGCAGTTTTCACTAGCTCAGGAAGGCTCTATCAAGCTAAATATACGTATGCTGTCCTGGAGTGGCGAAATAGAGGACATGACTTATCTCAAAGGGAAGGACTTACAGGAGTTCCATGCCTATGACCATATACTGTCTCGGATTTACAAGTATAAGGGTTCACCGACACTTCGTTTTTATGCGAAAGGAGTGATCCCGGATGAAGTGGCACCCCTGGCTTCAGTGAATATACCGCTAGGCTCTAAAAGCGTGATCCTGCTGATGACTAAGCTTAAGGATGGAAAATATAATATAAAAGTAATCCCAGATGATGAAAGTAGAAAAGAATGGGGAGTGGCTCAGGTATTTAACACTACTAATCAAGCGATCGCATTTGCTACTGGGAAAATTAACAAACTGATAAAGCCAGGTGAGACAGTAGAGGTGAAGCCAACTCTTAAAAAAGGGCGCATATTCTACCTGCGTCTGGGAAGAAGAGTAGATGATCAATGGATGCCATTCTACACAGCCTATGTGCCGCTAACTAGCTCGCAAAGGGTGCTCTGCTTCTTCCGAAGCCGTGCAGATGAGAGAAGTCCGATAGAGTTCAAAAGAATCTACGACCTGAAAAGACCCCCAGAGAAAAAGAAAGCTAATTAATTTAGTTTGTTTATTACTATCATACTAAGCTAGCAATGAGATCTGAAATTGTGAGGCAATGGTTTGATTTTAATTTCATCTTTAGAATAGAACATATCTAAGGGAGTAATTATGCATTATGGCGGATATGTTATCTATAACTAACTTCTATGGCTAATTCGATTCAAGAATGATCCGGATTCATCTCATCATAGGAATGAACAAATCTAGAGAATGGATATGTATTCTGAATCTAAATTAGATTGATAGAGGAAGCTTGATACTGAGAGAGCTTTAGCTTCGAAAATAGATTTATTGTTTCTCTCTAAAGGTTATAATAGAGGATGTTTTGCTCAGAGAATAGAAGTGAACATGACTCTGATAGATCACACTGATAATAAAAAACGCCATTCTCATAGAGAATGACGTATGAAAAGAATCTATTAATTAGTAAATCTTTATTAAGAGCGTTTACGACGCGCTAGTAGTGCAATGGTGCCAAGTCCGAGTAGCGTTGTGCTAGAAGGCTCTGGCACTGCAACAGTGTCGTCTATGCCGAATAGAACTTCGTCTAGACCAAGTCCACTGTTAGACGCTCCCGCTGCTCCAACTAATCTAATGGCTACCGCGTTCTCTACAGTACCAAAGCTGATATTCTGAGCTACGTGGTTATTAATGTCAGCTTGCGTTAAAGTTCCTGTGTAGTCAGCTGTTGTGCCGAATCCTGAACCAGTATCGATAAATACCTCATAAGCTTCTATCCCTCTTACTAGAGAGCCTTGAGTGTAGTTCCATACATAGATTTCGGTAATATCTGTAGCAGCAGCAAACGTAAATTCTGCAAACATTTCAGGTGGTGTAGAATTACCTTGAACTACTTTATCAGAATTTACAAATCCTGTAGTGTGAGTGATAGTTGCAATATTGGTGTCGTCTATCGATGCTAGAGCTGTTGATAACCCAGCTCCATTAATTATGCCAGCTTCTGTTCCATGGCTTTTAGAGATACCACCTGTATATGTGACAGTATTAGAAGTAGCACTGATAAATGTTGTTGCAGCGCTCGAGAATTATATACCTGCTGAGAGGGTAAGTAATGTTAATGTTTTTTTCATAAGATAGTCCACTGTGGCTATCTCATAGAAATCGTCAACAATTAAATAAATAATTCTATCTTATGGGTTTAGCTAGGATCAATTCTTAAATTTACTTATTTTATTTGAGTGAATAGGCTTTAATCCCTTTGAAATATAGAGATGTTAATCTAAAGGTGGCGTGATAGTTCTTAATTTTTTGGTGTTTGATGAGATATAACCAATTAAATTTACAAAATTATAGAACTCGGCTCTAGGCTAAATGGCGATCTCAATTAAAAAGGGGGGCAAAATCGAACTTTTATAAAGGATACTTCTATATTTATATCTAAATCCACATCTTTAAAATAGTAAAATTAGTTACAGACTTTCATCAAATGTATGCAATATTAGTGGAGGCTTATGAAAAAATTATCTTTATCAATCTCTTTCTCTGTAACCTTATTATTATCACTCGGTATCCTTCATGGATTACAATCCCAGACTGACCAAGGTGCTGTAAAATCTGCTAATAAGATCAAAGTTTTGATAGTAGATGGTGTAAATAATCATGACTGGGAGGTGACTACAGATGCTGTGAGAGCATCACTAGAAACTGCTGGGATATTCGAGGTCACTGTCTCTACAGCACCAGAGCAGAGACAACTAAACTCGATTCGCAAGTCAAGAGATGAGACTCTGAATGAAGGCTACGCAGCCTATGATAAGCTGAAGCGGGAAGCCTTTGCGCCCACGAAAGAGAAGCTTGAGGAAGAGTGGAAGAGCTGGAATCCTAAATTCTCTGACTATGATACTGTGGTGCTAAACTATAACGGGCGTGACTGGAACCCAGAGACTAAGAAGAACTTTGTAGAGTATGTGAAGAATGGTGGCGGAGTGGTGCTAGTGCATGCTGCGAATAATGCATTTGGTGGCTGGAAAGAATATAATGATATCATCGGGATGGGCTGGAGAAAGTCCTCTATGGGTAAGGCGATCAAGGTGGATGAGAAGACTGGTAAGGAATACTCTGATGAAGCAGCAGGGAACTCCAGTCATGGATCGATGCATCCATTCCAGGTCACTGTGCGCCAGCAATCACATCCGATCATGAAAGATCTGCCAGCAGTGTGGATGCATGGTAAGGACGAACTCTATCATGACATGCGCGGTGCTGCGAGTAATATGACAATTCTATCTTCCGCTTATTCTGATCCTAAATTTAAGGGAACAGGCAAGCATGAGCCAGTGACTTGGGAGGTGGGCTATGGAAGTGGCAGAGTCATCGTGACTACAATGGGGCATGTCTGGCAAGGTCAAGATAATATGGACAGTCTCTACTGTGCTGGATTCCAGACGATGATCGCTAGGAGCTGTGAGTATGTCGCTACAGCTGCGGTAACTATAGAGAAGCCAGCAGAATTCCCCACAGCGGATAAGACCTCTATCTTAGCACCTTCATTACTAAAACTGAAGAGTTCAACAGTCTCTAGTGAGGCGAAGGAAGAAGTAAAGTCTGCGGCTTACTTATCCGCACAGAAAAAGAAGTCAGAAGATCCATACTGCATGCTTACTCCAGAGGAAGAAAAGACAACATTCAAGCTAGCGCCAGGCTACACGATCGAGCTAGTGGCATCTAATCCGGATATACAAGAGCCAGTGCTCACTGTGTGGGACGGGAATGGTGTGATGTATGTGGCTGAAATGCGTAGCTACATGCAAAATGTAGAGGGTAAAGGGACTAAAGAGGCTAAAGACAGTAGAATCAGACGCTTCGAAGACACCACAGGTGATGGAGTCTATGATAAAATCACAACTTATGCAGATAATATTAACCTACCAAGAGCGATCCTACCACTAGATGATCGTGTAGCAGTCCGTGAGACAGACTCAATGGATGTGATCTGCTTCCGTGATACGAATAATGATGGAGTAGCGGATGAGAAGACACTCCTCTATGAGCGTGGATCATACGGTCGCGGTGCAGTGGGTGTCTCCGTAGAACACCAAGATTCAGGACTAGACTGGAATATTGATAATAATATTTATATTTCATACAATATAGAGCGCTATCGCTTCACAGATGGAACCTGGCGCGCTGAGAAGCACAGAGGACACTGGACACAGTGGGGGCTAACGCACAATGATGTGGGTGATGTATTTTGGGTAACTAACTCTGGACCGATGGCTGAGCCATATATTCGCCCTAGATATTGGAATACTACCACACGTTTAGCAGGTAAGTCTATTAATGGAATACCTGTAGATATGGGAATGCCTCACTCGGCGGATTTTATGAAAGTAAAGAGTCTCTGCTTGCTAGATGACAGAGGCGGAGCTGCTGCGGAAGTGCGTGGATTTACCTCTGCATGTGGACAATCCGTGTTCCGTGGTAATAAACTCAGTCTAGATGACTACGGGAGATATTTTGTATGTGATCCTACGATCCACGTGGTACGCCGTGCTAATATGACGAAGAAGAGCGGGCTAGACTATCTGGTAAAGACTGAGCCAGGTCTAGATGAGTTCCTACTCTCATCAGATATTAACTGTCGCTTCGTCAATACTGCTACTGGTCCTGATGGCTGTCTCTACGTCACAGATATGTATCGTGGTATTATCCAAGACGCTGCATGGTTATCACCTGGACCACGTAAGAACATCGTGGAGAACGGTCTAGATAAGAATATACGCCACGGACGTATCTGGAGAATCCGTAGCACAGATGCTAGACCAGGTAAGGTTCCTAAGATGCTGCAGGAGCCGACTCATGAGCTAGTGCGTCATTTAGAAAATGTGAGTGGCTGGTGGAGAGATACAGCTCAGAAGCTAATCATCCTCCGTGATGACCGTGATAGTGTAGTACCACTATTAAAAGGAATGGTTCATTTCTCTAATAACCCGATGACTAGATTTCATGCTCTCTGGACTTTAGAGGGCATAGGGACACTGACCCCAGAATTTATGGAGTCTGTCTACCGTGACAGAGATCCCCGTATTCGCCGAGCTGCTGTGCAGATATCTGAGCGCTGGCTGGACCAGAAGTCGATGATTGCTACTTTAGGTAACCTAGCAGATGATAAGGATGATGCTGTAGCTCAGCAGCTGATTCTGACTCTAGGCTTAGAGAATAGTGATCCTGAAAACGCTGACAAGCACATCCAGACTGCCGCCAGAAAGCATATTGATAATAAGGGGGTGATTCTAGCCACTTGTGTATCACTCTGGGGTAAGAAAGAGCTACCATTTATCAAAGACATATTTGCAGGTAAGATAAATGCTGGAGCAGCGGCACTGTGGAAGAGCTATTTAGCGAACTGGAATAAAGGAATTACATTCCCTAAAGATATAGACAAGACTCATAAGCGCTTAGTGCAGGGTGGAGAGAAACTATTCTTCGCTAGCTGTGTGACCTGTCATGGAGCTTCTGGTAAGGGTATGAAAGTCCCCGGCACTGAGCTACTGTTAGCTCCATCATTAGTAGATAGTCCACGTGTGAATGGCGACCCGGAGAAGCTTATCGCAATCATGCAGCATGGTCTCATAGGACCTCTAGATGGTAAAAAATATCAAGCAGCATACATGGCTCCCGCTGAAGCACTTGGCATCAAGCGTGATGATCGTCTCGCCGAGATCCTGAGCTACATACGCTATGCATGGGATAAAGGAGGCTCTCCAATCACAGCAGAGGAGGTTAAAGCTGCCAAGAAGAAGTTCGAGAAGCGAAGCGGTCCATGGACTCAGGAAGAGCTTGAAAAATCGTCTGGAGAGTAAATTTCAAATTAATTACAGGAATTCTAAAAAATAACTACTTGACCTATCATATGATTTTTTTTAATATTCAAATGCAATACAAATAAAAACCATAAACAATACATAAAAATGAAAAAACTAACAACAATACTACTTACCACAGGACTCTACGTAGGAGTTTCATATTCAGCATCAGCTGCACTGGTGTCTCTAGACCTAGCTGAATTCGTAGTAGATAATAATACGAACAATTCAGTTACTAATGGAGGAACAGCTGCAGCTTTAAGCTGGACTATTGATGCTGTAGGCTCTGATAAGAATTTCCACCTTATCGATCCGACTGATGGGGTGGGTAGAATTGCCCGTCCACAATTTAAGACTGGTTTTAATGATATGCGTATCCGTTCTTTTGGTACATTACATACTAGCTTTATTAATGGAGCTGGCACAATTGATGACACAGGATCTACAAATGGTGGTCAATTATCTTTTGCTGCTAATAATGTTGGTACACCTGATAATGGTCTAGTTGAAGGTGCTGTAAACTGGATAGGAGCAAATAACACTGATAATAACGCACTAGACCCATCACTTGTAGGTACTGACTACGCTATGGGCTTCACATGGACAGATGTTGACGGTGATAATCTTATTACTGTAAATGATGTATTCACACTCGTAGGCGTAGTCTATGAAGATGATAATACAGTTAGTATGAATGGAATAACAGGAGATGCCTTAGACATTGTCGCAGGCACTGTTCCTGAGCCATCAAGCACAGCTCTTCTAGGACTTGCCGGACTAAGCTTCCTAGTTCGCCGTAAGCGCGCTTAATATAGCTATAAAGCTTTATATTTTCATAGTCACTTTCATTTTGGAAGTGGCTATTTTTATGTATACTAGTGAGCAAACTTTATTAATTTTATATAAGATGAATGAATGTAATCAGAAGTTATTAGACATTATGGTCGAGTTTGACTGTCAGACCGGGACTCTTCACCGAGCTAAGGGTGACCTGTTGTATTTGGTTAGCTCTGCTGGTGTGCCTGATTTCTTGATGGATAAGATAGAGAAGATTCCATTCGGCAAAGGTATAGCTGGTGTAGCTGCTCAGAGTGCAAACCCTGTCGAGCTATGTAATCTCCAGCAAGACCTGGGAGGTGTGGCTAAGGAGAATGCCCGTAAGACTGGCGCGGCAGGATCACTGGCAGTCCCTGTGTTTGATAAAAAAGAAGGTGGGGGCCGGGTGATAGGCACTCTAGGTGTAGGTAAGGTAGTTCCTTATGATTTTTCTACTGAGGAAAAGAAGAGGCTTAGTGAGCTGGGGCAAGAGTTTGCGAAACAGCTTATTTCTGAGGATTTAAATGAGTCGCTATCTCACTAATTTCTGCTAAAAAACTGCCATGCCAGATAGTCATAAGCAGTTTAAGCGTCCACCTAAGAAGTATGAGCCTAGGGGCTTGTCGATTATTTTTGAGGATCGTGATATCATTGTGGTGGATAAAGATGCTGGGCTACTGACGATGGGTAATGAGCGTGAGAGTATCCGCACAGCTCATAATAATCTGATGGACTATGTGACTAAGGGGAATCATAAATCACCTCACAGAGTGTTTATAGTGCATCGCTTAGACCGGGAAACATCAGGTGTATTAGTGTTCGCTAAGAGTCCTGAGGCAAAGTCTTACTTACAGAGCAACTGGTCTGACTTTAATAAGACTTACTACGCCGTAGTTCATGGCCATATGCCTGATGACGAGGGAATTATTAGTTCCTATCTGGTTGAGCAGGGTGTGCATAAGATGTATACGGCGACAAACCCTGAGCAGAAGAAACAGGGTAAACTTTCCAAGACTTTGTATAAAGTTCTTCAGAAAAATGAGATCCATAGTCTAGTGGAACTTAACATTCTAACAGGTCGTAAACACCAGATCAGAGTGCATTTAGCTGACAAAGGGTGCGCTGTGGTAGGTGATAAGAAGTATGGCAATGATGGTAAAGGGGAGAAGGGGGTAAAACGTCTGGCTCTTCATGCTGCTAAGCTCGCTATAAAGCATCCTTATTCTAAAAAAGATATAGTAGTGGAAGCAGAAATGCCGGGCTATTTTAAGGCGTTGGTGAGTGAAGCTAAGTAGTAGCTTAGTTTCTTTGCTGTAGGGTGTGAGTTATCCTCTGCACTGATATTCATGGTCACTATCATCCCTGTATTCCTGTATTCGGTTGGAGTCATTGTTTCGAGCTGAGCCTTATGTAGGAAAGCTTATGAAAGACTACACTTCATCTAAGTGCATAGTTTTAAGCTAAATAGTCTGCCGCTCATTTGATATCAGCAGTGTGGTCTTTAATATAAAGCGTTACACTAGCTTGTTTGGCTTGTGTTTAAATTATCGCAAATCTACTCACTTGGAAATGGATTTGCGTTTAAGCGGATGTTGATTTCCCCAGGGGTAATTTCTTGAGTGTTTGGGGTTTGCTGCTCAATGATTGATTGAGGAGTATTTAGAGCACTGGATTTCTGCGGTCTGACTACGGTGTAAGCGATAGTTGCTGTGGCAGAGAGAGCCAAGATGCTAATGACTATCCAGCGACTATTTTTGGGTTGTTCGTGGAGGACATTGTTCACTCTTGCTTTCAGGCTGGCTGTGTTTGCCATGGCTAGGGTAATGGCGGGAGTGGTGGTAGAGCTTAGAGTTTGTTGGCAGCTTTCAGCTACGTCGCAGAGGGCATGGATGTAGTGCTTGGTGTCGGCGCCGTGGGCTATGACATGTGCGTCGCAAGCGTATTCGCATTCATTCATTAGGCGCTTACGGAGTATCCATACTAGAGGATTAAACCAGTGGAAACCGCAGGCGATGTGGGCTGCCATGTTAGTCCACAGATCTCTTCTCTGTAAGTGTCCTAGTTCATGTAGGATTACCATGCGGAGGGTGTTGCTGCTCCATTTAATCGAATTCCTAGGGAGCAGAAGGACAGGCTTAAGGAGTCCAGTGATGACGGGTGAGGTGAGCTTGCTAGTGTAGCGGATCTGGGGGATGCGTGCATGGTTAAGGTGGAGTTGCTCAGCGCATTCCTCAATGAGTCTTAGATCACGTGCAGACGGGGTGGTCTCTGCCTGTAGACACCAGCGTCTAATCGTGATGCTCTGGGTGAGTAAACGTAGAGCTAGGAGGATGGTGCCAGCGATCCAAATATAGGTAAGGATCTGAATTATATTGAACCCTGTACTCTGTGAAGATGCTAGAGTTTTGATGACTCCCTGACTAGGTGTTAGCCAACTAACTTCTATTTTAGGAAAGATAAGTAGAAGAGGGATGCACATGAGTAGAACCAACATTCCAGAGGTAACACCTGACGAACGCACAGGATTTCTCCTACCTATCCATACGCTAAGTAAGACTGCAATAAGGGAAATAGTGATGCTGGTGGAAAGCATGATTCTAAGGTGTTAGGTATTTAGGTTTTATGTCTTTGGACTGATAACTAGAAGCTGGATACTCTCCCTACTGCACCATCTTACGGATCTGGTCGATCTGTTCTTTCGAGAGGTTTTGATCTTTTTCATCTAGGAGGGCAGCAACTAGGTTCTGAGGCTTGCCTTCGAAGAATGTGGCGACTAAATTTTTAATAGCAGATTTACGGGCTTTCTTTTCGGTGATAGCAGGCTTGTAGATGTAGCGACGTGATTCCTTGCCGTGTTTTACCATGCCTTTATTTTCTAGAGTTACTAGTAGGGCGCGTACTGCTGAGTAGGATGGTGGGTCAGGGAGATTCTCTTGGACATCCTTGGCAGATGCTTTCCCAAGACGGTAAATGATGTCCATGATCTGGCGCTCTCGTCTGGACATTTGACCTTTTTCTAATCTATTCATAGTAGAACTATATGTTGTGCTGGAAATACTGCAATTTAAAAGTGCTGTTATTTTAGCATAAAAAAATATTGACGTATGATTGAAATGCTGTTTTTCTAGCTTTATGAAGTTAAGGATTAAATGGATCATCGGGCTGAAGTTAGGGTTTATAGCGAGTTTATCAGCACTTTTTTACAGTTGTGCTGCTCCATCTGCAGCGCCTATGGCAGCTCCGGCAGTGGAGGTAGCTGCGATAGGAGGATCAGTGTCTGACACCAGTTCCAGAAGTACTTATAAAAAGAGTGTGGCTCAAAATAGACCAGGCATTGCTACTGGCTGGGGAGACGAGATAAGGTCAAATGTGAGTGTGGGAGATTTCCGCAGAGCTAGTAGTAGTCCAGCATCCATAGCCAGTATTTATTATAATGACAAAGAGGGGATCAAGGCGATGACTAGCAGATGGAGTAATACTGGTAGTGGGATGCAGAAGGCTGGTAATGGTCTAGTAGAGTGGGGAGTAAAAAGCAGCTGGGGATATCTGAAAAATTTACATTCAGGTGGTAAGAGATTTGTAGAAGGTAAGAATGGCAAAAACTATGAGCTAGTAGTGAAGAATATAGCGCATTCTAAACTAGAGATAGTGCTGAGTGTGGATGGTCTTGATGTGCTAGATGGCAAGCCAGCATCGATCAAAAAGCGTGGATATATCATCGCACCAGGTAAGACCCTAGTAGTAAAAGGATTTAGAAAGAGCGAGGATGCTGTAGCAGCATTCAAGTTCTCAACAGTGCGTGACTCTTATGCAAACTTGAGTAACCATGGCACAAAAAATGTAGGTGTTATCGGAATGGCTATCTATACTCAGAAGGACGTTAATCCATGGAAATATGGCTCAGGTGAAATCAAGAATAGAAAAGGCGCTAGGGCATTTTCTGAGGCGCCTAATATAAGAGCTAGGTAATTTTTTTTCTCTTCATACGCCACTCATCAGTGGCGTATTTTTTTTCGCTGAGTTTAGTTGCTTCATTTAGTAGTTCGCTTTCAGGCTGCCAAGTTCGCGAAGATTTTGTTAAATGATTGGTTAAGTCTTGTTGCCATTTCGCTCTGTCTTGAATTCCTATGACTGAGCCTTGGTGGAGGAGTCCGTGGCGGGAGCGTTTTTGTCCTGCTCCAGCTAGTTTAGATCCATCGGTAGAGACGATGTCGTAGGTTACTGGGTTGGCGAAGCATGCAGCGACTCCGTCTCCAGTGTTTGTAGGTGTGAGTTTGCATGCGATGCCCTGATCATTGAGCGCAGCAGCTACTGCTTCATGGATGATGCGGTAGCTTTCGGCTCCGCGTAGTGATGACAGGGGGTGAGATTTTGGGAGGATGAGTGTGTAAGTGAGATCGATGCGGTGGTCTACGATACCACCGCCAGTCCAGCGTCTGATGTAGTGGAGTGGTAGGTCATTTTCTGGAAAGGATGTTTTCGCTGACTCTAGAGTTTCGAAGTATCCGAAGCTGACCGATGGTTTTCGCCACTGATATACTCTGAGTAGGGGAGTGTCAGATATTTGCCTGAGAAGGAGTTCATCAATAGCCATGTTTTTCTCACCTGATCGTGGAGTGGGGTCGTTCCATATTAGGAGGTCGGAGAGTGCTGGCATGGGTGAGAGTTTCTTAGTGTGGAGGGTTTTGTCAATCTCGCTAGTAAAGAGAGTGACGATTTCTGGATTTGAGCCTTGCCAGATCTATGTCTAAGTGATGACTAGGATCATGAATCAAACACAGACAGATGACTTACGCATTGAGAAGATCGATCCATTGATTTCCCCTGCTATTCTTTCTTACTATCAACCCGCTTCTGAAAAGGTGGCGGGAGTGGTAGCGAATGCTCGTAAGGTGAGCGAGGCTATTCTTAATGGTTCGGATGATAGGCTGCTAGTTGTCATAGGACCATGCTCTATTCATGACCCTAAGGCGGCGATAGAATATGCTAAAAAACTAAAACCTCTGGCTGATAAGTATGCTGATGATTTATTGATCGTGATGCGTGTGTATTTCGAGAAACCTAGAACGACTGTGGGCTGGAAGGGACTGATCAATGATCCACATTTAGATGAGTCATTTGATATCAACAGTGGATTAGAGACTGCGCGTAAACTATTGATAGAGTTAAATAATCTGGGAATGCCAGCTGCGACTGAATTTCTCGATACAATATCTCCACAGTATGTCGCTGACCTCATAGCATGGGGAGCTATAGGTGCTAGAACTACGGAGTCTCAGATTCACCGTGAGTTGGCATCTGGTCTGTCGATGCCTGTAGGTTTCAAGAATGGAACTGGCGGTAGTATTCAGATCGCACTGGATGCTATTCAGTCAGCGCAGGGTGCGCATCATTTTCTCTCTGTGAGTAAGCAAGGTGTCTCTGCAATCGTGAAGACTTCTGGTAATGATACTTGCCATATTATTCTCCGTGGCTCATCACAGGGTCCTAACTTTGGTGCAAAGGATATTTCAGAAGTAGCTGATAAGCTAAAGGCAAAGGGTCTTCCTGAGCAGTTGATGGTAGACTGCTCACATGGTAATTCTGAAAAAGACTTTAGAAATCAACCTAAGGTTGTAAGTAATCTCTGTAAGCAAATCTCAGCGGGTTCTAAAGCAGTAGCCTCTGTAATGATAGAATCAAATCTAGTAGAGGGTGCGCAGAAACTATCTGCGGATCTGGACTCTCTGACCTATGGTCAATCTGTCACCGATCAGTGCATCGGCTGGGAAGCTACAGAGGAAGTGCTAGCAGATTTAGCTAAAGCAGTTAGCGAGAGAAGATCTGAGGGTTAGTGCTTGCATAAGCACTACTAGGTTGTATTTATGTCTCTAGAGAAACTATGAGTGACGCACGTTATGATATTCTTAAACTTCTGGGCAAAGGACGCACAGGTGGTGTTTATGAAGCAGAGGACACACGACTAAGTCGTAAGGTCGCCATGCGTCGTTTTTTCTCCCAAAATGATCAGACTGATATTTCCGAATATGCGGCAGAATTCAAGGAGACTTGGCAAAAGCTGAGCAACTTACAGCACCCAAACTTACTGAGAGTATTTGATGCTGGAATGGATGATGATGGAGCATTTATCATTTCTCAATTACTTAAGGGTGACACTTTACACAACCGTCTAAAAGAAGGAGCACTTTCTGCCTGGGATGTGTGGGATTTAGGGCATCAGATGCTAGATGCGCTTAGTACGGCTCATGAGGGTGGATTCGTTCATGGAGCTATTACTCCAGGGTCTATACTTATGTCGCCACGAGCCAGAGGTGGATACCTCTACGTGATATTGGACATGGGACTTTCTCATTTAGCGCCATTGATCCAAGGGAAAGATTCTGTTTTATCAATGATGGCAGACCCTGCGATTTTAGCACCTGAGCTTTTTGATAATAGCGACGCGACAGAGAAATCAGACCTCTATATGTTAGGGAATATCCTCTACATGTGCTTAGCTGGAGGACACCCATTTGGTGCGAAATCTATTGATGAATGTGCTGAGCTTCATAGACAGGGATTGCCTGATTTAGTGGAATACGCACCTGAAGTTCCATTGGATTTTGTAGCTTGGGTAGCTGAGCTATGTAATGTGAAACCGGAGTTAAGACCTGATTCTGTAGTGTCAGCTCTGCAGAGTATGCCAAAGGTAGAAAAGCCTTCTAAGGCAGGAGTAATGACACCTATAAATACCACACTGGCAGTGACTACGATCACATCAGCGTCTAACCTCACAGCGCACCCTAGAACACATCCTACAACACATCCTACAGCGCACCCTACCGCATATAGTAACACAGCAACTGGAATGATGACTACTGGGCCTCTAACAGCTGGGGGAGTCTTGCCGCAAACTACACACGGACAACTGCTAGAACGATATCAAGATCCTAAGAAATCATACACCGCCCTTATTATCACAGTCGTGGCAATAGTCATATTAGGTGGCGTCCTCTTTTTTATGATGAGTGGAGGAGATGAGAAGACAGGGCAAGAAAT
This sequence comes from uncultured Rubritalea sp., assembly GCA_937923145.1. GTDB lineage: Bacteria > Verrucomicrobiota > Verrucomicrobiia > Verrucomicrobiales > Akkermansiaceae > Rubritalea. The sequence goes on along the minus strand of CALAJT010000016.1, from coordinate 3,305 downwards.
AGCGGATGAGAAAGCGAGGAAGGCAGGGGCTAGTGTGAATACAAAATCTGACGCCATACCGAAAGCCACCCCGAAAGCCACCCCGAAAGCTACCCCGAAATTTAAGCCAGCCGCTACTAAAAATGTATTCCCTCTAGATGAAATGGTATCGCTAAAAATAGTGGGTGGAAAAGCAATCGGGCAAGGTTGGTATAAGCGAGTAGATAGTAACAATCGTCTCACGCCTGCTGGGTGGGAGATAACAGGTGCTAAAAAAACAAATTCAGGTATTAGTAAGAGAATATTACCTACGGATATAGAAGACATGTATAAACGGGGTTGGACGATTAAATATGTGGTGAAGCCTATCTCTAGTGAGCATTCTATAGGTATGTTTATTGACGAGGATGAGAATGTATTCTGGGCTGACAAAGATAAGCCAGTATCAGTTGTTCTGAAGATAGTTAAGGTCGGAGATAAGCTCTTGATTACTCCTAGAGATTCTGTGAAGCCATTGACTATACAATATGAAGAGGATAGTTATTTAACGTTAATTCTAAGGGGTGAAGCAAATGATTCTAGAGGCTCGTATAAGATATTTGTTAATGATAAAAAGGAAGAAATCTACTCTGGGAGGGTTGATCAAAAAGCTATCAAGACTAATGATTATATAAATCGCCTGTTTTCATTTGCTGAAAATAGGATGATTGATGACAATAAATGGGTATTTACAGAGCTTTCACTTAGTAGTGGATCTTCGAAAGAATAGTTATTTTATAGTTTATGAAAACTAGCAACACGCAGAATCAGTTGTTAGACGCTGATGGTCAGCAATGGGCAATAGAAGCTGAGAATATGCGTGTGGACTATGGTGATATGGTCGCGGTAAGAGGTCTAAATCTAAAAATTCCATTTGGGGAAGTATATGGATTAGTGGGGGCTAATGGAGCGGGCAAGACAAGTACATTTAGTGTCTGGGCTACGCTCATGCAGCCTACTTATGGGAATGTAAAAATCGGTGGAGTAGATATTCTAGAGCACCCAGCTGAGGCTCGTAAAATGATGGCTTATATGCCAGATCTAGCGCCTGTTCCGAGTGATTTAAAGATCTGGGAGTTTCTGGATCTATTCGCCAGGAGCTATGGTTATAGTCGCAAGGAATCTGCACGGAGATGGAAGAAATGCCTGGAGATGGTCGATCTGTGGGGGAAGAAAGATGACTTCTGTAAAAACTTATCGCGTGGGATGAAGCAACGAGTGAATTTAGCGAAGGCTATTATCCATTTTCCGAAAGTTCTTATCTTAGATGAACCGGCGAGCGGCATGGATCCTCAGTCTAGAGCCAAGCTACGTGATATTCTGAAGCTGATGGCTGCGGATGGCACTACAGTGGTGATCAGCTCACACATTTTAAATGAACTCAGTGACATGTGTACGTCCGTAGGGATTCTTCATAAAGGTGAGCTTCTCGATAATGGTCCACTCCAAGAGGTAGTGGATAGGGGGGCGAGTGATGTTAATGAGATGCTGGTCTTGCTAGCGGGAGATCAGAATACAGAAATTGAAAAGTTGATGGCATTTTTGTCGAGCAAATCAGACGCTTTCGCAGCTAAGATAGCTAAAGGTGGAGTGATTCTGAAAGTAGCTGGTAGTATGAAAGGGCAGGCTGAATTACTTACGTTGTTGACGCTAGAAGGATTTCACATACGCACTTATGTGCCTACGGGCTCAGGTATTGAACAACGACTCATTGAGATCAATCAGTAAATCATGGGGGATATACAGACAGACACATCAGACCAAGCTAAGCCTACTTCACCTTTGAAGCCAGTGGCGTTTTGGCAACTGTATAAGAACCCTATTTTCCTACGCTACCTGAGATCTAGAATGAGGTGGGGGAGGCTTTCTGCATCACTAATATTAACTGTGGTAGCTACTACTTTTGTCTTCCTGATGGTATATAATAGTGCCAGCTGGTTTAATCCTAAATTTGATCAGGTTTCTACAGATCCTGAGGAAGCATATAGGGCCACATTTTTGCCGATCTTTATTATTCAGATCATGATCATGATGTTCCTAGGCACTGGAGCTGTGGCTAGTGGGATCACTCAGGAATATGAAGATGGAATGGTTGATTATCAGCGACTCACCCCGATGTCTCCATTGGCTAAAATCCTCGGCTATCTATTCGGTCTGCCTATACGCGAGTGGTTCCTGCTAGGTGTTACTTCTATAGCCATAGCTATTATTGTGAAGAATGGAAACATCCCGATGGAATCAGTCTGGAGAGTGTATTCTGTATTTTTCTTATCGATCATGCTTTACCATCTTCTAGCGCTTGTAGTGGTGCATAGTATGAAGCGGAAGCGGATCGCTGGTCGAGTGATTCAGATGCTGGTTATACTTCTCTATATAGTATTTCCTATGCTTTCACAGTTCGGCCTAGTGTTCTTCGAATACCTTACTGTGAGACCTATTCTGAAGGAGCACATGTTAGAGTTCCTACCAGAGGAGAATTTCTTTACACGTTTAGTCGGAGGAGATGGCAGTGACGCTAGAGTGCCGTTCTTTAATCGTTATCTGGAAGCATGGAGTTTCGCTGTGATGTTGCAGGCATCGTTAGTGGTAACATTCATCGTAATGCTAAATCGTCGATGGAAGGACACGCTTGGGCACTTGATGAGTAAGCCATTTGGAATCCTCTTCTTTGCATACTTTGGGTTCCTATTACTAGGGAATACGATCCCATTGGCGCAGCGTGGTGAGATGAGTTTCAGTAAGAAGATTATTGAGAATCGAGTGAGTAATATTGAGCGACGCTACAAGGGCAGATCAGATGTAGACCAAAAAAATCTTCAAAATCAAATAGAGGCGATTCGTCAAAGTCAGAAACCATACCAAGCTGCTGAGCTAGCATTAACACAGACTTTATTCTTCACCGTGAGTGGTTTACTTGCGTGCCTTATTATTTTCATCTGTACACCTAGACTCTCTAAATACCTAGTTGGCTTGAGGAGGAGTAGAAATCTTAAAAAGAAGTGGATGCCTCCACACTGGGATGAAGCGTTAGGCTTACTAACAGCATTGACGATCACCTTGCTATTAGTTTTTGCGCTCTATGAATTTAGTATCACCCTCTTCACTGGGTTAGCAGTACCTGATCAAGTGAGTGACTTGCTCCCCTTTATACCGAATGTAGTGCTCTATGGTGGGCTATGTGTACTCACATTTTATATGGTGTATGAAGCACTAGAGAACCGAGGATTGTTCTTACTGATACTCGTAGTCTGGGTCTTACCTGTGATGGCTGGAATGGTAATGCTAGT
>CALAJT010000015.1 GCA_937923145.1 uncultured Rubritalea sp. | reverse complement strand
GTACCAGGTCAGTAAGCATTAGTAGCAAACAGCTCTAATAATCTCAGATCCCGCTCACTGATATACTGGTGTGCGGGATTTTTTTGTCTAAAGAAACGTAAGCAAGGTAAGCGTCTTTAAATTGGCCACCTAGTCAGGTTCTGAAATCAGAATAGGCTTTGCGGTCTATGATTAATTGTAAGCGTCTTAAAATTGGCCTAAGCAGCTTCTTCTGATTTTTTCCAGAGCTTGGCGACTTTCCCTGGGGTTAAGTCCTCTGCTGGCTGGCGGCCAAGATTTTCGAGTATATGTTCTAAGTAGGCTCGGGGATTGAGCCCAGCTGCTTTGCAGTTCTCAATAAGTGTGTAGAGGATGGCGTTGTTTGCTCCTGCTTCTAGGCTGCCAAAGAACATATAGTTCTTCAGGCCTAGTTTACAGGGACGAATGGCGTTTTCTGCTCCGTTGTTATCTATCGGCAGGCGACCATCTTCTAGGTAGAGGATAAATTGCGACCATTGATTAAGTGCATACTTGACCGCCTTACCACAGCTGCTCGATGGACGATGCTGAGGTAGTTCTTTGGTTAGGTTCCTGTGCAGTTTTTCTATGATGGGTTTGGCGTAGGATCGCCTTTTTCTCTGACATAGGTCTGGTGGCGCTGAAGTGTTTCGCAGTCGCCGTTCTATCCGATAGAGGACTTTGATCGATCGTAGTAAATAGGCTACCCAGGGGATCTGCCGTAGGCTTTTATCATCTATAAATTTGCGCCGAATGTGGGCGAGACAGGCTCCAAGGACGATACCTTCGTAGGCATTCATTATAGTTTGGTAGCAGATGTAGCCGTCGCACTGGATGGTGCCTTTAAAGGCTAGTTGTTTGGTTTTTTCATCGTAGCCTAATGTCTCCATGAGGTCTCGGGCTGAACGACCTTTTTGCCATTGGTAATAGACTGCTCCGGTCTGTGGATCTCGCATGACCCAGAGGTATCCTGTGTGTGCTTTTCCTGATCCGGGAATGAGGTAGTGCATGGGTGTTTCGTCTATCTGGAGGAGGTCTGAGCCGCGTAGTTCTGCGCCTATCGCTTCTGCTATAGGTGCTAGATGTTGGGCTATTTGATGCACCCATCCGTTGATGGTTTTGCGGCTGAGTTCTACAGTTTGCTCTCTGAAGAATCGCTGAGAATGGCGGTAGTGAGGAAGGATGACTCGGATTTTTAATACGGATGAAGATAAATCAATCATAGAGTGCGAAGTCTATGCTGATTTCTGAATTTGCCTAGATGGCTAATTTAAAGACGCTTACAGATTTTAACATCTACACAACGATAAAACTACTTTGTAAAACCTTCGCTGGCTAGCCCTCACCAGACATACACCATGCCGTCTCCGATCTGGAATACACTCCCTTAATGCAACATCGCGTCCTTTAATTTGCTATACCAACCATCAACATCTTCCCCGTTAAAGAGCATTTTAAAACCGTCATCTGGCTTAGCACACAGAAAGAAACATTTAATATCTTACTTTCAAATTCAAGCCTAGCTAATCACTATGATGATGCAGTAGAGGTAGATCTACTATTTTACTGATTCCAAAAATATAAAAGCATTGAGTATCATGTAAAACAAAGCTGGAGACGAAGCCAACACACTGTCCTTTATTTTTATTCTTACTATAAATCCCAGAAGCATAAGTAATGCAAGACCTAGAGATGAGATCACTAAAATGGGATTGTATATGAGCCCGATAAGTAATCCTACAGATCCAGCGATTTGTAATAGGATAGTTAATAAACCAAATTTCTCTAGCCCAAACCTTACGAACTCACTTTTCATATGAGGTGAAGTAAAATAGGAAGCGACATAGCCCAAAAAAGATAAACTAGAAACCCAAATGCATATTTCTAAAATATTCATGTCTGATTACAAAATTGAGCTGATAGCTATAAATCCACACAGAGCTAGTAAAACTAGAGAAGGAAACCTTTGGCTAAAAGGGTTACTAGCTTTAAAGTGAAAATACTGAGCACCGATCATGAATGCTCCCATGAGAATAGCAGGAATCAAGACCAATGATGGGTGCCAGATACCAACCACAAGTAAGGTTGCTAATGATACTTTAGCTGCACCTACGAAGCTCCGAGTGGTAAGGCTGAGCCCAAACTGATTAAATTCTTTACGTACATTATGGAATCTAAAAATCCAAACGAACGCTACAGCTAAGGCTACAGCTACTTGTGCTAAAATCACTAATTCTTCCATCGATTTTTTGTGTTATTGATTATATAGTTTTGATATTTTAGGTAAATACTTACTACAGAAGTGTATCACTAATTCTAAAAAAGACTAAGAGTATCTTGATAACTCGACAGAGAAAATAAACTGGCTCATCCCTTAATCTTAGATATCCTATATTATCTATATTAAACCGTTTACCATCGATGTAACTAAATCTGCTAGACAGACTTTTCACTATCAGTATCCTGTTAAAGTCTATTCATATGCGAGCTCAAATTATTCCAAAGACCGAATCTTAACATCTGCAACACGTTGAAAAAACTTTCCATCACCATCATTGATATCAAAGGCACTAGCAAAACTTTAGATTTTGTTCCCTATTCTTATCGTAACCTGATGGAATTTATCGTGCACGAGCTCTACGAAGATATCGGCGCTTGTAAAGGCAAGGCATGGTGCGGAACTTGTCATGGAGCCATCGTGCAAGGAGTCAATCATATCGAAGATATGTCCGATGGTGAACTTAAAACCCTACAAGGTGTGAGCACCGTGCCACAGAGTAGGCTAGCCTGCCAGATCATGCTAGAAGACAACCTAGACGGCATGATCTTCAAAATCATCGGAGCCGACTAGTAAGTTATTTCCCTGCTTGATCTAATAATTTTAGATTCAAGAAAGATGCCACCTATACTACTTTCAATAATTATAAAGCGATTACTGACTCGATTGACATAGGACTACTCGACCATTAGCTCTGTGCAGAAAGCAACGGGAAAGAACCTAATATTTGATAAAAGCGGATGAGCTTAATCCTCTTCCAGATATTGAGTTATAAAAATGTGACTTTATGAGGCGCCTCCTACATCTATTACTGTATGAGTATTACCAAAACATTATCAGCTATTATCGTACTGTCTTTCACATTATTACCACTACAGGCAAAGGAAAACAAAAAAGCAACTCCTACTAAAACTAAGAAAGTGGTTAAGAAGACGACTCCTACCAAAGCTAAGAAAGTAGTTAAGAAAACAACTCCTACTAAAGCTAAGAAAGTAGTTAAGAAAACTGCTCCTACTAAAGCTAAGAAAGAAGTTAAAAAAACTACTCCTACTACAGCTAAAAAGGAAGTTAAGAAAACAACTCCTAACTCTACTAATCAAAAAACTACCACTACTAAGGGAATTACAGTAGCTGATCCAAAAACTGCAGCTGCAAATAAAAAATCTGCTGCAACTCTCTCTTCATCGCAAAGGAAATCAATGCTCAACACATTCAATAAAGGCACAAGCGCTGATTTAATCAAAGTCCCTGGACTTGGTGAAAAAACAATTGCTCTGATCAAAAAGGCTCGTCCTTACAAAGATGTTACAGACCTTGGAAATGTTACAGGCATTGGCCAAAAGAAGTTTTCCGCTATCGTAAAACACTTCAAGTCAAAGAAATAACTCTCTATCTGTGCGATGCAACATACTAATGCATAGTAAACGCAGCAAATTGCACATCATTTAATCCCAAGTTGCTATCGCAGCTTGGGATTTTTTTATGATATCAAAATTTGAGTATGAAAAAAGCATCGGCTTTAGAAGATAAATGATACTGAAACGGGTTCCTGCATAGACTACTCTTCCTCAAGTAGCTTGGTCACGATTGCTTTGACTGCTTTTGCGTCATAGCTATGACCGCTCAATATCTGAACTATTTTCCCCTCTTTGTCTTTAGCGATGATTCCGTGACCTTGTAGTTTTGCCTTTTTAATTTCCTCGTTAGTATCTGCTGATACGGCGATATTTTTAAAAGTAACTTCCTTTCCTTGTGTCTTCTTCAGATCATTCACGATGACCTTAATCTTGTTGCACATGGGTCATTGATCGAAATAATAGAACGTCAGTGAAGGCTTTTCCAGTTCAGCCATAATCTTCTCAGCTGGCTTACATGTTTCTTGACCGAATGCTGATGTCGCTACCGCGAGGAATACGGTGAAGACGACGAAGATTTGAGATAAGTAGTTATTCATAGATTAAGTTACAATATTATTAGATAGTTTATTTTAGCTCCACACATTGTGTATTACAGGCCCGTCTTACCTTTGTATTGGGCGTTCAAACTGTGACACAGCAAAATAAGTAAACAAATCTGAAAAGAAATTATCTCCCTATCAAAAGCCCCACTGTATGATTTTTATACGAAGGGACTTTTGAGCCAATATCTCTGAAAATCTGCTAGTTCGTTCCTTTAAGAGAAAGAGTACTGTAGGCGAGACCTTCGCTGTTGATTTTCACACCTACACCGATTCTAGACCAGTCTCCTAGCAGCAAGTTACTATTACTTTTGCTGTTCCAATAGTTGATAAATTTAGCCGCTGTATTATCACGGTCGCCAAAGGCTGCCACCGCCTGTGCAATCACTGCTTCTCCTAAAGCTGGTGCCTGAGTTTCTGAAATAAGTTTATTATTCAAAACCATCAATGAACTTTTAGCATTTGCTATAGAATCTAATTTACTTGAACGACCAATAGCAGCTTTTCCTTGGCTAGTGCGGTAATTATTTAAAGCAGTAAATATTTCTGACGCCAAGGCTTTTTCACGCGCTGTCTGCTCTGTAGAGATATTACTAACAGTAGCAGTATTACCTGTAGAAGGAGAGTTGCCTCCACATTGAGTAAGTAAAAATGGGACTGATAGAGCTAATGGTATATATATAGTTTTCATAATGTTTAGAAAACTACATTGAATCTATAAGTATATCTTGTAAATTATAAAAGCACCGAAAATGCAAAACCAGATCTATCTATTACTGCCACATACTATATCACTGATATTCGAATACTAGATAGCTGTATGATAATCTACTTAATGAAAAGAAATAGACAAATCCAGTCTCTAATATTTCAAGTTTTAGTTAAAAAATAGTGAGTTATAGATTAGTACTGTATACTGAAATACTTAACTTAAGATTTACCGTGGGCTTTGATTTTTTTTCTGAGTTCTTTGCGCTTTTTAATTATTTCCTTCTTTTTTTTCAATGCCTCCATCGCTGCAGGATTTGCTTCTAATAGACGCTTCTCTACAGCTTTCAACTCTAGAGCCGTGGCATCCATGTTTTTTCTTGCCAGCTGAAGCTCTGGGAGTTGTGCACTTGCTTTACTGAGAGCCGCCCAGTGCGCTCTGTATTCTTTTTCCAGCTTATTAAATTCTTCGCTTCCGCGTTTGAGTTTTGCCATTTCTTCAATATAGCGCTTTTCATCTTCGGCAAATTTCTTTAACACTGGGTGTTCTTCACGAACTTTTTTCCAGTTCTTAGCAGCTTTCATATATTCTGCATCAGCCTTTGCATACTCACCTTCTTTATCGAATTCTGGTCCATAGCGAATGTCATTATATGCCTTAGTAGCCGTCTTTTCCTGCTTTTTGATTTCTTTATAATCTTCTTTTATATCTGCAATTGCTGAGGCTGAGGCTGAGGCTGAGGCTGAGGCTGAAAGAAGTATAGTTGATAGTAGTAATGTTAGTGTTTTCATAAAGTATTGTTAGAGTCAGAGTTAAGATTGCCTCATAGGGTATACCTACCCCTTTCTCTGTCAAATTAGAAAAAATAGTTTTCACACTACTTTTATATCTATTCTAATCTTTCTGACATACAACTATATAAACTACTACACCTAAAATCAGCGATATGCGATATGTATCAGTAGCGAAAGTGGGATTAGATCTGTAGCTCTATAGAGAATAATAATGTATGTAATAGGACTCGCTGATATCGGGTCTGCTATCGCGAGGCCTCGTAATATCTTTGCGATTAATGTAATCGTTCATCGACAAACTATATTATAAAAGTATGCAAGCCTAAAGGTCTAACTTTATGGAAACAAGCTAACGTGACTATCATACCCCACGTTGCAACTAGCTCAGCAGTTTCCTATCAACGATATTCTGGTGTTCTCTTAGAAAATCTACGTCGTTTTGGTGCTGGTGAACCCAGCTTGAATGTGGTTGATAAGAAGTCAGGTTACCAAGCCCATCATTCATGACTAATAACGACATTCTCCGACGCCTCCGCTATGCCTTTAATTATAATAATTCTCATGTGGCTAAGGTCATAGCTCGCGTAGATGAGAAGATTACCACGACTAATGTAAGGAGCTGGATTAATCAGGAGGCTGATGAATTTAGTCAGCCACTTTCTGATAGAAATCTATGTAAGTTTCTAGATGGTCTCATAATAGAAAAGCGTGGTGCTCGTCCCGGTAACCCTGCCCCGAAACCCCTGGAAGTTCTTTCCAGAAACGAGATTCTGAAGAAACTCCGAATCGCCCTCGCGCTTCGTGATGAAGGGATGATGGGCGTTTTCAAGAACGCAAATTTTACCGTTTCAAAATCTGAGCTAGGCTCATTTTTCCGCAAGGAAGGTCAGCGTAATTATGCCGAATGCCCTGAGCAGGTATTGCGTAAATTCATCCACGGATTAGGACAGGAAGTAAGCTAGTCCTGTTAGGGTGAACTGTTCTTCTAATAAAGCGTGCGAGGGTCTATAGGAAAAGTCTCTTGCTTGAGGAGCTGCTCCCATGATGGGACGCCTATTCCAGAGGCTTCCTCTAGTAGTTCGCTTACTTCATGGCTACGCCTCCAGGCATCGAAGAGTGAGATGATGGAATCTGTGTCAAAGTGACCAAAGTGTTTCGAGGTAGGGATGACTAGTCCCATGGCTGGATGGAGTTCGCCCGCTTTCTCAGGATGCTCGCGCGGCATTATGTGAGCACTTAGACCATGACGTGAGAGATCTTGCGTTTCGCAGAATTTCTTACGGATTATATCGAGCACTAGAATGATATTATTACGTTCCCATTCGAGTGCTTCATGGATATTGAAATCAATAGGAGTGTATCTCTTAGGTTTTACAGGTTTAGCCATGCTCAATGAAAATATGGATAAATTAGATTTTAACTAAGTTGGGAGGATTTAGTTACTGGTAAAATCTTACTTCGGCTTGCTCATGAGCTCAGCTAATTGCTTAGCTTTGTCTAGGATAGCAGTGGTGTCGCATCCATGTGAGTAATAGTTTTTCAACAGCATAGCGATCATGCTTGGAGTGAGTTTATAAGGATTGGCTGAGAGGGCATCACGGAGACTTTGTTTTGCATTATCGCGTAAAATTACGATTGCCTGCTCGTGAAACTCAGCTGGAATCAATTGTACGATCTCCTCTTGAAGCTTCTTCGGAGTTGATTTAGGGAATCCGAAAGTTGATTTTATATTATTTGTTTCTTCTGACATGAGAGTCTGTATAGGTGCGTCTGTCTGCATGTCAAACTTAGTATGTAGAGGATTTTAAGAGACTACAAAGGATCCTTCTCCATGAGCACTTAGACTAAGGTTTAGATGGGATTCCGAGTCAGCGTATACACTGATGATCGCCTGATGAGAGACAACGAAATGTCTAAGGATTTTAGCATCGCTGCATGTCACTCCAATGCTGGATTCATCCCAAAGGGTATGAACCCAGTAGACTGGATACGCTCGAAAAGACAGTGCCGCCTAGAATCAAAAGAGCAGGTAAACTGTGCTATCCGGCTTAGTCAGAAGTATAAGAAGTAATTTAAATTATCTATCTTATCTCTTACGACGTATGAACAACCCAAGAGCACCAAGACCTAGAAGCGCAGTGCTTGATGGCTCGGGAACCTTAGTAGCGACAAGAGCCACATTATCCACAAATCCGTGGTTATTAGATCCATCTGCTATGAGTTCAAAATTAATATCTCCCCCATTATGCTTGAATACATGTCTCGCAGTTGTCCAAGTTCTCGAAGTATTATTGTAACTATCTATTTTTCGACCTTCTAAATTAAGACCCATACCATTTGTCTCTTTATAATCGAAAGACAATTCATAAAAACCGGCTGCAACGGAAATGACAGTCTGAGAATAGTTCGCAGGAGCTACAAGAGATCCAGAACCATCTGCTAACTCTATGAAATAAGTTCCTTAAGATGCTCTACCTAATCCTGTGATCAGCGCGTAAAGCCCAGAGGACGCAGTGGTCTGCCAACCCAGTAGAGTCTTAGATCGACCATAACCAGATGCTGTTACTACGTAGTCGTTCGTTTCGAAACTTCCATTTGTGATTAAGTTTTAGGCTTGAGCCTGTAAGGCTAGAGATGCCATAGAAGCTAGAGCGATAAATGCATTCTTCATAGTTTTGTTAGTTGGGGATGTAGAAGAGCTCTCTAGAATCGAAGTTCAATAGATTATAAGCTCTTCAATAAACAGTAATAAGTTAAGATTTTAAAATATTCAAGATCGTTCAAGCACAGATTACTAGAACAGCTAACACGTATTACTTCTTAGTGGGTAATACCGCTAACATTTCCCAAGTCTTTTTATCATTAGAAACTCCTGGACCATTGTAACCTAGAACGCGGAAGTCGTCAGTCTTCTTGCCATGCTTCTGTAGTTCTAATTCTAGAGCAGATCTAGCCATATCGAGATTCTTAGAGTTATTCTTCCCCTGCCAAGTATAGCTGAGTGTCTGCATCGCAGGGATATCACGCACCTCGATTTTTTTGCCATCCATACCTGTTTTCCCCACTTCTGTATTTTGATAGAGAAATCCCATAGCTTCCATATTGAGGCTATTTTCCTTCTTATTCATATCCATTTCTACTGGAGAAGTCATCGGGATTTTGTTCCGTTGGATGTGCTTGAAAAGGCGCATAAAGGCAAAACCTTGGAATGAGCCTTTGGTATAAGCGGCTCTGTAAGCTGGAAATTTCTTTTCAGTGACCTTATAAAATGATCCCGGTGCTGGCCAACCTTTGGGCAACGGAGCTTCTGCAATATATTTAGGCGCCTGCTTCTCAATATTAGCCTTATCAATATCAGGTAAGGCATTCAATGTTCCTAGAGAGATCAAAAGCCAAGCGGGAATCAATAGTCTTTTCATAATTAATAACCTGTAACTGATCAGGAGTATGTCAAACTCAGTTTCTATACTCTCACTCAAATACTAATAGGCCTCAAAAAATCTCTCTTGGAAAAATTCATTATAAACGGCTTCCTCACCAAGACTATCAAGCCTCCTCAGACTCAGTGCTGAGTTCATTGCACTGAGTGTATTATCTCTATGTTCCATTCTCAGAATACAATGGCCAAGCTCATGGACGACTACCCATCTGAATTGATCTTCGGTAGCTTCAGTGCTAACCGTAATCACATTCTCCCTGCTACTTGAAGAACAGATCCCTAGTGTCCCAGACTCCAACTCCCCGAATTGAATACTCAATGTGCTCAAGCGATTTCCATTCACGGTCACCCCCCTTCGGTCCGCCTCCGTAAGGAATTCATCAAGATAAACCTGTAATCTAGGATCTACCTCAGAGTTACCAATGCTACTGGACAACGAGTCAGACGAACCACTATCGCAGGAAACTAAGAAGAATAAGTAGAGAGGGAGGATTAAAAATAAGTTTTTCATAACAGATTATAATCTACAGAAGCTAAATGCAGTAACAAGCTAGAAAGTTAATGAATTCCTGCGTTCTCATCACTCCATCAAACACCATCACCCCAGCTCTGCATTACAGAACTGGGGTGATGGCAGACAGGGTGGGATTCGAACCCACGGTACTATTACTAGCACACCCGCTTTCCAGGCGAGCTCATTCGACCACTCTGACACCTGTCCGTGTATTTTAGTTGATCACGATTACGTTGAATCGATGGCGAAGCTAGACAGCTAATGCGGGGGTTGCAATCCTTTTTCTTGATAGATTCAATTAATTTTTCATATTAGACTTGAAATTGTGCAAGTTGTGTGTTTTATGACGAATCCGTCTGGCTGTAGAATCTCTTGTTCTATAACCACCAACTATATATAATTTACTCTTACTGTGGCTAAAAACCGATCAAACGAATCTGATGTTGATAACATTGTTCCGTTTGGACAACCTAGGCCATCTAGCAGATTTCCCATTACACCTATGAAAAGCGCACTCGTCGACGAAGCAGCAGAGATCATTAAAGATCCACAAGTTCTTATCAATCTCGTTTCACAGCGCGTCCGCCAGCTAAATTCTGGCAGGTCACCACTCATTGATGCTATGCCATCTATGGGAGTAGCTGATATAGCTCTTACTGAAATCATTGAGGGTAAATTAAAGCTAGTAGAGCTTGACACACCTGCTGAGTAATCAATTTTATTAGCTCACACTCCTAGAGTTATTGAGCTAAATTACCTCCCCTAAATCATGAGTGCAGATATTTCTAAAAACAGGAAAGCGCGTCATGAATATCTGATCCTAGATACTTACGAGTGTGGGATAGAGCTTAAGGGAACTGAGGTGAAATCTATCCGAGCTGGGGCGGTTAATATCTCCGATGCATTTGCCCGTGTGGATAAGGGACAACTTATTCTTCATGGTTGTAGTATTCAGCCCTGGGAGACCGCTGGTGAGTATTTTCAGCATTTGACTCGTCGTCCACGTAGACTTTTAGCTCACAAGGCAGAAATTCTGAAGATAGATCAACTTACTGCTCAAAGCGGTGAGACGCTGGTGTGTCTGCGGATGTATTGGAAGGGTAAGAAGGTCAAAGTAGAGATCGGCTTAGCTAAGGGTAAAACTCATGCGGATAAACGCCATGCTCTTAGAGATAAGGTGGAGATGCGTGAAGCTCTGCGTGAGGTTTCTAAGTTTAACCGTGGGTAGCTTACTCGTTGCTTAGTAATTGGGTAAATTTGTAAATTAGTAGTTGAGGTGCTTGCATTGCAAATCTAGTTTTGATGAACCATGTCTATTAAATTACCAGAGCTTAGAGCGCGGATGCATACGGTGCCATTGCAGCCTGGGGTCTACATCATGCGGGATCGTCTGGGGCATGTGATTTATGTGGGTAAGGCGAAGATTTTACGAAAGCGGCTAAGCTCTTATTTTATGCCTTCTAGGAAGAATCGGGTTGATTTAAAGACACGGGCATTGATTGATTCTATTTGGGATTTTGAGACTCATGTGGTGAGGAATGAGAAGGAGGCGCTAATCTTAGAATCGAAGTTGATTAAGGAATACCGACCTCGATATAATATCGCCCTGAAAGATGATAAACGGTATTTCATGGTGAGGATCAATCTGGCAGATGAATATCCTATTTTCGAGCTTACGAGGATTAAGAAGAATGATCACTATAAGTATTTTGGTCCTTTCGTGCACTCCAGGGCACTGAAGATTACTTTAGAATGGTTGAGGCAGGAGTTCGGGCTTTGGAAGCAGGCGCCTAAGCAGGAAGGCGAGATTGGATTTCACGAGGTGAGCGAGGTACTCAATAGGCATCATGGGGAGCAGTTTGTAGGTGATGTTTCTGCGGCAGATTATCGGATACGCATCCAAGATGCCTGTGCTTTGCTAGGGGGTAAAGGTCGCCGTGATAAGCTTAAAAATCTGAAGATACAGATGAGTCAAGCGTCTGTTGATATGGAGTTTGAGAAGGCTGCGGAGCTGAGAGATATCATTGAAAATCTAGAGAAGACGACTAGCCCTGCAAGGCAGTTTGCGTATGGAAAGTCTATGCCTACAACGGTAGTGCCTAAAGAGGATATGATTGCTCTAGGCGAGTATTTAGGTCTCGGCAAGCCGCCTTCGGTAATGGAGTGTTTCGATATTTCAAATGTATCTACTACTCATATCGTAGCCTCTATGGTTAGATTTCTAGACGGTGTGCCAGATAATGCTAATTACCGTAGATATCGGATTAAGACAGTGGAAGGGCAAGATGATTTTGCCTCTATGGCTGAGGTGGTTCGGAGAAGGTATTCTAGGATTATTGCGGAAAACTTACGTGCTAATCCGCAGGAGGCTGAGCATTCGCAACTAGAGTTAACTGAGCTACTATATGATCTACGGGATAAAGGAAAAAGCCCATTATTTCTACCTGATCTGGTGATCGTAGATGGTGGTAAAGGTCAGCTCTCGGCTTCGCATAATGAGCTGACTGCTTTAAAGTTGCACGATCTACCGATTATAGGATTAGCGAAGCAGCACGAGGAGATATTCTTCCCTGGTAAGAGCGAATCACTAAGAATAGACCACGGCGATGGTGCTTTAAAATTGATGCAGCGAATGCGTGATGAGGCTCACCGCTATGCAAATCTCTACAATGAATTACTTCTCAGTAAACGCATGAAAGAGAGTCTGTTAGATGACTGCCCAGGAATGACCCAAGGACGTAAACAGATCCTGCTTACTGAGTTTGGGACGGTTGCTAAAATTAAAACTGCTAGTATGGCTGATCTAAGAAAAATTAAGGGAATTGGTCCAAGCACAGCAGAAAAGATTCATTTGTTTTTGAATCCATAAAGCTGAATATTATTGAGCTGGATAGTCAGGGTAAGCCTGATTCATAATATCAGGATTCAGTGTCGCTGGGTCTATAGCTCCATTTTGAGTTGCTGGTTTATTTTTTGAAAATAGTCGCTTATGTTCTGCCTTCTCCATAGATGAGCCTAGCACTTGGAGATCCTTACCGACTCCTCCAATAGTGCCGCAAGACATTAAGGAGCAGGATAGAATGGGCATGGTCGCTAGTAGGAAAAGTTGTTTATTCATAGCATTTCTAATTTACTCCACTATTGAGATATGTAAAGTATGTTAAACTCTTGTATGAGGATTTAATTACGCTCGCTTTTCTGATCTGCAAAAAGTAGTTTATGTCTTCAGCGCATGAGTGAGCAGCAAAAAGAATTCGAAAAGTGGGGAGAAGATGTTATTTTTGGCAGAGCCAAAGGCTTCCGAGCTACTCTGATGCGAATCCTCCTAAGGGGATTTTCATGGCTCTTCAGAGGTCTGGTAATGGTGCGGCTAAGGCTATTTCGTAAAGGCTATAAACAACAAGCTCATCTGGGGACCATGGTCATCAGTATAGGTAATATTACGATGGGAGGCACAGGTAAGACACCAGTAGTAGAGCTATTTGCTAAGACGCTACGTGACCGCGGCAAGAAAGTGGCTATTTTAAGCCGTGGCTATAAGAGTAAAGATTTAGAAAAAAAACAGGAGTGGGTCAGCCAGCATACTGGCGAGAATATCGATCCAGAAGATATGCCAAAAGTGGTTAGTGCCGGGACAGGCCTAGACCTAGATGTGCAGTACGCTGGTGATGAGCCTTACATGCTAGCTAAGAACTTAGATGAGGTGGCTGTAGTCGTAGATAGAGATCGTGTCAAAGCCGGAAAATTCGCGATTAATGAGCTAAATTGTGATATCTTGCTAATTGATGATGGGATGCAATTTCTGAAACTCTCTCATAGTATTGATGTGGTATTGGTAGACTCTAACAGCCCCTGGGGAACGGGAGCTATGATTCCACGGGGAACGCTTCGTGAACCGCCTAGGAGTCTCTGCCGTGCGGACTATATTTTCATCACTAAATGTTATCACGCTGGTAATAAAGCTCTGATAAAAAAGATTAGAAAGCATAATAAAGTAGCTGAAATAATCGAGTGCACACACGGTCCTGTGCAGCTGGAGAATGTCTTCACTGGTGAGATTAAGCCGCTCACATTTCTCAAAGGAAAGTTTGTGGCTGCGATCAGTGGGATTGCTGTGCCTATGAGTTTCGAGGAGAAGCTCACTGACCTCGGTGCTGATGTTTTATTCCACCGTACCTTCTCAGATCACTATCAATTCACTCAGAAGGATATCGATAAATTCATGAACCGCTGTATGCGACGCGATACGGATATCATCGTAACTACCGAGAAGGATGCAGTACGCTTTCCTAGGCCCACAGAGCTGGACGTGGATGTGTATTTCCTACGAATCGAGGTAGACATCTTGAGTGGTGAAGAAGTCTGGGAAAGGCTCGTTGAGAGAACTGCCGGCGCCTATCAGCCAGCAGATCCGCTTTTGCTCTACGAGAAGACAGTCTAGCTTATGGGTAGAGACCGCGCTGAGATTTCACGTCTGCGACTTCTTTTATTCCTAGTGATAGTGCCGCCACACGAATAGGGATTTCGTTTCGTTCTGCAAAGGATACTACACGGTCAAATGCCTGTGCCATCATGGTGTCCAGTTTACTCAGCACCTCTTGTTTAGACCATTGGAAACGCTGGAGATTCTGCACCCACTCGAAGTAGGAACAGGTCACACCACCAGCATTACAGAGGATGTCTGGGATGAGGAATATGTCGCCTCGCTTCTCGATGATTGCATCTGCTTTTGTGGTAGTAGGTCCATTGGCTCCCTCTGCTAGAATTACGCACTGCAGATCAGCTGCATTGCTCTCGTCGATCACGCGTTCGAGTGCTGCTGGGATTAGAATAGAGCATTTCATTGTAAGCATAGCATCAGGATTTACTACTTCTGATCCTGGGAAGTCTTTGACAGATCCTGTCTTCGCTACATGGTCCATCAGGTCGGAAATAGAGAGCCCATCGGCAGCATGGATAGCACCTGTCACATCTGAAACTGCGATTACTTTTATCCCGTATGATTCTAGAGTACGTGCTGCATGTGAGCCTACGTTACCGAATCCTTGGACGATCGCTGTAGGTTCTTTCACTTTACTATTTAGGCGCTTTAGGGCTCTAGCTGCTAGGAATGCTACGCCATGTCCAGTGGCTTCTGTTCTACCTTCTGAGCCTTGTAAAATGACTGGTTTGCCTGTAACTATGCTAGGCACTAGATGTCCTGCATGTGTGGCGTAGACGTCTGTGATCCATGCCATAGTCTGCTCATTGGTACCCATGTCTGGAGCCATGACGTCTGTTTCTGGTCCTATGAATGGGAGGATTTCGGAGGTGTATCTACGCGTTACATTTTCTAATTCATGATTACTCATCGTCCTAGGATCACACGCTACTCCACCTTTTCCGCCACCGAAGGGTAGCCCCATGAGCGCGCATTTCCAGTTCATCCACATAGCCAGAGCGGCTACTTCGCCTAAGTCGACATTCGGGTGGAAGCGTAATCCTCCTTTGACTGGACCACGGCTGAGGTGGTGCTGCACTCGATAGCCGAAGAGGACTTCCGTTTTTCCACTATCGCGCTTGATCGGTATAGTCACTGTGATCAGGCGCTTCGGCCATTTACAGCGCTCACGGACGTCTTCGGTTAATTTCAGGAAATCTGCAGACCGATCAAACTGCTCTGCAGCCATCTTAAATACTGGGTGCCTCAATAAATCTTCTCTCATGATCTAGATAAACACACCTGAGTTGATGTGGGAAAGCAAAAGTGATTTAAATTTAAGAAACCTTAAATTGACTACGGTAAGTTAAATTGACAAATCAGAGCAATCTGCCAAGGATCATTATGAAATGGACTTAATTATTAGTATTATTACAGGGCTACTTAGTGGCGGCGGAATCGGTGGAGCAGTCAAAAGACTTAGCATGGGGAAATTAGGCAACCTCCTTACCGGTGGACTCGGTGGACTACTGGGTGGACTTGGTCAGATGGGAAGCATCCCAGGGCTTGACGGTATACTTGGCGGTCTAACAGGTGATCCTACTGGTGACGTGGCAGCGGCTGGCGCAGCTGGTGGTGGCATACTCTTCACTGTTATCGGCTTCATCAAGAATATGATTCTTAAGAAGTAGACTTTTTATATTTTACATCATCAATCTTCCAAAAGCGTGCATCTACTCAGATGGGCGCTTTTTTATGAGTCAGGAAAAACACATCTGTTAGACTGCTCGTAGTTGCATTATAAGGCTGGTTGGGGTAGACCACTGACATGCGCATTCTTACAGGACTACAGCCTAGCGGTAAGCTACATATAGGCAATTATTTTGGAGCGATGGATCCTGCTGTCAAACTTCAGGATCAAGGCGAAGCATTTTACTTCATAGCAGACTATCATGCGATGACTTCGATGACCGATGCCGCTACTTTGAAGAATAATGTGCAAGATCTCGCAATCGACTTTCTAGCATGTGGACTCGACCCTGAAAAGGCGACAATATTCCGCCAAAGTGACATTCCAGAAGTCAATGAGCTAGCATGGATACTCTCTACAGTCTGCCCCATGGGACTACTCCAGCGCTGCCATTCTTATAAGGATAAAGTCGACCGCGGACTCGATGCAAACCACGCTCTCTTCGCTTACCCTGCGCTTATGGCAGCAGATATTTTACTTTATGATGCTAACCTTGTTCCTGTAGGAAAAGACCAGAAACAGCACCTCGAAGTCACGCGTGATCTAGCAGGTAAGATCAATGATAAATTCGGTGAAGGCACGGTTGTCATGCCAGAAGCGCAGATCAAAGATTCCACCGCAGTTGTGCCTGGTCTAGATGGGCAGAAGATGAGCAAGAGCTATGATAATACTATTCCTCTAACAGGTGGTAAGAAAGCAATCCGTAAGCAGATCATGAAGATCGTGACTTCATCACATGAGGTGGTGGAAGCTAAGCCTACTGATGGGTCTACTGTGATCGCTCTGTATAAACTTTTCGCAGATGAAACTGCGGTGCAGACCATGATCGATGAGCACGGTCTCTCAGGTGAGCAAGGCATGGGTTACGGTCATTTTAAACAACAGTTATTCGACGCTTATTGGGAAAAATTTGAGTCTGTTAGAGCGAAGCGCGAGGAGTTAGAAAACAATTTAGATTACATTCAGCAAGTCATTTCTAAAGGAGCAGAGAAGGCTCGTGAGGAATCTTCTAAAGTCCTTGAAAGAGTTAAAAAGGCTGTCGGACTACGCTAAAGTATCTGGAATAACCTTCTCTCCAATGCCTCTATATTACTAAACCTCTCGATGAAAAAAGAATTAGAAATATTTAACAAGATTGTAGACTCCCTACTCGCTATGGAAGAGCTAGATCCAGTGGTCAAGCTCGGTGCGCCAGAGGATATGGTGGAGAATTTTGATCTCTCCGTGCAGAATGATCCTATGTCGGACGCCGACTTTTCTGCTCTCATAGAGAAAGTAGTCCTCAACACACCGCGCACCGCTAGCCGATCATTTTTTAACCAACTTTTCGGTGGTAGGCTCGGTGCAGCCACTCTCGGTGAGCTACTCTCCGTGATGCTAAATATTAGTATGTATACCTATAAGGTAGGCGGTCCGCATGTTGGGATTGAAAAGGAAGTTATCGCTCAGGTATGCACACTTATAGGCTTCGATCCTGAGACCAGTGGCGGCACATTTGCCCCTGGTGGATCTATGAGCAATTTCATGTCCGTCATCATGGCGCGAGACGCCGCTGACTCAGATGCTCAGCAGGCTGGAGTGAGTAAGAAGATGATCATCTACACCTCTGATGAAGCGCATTATTCTATCGCTAAAAATGCTTCATTCTCAGGAGTAGGTAGAGAAAATGTTCGTTATATCGCGGCAAAAGAAAATGGCAAGCTAGACACAGATGCTCTAGAAAGAATGATCATCGCAGATAGAGAAAATGGACTGCATCCTTTTCTGATTAATGCGACCGCAGGCACCACAGTTTTAGCAACATTTGATGATATTGATACCATCGGTGATATCGCTAAACGTCAGAATGTCTGGTTCCATGTGGATGGAGCCTATGGCGGCTGTGTAATCTTTAGCGAAAAGCATAAGCACCTCATCAAGGGGCTTGAGAAATGTGATTCTTTTACCATCAATCCGCACAAAGCTCTCGGCACGCCCCTCTCCTGCTCAGTATTCCTTACTAAGCACAAACAACAGCTTGTTTCTTCATTCTCACAAGATGCCAGCTACCTTTATCAAGGCGATAGCGATGACTACAATCTCGGCAAAACATCGATACAGTGCGGTAGACGTAATGACGCATTCAAGTTTTGGGCACTGTGGAAATCTGTCGGGACTAAGGGACTCGAAGCCATCATTGATCAGCTATACAATCTTGCCGATATAGCTAGAGATTATGTAAATAATCACCCTGACTACACACTCTACAGTCACGAAGAATCCACAGCAGTTTGCTTCAACTACAAGGACGTGCCTGCTGACTCTATCTGCAATGCACTAGCTAACCACGGCAAACTAATGGTCGGCTTTGGCTCTTTTAAAGATGATAAATTCGTGCGATTTGTGACTGTGAATTCCCGTCTGCAAAAATCTGATATCTTAGAATTTTTCAAGAAATTCGAAACGTTTGCTGCCGAGCAATTTTAGAGCATTAGCTTCTACGATGTTATCATACGCACCATCCTGTTCTATGGGATAAATGCTTATCTCATACCAGCTTAGAGAATGGAGAAAAACGTCGTATCCATGTGTGCATCTACCCTAAGAATCTCTCTAGCTCCCTATTAAGATCTGGATTCGTTTTGGTGCGAATCTTTAGGTGGTCTGGGAGTATTAATTGAACACGCTGACCTAGTGTATTCTGGATCGTAACTTTTACATCAACTTTACCTGGATATTTTTTAAGGACAGCCATGATGTAATTCAGATCCGATTGGCTATGTCGGGTAGTCCAAAGATTGATGTTGAGAGTGTCTTTATCTTCTCCTCCCCTTTTGGTTCTTATCTCTTTGATCTGACTACCGCTGACTCTTCTACCGTCATTACGATCGTCTTCTTGGATATTGACGTTCATCTTCACCACGCTACCAGATTCTAGTAATCCCTCATCCCGTGCTGGGGTGTAGCTCTCTGACCATGATAGGACTTCACGGACTCCTGTTAGATCCTCAATGGTGATGATCCCGAATGGCTTACCTGCTTTAGTAGTACGGTGCTCTACGGTTTTGATCATTCCTGCGATCTGACGGCGGATCTTACGGTCGCTGATATCTACATCGTCTATGGTAGTGATCTTAGTGTATCGGTCATCATTCAGAACGCTTCTGATAGCGTCTAACGGGTGACCAGAGGTGTAGTAGCCTAGAAGTTCTTTCTCGTTATCAAGGCGCTCATCTTTAGTCCATTCCTTAAGGTAAGATGGTGAATCAGCTGTTGGCTCTGGGCTACCGAAGTCCATGGAGTCAAACATGCTGCCTTGCCCAGATGCTCTGTCCTTGTGAGCAGATGATGCCGATGCCATGACTTGCGCCAGCTTAGAATCCAAAGTGGCTCTGTTGGTGCCAGTGAAATCCATTGCTCCAGCTTTAATGAGGTTCTCTAAAATACGCTTGTTGACTACTTTTGTATCGAGTCTGTTAGAGAGGTCTTCCATACTCTCGAATGCACCATTTTGCTCTCTGTCAGCAATGGCTGTGAGCATCGCTGCTTCGCCCACGTTCTTGACAGCAGCTAGTCCGTAGCGGATCGCCATTTTTCCAGAAGGGGTCTTTTCAGGAGTGAATCTTGAGAATGATTTGTTGAGATCTGGTGGTAGCACCTCAATGCCCATGCGGTGGCATTCGGAAATAAATACTGCTATTTTATCAGTATTATTAAGCTCGTTAGAAAGTAATCCAGCGAGAAACTCTACAGGGAAGTTTGCCTTTAGATAAGCTGTCCAATAAGAGATATGACCGTAACAAGCTGAGTGAGATTTATTGAAACCGTATCCAGCGAATCCAGCGATCTTATCGAAGATCTTGTTCGCATTTGATGCTGGGATTTGATTAGTCTCAGCTGCACCCTTGACGAATATTTCTCGCTGCTTAGCCATCTCAGACGGCTTCTTTTTACCCATCGCTCGGCGCAGAATATCCGCACCACCTAGTGTGTATCCAGCTAGCAGTTTCGCAGCATTTTGCACCTGCTCCTGATAGATCATGACGCCATAGGTATCACCACAGATTTCTTCTAACAAAGGGTGTTCATACTCGACCTTAGTAACTCCTTTTTTGACGTCGATCATCTGGTCGATGTACTGCATCGCACCAGGGCGATAGAGAGCTAGTAGGTCAATGATATCTTCTATTTTATCGATCCCATATTTCTTACAAGTCTCGACCATACCGCCGGATTCCAGCTGGAAGACTCCCATGGTTTCACCACGGTTGAGGAGGTCTAGAGCAGGTTTATCATCTAGCTCTATTTCGTAGATATCAAAGTCTGGAGTGTGCTTGTGGATGTGGAAAATGGCATCCTGAATCACTGTGAGATTCTTCAGTCCTAGGAAATCCATTTTCAACAAACCTATCTCGGTGATCGCGTTCATGTCCGCTTGGGTGACCACTTCACCTTCTTTCGCACGCGCAAGTGGCACGTGCTCATCAAGATCACCACTACCGATAACGACCCCAGCTGCATGGACTCCGGTGTTTCTAGTGAGACCTTCCAGCTTGGTAGCTAGTCCCCAGAGTTCGGTGAAGCTAGAGGAAGCGTTCACAGTGTTGCGGAGTTCTTCCTTGGCATCCCACTCAGACTGGAGTGTGACGCCAGGCACTGCCTCGATCAACTTGGCAAGGGTGTCCGCATCTCCGTAGGAAACACCGAGCACTCGGGCGACATCACGTATCACTGATTTAGCTCCTAAAGTCCCGTAGGTGATGATGTGAGAGACACAGCGTTCGCCGTATTTCTCACGCACATACTGAATCACCTCTGGGCGTCTGTTCTGACAGAAATCAATATCCACATCAGGCGGTGAGACACGCTCAGGGTTAAGGAATCGCTCGAAAAGAAGTCCGAAATACATCGGGCAGATATCGGTTATCGCCATGGTGTATGCCACTAGCGAACCAGCCGCCGAGCCACGTCCAGGACCTACTGGTATCCCCTGCTCACGACCCCAGTTAATGAAGTCAGCGGTAATAAGGAAGTAGGATGCGAAGCCTAGAGAGTTGATAATTCCGATCTCGTAGTCGAGACGGTCATGCAAAATTTTCCATACTCCGTCTTCATCCGTACTATAAGTTTCAGTCAGCTGGAGAATTTTCTTTTCGGGGTAACGCGTCTTGAGACCATCGTAGCAAACCTTACGTAGATATTCCTCACGTGGGCTACCATCTGGGGAGTCGTATTGAGGGTATTTATCTGTGGATGTCGGGTCCAGGATCAGCTCTACATTACATTTTGCGGCGATCTCTAGCGTGTTATCGCAGGCGTCTGGGATGTCCTTGAAAAGCTCCCGCATCTGCTCTGCAGTCTTAAAGTAAACTTGGTTAGAATATGACTTACGATTTTCATCTAACAGTAGACAACCTTCACCAATACAGATCAAAGCGTCTAGTGCTTCATGATCTTGTTGCTCTAGGAAATGAACGTCATTGGTAGCCACTACCTTTAGCCCAAACTCTTCTGCAAATCCGCGCAGAATCGGTATAGTTTCATCTTGGGATTCTAGGCTGTGATCCATCAGCTCAATGTAGAAATCTTCCCCTCCATAGATGTCTTTTAGCAAGGCAACTTCTTCTCTGGCTTTATCCAGATCACCTATTTCTAGCCACTCATGGATGGGGCCATTGCTACAGCCACTAAGACAGATAACGCCTTCAGAAAATCTACGGAGAGCTTCCCTATCGACACGAGGCTCGCCTAAATATTCCCCATCTAGATGACCCACTGAAATCAGTTTAGTAAGGTTATTCCAGCCAGTAGTATCTTTCGCCAACAAGGTAAGGTGGGTAGAGCGTTTACGCCCTGGAAAGTCTTTTTTCTGATTCAGATCAGAAGGCGCAAGGTAGATTTCGGATCCCAAGATCGGCTTGACTCCAGCCTTCGTCATCTTCTGGTAAAAATTTACCGTACCGAAGAGATTTCCATGATCCGTCATCGCGACTGCAGGCATATTTAGTCCTGCAGCTTTCTTCACAAGATCGCCGATCCTTACGATAGAATCTTTTACAGAATATTCTGTGTGAACGTGGAGATGAACAAATGAATCAGACATGGTAGGTGTGCCTCTACCTTAGCCAGAAATTGCTCTCTGACAATCTCAGATACAGATCATTTTAAATGCCTGATTTTTTATTTTGTCCGCTTTTGAGATACAACAAGAAATCCACTCAAAAACGGAGTGATAATTCCGATTAGACTGCAAATACATCCTAAAATCAGAGTATCATTATTCGCCAGAATGACCTCGGTTAGGAGTCACTGCTCCTAGTCCTGCACCTGCTACTTTACCTGCTACTCCTACAGTTGTAGTGGCTGCTTTACCTGCGACCTTGAGTGGTACTGTGACGACAGCGCATGAGTTCAGTAATCCTATGAATGCGAGGGAGAGAAGTGTGATAGTTAGTTTTTTCATGATAGTTTATTTTTCTTTGATCGCCTTAATGACGCCTGATTTAATCTTTTTCCAGGTTTTGATATGGAAGAGTGCCACTGGCTTATCCGCAACACCGTAGACACCATATTTCGGCGTATAGCGCTTATGTCTTTTAGCTGCAGCTAATGATTTATAGGCAGTGTTTGCGCTGTAGTTTATGAAGTCCTTTGAGTCTTGAGTTTCACCTACTGAGATGAGCCCTAGTTCGGTAAATTTCTTATTTAGATCAGCCTTAGTAGCGCTATCCTTAGGAGTGTGGAGGAATGGAAAACGAAAGTATCTGGCACGCTCCCAGCCTGGACGTTCGGCGGCGTATGCTTCATCTATACAGACCTCGATAAAGTCGATGCCCATGATGCAGACATCATAGCGTATCGTCCCTTTCTTTAGTGTGCTCATGTCTTGGTGGAAGGCGGTGTGATTGAAAACCTCACAGATGTATTCGCGATTTCCGTCTGCATCCGCTGGTCCTTGAATTTTGATCAGTGAACGCATCGTGGAGACGAATTCTTCTTTCTTCTCGGCGAATAAGTCTTTGACTAGCTTCTTCTTCGCATCATTAGAAATTTTCTTTCTAAGAATGTGATAGACATTCGTGCCAGATACGCCGTTGACATTTGCAAAGAATATCGCACGTGCATTCAGTGGAGCGAGGTCTTTGCCTATCTCTATAGCGCTACTCATCTTAGAAGAATCTGATACGAGCTGGTCATCAAAAGTAAGCACAGCTCCTGCTTTAGAAAATGGCTCAGTAGGCATGATCGTGCGCTGCACTAATCTGCGGAATTTTAGTTTTGGGTTATTCTGCACGTGGCCTATATTCTTACCTTTAGTGAATAGGTCGATGTCAGCCTGCTCAGTGAGTTGAGCCATTCCACCCAATGGAATAAATGGCTCTTCTTCTACAGGAATAGCTTTCGGGATTTCTTTCTGCTCTTCTTCTGCAGAGTCACCAGGAACTTCTACTTTAGGCTCTTCGACAGCAGGCACAGAAGGCTCTACAGGTTCAGCTGGAGCTAGTGGCGGCGTTACCTGAGCATTCGCTAGCAGGCTTAAAGATAAGAAAGTAAGTAAAATAGATTGTTTCATCAGAAATGGAAGAGGGGTAAGTTCAACCGAATAAATCCTTCTACCACTGGAAAGTAAAGAGTGAAATATTCACAGCCTTTATAGCTCTCAAATAAAATCCATTGCAGTAATCCTATATTCACATTAAAATCCAATTTATGGTAGCTAAATCAGTAAAGAAAACTATCCTCGTCATTGATGTGGGCGGTTCTAATATTAAGATTATCGCCACTGGTGAGGAGAAACGTATCAAAATCCCTTCACACGCAGATATGACTCCGCAGGATGTAGTAGACGAAGTGATAAAAGCTACAGAAGAATGGGATTACGAAGTTATTTCAATAGGTTGTCCATGTGCTATCCAAAATGGAGAAATCTTAATAAATCCAGTCAATCTAGGGGATGGCTGGATCGGCTTCGACTTCGCA
The DNA here is from genome assembly GCA_937923145.1 of uncultured Rubritalea sp. GTDB lineage: Bacteria > Verrucomicrobiota > Verrucomicrobiia > Verrucomicrobiales > Akkermansiaceae > Rubritalea. The sequence goes on along the minus strand of CALAJT010000015.1, from coordinate 151,074 downwards.
AAAGCCTTTGGTAAGCCTGTCAAACTTATCAATGATGCAGCGATGCAAGCTTATGGCAGTTATGAAGGAGGCAAAATGCTTTTCCTCGGTCTCGGCACCGGTCTCGGCACCACGCTCATTGCTGATAATGTGATCATTCCTTTAGAAGGCGGGCATCTCCCTTATCGCAAGGATTTTAGTTTTGAAGACTATACAGGTAAAGAGGGATATGCGAAATTAGGTCATGATAAATGGGTTAAACATACTAATCGGATCATAAAAATACTCCGTGACGCTACTGTTGCCGGTGATGTAGTCATCGGCGGTGGTAATGCTAAGATACTAGAGCCATTTCCCGAATTTGCTCGCAGAGTAGATAACTCAGCCGCCTTTAAAGGTGGGTTTAGACTCTGGGAGTAGTTTTTCTCCAATATTCTAATACTCTAAGCCACCACATTAGGCTTATCCTCTAGCTTCAGCTTCTCTAATTTAGGAGTGATGACTGCTTGGCAATAGGGATTTTTATTTTTATTGAGCCGGTAGTAATCTTGATGTCCGATCTCTGCTGGGTAGAAGCTTAAGCCCTTCTTCAGTTGGGTGGCTATTGGGATTTCAAATTGGAGTTGTGCTTCAGACTTTGAGTTCTCAACTACTAGTTTCTGCTCCGCAGAATGGTAGAAGATAGTGGATAAATATTGTGGTCCTCTATCGGCACCTTGACCGTCTACCTGAGTAGGATTGTGAAGTTGCCAGAACCAGTTGAGTATATCTTCAAGAGAGATTCTTTCTGGGTCGAAGACTACTTTTACCACTTCTACTTCTCCAGTGTTTCTCTGTATTACGTCTTCGTATTTTGGGTTCTCACGAGTGCCGCCCATGTAGCCAGAAGTTGATGAAATAACACCGTCGAGCCGACTATAGACTGCCTCTATGCACCAGAAACAGCCAGCTCCGAGGGTTATTTCTTCGTTACCTTCTGCTACTATTGGCATAGCAGCAGGCTTGTTTAATTCATCTGACATAACACTAAAGTTAACGCTAACATTAACACTTAAGCTAAGATCATTTAGCGACGATTATATTCTTTCATAGCAGTTGGCATAAATGCTTTAAGAGCATTGATACGTGTGCTGTCTAGTGGGTGAGTACTGAGAAACTCTGGCTGACGGCTTCCGCTCTTATTCTTATAGGCGGCAAATCTCTGCCACATTGAAACGGCTTCATTAGGATTGTAACCTGCTTTTGCCATGAAGATAGCTCCTATCTTATCTGCCTCTAGCTCAGCTCTACGCGAGTGTGGGAGTGCTACACCTACAGTAGCTGCACCACCGTAGAGAGCTCCGAGCTTAACACGGTCTGCACTGCTAGCTCCTCTACTTTTAGCAATTTGATCAAGAATCAGACCAGCAGCTCCAATACCTAAGGCTTGCTTCTGTCTGCCGCCTGCATGGTTACGAGTAACGTGTGCGATCTCGTGACCTACCACTGCAGCTAGACCTGCGTCATTCTGAGTGATTTTAAATAGTCCTGTGTGGACACCTACTTTACCTCCAGGTAAGGCGAATGCGTTCGGGGTAGAGTCTTCGAACACTACAAATTCCCATCGCGCACCTGGCATCTGGATCACCTTTTTTAACTTTGATGCCACGCGTTGTAGCTGGGCATTATAGGTTGAGTTACTAGAAATTCTTTTTTTACTTTTAATCGTAGCGAACTCCTTAAGTCCCTGCTGCATGAGAGTGTTTGAGGGGCGCACTACGCTGACTGTTCCATCATTTCCTACCACAGGACCAGACACTGGCGCACAGGATGAGAAAAGCATGGTGGAGGCTGTGAGTGAGGCAGCTATTGGAGCGAGAAAGATTTTTTTCATGAGCTATATTATGCAAACTTTTTCGCTTCGTGCAAATAGTGATTCTGAAAATCTTACTTGTTGACGGTCGATGGTCATTACGTAATTGTTAGCTACTATGAGTCAACTATCCAAAGCAGTAAGCATTCACCCCTATTTTAAAATCAATGAAGGTCGTGTTAATGATTTCAAGAGCCTCATGGCAGAATTCATCGAGAGCACACAGACTGAGAAGACTTGTCTTTACTATGACTTTAGTCTCAATGGCGACGTAGCTTTCTGCCGCGAAGCCTATGTGGACGCGGGTGCTCTGCTAGCGCACATTGAGAATGTCAGCGCACATCTTGAGGTATCGGGTGAAATGTCCGATATGATCCGAGTAGAAGTCCACGGACCTGCTGAGGAGCTCGCTAAGCTAAAAGAACCTCTTGCTGAACTACCTGTTGAGTATTTTGTGAGAGTCACTGGGGCTCAGTTTTAAATCAGTGCTTCGGCATAGGTCTTATGAGACCTGTAGCTATGCACTATGACTATGACTAAGCCAAGAATCTGCGCTCCAAGTGAGCTAGATGATACTTTGGATTAGTTCCTTCTCCAGTGGCTTTCTTCATGAGATCTTGTGGTAAATAAGTAGATCCGTGAGCGTGGATGTTAGTGCGCATCCAGTTTAGTAATGGTGAGTAGTCAGCGTTATCGAATGCTGTTCTTACAGAGGTGTCTTCGCATGCTTTGTGGAAAAGTTGGGATGCGTTTAGGTTGCCTAATGAGTAAGTAGGGAAATAGCCTAACCCTCCCATCGACCAGTGAATGTCTTGTAAGCATCCCTTTGTATCGTTCTCTGGCTTCATTCCGAACATCTTCTCGAAGCGTTCATTCCAAGCTGCTGGTATATCAGCTACCGCTATGTCTCCGTTGAGAATTTCGCGCTCTATGTTGAAGCGTAGCATGATGTGTAGATCGTAAGTTGCCTCGTCTGCATCCACTCGGATTTGTGAATATTTTGCCTGATTGATGGTCTGTAAAAATTCCCCCACTGACCAATCTTGCATCTGCGAAAAAAGCTCCTGAACACGGCTGAACCACTTATTCCAGAACCCACGGGAACGACCTACATGTGCTTCCCAGAGTAGTGATTGTGACTCATGGATGCCTAATGAAACTGCACTTCCGCTCGGTAATCCGAATTGATCTGCTGGGATTCCTTGCTCGTATAATCCGTGTCCAGCCTCATGCATTACGCCGAAGAGACTAGCTGTAAAATCATGCGCGTAGTAACGAGTTGTTAGACGCACATCCTGTGGTCCTAGTGTCGTACAGAATGGGTGCGTGGTGGCATCAATACGCCCCGCCTCAAAGTCGAAACCGATTGACTCCGCTACTTCTTGGTTAAGTATTTGCTGCTTCTCAATCGGGAAATCACCTGTGAGTTTTCTCGCTGGGTTGGCTGTTGACCTCTCGACAGCCTTACGTGCTAGCACGGTTACTTCCGGCTGAAACTCGCCGAATATTTTAGCGATATCAGCAGTCTTAGCACCACGCTCATAACAACCTAGCAATGCATCATAAGGCTCGTCATCATAGCCCCAGAGCTCCGCCTTTTCTTTGGCTATTGCTAATAGCTGCTCTAAGTGTGGAGCGAATAGAGTGAACTCATTTTTCTCACGAGCATCAGCCCACGCATTCTTCGCTAGCGTAGTAATCTTAGACGAGCGCTCCACTAGCTCCTGAGAAAGCTTATTAGATTTATCAAAGCCATGTCTCCACTCAAGGAGGTTCGCTTTTACAGTGAGGCCATCTCCTCCCCTTGATGCAGCTTCTGCGGCTTCGAGCTTTTTCTTAAAGCCATCACCTGTGCTCAACTCATGGATTTTTCCTGAAAGATAAGATAGCTGCTTCGCTCTAAATGCTAGACTTTTCGAAGGCATGTAGGTTTCCTGATCCCAATCTAATGCAGAGGCTGTGCCTTCTAGTAATGAAACTTCTTCACAGAGTTTGATTATTTCTTGATACGCTTTATTCATAGAATCAATAAGCACTAGATTCAAACCACGGGCAACGCCAATATTACACGTCGTGAAACGTAAAGTTGTCATCCGCTGAGCGATATGGCTATAGATCAAACATTTCGCTTAGATAAAGGGATGAGCACCATTTTAGTTTCAGAAATTTCCTATAAAAAAGCCCAGTCGACATTTGAAAAACTTCAGCAAGAGACTGGCTACGTTTTCCAACCTACAGATGAGAGCGAATCACTACTCGCTGAGGCGATCAAGGCGAACAATGCCAAAGCATTCATCGCAGATATTTATCCCTACACCAATGAGCTATATACTGCACTACCTAAAGGCGGAGTCATCGCTCGTTACGGAGTAGGTCACGATAGTGTGGATAAGCAAAAAGCCACCGCAAACGGACTTCATGTAGCGAACACACCAGGCGTTCTAGATAATGCAGTAGCTGAGCATGCATGCTGGATGATCGGTAATACCGCTCGTCACCTTCACTCACTTCACCCTGATACCAAAGCTAAAAACTGGAACCCTATACCGGGAGTTGAGCTAAGAGGCCGCAAAGTCGCTATCCTAGGATTCGGTAGAATCGGTCAGAATCTCTGCCGCAAGCTTTCCTTCGGCTTCGGAATGGAAGTCACAGGGGTGGACATCGTTGATGAAAGCGTATTCGCAGACCAACAAGCTGAGATCGGATTTACAAAATACACTCAGGATCGTGATGCCGCTATTGCAGAGGCAGACTATATCGTCCTCCTCATGGCAGTTGTTCCCGCTACTAAGCACATCGTAAATTCAGAATTCCTTAAGAAAATGAAGTCCACAGGTATCCTAGTAAACTCAGCTCGTGGAGCACTAGTTTGTGAAAACGATCTCTATGATGCTCTCAGCAGCGGAGAGATCGCAGGTGCAGCTCTCGATGTATTCGAAGCCGAGCCATACCAACCACAAGATGCCGCGAAAGATCTCCGCTCACTAGACAACATTCTCATGACACCACACGTAGGCTCTAACACTGCAGAGTCTAATGCCGCCATGGCATCAACTGCTGCTAAGAATATTATCACCATTCTAGAGCAGGGACCTGATGCATGTGAGAACATCGTTAACCGCTAATTACAGGTAAATATGTCAAAACACATCATTGTAATGGGGGTCTCAGGCTGTGGTAAATCTACCATTGGTCAGACACTGGCTAATAGTCTTGGAGTCGCTTTCTACGATGGTGATGACTATCACCCACAAGCCAACGTAGACAAAATGGCTAGCGGTACTGCTCTCAATGACGACGACCGCAAGCCTTGGTTAGAAAAATTAGCGTGTGTTATGAAGGATACTGCAGCAGGCTCAGTTACAGCCTGTTCTGCATTAAAGAAAACTTACCGTGACACCCTCAGCACTGCTGGTAACGTCACCTTCATCTATCTTCATGGCTCCAAGGAAACATTGCTAGAGCGCCTAATAGAGCGTTCTAACAGCACAGATCATTTTATGCCATCTAGCCTGCTTGATTCTCAACTAAACACACTAGAAGATCCATCCGAGGAATCTAACATAATCACCATTTCTATCAAAGATTCACCAGAGCAAATTATCACCAACATCATTTCTAAATTATCATGAACGTCGTATCAATTAAAGATCACAACGCCCTCGTCATCGCAGCCTTCATGGCTCGTGGGTTCGCCCAAGACGAAGCACAAGAAGCTGCCGACATGGCAGTAGCTGCTACATGGCACGGTAACAACACCCACAACGCCCTCAAGGCACTCCACCTAGACGAGCTATTCGGCTCAGCAGCTGGCGGATGTGTTCCTGGTGCTGAAGTCGAAGTTTTACCATCTAGATTCTCCGCTACGGAAGTCTGGAATGCGAATAAGAAGCTAGGCCAAGCAGTCGCTAAACGTGCTTTTGACCGGGCGATCAAACTCGCTGAAATCCACGGTATCGGTATCGTCTCTGTGGACAATGCATTCCACTATCTCTGGGGAGCAGGTTACGTCATTGAGGCAGCAAAGCGTGGCTACATCGCCTACACTAACTGCACATCTACTCTCGCTGAGGTAGTTCCTTTCCTAGGAAAGACGCCAACTCTCGGCACTAATCCACACAGCTGGGGATTCCCTACTGTAGACTCCGTAGGCTTCCCTATCTGCATCGACTGGGCTACTTCTACTGTAGCTATGGGACGCGTCCAGCAGCTCAAGCGTGAGGGCGGAACTCTCCCACCACTTGCCGCCGTGGACGAAGATGGAAACCCTACACAAGACCCGCATAAAGTAAAATCACTACTCCCATTCGGAGCGCACAAGGGCTACGGGCTTTCTCTGATCAATGAGATCACAGCCGCCTACATTGGAGGCTCACTCCCACTACACCGTGGGCGTAAAGTCCCTAGTGATGACGAAAAAAACACGACCTCATTCTTCTTCCAGATCATCCATCCAGATGCACTTTCAGGAAGAGATTTCGCTCAAGGCAGAACACAATCTGAGAACATCAAAGAAGTGCTCGGTAACATTTTAACTGAAGGTAACGAGAAAGCGATTCTTCCTGGATACTTCGAGGCTGAAGCAGCTAAGAGATCAGAGGCTGCTGGTGGCCTACTCTTCAGTGACGCTGAGCTAGCTGAACTAAACGACATTGCTAAAGAACTCGGACGCGACACAATCACCCCAACTAAAACTATTTAACAAACTCATGGAATATTTGCACGACAACGTCTTTCTCACCACTGCTACTGCTCAACGGCTGTATCACGATGTGGCAAAAAATTTGCCGATCATTGACTTCCATACCCACCTTCCCCAAGGCGAAATTCTTAATGATCATCGTTTCGAAAATCTCTGGGAACTATGGCTTAAACACGACCATTACAAGTGGAGACTGATGCGTGGATGTGGGATAAATGAAGAACGCATCACAGGAAATGCCAGCCCTTGGGAAAAGTTCGAAGCCTTCGCTAGCATCATGCCACTAGCTCCGGGCAATCCTGTTCATCACTGGGCGCACCTAGAACTAAAGCGTGTCTTCGGTATCGATCTTATTCTCAATGCTGGTAACGCTAAAGCAATCTGGGACGAAGCTAATAAACAACTTTCTGAGCGAGACGATCTCTCAGTGCAAGGTCTACTAGAGAGCTTCAACGTCGAACTAGTGTGCACTACAGACGCTCCAGATTCTGCTCTAACAACTCATAACGATATCGCAGAGTCTGACATCAAGACTAAGGTATTACCCACCTTCCGAGTCGACTTCGTAAAAGACACCGACACACACGACCTCGTTCTTCTCAAGCAGCAACATGATCACTTCCATGCAAATGGATGCCGACTCTCAGACCACGGAATGCCTCATGTTCCAGCAGTAGGTAGTGCCGCTTTTGACACTCTTAATCATATTGCAAAATGGAATAAAGCTCGTGGCTGGACAATGCAGCTTCACCTAGGACCACAACGCCGAGTCAATGAAGCAATGACCGCCATCACAGGCCCAGACAGCGGCTTCGACACTATGGGATCTTGCCAACAAACTGCTCCCCTGATAGCAGGACTTAACGCACTTAACGAAGCAGGTAATCTTGGCAAGACAATCGTCTATAATCTCTCATCAGTAGAATCAGAGCCGATCTGCTGCGCACTACAAAATTTCCAGAACGAGCAAGCCAAAGGCCTCGTCCAATACGGACCGGCTTGGTGGCATCTTGATAATGTTCGTGGCATCCGTGAGCAGATGGATATTCTGACATCGCTCGGAGCTATTGGCACCTCTGTAGGTATGCTTACTGATTCAAGATCCTTCACCTCCTACGTTCGCCACGAATACTACCGCCGTCTCCTCTGCCAATACCTCGGTGATGCCGCGGAAGCAGGCGAAATGCCAAACGAACCAGAAGCACTGGACCAACTCATCGCAGATATCTGCTACAACAACCCTAAGAACTATTTTAACTGGTAACCATTATGAAACTACTCGCTCTACTATTACTATCCACACAGCTCAGCACTCTTGCTAAAGAAACAGAAGAAGTCCCAACATGGACTAACCCTCTGCTAGCTATTAAAGAAAATACACAGTTCCAATATATCGGTGAATACAGCACAGATGATAAGAATGTATTTTTTCAAGTCTCAGTTCTAAAAACCAAGGACTATCTCGTCACTACATATAAAGGTGGGCTTCCTGGAAGAGGCTGGGATAAGTCTCCAGCGATTTCAAAAAAAATCTGCCAAACAGATCTCGATGCCCTTCTTAAAACAGCTCAGAAAGCCCACTACGTAAGCCCTACAATGGGAGCAAAAGCACCTGAAAATGCTACACTCACAATGCCTACTGGCTTTACAAAGGTAAATGATGGGATTTTACCTGCTGGCGGTACCACAGCTAAAGAAGTGGGTTCATTTAAAATGCATTTAGAGTTCAGACTTCCATTCAAGCCTACACGTAATCCGAGTAACCAGGACAAGGGTAACAGCGGAATATACATTTATAACAACTACGAAATCCAGGTGTTAGACACCTTCGCACTAGACTATTCCACTGAAGAGTATCCTATTAAACTAGAGTCACTCAAGACTCAGTGGTGTGGATGTCTCTACAAAATGAAGCAGGCAGATCTGAACATGGCGCTGCCTCCTCTTACTTGGCAAACCTATGACATCGACTTTACAGCTCCTGTATTTGAAGGAGATAAAAAAGTGGTGAACGGTCGACTTACTGTCCTACACAACGGAGTGAAAATTCATGACGATGTAGAACTTAAAACTGGAACAGGCGCTGGCGCAGAGAAAAAGCAGCTAGCCAAGGGAATCATCAATTTCCAAGACCACGGCAATCCTACAGTTTTCAGAAATGTCTGGCTCGTAGAAACTAAAAACTAACTCTCTAAAATTATGCATTATCTAGAAAAATTATTCTCACTTGAAAACAAAGTAGCAGTCGTCATCGGTGGCACAGGAGAACTCTGTAGCCACATGGCGGGCGGACTTGCTAAGGCAGGTGCTACTGTCGTGCTCGTTGGTAGAAATGCTGAAAAGGCACAAACTCGTATCGACCAGATAGGGGGTAATGCCCACTTCATAGCAGCTGACATCAGCACACGTGAATCTATAGACAAGTTACTCGCTGATGTTTTAAAGGAATTTGGCAAGGTCGATATCTTAGTAAACGGAGCTGGAATTAACTCACCAACTCCAGTACTGGATATAAGCACTGAAGAGTTTAATAATATTATCAACGTCAATCTAACAGCTACACTTGTCGCTTGTCAGGTCTTCGCTAAATACTGGCTGGAAAAGGATGCTGAAGGCAGTATTATTAACCTAGGATCTATTTCTGGACTAAATCCTCTCTCCCGCGTCTTTTCCTACTCTGCTTCTAAAGCCGCCGTCCATAACCTCAGCAAAAACCTTGCACGTGAGTGGGCAAACCAGAAGATCCGCGTCAACACACTCGTCCCAGGATTCTTCCCTGCTGAACAAAATAAAAGCGTGCTTGATGAATCCCGTATAGCGACCATCATGGGCCACACACCAATGGATCGTTTTGGTAACCCAGATGAACTCATCGGCGCAACAATCTTACTAGCATCTAGCACAGCAGGTGGATTCATCACCGGTCATGAAATGATCGTAGACGGTGGATTCAACTCAATGAGTATATAGCCCGTAGCTGTCAATAATCACAGGTCAATAGTCATTGGTCTGAGACGACGAAACTTTAACAAAAATAAAATTTATGAATAATCACTCACAACTCGAAAAAGCCCGAAATGGTGGCTTACTCACAAAGCTCGGAATCTATGGGAAAATGTCAGGTCCTGGTTGGGTTCAGGCAGCAGTAACTCTGGGAGGTGGTTCACTCGTTGGTGCACTCTACCTCGGTGTTATCGGTGGATATGAATTCCTCTGGCTGCAGCCACTCGCCATGCTCTGTGGTATCATCATGCTAGCAGCCATCTCTTACGTGACACTCTCATGTGAAGAACGCCCATTCCGTGTGATGGAGAAGAAAGTTTCACCCACTCTGGCTTGGGGATGGCTCATTGCCACAGTAATTGCTGACACGGTCTTCTGTGCCGCCCAGTTCTCACTCGGCCGAGGTGCTATTGAGGATAATCTCGGCTTCACTCCTGGACCTTACGTCATCACAGGATCACTCTTTATTATAGCAATGGCGCTTATCTGTATTTCACAGAAGAATACAAGAGCGGCAGCTCTGATCGACAACATCCTCAAGGTTCTTGTAGGAATCATCGTCATCTGTTTCATGGCTGTAGTGGTCATCCTCATCTCAAAGGGAGCTGTTCAGTGGAGCAGCCTTTTCTCAGGACTCATCCCAGACTTCACAGCTCTATTTAGACCTACGGATCAGATCGCAGCTGCCATCGCCACTACAGGTGATAACGCTAGTTACTGGACAGAATACGTCACAGGTGAACAACGTGGAAAAATCATTGCTGCCTTCGGAACAGCGGTGGGTATCAACATGACTTTCCTACTCCCTTATTCACTCAAGAAAAAAGGCTGGGGTAAGCCACACCGTGAACTCTCACGATATGATCTACTACTCGGACTCTTCGTTCCATTTATCCTCGGAGCTTCTGCACTAGTGATCGCCTCTGCAGCATCATTCCACGCTAAACATGCGGATATGATCTCCGCTGATGGCAAGCCACTCCCAGGTATGGAAAACGCTTATTATAAAGTCGTAGACACCAAACTTTCTTCCTCTAACAAAGACTTCGCAACACTAGATGGCGCAGCTAAAGGTCAACTCAGAGAAGCTCTCCCATTAGAAGAAAAACAACTCGCAGCGATGCTCTCTAACAGAGGGGCTAAAAACTTAGCAGCTTCTCTAGAGCCATTCCTCGGAGAAAACTCACAGAAGATCTTCGGAATAGGAGTTCTAGCCATGGCTATCTCTACACTACTTGTCCACATGATGATGAATGGCTACGCAATTAGTGAAGCATTCAATAAGGTCGGAAATGCGAAATACTTCATCCTCGGTGCTATGATGCCAGCCGTAGCAGGCTTCTTCTCACCTTATCTATGGAGCGGAGACGCTAAGGCTGCGATGCAGATCCCTGCCTCAATTATCGCTACCACATTGCTACCGATAGCTTACCTAGGCTTCTTATTATTAATGAACTCTAGATCAGCACTTGGCGACCAACTTCCTAAACGCAGAGGTCTCATCAATGCACTCATGTTCACCTCAGCTGGTGTGGCTACATTTGCATCTATCTGGGCACTCAACTCAAAAGGAACTCCAGGAATCATAGGAATGATAGGTCTAGCCGCGCTAGCAGTCATAGGTATCTCAGGGTTCATGAAGCGTAATAAAATCGCCTAATTAACAATCTCTAACACAAATAATTATGAAATTCGGAATAGTAGGAACAGGAATGATCGCTAACTTTCACGCAAAGGCGATCGAAGCAATGGAAGGTAGTTCACTACATTCATGCTACGACAGAAACTCAGAACGATCCAATGAGTTTGCCAAGGAAAATGGTATTAAAACATATGACACAATAGAAGAGTTCCTAGCTGATCCTGAGCTAGAGATCATCACCATTGGCACTCCATCTGGCACACACATGGAACCTGCTCTCGCTGGTATCAATGCTGGTAAGCACGTCATCTGTGAAAAGCCACTAGAGGTCACAATAGAGAAAATCGATCCGATGATCGAAGCAGCTGACAGTAATAAAGTAACTCTTGCCGCTATTCTCAACCGTAGATTCAACGAATCTGTAGTAGTCCTCAAGGACGCTGTGGACAAGGGACGCTTCGGCACACTCACACTCGTAGAAGCATCTATCAAATGGTATCGCACCCAAGAATACTACGACTCTGCTGGCTGGAGAGGCACATGGGCTCTCGATGGAGGCGGCGCATTAATGAACCAGTCCATCCACATCATTGACCAACTCGTCCACACAGTCGGACCAGTGAAAAGAGTCACTGCATCTATGGGACTACTCACTCACGAGAACATTGAAGTAGAGGACACAGCCGTAGCCCTATTAGAGTTTGAAAATGGCGCCAAAGGCATCGTCCAGGGCTCTACTTCATGCTGGTCATCCACTGGTCATCCAGCAGAAGTAAACATCTGCGGTAGTGAGGGCAGCGCCTTCCTAGCAGACGAACACTTTAAAGTCTGGGACTTCAAGAATCCAGCCCCAGAAGACAAATACGTCCATGCTAACCTAATGGCTAGCGATGACGCAGTAGGTCTAGGAGCCAACGATCCAAACGCCATCAACTTCACTGGTCACCAGAGAAACTTTGAAGAAGTAGTCAGCGCCATCAAAGAAGGTCGCCGACCATCTGTAGACTGTCTCGAAGCCAGAAAAGCAGTAGCAGTCATCACCGCTATCTATGAAAGCGCTAAGAACGACGGCAAGTGGGTAGATGTAAAATAAAATAAACTTTCTAAACCATGATACTAACAGGATTCGCAGACGAAGCTGGGGCTGACCTAGCCACACAGATCAAAGCCACCCAAGAACTCGGCTGGGACTACATTTCCGCTCGCGGAATTGATGGTAAGAACATTCACGACCTTAGTGATGAAGCTTTTGATACCGCTGAAGCACAGCTAAAGGATGCGGGAATTCGCATCGCAGAGTTTGGATCACTGATCGGAACTTGGGCAAAGTCTATTACCACTGATTTTGATATCACCCTAGCCGAAGTAGAGCGAAGCATTCCTAGGATGAAGCGCCTCGGCACAGAGATCGTCCGTGTCATGTCCTATGCACAAGAGCCATGGGGACAAGACCAGCAAGAGCAAGAACGCTTTCGCAGACTTAGAGAGATCACTCAGAGATTCACTGATGCCGGGCTCATCACTGCGCACGAGAACTGTATGAATTGGGGTGGCTTCTCAGCAGAGCACACACTTCGTCTCATTGAGGAAGTCCCTGATATGAAGCTCATCTTCGACACTGGCAACCCAACTTTCCAACACGACCGCTCTAAGCCAAGTAGTGACGGGACATTCCCTTGGCAAGATAGCTTAGAGTTCTTCAATGCTGTGAAAGAGAATGTCATACATGTGCATGTGAAAGATTGTATCAATCCTGTAACAGCAGACGTAGAGCCAGTTTACACCTATCCTGGAGAAGGTCAGAGCCATGTGCAAGCAATCATCTCTGAGCTGAAGAAGGACAACTACACTGGCTTCATCGCTATCGAGCCTCACGTCGCAACTGTCTTCCATGCGAAAGCGGACGAAGTAGACTGGGAACAGTGCTACCAAAGCTATGTCAAATATGGCCAAATGCTGGAAAATTTGGTTCATTAGGAACTATCTTAAAGAAAAGTGCATTATTTTAAAAAGATAGCTTGATTAATTCGTCACTTTGTATGAGTCTCCGCCCGCACCAAGAAGGTGACTCTCAATACGAGATTCATCTTACCGACTAGATCGGGGAGTAGCTCAGCTTGGTAGAGCGCGGCGTTTGGGACGCCGATGTCGCAGGTTCGAATCCTGTCTCCCCGACCATTTATTGACCGCCATGTCTTACGACTTGGCGGTCTTTTGGTTTTACCCCTATCTTAAATCTGAGATAAGATGAGAACTCAGTGCTAGAAACCCTAGTTAGCAAGGCTATCAATATTTACATCTATCATTCCAGATGAGGACTTTTACCTGTCTCTTAAGCATCCTTATTTCCATTTGTTCACGTAGAGGGGTTGATTCTTTTTTACGATTGTGCCTATAACTCTTTTACATGGATGCGATTCGTATAGATAAGGTAAATAAGAGCTTCGGTAAAGATGTCGTGGCGCTCAATGAGGTGAGCCTGACTGTGCCTGAAGGTGATTTATTTTTCCTCCTCGGCGCTAGTGGTTGCGGTAAGACTACTCTTCTACGAATGATCGCTGGTTTGGAAAAACCTGATAGCGGGCGTATCTATTTCGGTGAGAGAAATGTCACTACTGTCCCAACTCATAAGCGTGAGGCGGCCATGATGTTTCAGTCCTACGCTCTATGGCCGCATATGACAGTAGCTGAGAATGTAGCATTCGGCTTAGAAGAACGTGGTATTGATGGAGACGAACTCGTTGACAGAACCATAGAGGCACTAAAGGGTGTGCGACTGGAAGGCTATGAAGACAGACGAATCGACCAACTTTCTGGAGGTCAACAACAGCGAGTGGCTCTGGCTCGTGCGCTAGTAGTTCGTCCTAAATGTCTACTTCTAGACGAACCGCTTTCTAACCTTGATGCCCAACTCCGGATGGAGATGCGTGGGGAAATCCGCAGAATTGTTAAGGAGTATAAACTCACTGCTGTGTATGTTACTCATGATCAGGAGGAAGCTCTCAGTGTAGCAGATAAGATCGCAGTGATGAATAACGGTAAGGTCGAGCAGATCGGCACACCGGAAGATATTTACAGATGGCCCCAGTCGAAGCATGTCGCTTCATTCATGGGTGAGACGAATATGATCAGTGGCAAGGTGGACTGGATCGTGCGCGATACTGAGGAAAGCTACGTGGTTAGAGCTATTTCCAAGGCTGGAGAAATCCTCCAGGGAACGGTGACTGACAAGAGCTGGAAACCTACTGTCGGTGATAAAGTAATCGCATCAATGCGACCAGAGGTAGTCAAATTCGATGACAGTGGTGACGTGATTAATCAGGTCAGTGGCAAGGTTCTAGAACGTGTTTACCAAGGTGCAACAATCCAATATCTAGTGCGAAGCCAAGAAGGTATCTATCTCCAAGTTACTGTGATGAACCCACGCAATCTGATTGATCCAGGCGCCCAAGTCCATCTAACCGCCCGCCAGAATGACGTAGTGATCCTGAAGCCGTAATGAAGGAATTTATCATCAATAATCTGAAGAAAAAGGAAGTGCAGCTTATACTAGCACTGATCTTCGTAGCTGTAGCTCCCCTGCTATTGCAGCGAAGCGAGTCGGTGGCATCGGGTGATGAAGATATGAGATTAGTCGTGATGACTCCGCATAATGCGACGATCCGTGCTGAATTCGGCGAAGCATTTTCTAAATATTGGCAGGATAAGACTAGTAAGAAAGTGTTCGTAGACTGGCGCACGCCAGGTGGAACGAGCGAGATACGTATGGTTCTAGAAGGAGACTTCAAGAGATCTGAGGAGAGAGGCGAAGAAGGCATAAGGGTGGATGTAATGTTCGGTGGTGGAGATTATTTATTTAAGAAATTGGCGGCTAAGGAGCGGCTAGTGAAGTTAGATGTCTTTGAGACTCGCAAGGAATGGTTTGGCGATAACGGGATTCAGAAAAGATTCAGCGGGGAGCGCTGCTATGGCGATAATCAACGCTGGATTGGTGTCTGTATGAGCGAGTTCGGTATCTGCTATAATACGGACGGTATTAAGCGTATTGGAGTAAAAACTCCTACTAGCTGGGATGATCTAGCTGATCCTAAATATTTTGGTAAATTAGCACTAGCTGACCCGACAAAGAGTGGGAGTGCTGCACGAGCTTTTGAAATGCTGATACAGCAGAAAATCGCTATAGAAATCGCTGTTTCTAATAGGCAGCCAGGTGAGACTGCGCAAGATCTTCGTAACCGTTGTATCCGTGAGGGATGGAAAAAAGGGATGCAGCTGATACAGAAAATATCTGCTAATGCACGTTACTTTACCGACAGCGCTACTAAGATTCCGCACGATGTCGCACAGGGCGATGCGGTGGCTGGGATGTGTATTGATTTCTACGGACGCACTTATAATGAGAAGCTAAAGAAAGGGGATGGCACTAGCAGGCTAGTATGGATTTCTCCAAAAGGGGGCACTAGCACAGGAGTAGATCCCGTGGCTGTATTTCGTGGTGCTCTCCAGCCTGAAGTCGCTCAGGGATTTGTAGAATTTCTGCTTACTAAGGAGGCGCAGTTACTATGGAATAAGAAGCCAGGCACAAAAAATGGTCCTAAATATAGCGCACTCCGTAGACTCCCAATCAGGCCAGATGTCTATACTTCAGAGAATTTAAAAGACTTTACTGATGCTGATCAGAATCCTTATGAACGAACGGATGGGCTGATCTATGATGAGTCGATCACTGGAGATCTCTTCGAGGCGATGCGTGAGGAGATCCGAGTGATGTGTATCGATACCCACGATGAGCTTACTAACGCTTGGCAAGCATTGATAGAGAACTTGGATGCTAATGGCCGTATGAAACCAGATGCTCTGAAGCGGTTCAATGACGTGGCCCTCTTCTCATACAAGAAGACTGAAGAACTCAGGTCACTACTAGATAACAGACGCAAGGGCTCTAATGTGGAACGCCAAAAGCGCACACTCTTCGCAGCAGATCGATTCAATGATCTAGCAGCCATCTTCCGGAGACAATACTCGGATGCTCTTAAACGTGCAGAGAAAGACTTAGAGAATGAATAGTAAAAAAGCGACAATCATCACCATCTTGGTCACAGTCTTCTTTGGCTATTTCTTCGTCTACCCTGTATTCGAGATCCTCAAAGTAGCTTTCCAAGATGCGGATGGCGGATTCACATGGGACTACTTGCTGAATATCTTTATGAACCCGAATTATCTCGAAGGTATGTGGAATGCTTTCTGTCTCGGGATTACTAGTACGTTCGTTACTTTCATCATCGCCCTGCCGCTAGCTCTCGCTTCATACCGCTGGATTTTCCCTGGTAAGAAATGGCTTAATATCCTGATTCTTGCACCTCTCGTGCTACCTCCATTCGTGGGTGCTGTGGGTGTGAAACATATCCTTGGTGTTGAAGGTGCACTGAATGCCTTTCTCACTGATATCGGCTTCATGGATGCTGGAGATCCTACTGACTGGATGGGACAGAGTAAGTTCTGGGGAGTTGTTCTAATGAATGCCCTGCACCTTTATCCTATTCTATTTATCAATATCTTAGCCGCTCTAAACAAACTCGATCCTGCAATGGAGCAAGCCGCTCAGAACCTTGGCGCCTCCCCATGGAAACGCTTTAAGAAAATCACTCTGCCACTCTGTATGCCAGGTGTCTTCGCAGGGGCATCTATCGTATTTATCTGGTCATTTACAGAGCTAGGTGTGCCGTTAGTATTCGATTATCATAAAGTTGCCCCCGTGCAGATCTATGATGGTATTAAAGACCTTAATAATAACCCTACACCTTATGCACTTGTTGCAGTTATGCTCTTGATCTCTGTTGTGGTGTTCGGTGTCAGTAAGCTGATCTTTGGCAAAAACAATCTTGGATCCACTCCGCGACCTAAGGCTCGTTATGCGCAGAAATCGCTAACAGGATGGCAAGGCTGGCTGATGGCATCTGGCTTTATGATGGTATTTCTGATCGCTGCGGTTCCGCATTTCGGCGTTTTGTTCCTTTCCGTATCAGGAGATTGGTATGGCACTATTTTTCCAGAAAGTATGACCAGTCAGCACTATACTGATGGACTCGGTCATCCAATGGTGATGAGCAGCATAAAAAACAGTCTCATCTACTCACTCGGTGCTACATTACTAGATGTGATTCTCGGTGTTGCCATCGCATGGGTAATTGTCCGCAGTAAGATCTGGGGGCGTAATGTCATAGATGCTCTCATGATGCTTCCGCTAGCAGTTCCTGGACTCGTTCTGGCATTTGGTTACCGTGCTCTAAGTGACGTCGGTGGTCCATTCAGCTGGATCGTAGAAATGGGAGGTGGAGGACCACTATTCCTTCTTATCTTAGCTTATGCCGTGAGAAGATTACCTTACGTTGTGAGAGCGGCTGTTGCAGGACTCCAACAGAGTGATCCTGTGCTAGAAGAAGCTGCGCAATCTATGGGTGCTAGCCCACGTAGGACTTTCAAGCGTATCGCTCTACCACTCATCGGTGCCAGTGTTACAGCAGGAGCTATCCTAGCATTCGCTTTTGCCATGTTAGAAGTCTCAGATAGTCTCATCCTAGCCCAGCAAGTGGATCACTATCCAGTAACTAAGGCAATCTATGCACTACTTAGCACATTGAGAAATGGACATGAAATAGCAGCCGCACTCGGAGTATGGGCGATGGTCTTCTTAGCAGTAGCGATAGCAGGTGCATTTGTTCTCATAGGTAGAAAAGGCGGCGGACTCTTTAGGCTATAATTATTTAGTCAGCTCTAGCAAATATGATCGGTAACATGATCTTACATTTCACAATTTCCACCCTTGATGGTTTCACATCAGCTAGTACGACTGATCCATATCAACTTTCTTATTCCAGTCATTACCTAAATTAGCTTACCTACTCAAGTATAGTGGAGAAGAGATGATAAATAGATAGCTAGAAAACATCAGCCTCTAGTGAATGCTCGTAAATATATAATTTCTAGCCTAATATCCTATCCTTAGAATTTTCAGCTGCTACGGAAGTAAGTTCTGCTTTATTAATTTCGTCTGAATCTTCCAAGACTTGGTTAACTTGCTGATCATTCTCCCGATCGGTATTCCTCTCTGCTTTTGCGAGTAATTTCTCGTGCAGATCAGTCACGCTGCGATGCTTTTGGGCATAATAATTTTCAGGGACATAGAGATTCTGTACTACGATTAGTTCATCACCCACCGCTGCCATTTGGAGACCTTGTTGGCTATAGTCCATAGCATACTGACTCTGAACAGAAAGCTTAGGGCTAGCCCATTTCTCAGGATCTAGATCTATACGGAAAAATGTCTCGTGTAAAGCAGTCACCGCATACATGTGCACTGGTTCTTCTAAATAGCAACGATACTCTAGTGAAGCCACACGGATACCATCTAGGAGCACCCACCAGCCATACATCCGCCCAAAGTCCGAATGACGATAATCTTCTGCTACAAAATCACGTTCAGGTGTCACATACCTGTCCTTCATAAAACGTACAATATTACCAAGTCCCATTACTATAAAAACTTACTCATTTTTCTAAATCTAGCCACTGAAAAATAAATGTTTTTCGTACTGCTTATGTTGTAGGATACCTCATTACTAGTTTTCCAAACGTAGTCGCCTACATGAATGACAACAACTATAAAGGCAATTACGGAGTCCACAAAGGCTACCATTACACCAACTCCAGAGACATGGTTAGGAACGAAAAATAAGCACCATTCTCGATCGTGAAATGCTACTCTAACCGTATTGAGACAAATAACTACAGTAAGAGGCTCATAGGAATCTGAAGATTTAAATACACCCTAAAGCCACTTCCATCATGTCACTAAATGACGACTGCCGTTCTTCTGGCGGTAGTGCTTCCCCTGTTTTGATATGATCCGAGACTGTGCAGATGGCTAAGGCTTTGACTCCTAGTTTGTGATATTCTGCGGCGATTCCGTAGAGTCCTGCGGCTTCCATTTCTACTGCTAGGATATTCATGGTGGAGAGGGTCTCTAGCATTTTCTCGTCTGGATGGTAGAAAAGATCGGCTGAGAAGATATTGCCAGTCTTGATTTCTAGACCCTTTTGAGCTGCAATATTTGCAGCACTGCTGAGTAGTCCGAAGTCTGCTGTGGCGGAGAAATCCATACCGCCGAAGCGCGCACGATTAACTCCAGAGTCTGTAGCGGCGCCTACAGCTAAAACTAAGTCACGCACCTTAACATCATCGCTCACCGCACCGCAGCTTCCTACCCGAATGAGGTTTTTAACGCCGTAGAATTTCACTAACTCGGTCACATAAATGGTCATGGATGGAATACCCATGCCTGTGCCCATGACGGAAACTTCCTTGCCATTATAGTTGCCTGTGTAGCCGAGCATATTGCGCACGCTATTGATTTGTCTTACATCGGTCAGGAAATTATCTGCGATGAATTTCGCCCTGAGTGGATCCCCTGGGAGTAGGATGCTTTCTGCAAAGTCTCCTTCTTTCGCTTCGATATGAGGCGTCATATTATTGAGATGTGTTTAAAATTTAGTGAGCATCCAGTCATAGCCCATACCACCTAGGTAGATGCCTAGAATACCCATTATACCAGCCAGGACGGGTGGGGCTGGAAGAGGTAGCTTTAGAGCTTTGAATACCACTCCCACAATGATGCCAGCAACTAGTGCCATAATTATTTCCTTATTCATTGCTAGAACATAACACTTTCCTAGATTCTACTAAACGATAAATTTCTGTAATTTCTACGGTAATCTGTTTAGCGTTCAGACTATTAAGATGAACAAGGATTATCAAACACAACTCGATCAAAAATCAGCATCTCTCCAGGAGTTATTTAGCTCATTTGGTGAGCTTCCAGAGCTAGAGGTATTTCGCTCTCCACCTGAGCATTATAGGATGCGAGCTGAGTTTCGGGTGTGGCATGATGAGGAGGATCTTTACTATATCATGTTCGATCAAGCTACGAAGGAACGCTACAAAGTAGAGAAATTCCCCGTGGCTTCTGAGCTGATTAATCGATTAATGCCTATACTCATAGAAAAAGTTAAGCACTCTGAGGTTTTACGCAGACGTATTTTCCAGATTGATTTTCTTTCTACACTTAGTGGAGAAATGTTAGTGTCATTACTCTATCACCGTCAGCTGGATGATGAGTGGGTTGAGGCGGTTAGGGAACTCAAGCAAGAACTCATTGATGACGGCTTTAATCTACATGTTATAGGAAGAGCACGTAAGCAGAAAATCGTGCTAGATCACGAGCATGTGATCGAGAAACTCTATCCGAATGATAAGGAAATACGCTATATGCAGGTGGAAAATTCCTTTACTCAGCCCAATGCCACTGTAGCGACTAAGATGCTGGAGTGGGCGATTGACTGCACTCTAAATTCTCAAGATTCAGATCTTCTAGAGCTGTATTGTGGCAACGGTAATTTCTCTATCGCTCTAGCGCCAAACTTCCGCCAAGTGTTGGCTACTGAAGTTGCTAAGCCATCGGTAGATTCTGCACAGTTTAATATCGCTGAGAATAAGGTGCCAAATCTTAAGATAGCGCGTTTATCTGCAGAAGAGATTACCGAAGCTATTAATGATGAGCGTAGTTTTAGTAGATTAAGGCAACAGGAAGTCGACCTCTCTGAATACCATTTCAAGACGATCTTCGTAGACCCACCACGTGCGGGTATGGATGAAAAGTCAGTTGCTATGGTGCAAGCGTATGATCGAATTGTTTACATTTCCTGTAATCCAGACTCACTAAAAGACAATCTACAGACCCTCACCAAGACGCACAAAATCACTCGCTTTGCGATGTTCGATCAGTTTCCATTCACTCATCACACGGAGGCTGGTGTGCTGCTAGAGAGGGTTTAGTAAGAAAATTTATTGTGCCAGAACTACCCAAACATATTCCAGATGAATCAACATTCAGCTTAATTGCTGAGTTAATCACTGAGCGTAACGGACGTGCTCTCCAAGCAGTGAATACTGAGCTGACTGAGCTCTATTGCCAGGTCGGGAAGATCATTAGCGACAAAGTAGAGACTGCGAACTGGGCTATTGCTATGTGCTACGAAAGATGATGAAGTCGTGGAGCATGCGATGGGACGCTCACTATCTCCCACAATGATTTCTCAATACAAAACTCAGCTACCTGAGAAAGAGCTATTACAAGCAAAGCTGCATGAATTCATGCTAGCACTAGAACGAAACTAATTTACTCAATAACAAATTTACTAAGCAATATGACCAGACCAGACGAACGCGAAACCAATCAACTCCGCCCTATCTCTTTCACTCCTAACGTAGCTCCACATGCTAGTGGCTCGGTGTTAGTATCCTTTGGGAATACACGCGTTATATGTGCCTGCACGATCGAGGAGAATATCCCGGGGTGGATGAAGTACCAGAAAATCAAGGGTGGCTGGCTCACTGCTGAGTATTCTATGCTTCCTTACTCCACTCTAGACAGAAAACGCCGTGATATTTCTCAAGGTAAGCTAGATGGACGCTCATCTGAGATTCAGCGTCTCATAGGTCGCTCGCTCCGTGCTGTGGTAGATCTTAAGATGCTAGGTCACCGCACGCTCTGGATCGATTGTGATGTGCTTCAGGCTGATGGTGGCACACGTACTGCATCCATCACTGGTGGTGCTGTAGCGGTGGCTATAGCGCTTAATAAGCTGATAGCCTCTGGTAAGATAAAACAATCACCAATGAAGAAGCTAATCGCTGCAGTCAGCGCTGGCGTCTATGAAAAGACACCTGTGCTTGACCTCAACTATCCTGAAGACAGAGATGCTGATGTGGACTTCAATGTCGTGATGACTGAGGATCTAGAGTTCGTGGAGATCCAAGGGGCAGGAGAAGAAGCTACTTTTTCCAGAGATGAAATGAACGCGATGCTCGATCTTTCTGAAGCTGGTATCAAGGAGATAACCACATTACAAAAGCAAGCAATTGCTGATGCAGAGGTTCCCCACAAAACTGATCTGCTAGATCTAGCTAAGATGTACGGCGGGAAATAAATATCTATTTATATTCTAATAAAATACCTTCACTTTGAATATTCCCTGTTTCGTCTAGGAGAATGGTGCTTACTTTGAAGCCATCATAGGGCATTTTGTTGTCGGCATCTGGTTCGATTTTCAAGCTGCCAAGCTTGCTGTTAGCCAAGCTCCAGACGAGACTTTTACGTCCTATCTTATCAGCTTTAAGTTCGATGGATACGATTTCATCTTTGGCTAGTGTTTCTACCTCTATGGGTTCGTAGAATCTTATCTTAGTAGGTTTACCTCTACGCGTTTCTATGCGCAGATCGCTACCACGTGTTTTACTTTTGATCTTTTTAATGTCGTTTTCTTCATCTTTGCTCACGGTGACTAATTCTTCAACATCACTCACTACACTGATTCGGTAGTCGGCGGTTTTTGCATCTAAAGGCTCACCCACGAATCCTGCTTTCATCATTACACCTTTATCTGTAAATGTGTAGTCAATTTTAAACTCTATACCTCCAGTGATTTTACCAAATAGGCTAAGCTTTTCAGGATTCTCTGCTGCCTTCTGGACATTGGTGAAGCCATCTTTCTTTACGCTTTTTGTGGTCCACTTTGTGCCATTTTTTGTCCTACGTTCTATCTTGAGCTTTAGCTCTACAGGTTTATTGAGATTGAGCTTCTCACCGCGCTTTAGGAAAAAGAGTTCTATTGATCCATCTTGGAGAACTCCTATACCATGGTTTTTACTTTTTGAAGTCATATGGTAGGATTGCCAGTTTGGAATTTTAACTGTAGTCAATATATCAGCTTTGGAGCTTATTACTGAGAGTGCGAAGATGGAAAGGGTGGTGAATAGTTTTTTCATGGGTTTAATATATTGATGCCCTATAGTAGACTTATCGGGTTTTTCCTCAAGCTAAGTCTTTATAAAAAACTTGTTACAGTTGATTTAAGTATTCGCTACACTTGACGAATCCTACGATAGGAATTACGTATAAGCCATGAGTGAAGAATTAATCATAGAGCTGGCATATCTGCCAGAAGAGGGGAAGGCATACTCAGGAGAGCTAGACCATAAGGTCTTTGGCCTGCCTGATAATGATGCGAAACCGCTGGGTGGATTAGAGTATGATCTTTATGTTCAGCGCTTTGATGATGAGCTTATTTTACGTGGATATCTCGCAGCGCCCTTCAATTTTAAGTGTGTGCGAACAAATAAATTTTTTAAAAAAACAATTATTTTAGAAGAAGTCGGAATCGGTATCGAAATCGTGGGAGGGAGCGTGAACGCTACGGAACACTTGCGTGAAGAGCTACTTATAAATTTCCCAGCCTATCCTAGATGCGATGAAGGTGACGATCCTGAAGAATGTGAGCTTGATGAACGCTATTTAGCACTGGACAAACCAGTCGAAGATAGTGTAACAGATGCGCCCCCGAGCAAGAGTGATGACCGATGGTCAGCTTTAGACGGATTCAATCAATTTAAAGACAACAATTAACCGCCGAATATCGGCACAATTATTATGGCAGTACCTAAGCGTAGAACCTCAAAAATGAAGCAAAAAATGCGTCGTGGCGCAAACAGATGGAGAGCACCACTTCTTAAAACTTGTCCTGAGTGCGATACTCGTATTCCTGGACACATTGCATGCCCATCATGTGGCTACTATCGTGAGCGTCAGATTCTTGACGTTGATGCGCTCTAATCAGCGAATTATTTCCTCTTTCTAATAAACGAAGCGATGGCATTTTGTCCGTCGCTCGTTTTTTGTGTAGTGGAATAGAGTTATTTAGACAGATTTTTTAATAGGATTTAATTTCCATCAAGTTAGTATAGATTTATGAAAATAGCATTGGATGCAATGGGTGGTGATAATGCCCCTTTAGTGAATATAGAAGGAGCTCGCGAGGCTCTTGCGCTCTATCCGCAGATTCAGACCATTTACTTAGTAGGAGATGAAGAAACTCTAAAAACTGAATGCGAGAAGAATAATCTTACTGATAAGAGAGCTGTCATCGTACATGCTTCTCAAGTGGTAGAAATGCATGAGAGTGGTGCTAAGACACTACGCTCTAAAAGAGATTCATCTATTTCCGTAGCTGCTGGTCTGGTGAAAGACGGTAAAGCAGACGCTCTAGTAAGCGCTGGTAATACTGGTGCAGCAGTAGCTGCCGCGACACTGAAGCTGAGAACTCTGAAGGGCGTAGAGCGAGCAGGTATCGCCTCTCCTATGCCAAATGAATACGGTATCTGTAATCTACTCGATGCTGGTGCTAACCCTGAAGCCAAACCAGAGCATCTGGTGGTCTATGCGGTCATGGGTGCTATGTTTGCTAAGCATGTCTACGGTGTCGAGAACCCTATCGTCGGGCTCATGTCAAATGGCGAGGAAGATGAAAAGGGGACAGCATTTACTAAGCAGACTTTTGAGCTATTAAAGGACTGGGACGAGGCTCCGTTTACTTTTAAAGGAAATGTAGAAGGTGGCGATCTCTTCGAGACAAAACTTGATGTAGTGCTCACAGATGGCTTCACCGGGAATATCATTCTTAAGACATGTGAGGCGACTGCTAAGGCTATGTCCAAGTGGATGAAGCTAGAGTTTAAACGCAGCCCACTCAGAACGATGGGTGCAGCAATGGCCCAGGGTGCTTTCAAAGCTGTTAAGAAACGTAGTTCTTATGAATATTACGGTGGAAGCCCACTGCTGGGTATCAACGGGGTAGTGATCATTTCACACGGTGGATCATCCTCATTAGCAATGCAGAATGCAATACGTGGTGCGATGGAAGCTCTGGAGCAAGAGGTGAATCCTCATATTGAAGAAGCTTTGGCTAAACTAGGCTTTAGCTAAATTCTAGCTTTTTCTCTGAATATCATTCTAGAGAACATTCATGAATTCTAGTATCATCATACGATCCTTAGGGATTCTCATAATGCTCCTCGGAGTGAGTATGGGTGCCTGTTTTGTGCTTGGTGAAATTCTCATCTCGAATAGACCAGGGGCATCAGCTGTGGATTATATTGGCTGGTGGATGTCTATTCTGATTACCGTATTTACTGGCCTAGCTGCGTATGGTTTTGGTAAATATAAACTGAAAGGTAAGAGTAAAAATGTTGATAATGCAGAACCAAGGATTCTTAGAAGAGAGGCGATTACTGTAGTAGGTTTAGGCTGGTTACTTTGCTCGCTATTCGCTGCTCTACCTCATAGTTTAGGTGCTGATGGAGTAAGCTACGACAAAGCTATTTTTGAGTCCTGCTCAGGTCTTACTACTACCGGCTCTAGCATCTATCCATCTGTCGAAAATCTATCTCAGACTAAGTTACTTTGGCGCTCCATGACGCAGTGGCTGGGTGGTATGGGTATACTCGGTGCTTTTTTACTTATTTTCAGTGGAGAGACACGTGGCAAGACACTACTTAGCTTTGAGTCATCGATCCACGGTGCGGATCTATCTAGTACTGATTTGCGTACTGCCATGCGTAAACTATGGCTAGTGTATAGCTTTCTCACACTCATCTGTATGCTAGGTCTCTGGGCTATGGACATGACCTTTTTCCAAGCGATCAATCATGCATTCACCACTACCTCTACAGGTGGATTTGGAACAGAGAATGATAGTATTACTAGCTTCTCAGATAATATCAAACTCTGGCTTATCTTCTTCATGATGCTCTGCGGCATCAGCTTCCCATTATATATCGCTATGTGGCAGAAGAAATCCGTCAGTATAATCAAGCGACATGAAGAAACTAGGGTTTATCTCATAATCATATTAGTCTCTTCTTTAATACTCATCATAGGTCATTACATTAATGGGACTAATGTTTCTGAAATAGACTCTGCGTTCAATGTAGTCACTATCATAACCACTACAGGATTTGCCTCTGGAGACTACGAACTATGGCCTGTGCTTAGTAAGCAGGTCATCATGCTCCTCATGATCATAGGAGGTTGCTCAGGCTCTACTGCTGGTGGTCTTAAAGTCTCCCGGATCCTACTCTGGATGAGGGCACTGAAAAACGAAATCATCATAGGCTTCCGCCCTAATGTAGTTCTTAAACTCAAGATGAATGGCAAGGCAGTACATCCTGAAGTAGTCACTAGTGTCTTTGTAGTCGTCTCCTTAGCCGTATTCTTCTTCCTATTAGGCTCCATCATAATCTCACTACTAGAGCCAGACCTCACCGCCATGGCATGTTCATCAGCAGTACTCTCTTGCATTTGCAACATCGGTCCAGCCTTTGGCGAACTAGGACCCAGTGGCAACTACTCTGGTCTATCCTCACCATCACTCATCGTCCTAGCTGGACTGATGGTTCTAGGTCGTTTGGAGTTCATTGCAGTGCTGGTATTGTTCAGCCGTAGGCTCTGGAAAAAGTATTAGAGATAGTCAATAAAGTAGCTACTTAGCTTTCTATATTCTCTCTTTATTTAACTGCAATACTAAGCATAGCATATACTTTCAAGATTTCTTGTTATCTATGAGGCTTTCGATCCAAATATCTAGGAGCTTTTAAATAAGAGTATTTAAATCTCACACCCTCAGCTGCTGGTCATCTAAACTCTTAGTTTTGAAGTGGTTCATTTCCATGGTATCCTTGTCATTCGCAATTATTATCTCTTAAAATTATCCAGATGATGCTCGCTCTATTAACTGTTAGACATAACTGAGGAATTGATAAAAACTATACAGTACACCAGTCATAAATTCTCTGTAGAATGATATGCTAGAAAATGACAGGGCCTCCATGTATAGAATTATTTATACCCTTTGGTTATCGACTATTGGCTAGATCTTGGTCTAACAGTAATAGAATATTTGCCGAATTTTGCTGATGTATTAGTTTTTTTCATGAGATGATCTAAAACCGTTCCAGCTGGGACGTTTGTCATCTGTAATTCGATACGTTCATCTCCCAAATACTCTTTCGGGTCAGTGATAACAAAGTTAGGAATCACTTTCTTCCCAGAAGCAGTCATCACTTGTTGGTTTAATATTTTAAGAGCTTGAGCTAGATTAACTTCTTTGAAGTCTACCTCCTTAATGATCACGCTACTGAATAATCGTTTTTTCTTAGCTAGCTCAAATTGGCTTCCATTGAGTTTGATTCTTTTTAGCATAGCGATCGCATGAGGATGCCCTGGCTGCTCTGCAAGGACGATTTGTAGAGTGTCCCTAGCCACGTCTACGTCACCATCTCTATAGGCTTTTTCTGCCATATTGTAGAGCTTCGCTACTTGTGCTGTTTTCTGCTTTCTTTCTTCTAGAGTTGCCTGCGCTAGCACTGTGCTTGGAATCAAGCTTGTAATGAGCATTAAGCTGGCACCGATCGCTTTAAAGTTATTTCTGTTTTTCATTTTGATTAGGTTCCTTGGTGTTTGTTTGATGAACTTGAATTATCTTTTGATTGAGACTTTTTATTTCTATAATATTTTAAAGAGAATAATTGAAATTAGATGATCACATACTCATTAAATAAGGGAACTTACCAACAAGGTTAATATATTTCTTTTTAAAATTAGAAAACATTTCTTCTTCTTATGCATGTGGATAAGTGTCTAATTTAGCTGTTCCACATTGATAGAATAAGTGTTCCACCGTGTGTAAAGTGTGCGGGTAAGCTCTTTGTGGCGGTGAGGAAAAGTAGTTTTTAGCATTAAAGATATTCACTGTTGTTCTCAATCCACAGTTTATTCACAGGCAGACGCTGGTTTGTTCTTAGTTGTCCACAGTAATTAATTCATTAGAATAAGGTCTCTTCTCTTATAAAACTGTTAGTGAAATTACCATATTTTACTTGGACTATTAAAGTTCGAATGCCTAAACTTAAATTAATTATGCAAACAAAAATTACCTCCTATTCCTTTATAGTATCTTTAATATTACTAATTACCTCTAAAGCTGCAGTTGTTGCAACGTTGAACTTTGATGATACTATATGGACCCAGACCTTTACTGAAACTGGCGGAAACAATGACTCTATAGTCGCAGGGGGTACTATAACTGCTGATAAAAGTGGAAGCGCAGGGGGTGTACAAATTAGAGTTACTCTAAACGGTTCTATTTCAACACTGGGTTTTGAAAACATAACCCTTGGTTTTGACGGCTCTACAGTAGGTGTTTTAGAGTGGGACGCTTCAGGAGGTGGAGCTGTTACGGCTAGCGATGGTATTCATATTGTAGGCTCTGGAGTTACCATTGATAGTAACGGAATTTCTGGAACAACAGCAGCCACAGATTTTACTAATGGCTCTACTTTTCCAACTAGTAACTTTGGATCTGATTTCGCTTTTGATACGAGTGTTGATAATTCTGCAATTAATAGCCTCACTTTTACTGTTAGAGTAAATGCTGGACCTGAAGAAATTTCATTGAGTAATGTGCAGATATTAGGTAATGTAGTTCCCGAACCTTCATCAGTATTACTCTTAACATTCGGTTCAATAGCTCTATTAGCTAAACGTAGAAGATAGTTTCATAATCCTACCATTTTGCATCGTTAAAGAGATACCCTATTCCTTATTTAGACACTTGCATAACGCTGAAAATTGCTCATTCTTTTCTGGATGAAATTTTCGCTCAAGAAGAAAGCAGTTAACTTAGACACACTCAAAGTTCCTGAGCATCTTGCTGTCATTATGGATGGGAATGGACGCTGGGCTAAGAAGCGTGGACTTCCAAGAGTCGCTGGACATAGAACAGGCGCTGACTCCGTAAAGCACATCGTAAAGTCATGTGATCAATTAGGTATTAAGTATCTGACACTCTATGCGTTTTCTTCTGAGAACTGGAATCGTCCAGAGTCAGAAGTAGAGGCCCTTATGGGGTTGTTAGAAAAATTTCTAAAAGAACGACTTCCAGAAATGTTAGAGGACAATGTCCGTTTAAAGGCAATTGGTAGACTAGATATGTTACCTAAAAACGTTCGTGATGAACTTGATCACGCTATCGCTAAGACAGCTGCTAATACTGCAGTTACTATGATACTAGCTCTATCTTATGGTGGTAGAGAAGAGATCGTAGATGCAGCAAAACAACTTGCTCTTAAAGCAGTAGCAGGTGACATTAAGATTGAAGACATAGATAACCAAATGCTCTCTGATCACCTCTATACAGCAGACATACCAGACCCAGATTTACTTATCAGAACGTCTGGTGAGCTGAGACTTTCTAACTTCCTACTATGGCAGCTTAGCTACGCTGAAATCGTCATTACTGATAAACTCTGGCCAGATTTTCGCCATGATCAATTAGTGGCCTCACTTCAGGAATTTTCGCTCCGCGACAGACGCTTCGGCAAAGTCTAATCCCCTTATATAATGGAAAAAAATTTATTACTTATAGATCCAGATCATGACTATCTTAACTGGGCAGCCAAGCATCTAGAGGCACCTAAATCTGGTATTAGAATCCTTAAATGTGATAGCGCACAAAAGGCTCTTATAATTACTCAGAAAGCTGACGTAGAGTTGATCATCGCTTCAGATGATCTTAAGCCGATCGATGGCTTAGAACTTCTTAAGCAGCTACGAGCAGCTAATAACACTGCATTATTTATTCTAACAGCTGCCTTTCCTAGTGCCTCACAAATCATCGAAGCTACTCAGACAGGCGCACATGATATTCTTAAAAAGGAATCACTTCCATTTGAACTCAGATCCGTAGTTGAGAGGGCTTGGCAAACTATTGATGAGCGTAAGTCCGCTTTAGAATCTAAGGACGAAGAGTCCGTCATTCTGAGACCTCAAAGCACGATTATTGGTGAGTCAAAAGTCTTTCAAGATCTGTTTAAAATTGTTGGTAAAGTTGCTAAAACGGATGCTCCGATTCTGATCACAGGTGAGAGTGGTACTGGAAAAGAAGTAGTAGCTAACTCTATCCATGAACACTCACCACGTCGTAAAAATGAACTCGTAGCAATTAACTGTGGAGCTATACCAGAAAATCTTCTAGAGAGTGAGCTATTCGGTCACGAGAAGGGATCATTTACTGGTGCATCTGCTAGACGAGCGGGGCGTTTTGAGCAATGTGATCAGAGTACATTATTTCTCGATGAAATAGGGGATATGCCACTTTCTGTTCAGGTGAAACTACTACGTGTGCTTCAAGAGGGCACCTTCTCGCGAGTTGGTGGCAATGAAACACTCAGTAGTGATGTAAGAATTATAGCTGCGACAAATAAAAATCTTGCACTCGAAGTAGCTGAGGAGCGTTTCCGTGAGGATCTCTACTATCGACTAAATGTAGTAGAGCTTCACCTACCACCACTGCGTGAGCGCAAAGAAGACATACCTCTGCTAGCAGAATTTTTCCTAAAGAAGATTACTATGAAAAATAACTTAGGAACCATCAACCTCTCTGGCGAAGCTAAGGAGAAACTCCAAGAACAATATTGGCAAGGCAATGTACGTGAACTAGAAAATACGATGGCAAGAGCCTGTGCTCTAGCTGACACTAACTTACTACTTGTTGAAGACATTCCCATTACAAAAGGTCTACAAATTCCTTCTAATGTACAACGAGCAGCTGACTTACTGAATATGTCTGTTGAGGAGCTGAGTTCACTGATAAAGAAAAGTTAATTAAGACCCTCTAAGATTGGAATAAAAAGACTAGTAGCTAGATTGACAATCGCTTGCTAACATGGTCTTTTCAGGCATCAAATATCCTGCACTGATCATAGATCATTGTTAACTGATCACCTTATTTACCATGCCTAGAGAAGACTATATTGCTACCGTTGGACTTGAAGTTCATTGCCAAATCACCTCGAATTCCAAGATGTTCTGCGGCTGCCGTGCTGGCTATGGTCACGAGCCTAACACTAATGTCTGTCCAGTATGCTTAGGGCTTCCTGGAGCATTACCTGTACTGAATAAGCATGCTATAGAGCAGACAATTCTAGCTGGGATGTTGCTCGACTGTCACACACCAGAAATTTCTAAATGGGACAGAAAAAACTACTTCTATCCTGACATGCCTAAGAACTTTCAGCTGACTCAGTTCGATATTCCTCTGTGCATAGGTGGTGGAGTCCCTCTCTACGACCTTGCCTACCCTAAGGACGTACAGAATAAGATTCCTAACCCTGGTAAAGTGGTCAAAATGAACCGTATTCACCTTGAAGAAGACGTTGCTAAATCAACACATTTCGACAGTCATTCTACGATCGACTTTAACCGTGCTGGTACGCCACTTATGGAAATCGTATCTGAAGCTGACATAGATTCTGCAGATGAAGCATACGCCTATCTAAAGTCGCTTCAACAGATCCTTATCTATGGTAAGATTTCAGACGCAGACATGGAAAAAGGTCAGATGCGCTGTGATGTAAATATTTCCGTTAGACCAGTAGGAACTACTGAGCTAGGCACCAAGCTAGAAGTTAAGAACCTCAACTCCATCACCGCTGTTAGAAAGTCGATTGAATTCGAAATTCAACGTCAATGTGACGAATACGATAAAGGTATTGCTCAGCAACAAGCCACTATCCGCTGGGATGATGCCATAGGTGAAACTGTAGTTATGCGTATCAAAGAAGATTCTGCTGACTATCGCTATTTCCCTGAGCCAGACCTTCTCCCAGTCCTGACTGGTGAGCTAGTAGAGAAGATGAAAGCTCACGTCCCTGAGCTTCCACACCACAAGCGTGATCGCTTCGTAAAGGAATTCACAGTCTCAGAGTATGATGCTGGTGTCCTCACCTCTGAGCGTGCCCTAGCGGACTACTATGAAGCCGCAGCTACAGGCGCTAAGGACAGTAAAAAAGTAGCCAATTGGCTAATCAATACAGTCCTGGGAAAGCTCAACGAAACTTTCCTCAGCATCGATCAATCTCCAGTCACCGCTGTAGCCCTTAGAGATCTGGTAGACCTAGTAGAAGCTGGAACCATCTCTAACAATCAAGCCAAAGACGTCTTCACAGCACTCTGGGAATCACCAGAAAAAGCGCCTGCTGACATTGCTAAATCGATGGGATTCGAACCTGCTGATAACTCAGCTATCGAAGCCATTATCGACGAAGTAATCGCTGCCAACCCTGAAAAAGTCGCCGAGATAACTGGCGGTAATCCTAATCTAGCAAACTGGCTCACAGGACAAGTGATGAAAGTTTCAAGAGGTAAAGCAAACCCTAAGATGGTGAGCGATAGCATCGCTGGAAAACTAGGTCTTTAGCTACAATAAGGCTAATCGATTGCAAAAAAATACCCTCGTCGAATTGTACGCCGAGAGTATTAAAAAAGTATTTAATTTATGCCTTAGCAGGCATTATACTGAGCACTTTATCAATGATCTTCTTAGCGGATGGTAGCTGTTCGTGCTCGATAGCAGGGGAGTATATCGCCGGTGCATCGAGTGAATTTACTCGCTTTATAGGAGCGTCAAGATAATCAAATGCGTATTCTTGAATCAAGGTGATCAACTGTGCTGAGACACCACAGAATGGCTTACTCTCATCTACGATAACTGCACGGCTTGTCTTCTTAACGGAATTGATAATCGCATCTTGGTCCAATGGACGGATAGATCTAAGATCTACTACTTCAGCACTAATTCCATGTTCATTTTGTAGAATTTCTGCAGCTTCTAAAGTTTTGATCACTGACTGACCATGAGCTACCAAAGTTACGTCTGTGCCTTCCCGCTTAATGTCAGCTACTCCCAGTGGGATCACGAAGTCACCATCTGCAGGATCTGGAACATCACCTTTCATTCCGTAGAGTAATGTGCTTTCCATGAAGTAGACAGGATCGTTATCTCGAATGGCTGATTTCATCAAACCTTTCGCATCTGCTGGAGTGGCAGGTGATACAACCTTA
Source organism: uncultured Rubritalea sp. (assembly GCA_937923145.1). Taxonomy (GTDB): domain Bacteria; phylum Verrucomicrobiota; class Verrucomicrobiia; order Verrucomicrobiales; family Akkermansiaceae; genus Rubritalea. Next base: position 118,046 of record CALAJT010000015.1, on the reverse strand, counting down.
AGACCAGGGAATGCTGAGAATAGACCCTCTGGAGTGTGTGAGTGAGTCGCACCTACATTGGTTCCGCCGTTAGCAGGACCACGCACTACGATCGGGCAGTTACATTTACCACCGGACATGTAGCGGACGTTGGCAGCATTGTTCACTAGCTGATCAAATGCCACTGAGTGGAAAGACCAGAACATGAGCTCCATCACTGGACGAACACCGAGCATTGATGCTCCGATTCCCATACCGATAAAACCTGCTTCTGAGATCGGTGTGTCAACGATTCTCTTGTCGCCCCACTTCTCCCAGAGTCCCTGAGTTACCTTATAGGCACCATTGTACTGAGCGACTTCTTCACCCATGATTACTACGTTTTCATCGCGCTCTAGTTCTTCGTCAAACGCTTCGCGGAGTGCGTGTCTGTATTCTATTTCTCTCATTGTCTTAAAAAGTTAATCGTTAAAAAAGTGGCGGCCAGTATTTCCTGCTTCAGTGTCGTTATCGACCTCCCAGTATACATCATCAAAGATTGATTCTACAGTTGGATTTTCAGCTTCTTCTGCAAATTTAACTGAAGCTGCAGCTTCCTGCTTAGCTTCAGTATCGATCTGTTTCGCAGATTCTTCTGTGAGAATACCTTCATCGATGAGTCGTTGTTTCCAGAGATTCACTGGGTCATGGTCTTCTTTGTATTTGGTGATTTCCTCAGGAGTTCTGTATTTCTTATGATTCGCATCAGCTACTGAGTGGCCATAATAACGGTAGGTAGTGATCTCTAAAATCGTTGGCTTACATTCGTTATGAGCACGGTCGATAGCGATCTGTGTCTTAGCACGGACTTCATAGAGGTCTTCGCCGTTCACTATATCCCACTGCATATCGTATGCATCAGCTCTCTGCGCTAAGCAGTTTTTATAAGCACTAGATCTATTCTGACTAGTTCCCATAGAGTAGCCATTATTCTCAATGACATAGATCACTGGGATATTATGTAGTTCAGCGATGTTGAGAGATTCATGAAATGCTCCTTGGTTGATAGCACCGTCACCGAGGTAACAAATACAACAGCCTTTAAGCCCCTTATATTTTACTCCGTATGCCAAGCCTAGACCGAGTGGTGTTTGCCCTGCAACGATACCGTGACCACCCCAGAAGTTTTTGTCAGGAGCGAAGAAGTGCATTGAGCCTCCCTTGCCCTTGGAGCAACCTGAATATTTACCGAAGAGTTCTGCCATACACTCATTCATCTCCATACCGCAAGCTAGTGCATGAGCATGGCAGCGATAGGCTGTGATGACGTGATCATTCTCACCGCAGAGTGAGATGGTGCCAGCAGCTACTGATTCCTGTCCAATATAGAGGTGAAGGAATCCACCCATTTTTCCTTGGCTATAAGGTTTTTGAGTTCCTTGCTCAAATCTACGCATGCGGCAGACTAGGCGATAAAGGTCGATTTTTTCCTCAGAGCTTAGATTCTTATTGATCGGGTAACTTGAGTAATCTGGAGATGTTGTCGTGATATCCATAATGTATTAATTTGTCGTTTAAAATTTATGCTACTTGAAAAGCAGTCTTCTGCTTGATGATCGGTATGCTCATAGTTGCCAAGAAGAGGCTAGTACCTAATACATTTCCTATGAGACTATTACTGAAAAATGCCCATGTTGGGATCTTAGAAACGGGTGAACCAGTCCACATGCATTGGATGTATCCTTCTAGTGTCTTAGCATAGAGAGGATCGCTGAAGAATGCTACTGTGTTTGTAATAAAATAGAATGCTGTTGCACCAAGTAATGTACCTAAAATTAGCTTAACAGCAGATTTTCCCGTGAAAGCTAGTCCGAGTGCTACTACTATTGCGAAGCCAATTAATGTTACTACATTAGAAATGTGAAACGGAGAGTAACCTTGAATCATACTAACGAGAGGCCATGAGATTAACCATGTAAGAGCGGCTGTTGGTAGCATCCATTTATTATTCTTCCAGAAAGCTCCACCACAGAATAGCAGTGCAGCTACGGGGGCAAAGTTTGCGTAGTCATAATTACCAGCGGTAAATAATCGGAAAACGATTAGTATCGTGGCTACGATGATGGCTGCTATCCAAGGTCTGTTCATGTGACAGATAATAAGACTAGATAGTTACTCTAGCAAAGATAATTCTTACTCTTATCATAAAGTTCCACGTGGAACTCTATGATAAAAATACAATAAATAGTTCCACGTGGAACAATAACTAATAGATGTCGTTGGCTATTGACCTAGCTTAGTAGTAGAGCTAAATAAAGAGATATGTTTAAGTATCCAAAACACTACGATGTCTTAGTAATAGGGGCGGGTCATGCAGGCGTAGAAGCAGCCCTAGCTACTGCGCGCATGGGTTGTTCTGTAGCGATGCTTACTCAAAATCTAGATACCATCGGTGCTATGTCATGTAATCCCGCTATTGGTGGACTAGCGAAAGGGCACATGGTTAGAGAGATAGATGCACTTGGTGGAGCTATGGCATTAAACACAGATGCGACTGCTATTCAGTGGAGAATGCTTAATCAAAAGAAAGGTCCTTCAGTGAGAGCGCCACGTGCTCAGTGCGATAAGAAAGCCTATCAATTTAGAATGAAACACCTTATCGAAAGCACTCCTAATCTAGATCTACACCAAGGGAATGTTGCTGAGATAGTTGTCGAGAATGATAAGGTCTGCGGTATCAGAACTAGCCTGCAGATGGAAATAGGTGCAAAAACGGTGATCCTATCCGCTGGAACATTTATGAGAGGGCTTATGCATGTAGGTCTCAAAAATGAAAAAGGTGGGAGAATGGGGGATGCTATTTCTACTGTTAGTGACAGCCTCAAAGACCTCGGTTTCGAAGTTGAACGATTCAAGACAGGGACACCATGTCGTATAAATGGTAGATCAATTGATTTCTCTAAATGCGAAAAACAAGAAGGTGACTCACCCATACCGAAATTCTCGTATCTCTATGATACGCTCATCAAAGAGCCCAATGATATCTTCACGCTAAACCCATGGGGAGATGAAAAGTTCCACGTGGAACAAGTGCCGTGCTGGATCACTTACACTAACCCACAGACTCATGATGTCATTCGTGAGAATCTTCATCAATCAGCCATGTATTCTGGTAACATTGCTGGAGTAGGACCACGCTATTGTCCGAGTATTGAAGATAAAGTAGTGAAGTTTGCAGAGAAGGAAAGGCACCAAGTATTTCTAGAACCTGAGGGTCGACACACTCACGAGTATTACATTAATGGCGTGTCTACATCTCTTCCATACGATGTTCAGCTTGATTTTATTCGCTCTATAGTAGGACTTGAGAACGCTGAAATCATTCGCCCTGGATACGCGGTGGAGTATGATTATTGTCCACCCACTCAGTTATTGCCTACACTCGAAACAAAGCGCGTAGAGAATTTATATTTTGCAGGACAGATTAATGGAACTTCAGGCTATGAAGAAGCAGCAGCACAAGGGCTTATGGCTGGAGTAAATGCTGCGCTAAAAGTAAAAGAAGAAGCTCCTTATATCTTAGCCAGAGATGAAGCATACATAGGTGTAATGATCGATGATTTGGTTACCAAAGGTTGTACTGAGCCATACCGTATGTTCACTAGCCGTGCAGAATACAGATTATTATTACGCCAAGATAACGCAGATTTAAGGCTGACAGCTAATGCAGCAGAGCGGGGGATCGTCACGGATTACCGTGCTCAGCGCACAGCGGAAAAAGTCAAAACGCTAGCAGAGGCAGCCGAATATGTACGTGCGACTACTCATCAACAAGCTCGAATGGATCTTTGGTTTAGACGACCAGAAAACTCCTGGGAAGACTTACCTGACAAAATTATTGAAAAGTATGACAAAGCGCTCTGGCCTATTATAGAAACAGATTTTAAATACGAGGGCCACTTACAGCGTCAACGTAAACAGGTAGAACGTGTTGCCAAGATGGAACATAAAAAAATACCTCAAGAGATTGATTATCAGCTAGTTAATGGTATAAAAAACGAAGCGAGACAGTTACTTGAAAAGATCCGACCACTTACTATTGGTCAGGCAGGAAGGATTTCAGGAATTACTCCAGCAGATCTCGCGTTGCTTTCAATTTGGATAGAGAAATAGGCTTAGAAATAGCTTATTTAATCATTACAGTAGCACCAGGGCGGACGTATTTAGGAACATGCACTACATCCCAGTTCGCCATACGGATACAGCCAGATGACCGAGCTCTTCCGATAGTTTGCGGATTATCTGTACCGTGAATTCCTATGCCTGACTTTGAAAGGCCGAGCCATAAAACTCCCACTGGATTGTTAGGACCAGCTGGTATATCGAGCCCTGATCTACTACGCACACCAGTTTCGAGCAGCTGTTTATCATAGCGCCATGTTGGAAATTCAATCGCATTTCTTAGCTCCCATTTACCATAATGAATAAATTGTGGTTTACCTGGTGTGATAGGAAACGCTGCTATCAGCTTTGCTTTTGATTCGTCATAGGGCACAAAGTCTTCGTCAACGATTACTGCCTTAGAAGGCGCATCATCTGGATTTCTCTCTAATAAGTCAAAAGCAGCTTCAAAAATACGTAGTTGCTTCTTCTTTGTATCTATTACGACCCACCTCCTACTCAAATTCTTGTCCTCTTTATAGCTCTTACCATCATCTAAATTTTCTATTAGGAATGGAGTTACATTCGGAACTTTAATCGCAGCTCTGGGCTTTAGATTACGTATTTTACTAGAGCCATTGAGGGCTATGAGAATATCTTGAGTAGTATGATATCGCTCAGCCATAAATTCCGCTACAGAGCGGTAGGACATTTGCTTCTCTTTAGCTTGGAGCTCGCGGTCCTTAGAATAAGGTAGTGCGGAGTTCACAAAACTAGTTGCTTCATCAGGGACAGTAGCTAGAGCGAATGAATGTGTAACTTCTTTTATAGCATCAGATTTAACACCATCCCAATCACCTAGTTCTCGCTCATGTTTTTGGTTGTAGGCTTCAACAGCCATTTTAGTATATGTGCCGAATTTACCGTCGATTACTCCTGGTCCGAAGTGTTGCTGGTCTAGATAAATTTGAAGACGGATGTTTTCTAGCTGCTTCTCTGGTAATTTAGCAGAAACAGAAGATTTGATTAAACATAGGAGAGTGAAGATCTGGAGGATGTTAGTAAGACGCATGATATATAATATAACATACAGCAGATATTACGAAAAAGCAACTAGATGAGGTCTTCATAATGCATATATGTTACTCTGCTAAATATTTCTCAAGTCTACCTGAAATTACTGCTGGAACGATGGCAGTGATAATAATGTCGTTACCTTCATAATCTGTAGAAATTACCTTCGCATCATCATGTAGCTGGTTTACGAGCTGACCTTCAGACTGAGGGATTCGGTATGTTCTTTTACGAACTCTATCGCCGAGCATGACACAGCATTCCTGGAGTAGTTCATCTATACCTTCTCCAGTATGAGCAGAGACTAAAACGACATTGGGAAATCTATCCTGCAAACTAGCGATAATACTTTTATCTTCTACTTTATCGATTTTATTTAGCACGGTTATCATCGGCTTTTCTGCTGCCCCAAGTTCACCGAGAACATGCATTGTAGTTTCAAAAAATGTGATAGCCTCAGGAGATCCAGTATCTAGTACATGTATCAAAAAATCCGCCAATACAGCTTCCTCTAGAGTAGCCTTAAAAGCTTCAACTAGACGGTGCGGTAGATTCCTTACAAATCCTACAGTATCAGTGAGTAGTAATGTCTGTCCGTCAGGTAATTCGATACTACGAGTGGTAGTATCTAGAGTAGCGAAGAGCATATCTTTCGCCATGATATCTGAGCCAGAGATCTTGTTTAACAAAGTAGACTTACCGGCATTAGTGTAACCAACAATGGCAGCGTGTGCAGTATCAAATTTCTCACGCTCTTTACGTCTGGTAGCTCTCTGAGTGCGGACAGCTTCAAGTTCACGCTTTGTTCTGTCTATTCTTTGACGTGCGAGTCTTCGATCTACCTCTACCTGCTGCTCTCCCATACCTCTGGAAGCACCACCACCACCGCCGCCTGCTCCACTTCCGCCTTCACGGTCTAAATGTCCCCACATTCTAGAAAGTCTCGGTAGGGCGTACTGCATTCTTGCCAGGTCTACTTGAAGGGTAGCTTCTTTAGTCTGTGCGCGTTGGGCGAAAATATCGAGAATGACTTCTTCTCTATCTATCACACAAATCTGAGCTAATTCCTCCCACTCGCGTTGCTGTGAAGGGGCAAGTTCATTATCAAAAACGATGCAATCGCATTCATGTGCTCTAGCGTATTCTACGACCTCTTCAGCCTTACCAGTTCCACAAAGATACTTTCTATGCATGGAGCGAGAGTGAGCGAGTTGGGTCTCAGCGATACCGATGCCTAGTGTATTCACCAGTTCTTCGAGTTCTTCCAAAAGGCTAATATCTTCGTCTACATTTCTCTTATTAAAGGAAATGCGAACCAGCAGTGCTCTCTCTACCATTTCTGGCCTATCTCTTACTTCAAACATTAGTATTAATATAAGCACGATCTTTAATAGCTACAACAGATTTTTCTAAGGAACATTTAGATAAGGGGTAGATTACTTCGTAATATGAAAAATCGCCTAGTTTCTATCGACTTGTGATAATATTGGCTTAGAATACTCGTATCTACTTGTAGCTTATGAAACCACTCTCGTCATATTCTCTCACATCAATCCCGACTATAAAGCGGTCATCAATTAAGCTGTTAACTAAATCTTGCAGTCTCATCACAGTTGCAGCTATGAGTATTTCGTCACTCGCTCAGACCTCAACGGTGAAAAATGAGATTACTGATAAAGAGAATAAGGAGCATCTGGAGAAAGCAGATCTTGAAAAACTTGCGGAAGCAGACAAGGCTGAAGAAGATAATTTCCTAGATTACGACGAAGCAAGTATTCACACTCGTAGAGACGCGCGCACTATGTCGCTAGCTATTCCAGCTCCTCGCGGGCAGATCACAGATCGCTTCGGCTACCCGTTCGCGCAGACTAAAATCATCTGGTATCCGGCTATTCAGATGGATCAGTTTGAAGATGAATCAGACGAATTTATAATACAATGGTGCCGTGAAAAAATAGCAAAAGCGAATGAGCTATTTGGCTGTGAGATTGATGTGAAGGACAAAGAGCTGGTTGAGCACTATCGTCATCGTCGCTGGATTCCGATGCCCTTTAAATATGCGATCTCTACTGTTAAGAAAGACAACTTCCTCAAGCAAGAAAAGCTCTTCAAAGGCATCATTCTGCATCCTATCTACCAACGCGTCTATCCACAGAAAGCATCAGCCGCACACATTATCGGCTACGTAGGTAGTAAAAGTCTGAAACTAGAGAAGGGTCCTATTAATTATGGAGATCCATTATTCTGGGAGCTTGAAGGTCGAGGCGGCCTAGAAAAACATTATAATGAGACTCTTAGCGGAATAGATGGTCAACGAAAGCTCCAGTACGATAGCCACGGCAGAGAAGTTCGCCGACAAGATTTCCCACCAAAACCTGGTGGCACCGTGGTTACAACCATAGACTTGGAATGGCAAAAACGTGCTGAGCGTGTGCTGAAGAGATACAGTCGCCGTGGATCATTCGTAGTGATCGATATCGAAACAGGAGAAATCCTCGTTATGGCATCGCGTCCGTCATATGATCTTAATCTTTGGGTTCCTTACATGGACAATGATGCTTATAAGAAGCTTCTAAACGACAAAAGCAAACCTCTCTACGCTCGTGCATTCCAGGGTCTCTACCCACCAGCATCTGCTTTTAAGGTGGTCACGGGTATTGCTGCTCTAGAAACGAAAGCGATCTATAAAAATACTAAACTAGATTGTCCAAAATACATAAAACTTGGTAACCACAAATTCTGGGATTGGTCAAAAGCTAGCCGTGGTCCCATTTCGATTAACTACGCGACTACTATGTCTAACAATCCATTTTTCATCCAAGCCGCTCTTAAGTCAGAGAAAAAACAGCCTGGTAGATTTATGACTGTTGCGAGTTTATTAGGCTATGGTAAGCGCACTGGCTTACCCCTAGATAGCGAAGCAAAAGGAAATCTACTCAGTAACGAATACACTCTCAGGAAGTATAAAAGAACTATCAAACAGGGTGATATAGCAAACAGCGCAATCGGTCAGGGACCAATCCTCGCCTCACCACTACAAGTTGCACAGAGCATGGCTGGAATCGCCAATGATGGTGTTCTACCAAAGCTACACTTAATCAGACAAGTTCAGAATAATAAAGGCGTGATCACGATGGCTAGTAAGCCACAAGACCGAGACCAACCTACTATAGATCCAAAAGCAGTGCATATTGTTAAACAAGGTATGTATAGTGTGGTAAATGAAAAATACGGCACAGGAAGACGTGGCTCTATCTCATATGCTCTACTTTGCGGAAAGACAGGAACTGCCCAATGGGGACCTAAAGGACTTAATCAGAACCTAGCCTGGTTCGCTGGATATTTTCCACATAAAAATCCTAAATACGCTTTTGCTGTTCTCTATGAGGGAGCACCTGGTGAAAAGGTTAGTGGTGGTAAAAGTGCCGCCCCTATGGTGCCAGCATTTTTCAATCCTTTACAAGGACAAGCCTTTTCCAGACACCGTCTGCCTAATCGCGCAATGATCGTAGACGCTGGTTTACCTGACGACCTTGTTTCACCACTAGGTGATCCTGACCGCGAGCCTGCAAAAGCACTCATCGTAGGAGAAGACATAGCAACTGACAAGCCACCAAAAGCAATGATCGTAGAGGATCTAGATGAGCCAGAAGCGCCTAATGTATTAGATCCAGAAAATACTCTAGATCCTAGCACGCCTATCGAGCCTAGTAATAATGACCCCTTAGCTCCGGCACTACCGGCAGAAGGACTAAAGCCACCAAAAGCACTCATAATAGAAGAACCTACTGATCCAGCTGAACCACCGCTGCGTGAATTACCTCCTGGTGTAGTAGAGTCTGAAGAACCTGCTGGGGAACCAAACCAATCTACCACTGCAGCTGAAGAACCTAGTGTCCTTACTGAACCAGTAGAACCACCAAAGCCACCTAAGGCTATACCAGTAGAATAACTATTATTTAGGTTACTATTCCCCAATACATTACTGAAATAATTCGATGTTTTTCTTAAAGAAAATATTTAAGCTGCGTGACAAAGCAGGCGGACAAACGGCTGAAAAACCGTTCATGGAGCACCTAGAGGATCTACGTGATCTCATCGTGCGTGTGGTAGTAACACTCATGGTAGCTACCATTCTCTGTTACCTATTCCGAGGTACTCTATTAGATATTTTACGTCGACCTATTGAGCAAGTATGGCAGAAATCAGAAGAAGCAAAATTACCTCCTACGATAACCCCAATCCAGTGGGAACAAGCTAAGAAAGCAGCGAACAGGACTGCTAAACTCACCCCTGAACAGCGCACACATTTTTACGCACAATTTGCGGACGAAAAACTCAAATACTATGCAGAGTGTGCTGGTTATTACCGCACAGCACTAGTCATTGACGACGTAGAAAAACGAAACTTTTTCATTAAGAATCTACCGGATATAGACGACGAAAAGAAAGATTTCGTCATCAGTCTGCTAATGACAAACCCCAGCGATGCTGTAAATGCCCGTAAAGATATGGTCTTTATGAGTTCATTGAAACCTACTGAGACCTTCATGCTAGCTATTAAGCTATCAGTATTCTCGGGTATAATAATATCCTTCCCATTCTTACTATTCTTCATACTCCAATTCGTGGTTCCCGGGCTGAAACCGAAGGAACGCAAAGCTCTATTCCCGGCGCTACTAATCGGCTTTGGACTCTTCTTAGGAGGAGTATTTTTCTGCTACTACAGTGTGCTTCCAAAAGCGCTAGACTTCTTCTTCGAATACGGAAAAGATATGGGCGTTCAGAATGAATGGCGTATAGGTGAATATATCAGTTTTGCCACTCAGTTCACACTCATTTTCGGTCTCTCATTTGAGCTTCCAGTAGTTGTTATGACTTTAGTGAAAATTGGTATTCTCAGCTATGAGACCATGCGTAACACCCGTTCTTATGCGATTATCTCGATCATGGTAGTAGCAGCAGTGATCACCCCAACAGGCGATGCACTTACTCTCTCTATGCTCGCTGTGCCGATGGTTATACTTTATGAAATATGTATCTGGCTAGCTTACTTCAGTCGTAAGAAAGAACTCGTCGCAGAGGAAGAGGAACGCGAAAAAATCCGCGCTTATCACGCTTTATTAGAGGAGCAGGGCTTGAATGATGATGAGGATGTATATGATCAAGATCATCATCATCACCATGACCATGAAGATTATCATCACGATCATTATCACGACCATCATGCTGATGACCCAGATAGTGAAGACGACGATGATCATCAAACACCGCGTATAGTTCCAGTCCCAGGTAGAGTGCCTAATGACGTAGGTCATAATTCCGAGATTCATGAAGATTACAATGGGGAATCAGATGATGAAGGCGAAGAAATTGACGATGGAGAAGTTGAACCTTATGACGAATCAGAAGTCTACACAGAAGAAGACGAAGCGGACTACGAATCTAACCACGAAGCACAAGTAACCGAAGATGTGACCCCATCTACTGAAGATGAAGAAGATGAGACCGACTTCAATCCTGGAGCCTCATTTGAGAATGAATACCCAACGGTAGAAGAGGAAGAAACTGATCAAGAAGAAGACGGCGACGACCAAGAGAAAGAAGATAAAAAAGACTCACCTAAGAAGGACTAAAACAATGCACTCAATGACAGGCTTTGGCAGAGCAGAACATGCCACAGACACGCTCGTAGCCCGGGTAGAAATGAGCTCTATCAATCGCAAACAAAGCGAAGTAGTGATACAGCTCCCGCGTGCCCTCAATGAGCTCGATGCGCATCTGCGCAAAATAGCGTTAGGGAAGATATCACGTGGCAGGCTCAATATAAACATACAGATAGAGCGTGCAGCTAGTGCGGAGTCTGCTGTGGTCATCGACACTCAGAAAGCAAGGGCTCTCCAATCAGAACTAAAACGTCTGAGTGACGAGTTAAATGAAAAGCTTATGCTAACCGCGGCAGAGCTACTCAGAATCCCTAACATCCTCATTGAAAGTAATGAAGAGATAACCTCAGAAGAAGCCCTAGAAGCAATCAACCCAGCTCTAAAATCTGCACTCATAGGTCTCCTCGAAATGCGCTCCAGGGAAGGAGATAACCTCAAAGCTGATATCCTTAAAAGACTCGATTTTCTAGAGAAAGAAGCCTTGTTAATAGAGGAACACGCACCGTCTGTGAAGACGCGTTACCGAGATAACCTCTACAAAAAGCTTAGCGACCACGGAGTCGAAGGACTTAATATTGACCTAGATGACGAACGTGTTCTCAAGGAAATAGCTATCTTCGCTGAGCGTTGTGATATCGCTGAAGAAGTCACCAGACTATCCTCACACTTCAAGCTCTTCCGCGAATATCTAGTATCAGATCAGCCAGTAGGTAGATCACTAGATTTTTTGTGCCAAGAGCTAAATCGCGAATTCAACACTATCGGCTCTAAAGCCAATGATGCGACCCTCGCCCAGCACGTAGTCACCTGTAAAACCGAGCTAGAAAAGATCCGTGAACAAGTGCAGAATGTTGAGTAGTGATTAGATTATAGATCAGTATTATCAGGAGTTTGTCTGGAGCTATGCCAAATCCTCAATACAGATATAGAGTGGATTTAGTGATCAATCTTGTAGATGACACTAAATGGTTTTACCTTCACTTCCCGAATCGTATCTAGTTTAAAATCTGTTACCTTGATCCCCATGTCGGGGAAGCTTGAGATTGTTTCAACAGTACTTATGATCTTCTTACCCAACTGCTCATCTGCATTGGTGTTCTCCTGAGCAATAAAAATGACTAGGTCTTTAAGATCTTCGAAGACAAGTTGAGTCCAATTTACGTTGTAATCTATTGCTCAAGTGAAGATTTCACGTCAGAATGAGCTAGTATGTCACCGTCCCTGACTTGTTGTCTAGCTTTCTCAACACCACTGATGAATCGGAAGCGTTCCTCGACTTCTTGCCAAGAAGCATCCTCGGGTAGTTCTTGGATTGTTTGAATAGCTAATTCTTTAACAAACATAACTCACCTTAGAATAGGATCTACGGTTTAGTAACGCAAAATCGTAGATCCTATTTTAATCAAAGTGATTAAAGATCAGCGTCTGTCACTGCACCTGTAGATGCTGATGTGGTTAGCTTGGCGAATTTCGCTAAAACACCTCGACGGTAGTTTGGCTCCGGTTGTGTCCAGTTAGCTTTTCTGGTAGTAATTTCTTCGTCTGTGAGATCTGCGCTGATGGTATTATTCTCAGCATCGATAGTAACTAGATCCCCATCCTCAAGCAGACCGATGAGTCCACCTACGAAGGCTTCTGGAGTGATGTGTCCGACTACGAATCCATGGCTTCCGCCTGAGAAGCGACCATCTGTGATAAGCGCTACGCTATCACCAAGCCCTCTGCCCATAACAGCAGCAGTAGGTCCTAGCATTTCACGCATTCCAGGTCCTCCTTTTGGACCTTCGTGGCGTACTACGATAACATCACCAGCTTGGATTTCTCCTGCTAGGATTGCTTTCATTGAAAGTTCCTCGCTGTTGAAACACTTGGCAGATCCAGTAAATACAGTTCCTTCATTTCCAGAAATCTTTGCTACTGAACCTTCGCTAGCGAGGTTCCCGTAGAGAATACGTAGATGACTGTCCTTCTTCTTAGGAGCGTCGAATGGTAGGATTACTTTTTGATCCGCAGGATACTCAAGTTTTGAAGTAGCTAGGTTTTCTGCCATTGTCTTACCTGTTACTGTCATGCAGTCACCGTGTATGAGACCAGCTTCTAGGAGTCTGCGTAGAAGTGGAATAGTGCCGCCGATCGCTACTAGATCTGCCATCACATATTTACCACTAGGCTTAAGGTCAGCTACTACTGGAACGCGCTTTCCTATCTCGGTAAAGTCATCGATAGAAAGTTCTACATTCGCAGCATGTGCCATTGCAAGTAGGTGAAGTACTGCATTAGTAGAGCCACCGAGAGCGATAACGAGAACGATCGCGTTTTCAAAAGATTTACGAGTAAGGATGTCGCTAGGGCGGATTCCTTTCTCGATCATATTTACCACAGCCGCTCCAGCGTCGAAGCAGTCGATCATCTTGTCATCACCTACCGCTGCTTGGGCAGAACTGTTAGGGAGCGACATTCCAAGAGCCTCTATAGCACTAGCCATCGTGTTCGCAGTATACATTCCACCGCATGAACCAGCACCTGGGATAGCGCAGCCCGCTACCTTCTCTAGCTCGTCATCATTAAATTCACCTGAAGCATGTTTGCCCACAGCTTCGAAAATAGACACAATATCGAGATCCTCATCCTTGCCTTTGATATTCGTACATCCAGGGAGAATAGTGCCTCCATAGACGAATACAGCAGGGCGGTTTAGACGAGCGATCGCCATCATGCAGCCTGGCATATTCTTATCACAGCCACCGATAGCTACGAATCCGTCCATGCCTTCACAGCCTACAACAGTCTCGATACTATCTGCAATAACCTCACGACTCACGAGAGAATACTTCATCCCCTCAGTACCCATGCTGATACCATCGGAGATAGTGATTGTATTGAAAATAAGTGATTTACCACCAGCAGCGTCAGCACCTTTGGCAGTTTCAATAGCAAGTTCATCGATGTGCATATTACAAGGCGTCACCTGACTCCAAGTGGAAGCAATACCGATCTGTGGCTTCTTAAAGTCTTCCTTCTCAAATCCCACCGCATAGAGCATCCCTCTGCTCGGTGCTCTATCATCACCATCCACTACTATTGATGAGTAGGGACGGTTATTGCCTTTATATTCGTTAGTATCGCTCATAATTTGTACTAGCAAACGTGCGATTTTGGTAAGCAAACGTCAAGCCTGTAGCACGTCTGTTAGAAAGCTCTAGATTTGATAAGTCATCCAAGCCTCACGTAATTATGATAGCCAAAATTAAAGGTGGAATTTTCCACTTAGCAGTTCTATCCTAATAATATGAAATGGGATGAAGCAGCGGAGAAAATTTTGATCAAAATGCTTGATCATTTGGGTTTCGAGATCCAAGTGGAGAAGGTCGTGGAAAATGATGATGTCTGTTTGAATATTACTACAGATGAATCGAAATGTATCATCGGTAGAAATGGTGATAGGCTGGAGGATATCCAGTATCTGGTAAATCGGATCTTGCAGAAACATTATCCAGATGCTCCTAGGGTCAAAGTAGACTGCGATCTCTACCGCCGTGAACAAGAGTCAAAGCTCGTAGAAAAAGCTAAAGAACTCGCTGAGAAAGTGATAGAAAGTGGTAAGTCTGTGCGAACTCGTCCGCTCAATGCTTACTACCGCCGCATCGTCCATAATGCTCTAGTGGATGAATCTGTGACCACTAACTCGCCTAAATCTGCCGCTCGTTATAAGCGAATCGAAATTCAAGCAAGCAACTAATATGGAAACTCACAGACTTGTCATCACCGAAGACCTGAATCAATACGGCAATCTCTTCGGAGGGCGGCTCCTAAGCTGGGTAGACGAAGCGAGTTTCATCGCAGCTACTCTGGAATTCCCACATTGTAAGTTTGTCACCATGGGAATGGACAAGGTTGAGTTCAGGCACCCGGTGCATAATGGAGCTATCATTATCATTAGAAGCACACGCGTTAAAATTGGAAAGACATCAGTGAGTTACCTAGTGCAGGTTCTGAAAAATCAATCGGATCCAGATTACGCTATTTTTGAAACAACGGTGACATTCGTAAATGTGGGTGAAAATGGAGATAAACTGGAGATCCCACAATAGTGAAATAGTGATCTACTAACTACCTAAGTTTATTTTCCTATGAAACGTTGAATAGAAACATGAGACAAATTTTCACCACTTCAATTTTAGCTATCACACTCGCTACGGGTGAAGTCAGCTACGCTCAGGATTCAGATAGTCTGATGAGTGAGAGTATCACTCTCATGGAGAAGAGCAACTGGAAGGAAGCTCTGGCTATAGTCACTAAAGTGATCGAAACTAATGGTAAAGATGGGCTAAAGACGATCGGACCAAAATTCGGCGTGGCATACTACTACCAAGGACTCTGTCAGCTAAAATTAGCGCAACAGGCGCGTAAAGAAAGTAAACAAGATGAAGCTAAAGCTCTCTATTTAAGATCCATCGATTCTCTGCAGCAATGTTACGCAATTGAAAACACAGAAGAGGAAATTAACAAAGGCAACGCCAATAACTATAGGATTAAAGCCCTGATGCTGAGGGGGAATGCGCAACAAGCAGTGAATCAGTTTGATAAGGCAGTTAGGAGTTATGAAAAATTTCTGCTAGAAAGAAATAACATCAGAGATACCTTCGATGTAGCAGACTTCAATATCAACTTGGCAATCAGCTATTGGAGGGCTGGAGCCGAGAATGATGAAAAAGCCGAAAAACTATTTCTTAGAGCGATTTCAGCTAGATATCAAAGAGCAACTACTAGAAGTAAACTGACTGGTCTCCGCGCTATGATAGAGAGCTATACAGAAAGAAATAAGGAGTCCTCAATAGAGAATTTCATGAGCTCTCACGGACAGTATTTTGCAGTGTCTTTAGAAGAGTCTATCGATACTCTTCCCTACATTAGCGCATTGACTCTTGAAGCTGCGCAACTCGGCCTAGCAAAAACAGTCACTGTGTTGGCAAAAGCACCTCCAATAGAAAAATTTCTAACAATTAGTCAAAATGACAAAGAAAAGCTCGGGAAATTTTATGAGCTATACGCAGGTGACGCATTCGAAATTGACAGTTTAGAGATCGATGCGTTGAACCTAAGTGATTGGGTAGAAGATACGGAACAAATAGAAAAATCTCTCAATGAAGCAGAGGAACTATCAATATGTGCCAGAGCGATAGTCTTTGAAAAAGAAGGCTACTATATTGGTGCGCTAGCTTCCTATAAATTACTGTTAGAGAATGAAACGTATGCGAAGTCTGAGCACCGTACAGATTATTTATACAATGCATCCCGTCTCGGTTTATTAGCAAATGATGCAGAACAAGCCTTCCTCTATGGTCATGATCTACTAAGCGTAGCCCCTGAACATGAATACGCTGATAAGCTCAGGAAGCAGCTCATGCTTACGTTTTACTTTAATGGTGAATATAAAAAATGTATTTCTATCGGTGAAATAGATAGTGGGGGAAGTATAGGCGATAATACTGTCTACACATTTGCTCTAGGTAGTTCGTATTATTACCAGGGAGAATTTGTAGAGGCTGAGGGATATCTGAAACATCTATTTGAAAATATAAAAGATAATCCATACAGCGAAACTTCCGACTACCTCTACGCTTCTACCTGTGGAAAGCTTCAGCGATGGCAGGAATCAATAGATCTGTTAGATAGATACCTAGCCAGTAATCCTAAAGATCAGACATACATCCCATTCGCTAATTACGATAAAGCTTACGCTCTCTACTCCGTGCAGAAGTATCCCGAAGCAATAGAGATACTAACTTCTTTTCAGGCTAATTTCATGGACAGCGTGATTAAGCCAGAGGCTCACATTCTGTTAGGGAATATCTATAGTCTAGAGCGTGAACGAACCAAGGCAGAAACTGAATATAGAACGGCTATCGTCTTTGCTCAGAAAGTGAATAATCAGCACGCTAAAGAGGAGGGTTACTATCACCTAATTACTTTGCTCGGTCAGAGGACTTGGGGTGGATTGGCGAATCAGAGAATACTCGACACTATTCCGCAGTTAGAATTATTTCTTGCAGAACCAAACGCTCACAAGTCACCTTATTTCACTCAGATTATCACCGCATCATTTGAAGCACTAGAGAGATCAAATCGCAAAAATGAAGCATACGAAAAGTTAGAAGAAGCGATCTTTCTCCATAACCTAAAGCCGAATACACCTGGAACCGACTCTGCCATTAAGACCTATACCATCGCTAAGCGTAGAGAAGAAGTCAGTGATGAAGATGTGATTAATGGTCTTAAAGAAAGTAAGCATATTAAGAACATTCCTTATCATGCAGGTCTTGTCGAAGCGATCGAGCTAGATGTATTAGAACTAAGTCAAAAGCTTAGCCCTAAAGAGGACCGAGCAAAGAAAATAAAGCAACTCTACTTGAACCTCCACGTAGAACACGATATCGAGATGTTAGATAACTTCGTTCTGATTAAAATAGCCGAGTTTATGAAAGAGAACGGGGGTATAGAAAGTGATACAAATTCCAGAAATTATTACCAAGCAGTGTTGGAGAGCGGAAGTAAAATTAAACAACCGCAAGCATTCGTAGGTTTAGCGACTGAATTAGCAAAATCCGATAAGCCTGAAGATCGTGAGGCAGCAGTGAAGCAGTTTAAATCTATTATCCATGATCCATTCACACGTGCTGATCCAAAGGCCGTGGCACATTATCAGTGGATAGAAATCCTCTATTCTCAGCAGAAATATGCTGAGCTTACGCAGCAAATCAGAGCCTATTTGAAATATCCATCGTCTGCTAAAGATGACATTCGTCGAGTAGAAATGCTACTAGCCATTTCCTACGATAAACAAAATCTAACAGACAAAGCTATCGGTGCCTATAATGCTGTATGGGTGAACAGTTTTGAAAACCTAGACCAGTCAGCCCCAGCTATTGACCGCATTACAGACTTGATCTGGCAGCGTAACAATCCAGCCAAAGAAGGTCTACAAGATGGGAAGTCTGACAAACAACTAGCCTACGAAACCTCCTACAAGTACATTCGTCGAACTGAAAAACACTATCTCAATATACGCCTTAAAATGACAGAGGAAGGCATCAAGGCATGGGAAAAAACCCGCGATAAAATCCGCACCTTTGAGGCGGACAGCGAAGTGAACGCACTGAAGTAACTGATTGCAGAGCTATCAATCATCCTCTAGAAAGAAGCCATCAATGAAACAATTTCTTAATTACTGGCTAGGTGGTAAACTACTCTTAGCGCTGGCTAGTGGCATCATGCTGGCGATGTGTTTTCCTGGCTATGATATTAGTGGTCTAGTATGGCTCTGGGCTATCCCGCTGATGGCTGGGCTGTGGACATTAGAAGATAGTAAGCGCAAGAAGCTAAAGGCATTTACCTTAGCATATTTAGGTGGAATGGTTTTTTGGTTAATGAATGTCTGGTGGCTGGAATCGATGGGAGACCTAGAAGGCGTGCCTCCAGTCAGCGCCTACTTCGCATGGATCGGATTAAGTGCATATCTCTCGATTTACTTTGGTATCTGGGGAGTCGTCTGCGCTACGATTGGCAATCCTTGGAAAAAATCGATAACGCTAGAAACGGAAAAAAAATCACGAGTAGACCGAGCGATAGAAAAAAAATTGGCAGTATCAGACGCACGTTCTAACCTAGCCACTGGAGGTAAAAAGAAGTTCGACCTTATGTGCGGTTTCGGCACTTCACTGAGAGTGATCCGTTTCGCTCTTATGCATGCATCATTCTGGGTAGTTTTAGAGTGGCTTCGTGGGTGGCTCTTTACGGGTTTCACTTGGAATGGAGTAGGTGTAGCATTCCACGAGACTCCTACGATCGCTCAGGCAGCAGATCTGGTAGGAGTAGTTGGACTTTCATTCTTACCCATACTCGTCTGTAGCACACTCCTACAACTCAGTGCCCGTCTGATAAAAGAAGCTAAAACTGCTAGCTTTAAAGCACACTGGGAAATCGCTTTTACAGTAGGTTTGGTATCACTGGCATTCGTCTATGGAATCCTGAGAATGGGACATTTTCGCAGTGTTGAGACACATCCTGTTAAAGTCCTCATCCTCCAAGAAAACATCCCCCAAAGCATCAAGTGGGGTGATGAGAAACAACAGCTCGATAACTACACTGGTTACATCAAGTCATTGGATGATGGCTTGGCTAAACTTCGTAAAGAAAGCTTCGAAGCCGCTATGGAGCTGAAAGAATCTCAGGCAGCGGGTGTTTCTGTAGAGCTAAATATGCTAGAGCCAGATGTGGTTCTCCTACCTGAGAGTGCTTTTACACAGAACATGTATTACGTGGATGCACCATATGAAATTAACCAGATCTTCCTCACGCTGTATGATGATGATTTCCTGCGGAATGGCTTATTAGCAAAAGGGAACTTCTCTGTAATCTATGGCTCGAACTTATTCCAAGGAGAAATAAAAGAAGATGGTATGTGGCCAGCTGTCCAAGGCGTTAGCTACAACTCCATCGCCATAGCTCCTCCATCTATGAAAGCGGACCCTACTAATCCTACCAGTCAGCTAAGCGCTTATGGTAAGATCCATCTTGTACCTTTCGGAGAATACTTCCCAGAAATCCCATTTCGGGAGTCTATCTATAGTGCTATATATGGTGCGAATCCATCTATGGAGTTCTCACCAGGCACTAGTTACGAGCCATTGATGCTACAAGCTGGTGACAGAGAGATAGGCGTCATTCCCGCTATTTGCTTTGAGGATACAGTCGGTAGAGTCACCAGAAAGTTTGTTCGTGGTGGCAAGCCACAGATGATCGTAAATGTCACAAACGATGGCTGGTTCGGCACTAGTGATGCAGCACGTCAGCACATGGCGAATGCGAAGTTTAGAGCGATAGAGCTACGACGCCCAATGATACGTTCAGCGAACACAGGCATGAGTGGAGTTATCGATATCACTGGTGGATTTAAGGATAAGATCACTAAGAAACGCCAAATTGTAGAGGATGAGACTGGTAATATTTTCGTAAAGAGAAGCCTCTTCGCATACGCCCGAGTTCCTATCGATGGAGAAGTCACGCTCTATGCAGCACTGGGAGATTGGTTTATCATCTTTTGTTTAGTCCAGTTCGCAGTTACGGTCTTTCTAACAAAAATGAGGTCGAACAATGAATAAAAAATGGCTCATTCCAATCTTCGGTTTGCTTCTTTTAACAGGAGTTGTTCTCGGTGGTGTCCTGCTCATCTCTCATCCGAGTGTCTGGAATCCGATGCATCAGAAAGTGATGGAGAAGGACTTTAAAGAACGCCAGAAGTTAGGTGATCGTGTTACAGATATTCTCTTTGATGATGCAAAAAAGATAAGTGGGGGATTATGGAATGATAATCCTTATTCAGAGATCTCAAGCAGTCTGAAATTTAAGCGGATGAACGAGAAAGAAATCTACCACTACGAAGATGTTAGAGGGTTACTAACAGCTGCCAAATGGGTCTCCGTAATAGCTCTCTTATTAGCAGTAATAGGATTTTTCATGGTTGGCTGGCGCAAAGTATGGAATGCTAGCATAGCGAGCTTCGTATCACTAGGAGCCGTCGCTGGAGTCTGGATGTTGATCTACTGGAGAGGGCTATTTCGAGCACTTCACTGGGTTATTTTCCAAGATGATTCATGGATACTTCCAAATAAAAGTTATAGCCTGGGGTTATTTCCACATAAGGTTTGGCAGACTGCTGGTGGGATGATAGCGGCTTATGTATTAATCATCTTAGCATTGGGAGTGATCATCCAGAAGCTGACCAAGAGAGTATAGAATTATGGAATAAACAGTAAGAATCAGTATCTTACCTATATGATCATGAAATGGACTACCGCTATTCTATCTGCTATAAGTGTCAGCTGCTCTGCGGTCGAAAAGTCAAAGAACCCTGTTGAAGCGGGATCTGTGAATTGGCTACGAAGCTACCCAGATGCTTTAAAATTAGCAAAGAATGAGCAAAAACCTTTACTGATTCTCTTTCAAGAAGTCCCTGGATGAGCAGGATGCAAGCAGTTTGGTCAAACTGTTCTCACCAATCCTCTTCTAGTCGATACAATCGAAAATAATTTCATTCCTCTGCTCATTCACAACAATACAAAAGGAGAAGATACTGCTGTATTAAAGAAGTTTAACGAAGCTGCATGGAACTATCAGGTTGTGCGTTTTATAGACGATTTAGAGAAAGACATCATTCCCCGTAAAGATAAAATATGGACACTCGGAAAGCTCATTCCACGGATTGAAAAAGTGCTAACAAAGCAGAAAATAGCTCTTCCGAGATCAATGCAATTACTCAAGCTTGAGACTGAAGTAAGCAAGCATAAGTCAGCAGTATTTGCGATGCATTGCTTCTGGACTGGAGAAATGAAACTAGGCTCAATTGATGGTGTGATTCGGACTGAGGCTGGTTGGTTTGATAATAGAGAAGTAGTAAATGTCACTTACCATACGAAAGAAATTAACCTTAAGAGCCTCTTGAAAAAAGCCGATGCAATACAGTGTGCTGACACCGTCTATCTAGCAGATAGCGCTGATCAGAAATTGGCTAAAAGTAGTTCACAATTAAAGGTAAAAAATCTTACTAGAGGATACAAAAAGGCGAAATTGTCAGATCAACTTAAGCAATTAGCAGGAACAAAATACGCTAAGCTCAATTTAACACCAATGCAATCTACGAAGCTAAATGCATTTGTTAGAGTTGATTCAAAAAAGGCTAATACTTATATAACAAAAAAGCAGTTAGTGAAACTAGGAAAGTAATTGGGAGACTAATTTAGCTTTATCTTTAAAGCATATCGAGCTCCGATCAGACAGCAGAGTGCGTAGAGAATCATCGGGTAAATTGGCTCCAAGGCTTGTAGCGGAGCTGCGTACTTCCCCCAAATCACTGAGGAAAAAGCAGAAGCAGAAGCAGAAGCAGAAGCTACGATGAAAGAAATCAGTGTGTATCCATTGAAACTACTTCTCTGAGCAATAACTACTATCACCGGTGAAGCGAGTGCCGTGCCTAGTAATAATGTCCGAGCTATGATGAAATTACGGAATTTGTCGTCTCTCTTAACAAGAGCGATACCATGCCAGATACTTTTAGATCTACTTTCTTTTTTTGATTTATTCTTCTCGACAGGCTCATGCACAAATCGATAGGCACAGCACGACCTAGAACATCTTTAGAAGTGACTGAGCAGAACGCGCGTGCAGTGGCAAACATCGCCAGTGCTACTATGATGGTGTATCCCGCTAATACTGGAGAGAGTAATGGAGCTGCAAGTCCCATAGCAGCTATACAGATGAACTGTGCCAGCTGGCAAATTACATAAATAGGCTTCCGCTTACTAAATTTCTGAATGAAGCCTGAGATGAATATCTGCGGCAACATAGAACATGCCTCACGAATAGGCACCAACATGCTAATGGCAAAATCTGGTGCACCAAGAGCAGACAGTAGCCACGTCAGAATGGTCTTACTGTGGATCAGAGAGCGTATCGCCGATCCGGACGAGACAATTCGATGCTATGATAGATTTAAACGAATGCTTCTGGAGAGGTGTCATACTATGAGAAATGGATCACCTCTCCATTTATGATTTAGTTATCTAACAGAGCGAACTTAAGGTCACCTGAAGATACTACTTCACCATTGACGAGGCATCGGCAGGAGGCGAAGCCTATATTCCTGCGAATTTTGAGAATCTCAGCCTCGATAAAGAGAGTGTCTCCTGGAAGCACTGGACGACGCCACTTGACGTTATCTGCACTCATGAAGTAACCAATCTTACCTTGGTTCTCAGGCTTGCGTAGCATCAGAATAGAAGCGACTTGTGCCATAGCCTCTACCTGTAGAACTCCAGGCATAATCGGATGATCAGGGAAGTGACCTGGGAAGTAAGGCTCGTTCATTGTCACGTTCTTAATGCCAGTGCACTTGCTGTCGCCTTCGAAATCTACTACACGGTCAACCATAAGGAATGGGTAGCGGTGCGGAAGGATCTTAGAGACGTCATTGATATCTAGAACAGCTTCGCCCTCAGGAATTTTGAGCGGTGGCACCATTGAACGCATACGAGTGTATTCTGTCTGGAGAATTTTCGCCATTTCTGTGTTAGGACCGTGTCCTGGGGAAACGCAGATCACGTGTCCAGTGATACGCTTACCGCCGAGCATGAGGTCGCCGATGAGATCGAGTGCCTTGTGACGAGCGAACTCATTGCTGAAACGCATTGGCTCCTTGCTCATGATTTCTTCGCCGCGGATGACTACTGCGTTTTCGATAGATCCACCTTTGATCAGACCTTTATCTAGAAGAGGCTTTACGTCCTCGTAGTAAACAAATGTTCTGGCTGGAGCGATTTCCTTTTCGTAAATTTCTGGAGTAACTTCAGAGCTGAAATACTGAGTGAATCTGCCGTCAGGACCTACGTTTGTCACCGACACACGGAAGCCTTTATCAGGCACAATCGTGATGAGTGAGCCACGCTTATTATCAAAATGTATCGGCTCACGGATTTCCCAAACCTTAGCTGGCTTATCCTGCTCTTGTAGGCCCACACTCTTGATCAACTCTACATAAGGGGCGGATGATCCGTCACCGATAGGAGGCTCATTCGCATCCATTTCGATCAGCGCATTATCCACACCCATTCCTGTGAGAGCTGAGATGATGTGCTCCACTGTGTGAACTTTAACTGAACCTTCAGCAAGTGTTGTTGCACGCTCCACTGTCTGTACTTTGCTCACATCTGCATCGATAAATGGCTGGTCTGGTAGATCGACTCGACGGAACTTAAATCCATGGTCAGCCTCAGCAGGCTTGATAGTGAGAGTAACTTTCTGTCCAGTGTGCAGAGAAGTTCCCTCTAATGATGCTGATCCAGCGATAGTGTGTTGCATTTCAGTTGGCATAGAGTGATTTAATTGAGAAATAAGACTTTTTGCAAGTTTCAACTCCATCTTAGGTGACATTCGTTGATTTTTAAGTTTCCAGACCGAGTCCATTCGTTATCTTAACCGCATGACAGATCATGTAGACCAGCTTATCGATATGGCACTGCGCGAGGACATCGGCAGTGGCGATGTAACCTCTGAATACTTCGTGCCGCAAGGCGTCCAGTGCCGTGCGCTTATGTTAGTGAAGGCAGAAGGAGTGGTTGCGGGTTTAGAAGTCGCGCAGAAAGTTTTTCAGAAAGTAGATCCAGATATAACAACTAAACTCTTAGTAGAAGATGGCAGCCGTGTGGCAAAAGGTGCCTATGTCATGGAGATAACAGGACCAGCAAGATCTGTCCTTACAGCTGAGCGTGTGGCGCTAAATTTCATGCAGCGTCTATCCGGAATTGCTACTAAGACCGCAGTGTTCGTAGACCTGGTCGCTGGAAATGCAGGTGTCCTAGACACCAGAAAAACCACTCCAGGCTGGAGAGAATTAGAGAAATACGCAGTGACTCAAGGCGGCGGATTAAATCACCGCATGGGGCTCTATGATCGCGCTATGGTGAAAGATAACCATCTTGTCGCTGAACACGATATAGATGACATCCAAGCCGCGATTTCAAAATTAAAGAAAGAAAAACCATTCGTAGAAGTAGAGCTGGAAGCTGACACACTAGAACAAGTAAAAGCCTTCCTCAAGTTAGACGGGGTAGATCATATCTTACTCGACAATATGAGCAACGAACAGATGCAAAAAGCAGTAGCGATGAGAGGTGACACTAAGATGCCTAAGCTAGAAGCGAGTGGAGGAGTCAACGAAACAACTATCGCAGCGATTGCCAAGACAGGAGTAGACTTTATCTCTGTTGGAGCGCTTACACATAGCGCAGTTGCTCTTGATATCTCGCTGGATTTCGTAGAGCTGTAACTGCTATAATATGTTTAACAGAAGTTACGGGTATATAGGTCGTCCTGTGGTATCGACAACTGTTTGGTTCAATAACAGATAATTGAATTTGCCTCCTTGTGGTTTAATTTTGATTATAGAAATATTACCATTTGCTATATTTGATCTGTTAGAGGTTGCGTATGTATCGATTTGGTTCCGAGAATCAATCACTGCTCTTGTATCCACCTCCATTTTCATGCCATCAAAATCACCTACTGATTGATTAACATACTGTAGATCAGTAACGATATTGAACCCGAAACAATCAGCTTTTAAGTGTAGTGTGTATCCTACCCAATGATGAGCCTCGCGGGGTAATTTTCTATTCTCTAAATGAAGCTCAAGTTCATTGGTCAAATTTATATCAGCATCTTCTCCTAAGCGGCTGACTATACTAGGCAATGTCATGATATCTGTATCAGGAATAGATGAAATCTGGTTAAGTAATTGTTGAGTCTGATCTTCTGTTAGATTATGGCTATTATCTAACAAAGAGGATAATTCAGTGTTTAGACCTCCATCAGGTATGTTGAGTAATTTAGTGCTAGATCTTATTTGGATAGAGTTTTGAAGTCCTCTATTTTCGATAAATTTTCGGAACCTTTTCAAATTAGTTGCTTGGCCATTCACCACTACGAGAGACCCTGTGCTGCTAAAATAAACGGAGCTATTAAAAATCTGCCCTAATTCGGATAATTGATCTGCCACTTGCGGCATAGGGATAGTCAAGGTCTGGTGTTCTCCTCCCTGAGCAGTAGCGTAAAAGGTATATTTCCCAGCATTATTAGTCTCCATCTCCGCGCCATAGATTAGACAAAGTTGGGCTAAAATATATTCGAAACTTCCCTTCAGTGATAATGTTTGTTTAGTGTTTGAAGTGATCAAGACTACTGTCGAAATATCAAGTGGTTGCAGGGATGTCTCACTACAGATAGTTTTATACTTAGATATTAATTTCTGTAAAGAGTCCTCAAGATTTAGGTCTATAAAATCTATTTCTCCCATTTGGAAATGATCTAGATTATCATAGCTATGTTGATCTATCAGCTCTTTGGATACTTCTGGTGTTACTGGAGCCTTTTTTTCAGAACAGCAACTTAGGAGGATGGCTAAGGTAAAACCCAAGCTAGTAATATATTTCATGACTATTTATATTTCTGTTTCTGCCATGGGGCAATCCTATTTCAGCTCTATTCTATTCCAGATCTTTTAGTATCTCTAAAAAGCCTTTTTCTCCTCCCAGAGCTCCTGGCAGATACTTTCCGTCCATCATTTTGATGGCTTCTTGCATAGCCGTTTGATCTCCCGCCATACAGGCGTGGTAAAGATAATAAGATGGCCACCCTTTTGAGTCAGGATAGCGTTTAGCATAGGCTGCTAAACCTTTCAGGAAACGATTTCTGTTGATACCTAGATATTTGTAGAGATCCTTCACGTCTTTGAATTTACTATAGTTACCACGTATATTCTCTCGGACTACATATCCATAGATCACGAGTCGATCTTCCTCAGTAAGTTTTTCATGTTTAAGCATGTGCTCTAGCCACCTAGACCAATCATCAGGATTTTCACCATGCCACTTTGGCTGTAGATAGTATGCCATTCTGGTATAGAGTGGGACATAGAGTGGGTCTACATCTTGACCTTCTAGGAACATGGCTTCAGCATCTTCATAATCCCAACCTTGAGCCAAGGCTAGAGTAAGGGCAGTCTGGTAAAACTCAGGATCACTCTTAACTGATTCAGGTGCGCTTGTTAGATATTCTTCTGAATTTTTGATATGGTTACCAAACTTTTCCCACCCTTCTTCTGTCACTTTATCAGCATAGCTATTACCACGAGCAGCCCATGCTAAATGAATCTCGAACTTAGCCAAGCAGATCCAGGGAGTAGGTGCTTTCGGATCTATGTCGCGCCATTCTTTCAAATTAGTGAGATATTTATTGGTATATTTTGCAGCGTTATTTCTATTGTAGTCATCGTAGTCAGAAAATTTATTATAGAATGATTCTCTAATCGTAATACCATCTGGATAATGCTCATCAAATCTGGCTACATACTTATCGAGCGTGGCGAATTGCTTGCGTGTTACACCGTGCAGAGTAGGGTTCGCATCTTTAAATCTGATGTCGGCATCTGACTCAGTATGGGCGACCCAGTCATCTAGTAATGGATCGATATTACTTTGCGAGGAGTCCGCATTATTCTTGCAAGAGATAATGAAAGTGATGCTTGAAAGCAAAGCGAGTAAGGTAAATGTAACTGTAACTGGTAATTTCATAAGTGAGTAGGGATATGTTATGTATCGCATTACTTTAGTTAAAAATTCTAAGGCGAGTAGAAAAATTTAATATCTGATATAGAAAGTAGCGAATTTTTAAGATTCAGAGGTTTTATAATCCAAATGCCTTGGCTATATCGCCCTGTGCTAGCTTACCAAAGTCATCCCAACTCTGTTCCTTGGTGCTCAGATTGGCTGGGCTGTAAAAGTCGGATTTTTGGATGCGTCTGACTGTTTCTTCAGCCCAGAGTTTAGCGGAGTCTAGAAGTGTCTGGTCGAACTTTTCCCACTCGGTGAAGGCGGTGTCTGAGACTGCGTTTGGGAGTTGGATATAGCCTACCTTTGGGATGTCTTCACACTTGTAATGTTGCTGAGCGAACCAAGCGTAGATCGGGAGTTGGAGATTACTCCAGCGGAGTTCTCTTCTGCCGATGGGGACGAGTTCACCTAGGATTGGTTTGTTCTCATCTTCCTTAAATGTTTCTAAATGGGCATCTTGAGGTGGCTTGGCTTTGGCGGATGTCTTGTAGTCCATCACACGGATTTCGCCAGTCTGCTCATGCCGCTCTACCCGGTCTAGCATCATGGTCATAGGGTGACCTGCGATAGTCCATGGGAGATCTTTTCCTATCTGAAGTTCGACGTCGATAATCTTCCATCCTTTAGCACGTTCTTCAGCTTGGAGTCTAGCGAGTGTGCGGAGTCGATTGCTAGCGATTTGGACTTGGATCTGAACAGCGAGATGAAGATTTTTACCGAAGCGGGAGAAAACTTCTTTATCTAACAGACTTTCAAATGCGGCAGCTATCTCTGACTCTTTAAGGCTATCACGCACAGATACATCAAGACCAAATTTCTCTACTACAGCATGGACTAAGTTTCCGAAATCTAGCGAGTCCATCTCTGTCTTATCTGGGCTGAACCTTTCCATGCGTAGTACACGCTTAAGGAAAAACCTGAGTGGACAGTGTAAGTAATCTCGCAGTGCAGTGGGTGAGAGCATCCTCAAATCATCATTCCCAGCTACTGGTGCGTAGGGGTTTTCAACCTCTGGTAATTTTAGCGACCAATCTCTCTGCCATGCACTCGGGTTTTCAGGAACGATGTCAGATTCACCGAAAAATCTCTGCACTCGCTCAGCTAGATCTTTCCCTGATGAGCGGAGTAATAAGCGTGACGCGGCATTCGGGACATTAGATTCATTCAGCTTAGTGAGGTAGACGTAGACATTCTTTCTGCTCTCTAACAGACCACGGAAAAGGTAGCAGTCCCGAGCGTAATGATCACGGCTTGTCTCTAGTCCGAGCATCTCTCTCATACTGTCGGGGAGGAATGGATCATCACCTCCGGAGGCTGGCACAGTGCCTTCGTGTAGTCCCAGTAGCATGAGGTCTGGTGCGTCTTCATACATGAGTTCTATCCAGCCTTTGAGGTCGATCATCGTACCGCTGGGATCTGCATATATTTTTCTGTTAGAGAGAACTTCGCAGATCAGATCTAACACATGTTCAAGGTCAACCTTCTTGGTTTTCTGCTCAATTTTTTCTAACACATTGAACATTGCTGAGATATCATCGACAACTGTGGATGCCGTGTTTTCAGGTGAGCGGTTGAGTGTGCGTGCGATCCAGCCACGAAGACCTTTTATAGCAGAACCTTTGTAGATCTCTTCTGTATCAGTGATGAAACCTTGGAGGGCAATGAGTGATTTAGTGGGCGTAGGTAATGCTTCGAGATAGGCGATGAGGTCATGGCTACTAGAAACTAATCGTCTAGCTACGAGCTGCTCTATTTCTCTAATTAATACATACCGACTAGGACTTCCGTCTTTAAGGAAAGCATCCATTTGTGGGAGTCGCAGTAGATCTAACAGAGCAGATATTGGGCGCTCTTGTCCTAGCCAAGAGCGTAGTGCACGGAGGAATTGCATCAGGCTGGAAGACTTGACTTGTTTACCCTCAGGGTCGTAGACATCCCAGCCCGCTTCGGCTAGTTCACGTGTCACAGGAGCAGCTAGTTCACGGTCGCAGAGTCCGAGCGTGATGTTTTCAGGTAGCCATTGTTTGGCATTGATTTTAGCGACTACTTGTTCACCTAGCAGGCTTGGTTTTTCGCAGATGAGGACATTTTCTTTCCAAGCAGGGTAGGGGATAGGCTCCTCTAGCCAGACACTTGCCTCTGGTCTGCCCCAGTTATCGAAGCCATGAGGTAGCTTTTGGTCGCCATGGATCATGACTTGAATTTTCGCTCCATTACTCATGAGCTGAGTGAGTCTGGAGATGGTATGGCTTCCAAGATCAGCCACAGCTGCGATGATGATCTCAGCGTCACTATCGATCTGATTATATTCATCGGCTTCGGCTACCTTCCAGCTACGGAGAGTCTGCTCTACCTGCTCAGCGAGCATGGCTAGATCGCCCCATCGGTCACCATCTAGTCCGCCGGCAGACATTCTGCCAACTTCAGCAAAGTCCTTACTGGTCTCTGCTAGATTTCTAGCTAAATCATGGAGTTGTTTACCGACATTGAATGCCCAGCGGAAACCTTTTAAAACGCCCTCTGGAGGATCTTTAGGGAAAAGTCCTCTGGCCTGATCCAGATCTAAGTCCATTAGCACGTGCACCCATCCGTAGAGTGAGGCTAGTTCCTGACCATGGTCTTTCTGAGCTAGAAAGAACTGCGGACTGACAACTTTAGGAGCTAACACACAGCCATGTTTAGCGAGTGCATGTCTGAGTCTTCTGCCACTCTCAGCCGTGGGGACGACGATGATTTTCCCTGCTAGATCGGTGCCATACTCATCCATAAGATGCGCCACAAAACTGGGCAAAAAGGGCTGGCTCCAATCGATGAATTGGATTCTAGGAAGCTGTGGTGAATCAATCTCGCTCATATTTGTGCTCTATTGTAGCTTTTTTCTCTATTAGCTCAACTCTGGACTTCACACATTTCAAATCAAGCGACAAGATCTAGCCATGAACGTAGTCGAACTCCTACAGCAGCTCATCAAGATCCCGAGCGTAAATCCAGACGATGCACCCGGCACGGATAAAACCCATGAGCAAGATATCGCTGACTGGCTTAAACCGCTTCTAGAAGGACATGGCTTCAAAGTCACGCTAGAGGAAGTTCTACCCGGACGACCTAATCTTATAGCAAGATCCCCCGGACCGACTAGCAGAAAGCGTATCATGCTCGCTCCTCATCTAGATACAGTAGGTGTGGGTGGGATGACGATAGATCCATTTTGCGGCGATATAAAAGATGGCAAGATCTGGGGCAGGGGAGCATCGGATACGAAAGGTCCTATGGCGGCGATGATCATGGGCTTAGTCGAAAATAAAGAGATTTTAGCCGAGCTACCTGTCGCGGTGGACTTCGTAGCATTCATGGGAGAAGAGTCAGTGCAGCAAGGTTCTAAGCACTTTACTCAGCACCACGCTGATGAATATGAATTCGCCATAGCGGGTGAGCCTACCTTATTAAATCTAGTCCACGTAACTAAGGGAGCTACATGGATCACAGTCGAGGCACACGGTAAAGCGGCGCACTCATCACAGCCTCAGCTTGGTGAAAATGCCATCATGATTCTCGCGAGATCTCTCGACATGATCAACCGTAAGCTATCTAACAGACTAGCAACGTATACTCACCCTATCTTAGGTCATTCTACGTTGAATATTGGAACTATCGCAGGCGGTTCTAGACCTAACATAGTGCCAGATTATGCATGTGCCCAGATTGATTTTCGCACTACGCCATCGCTCCAAGAGGCTGGGGGAGCGGTTGAGCTGTTAGAGGATTTCATCTCAGAAATGAAGCTACCTATCAAGATTAAGTCGGCACATGAGAATCCACCTATGGAGACCCCTAGTGATAATGAATATATTGCTAAAATTCTAGCTAGCTCACCCATTTCTAAAACCGTTGGGGCACCATGGTTTTCAGATGCGGCTCATCTAACAAGTGGTGGAATCCCATCCATCTGCTCAGGTCCAGGCTCTATCGATCAGGCGCATACCAAAGACGAATGGATCAAGATTTCAGATCTAGAATCAGGCGTCACATTCTTTAGCAACTTCATCCGCTCACTGAGATAAAATGGAATATAAAATAGAAAGAGATATCTCCTACATTGAAGGCTCTTCTAACCCACGTCAGGAGTTAGACATCTATCGCCCTGCGAACCCTAATGGCGAATTACTGCCGACTGTAGTTTATTTTAATGGTGGTGGCTGGGAATTTGGGGAGAAGGAGAATGCAGTTCGGCGTTTGGAGAACTTCTATGATACTGGATATATTATGATCGCAGTGGGCTATCGTCTGAGCGATGAAGCTATCTGGCCAGCACCAATAGACGACGCAGTGGCTGCGCTAAAATTTATCCAAACTCAGATCCCAGATGTAGACCCTAACAGAATCGCTCTCTGGGGATCATCCGCTGGTGGACACATCGCCTGCTTACTAGCTGGAGGCTGTAGGAATGATGCGATGCCCAAGCTTAAGTGTGTGGTGAACTACTGTGCTCCAGTGACAATCAACTATTTCGTAAAGAAGTTGGAAGGAGAAGCCAGAGCTAACTCACCTGTGATGAAATTACTCGGCGGTGACCATGAAAAAACCGAAGAACTAGCCGAGGAGGCAGCTGTCACGAACTGGATAAAACCAGGCTATCCAGTGACGCTAAGTGTTCATGGAGATAAGGATAATGTAGTGCCTATTGCGCAGTCAGAAATTCTAACAGAGAGTATCAAAACCGTTGGTTCAGAAGCTTTCTTTTACATTGCTAGAGGTTCAGAACACCGTGTGGATAGCGAAGAAGTCCGCCAGGAAGTGAAAGCTTTCCTCAGAGATTACCTCTAAAAATGAGGTTGAATATCTAATCTAATCTAATACTATGAATTAATCTTATGAATATCGAAATCGAATATTGCTCCATGTGAAACTATCAGCCTGAGGCTGACCGTGTGTCAGCTGAGATCAAAGCCTCAACAGGAATCGAATCTAACCTCGTAGCAGGTGGTGGAGGGATCTTTGAAATCCGCAAAGATGGTGAACTCATCTGGAAAAAACAACGCAGCGGGCATTTCCCAGAAGAAGGAGAAGCCGCTAAATTGTTTTAAATTATATACGACTAAAACTTTTGCCTCATGGATAATAATGAGCGCAACAAACAAACTATTATGAAAACAAAACTAGTAAGTATACTACTCGTAATCACATCAGTATTCATATTCACATCATGTGGAGATTCTAAAGACAGTGTTGTCGATGATATGGTCGAGTTGATCCATGAGACTCCTGAAGTGATGAAGTCTGAGGATAAAGATAAAATAGCAGCTCATACTGAGAAGATGAAAGAGCTGGAGAAAAGAGCAAAAGCGCTAGGTATGGATCTAAGTAGTGAGGGTGCACTCACTGCTGACCAGAAGAAAAGACTCGATGATGCGATGAAGAGCGCTGACGGAATAATTAAAGAATAATTTCCTTACCTTTTAAAAGTAATATAAATCCGACTGATCTCAGTGATCAGTCGGGTTTTTTATGATCTATGAATCTTTCTCTAACACTTTCTCCTCATCATCAGTCTCAGCATAAGCATGCACTGTGATACTGGAAGCTAGGTCGTCGCGAACTTGATTCTCTAGTGCGTCGTCTTCCATTTTATCGACACTTTTCGCCAATGAGCGGAATTGCTTAGTTGTTTCTGGTAGTGCGATGTGGAGGATAGGATCTCCAGGTGAAACTGCTGGCATAGTAGTCATCCCAAGGATAACCCCATGGTGTGGGCTAACGATTGTTTCGAGCTCTTTTCCGAGTAAACCAGTATTTGTAGTGAGTGGCTGACCTTCCTCCACCGTCTCTCCTGGAGCTACGTGGAATGTAAGAAATCCACCACTCCCAGCACGTACCCAGCTAGAGCCGTGCACGATCATCTGGTGAGGTGTAGTATCTGGCATCATGTCTTCGGTGACCTCGATCATTCCTAGCTCTCCCATGATATGAGTGAGTCCACGGAGCGTGGTGTCTTGGACAGAGGGTTCTACTTTAAGAGCTTCACCAGCTTCTAGAATGATAGTTGGGCAACCCGCTTTGCAGGCTTCTCTGCGGAGTGATCCGTCAGGACCTGAGTTGTTTACGATGATTTCTGTGCCGAAGATTTTAGCCATGCGAGCACAGTCTTCATTTTCCATGTCAGCACGCACGTTAGGGAAGTTAGTTCTACGAACGGCTGCAGTATGGAGATCTACCATGTAGTCGCTGCGCTTCACCACTTCCTTCATGATGAGGTGGGCGAGTCTGCCTGTGAGACTACCTTTCTTACTACCAGGAAATGTACGGTTCAGGTCACGACGATCAGGAGTATAGCGGCTGTGACGCTCAAAGCCCATCATATTCACAACTGGAACGAGGATGAGTGATCCACGTTTTAGCTCGAATGGAGGTTCTTGAATCAGTCTGCGGATCGCTCCAGTGCCGTTGATTTCATCGCCATGTACTGCTGCTGTGATGGCTAGGACAGGTCCGTCCTCAAGCCCACGGTGCACCATGATCGGAAGATTTACACCCATACCTGTGAATGTCTCACCAGCTTTAAGCATAATGCGCTTACGCTCACCTGGTAAGATTCTACGCTTACCCCAGCTACCTATTAGGCGCTTTTTTCTAGTATTAGATTTACCCATTTATGTAATTTAAAAAAATTAAGCCTCTTGTGGAGGTGCGTCTTCATGCGTAGTTCCCTCCGTTACTGGAGTAGATGGGAGTGGCTTAAGCTTGCGCTTACGCTTTGATTTAGGTGAAAGCAGAGACTTCATATTCTGTAGCTTACCGTAGCAGAGAAGAGTGTCGTCAGGCTGTAGCACACGTGAAGATTTAGGGTTGGAGATGACTGATTCATCTCGTTTCAGAGTGAGGACTACTACGTCTTGATCTCGCAGTTGAGTCTGGTCAATAGTCTGTCCTACGAACTTACTACCCTCTGGGATAGTGATGTCTGTGACACCGTATCCTCGGCTGACTGTGAGACGCTGACGGAGGTCGATCTCAGGCATATCTGCCTGGCTGCAGATGAAGTCGATGACCTCACCAGCGATGTCTAGCCCAGTAGCTCCTTCGATTCCTTCGAGTCCAGGTGATGAGTTAATCTCCATGATCTGAGGACCATCTTTACCTTCTAACATATCCACACCGCAGACCTTGAGACCCATGATCTGAGCTGCTCTTACTGCTGCTTTTTCATATTCTGGGTCGAGATCGATAGCTGTTGCGACACCACCACGGTGGACATTACTGCGGAATTCTTGTCCCTGAGCAGTTCTGCGGATTGCACCTACTACGCGGTCATTGATCACAAATGCACGGACGTCCTTGCCCTTACTTTCTGCTACGAATTTCTGGATGAGGACGTTCTGGTTTGCGCTGTGGAGTGTCTCGATGATCGCCTTAGCAATCTCTGGTTTATCAGCTAAAATAACACCAACTCCCTGAGTTCCCTCGATGAGTTTGATAATCACTGGAGTGCCGCCTACACGCTCGATAGCGTCTGCGACATCATTTTTATCACTCACGTATGCTGTACGTGGGATACCGATGTCGTGACGGGAAAGAATCTGCAAGCTACGTAGCTTATCACGAGAGTTAGAAATACCGTTAGCAGTATTGGGAGTGTAGCAGTCCATCTGCTCAAACTGACGCACAACCGTAGTGCCATACCGAGTGATAGATGTACCGATACGAGGCAGAATAGCATCTGGCTCTTCGACTAGCTTACCACGGTAAAATAGTCCTGGCTCACCTTCCTCCATATCGATGGCGAATCGGAGTGGGTCTTGAATACGGACCTTGTGACCGCGTTGCTTAGCAGCTTCTACTAGTCTACGTGTTGAGTAGCATTGTGGTGCTCTAGAAAGTATCGTTAAATTCATAACTGTTGGTGGGTTAGGACTAAAATATTATCATCAGTCATTAGTAAAACCCTGAGGCAAAGAAAACGAATCACAAGAACTATTTAACAACTAGGTAAAAAAAGTTTTCACCTAGAATTCCACCTTCAACCGCTATTTTTAATTCAATACTTTCTCTAGTTGAATCTCGTAAATATCGAAGTTTACTCCTACCGAAGCTATAGCTGTCAATAGACCTTTGCGCATTTCTTGGAATACCTCTACTTGCTGCTGTGATGGTCTCACTCAGTCGTTCTCAGTGACTTTGACTATGGAGCCAAATCGAAAACTCGTTGACTTGTGATATTGACTAATCGCACTCTAGAGCCACAATTAATTTCTAATCATAATTTTCAAACTTTAAGTAGTAACCCATGTCTAAAAAAATAGAACTCACCCGCATCCATGCTATCAACTGGTTCGGCTACCAAGACGTTTTCGATATCTCGGGGAATCTCCTCATTGCGGGTGTTACAGGATCTGGTAAATCGATTCTCATGGACCTGATACAGCTTGTGCTTATTGGTGATCAGAAATCGAAATATAATCAGTCTGCGACGGGTAAGGCTTCTTCAAGAACTCTAAAATCCTACTGCCTAGGCGACACTAAAGACGAAATAGAAGGCATCCCGCAATACATGCGTAATGAGGGTGCCACTACCTATGTAGCTCTAGAGTTTAGCTGGCCGAAAAAGAAAGGCGAAAAAGAGGCCAAGAAAGAAACTTGGGGGCTACGTGTCGAGTTCGACTCCGCAGCGCAGAACCAACCATCGCGTCGCCACGGATTTTTCCTCAATGGCTCACTTGATAAGGCTGACTGGATAGATGACTTTGGCTATCCACTCGACTTCGCTACCTTCCGAGACTACGCCCATGAGCAGGAAGGCAAGATATTCGACACCATGGAATCTTACCGTCGTGAGATGGCGCTCCCATCGCACCTCAACTACGATCGTAACACTCTCGACTACCTGCTCCCTGCAGCGATGTCGTTTACCTTCCTGGATAATTTTAATAAATTCTGCCGCAACTACGTTCTCCCGCCAGACGAAATCCGTATCCAAGAAGTACGTGATTCTTACCATGCATTCCTTTCATTAAGACGAGAACTTACCTCGCTTCGTGCACAGATGGATATCCTCGTAGAAATAAGGAAATTCTATCAAACGCATAACCAATCTAACATTGATAAAATCCTCTACGCAGACATAGCCAAAGACCTCACAGTCGAAGACCTGAATGAACAGTTAGAAGAAATCAAAGAAGAGATCAAAGAACTCGAGAAAAAAGCAAAATCTGAAACCAAAGAGGAGACTAAACTAGACAAAAAAGTCATCAAGCTTCGTAGCCAACGCGACATGCTGCGCGACACTCTTAATGCTACCGAAGAAGGTCAACTCTATCGCCATCTTAAGGATGAGAACAAAGACATCGTCCACAAAATAGCCTCACTTTCACAGGCTGGTAAAAATGTAACTGAAGCTCGCGATATCCGTTGCCGTATGGTGGAAAGCTGGATAGCTACGTTACAAAAAGCGAGTATTAAGCTGCCTAACACACCACTCAAGAAAGTCCGTGCTGCACTCAAGAAAGTCCAATCTCACGATACCTCAGAACTACCCCAACACATGGAAGTTCTTGCAGACACCGTGCGAGAACTCCAGATAGTAGCTAAGGAAGGCGAAGCTCCACTCCGTGATGAAGCGCAGAAAAAAATCAATA
The DNA here is from genome assembly GCA_937923145.1 of uncultured Rubritalea sp. Lineage (GTDB taxonomy): Bacteria > Verrucomicrobiota > Verrucomicrobiia > Verrucomicrobiales > Akkermansiaceae > Rubritalea. The sequence continues at coordinate 81,338 of CALAJT010000015.1, read as the reverse complement.
AAATTCAGCAGCTCACTACCCGACTCGAAGCTCTAGACAGTGGTCGCCTAAATCACCGCACCGCGCTTCTAGACGCTATCAATACATCACTACCAAAAGGTAAAGATGGGGTGCCTGCTGCCTACGCACTACGTGAGCTATGCGAGGTGAAGGACGAACGCTGGAGACCTGCTCTAGAGACTGCTTTCACGCGTAAATTCGCCGTCATCACCGAGCCTAAAAACTATCGACATGCGGAGACCATCTACCGTGAGATGAAAGGTGCAGCTCCGGGTGAATCACTGATCAATCCAGACCAAGCCCTAGAGCTAAATTCTCGAGTTGAGCCTGGCTCTCTAGCGCAACATTTAGAATGCACAGACCCAGTGGCTCAGTCTATAGTAGACCACCTTTTTGGCAGACTCATCTGCGTGGAAAATTCTAAAGACCTCACTAAGCATAATGCTGCCATCCTTCCAGATGGTTTTATCTACCGTAAGCCATTCGCCGAGCGCCGAGCGCACTATGACAATATTCCCTGTATCGGTGGCAAAGGACTCGAACAGCAAAAGCAAACACTCACACAAGAACGAGCCTCTGTTAGAAAAGAGATCGAGCGTCTTCAACCACTTGCTGACTTGCTTAATGAAGCTGAGCAAATGTTCCGTAGGCAGCGACTCGACTCACCATCGCTAGGCACACAGTTAGCAGACCTTCAGCAACTTGGTCAGCTAGAGCAGCGCCGTGATGCGATTATAGCCCAGTTATCCACTATCGAGGTCGATGATCTAGAAGCAAAAGACATCGAACTCCGAGAAGTAGAGCAGTCCATCGCGTCTATGGAAAGTAAGCTCAAGGCACTTAGATCCTCAGATCTTAAGCTAGAACTAGCTAAGCGCCAAGGAAGCCTAGACGACCTCCTTTCAGAACTAGAAAAAGCCGATACTGAGCTCAAACGCTACCGTGCAGAAGGACCTAGCACAGTCGCTCATGAGGAACGCCATTTCAAACTTCACAAACAACTAACAGAAGAATTCCCATCGCTAGAAATCGCTGTTTCTCAGGCAAATCGTCTGGAGAGAAAATGCTCCGAAATGGCGATCACTTCACGGGCGGAACTCGTAGAGCAACGCAAGGAACTCGCCCGAGCATTTCCAGTCTATAATGAATTCTCTCCAGAAGAGGATACTAATGAACCATGGGAAGAACGTCTCACCCGGATCGAAGATAGTGACATACCAGCTTACCAAGGCAAGGCAGAACGCGAAGAGCGCAACTGGCAAGAAATCTTCCGTAAGCAAGTCTTAGTCAAGCTCCGCTCGGCTCTCATGCAGGTAGATATGACGCTGAAGCTCCTCAACAAAGAGCTCAACAAACCCATCGGTCACCACCTCTATCAGATCCGCAAAAAGCAGAACCCAGACTATAAGACCTACCAACTCTTAGTCGACAACTCCGCACTAGCAGACGAGGATTCACTGTTTTTTGACACCATCGATAGTGAGACGAAAGAGGAGGTAGAGCGCATCTTTACCGCTTTAGTAGAAGACCCTAACAATGCCGAGGCACTATCATTCCTAGACTACCGTAACTACTACGACTATGACATGTCTGTCCTCGATATCCGAGACCCAGATGGCCGTGAAACCTCAGTCGATAAACAGTCTGGAAAATTCTCAGGTGGAGAAAACCAGTCACCATACTTTATAGCCATTCTAGCCTGTTACCTACGAGCCTACCACCGCTACCAGCGTAATATGAAGAACCCATCGATCGGTCTAGTCCCGATCGATGAAGCATTCTCCAAGCTCTCCGGCGAACGCATCCGAGACTGCATCGAAGCCCTAAAGTCCCTAGAACTCCAAGGCGCCTTCTCCATGTCATCTGGCAACATACCTTATGCGATAGACCTCTGTGATCAGACTATGGTAGTCTCTAAACGAGAGACTAAAAAGAAAGGTCAGACACACATTAGAAATATTGCAGTTAGCTTAACCAGATCTGAGGCGAGAGCGAAACTTATGAAGTAAATGAAATCAGCTCGCAATAACTGTAATCAAATTTCTATATTCTGAAATACAAATATCTGAATAGTAAGTTTAATAAATAGTCTATATGAAAAATAGTATTGCGATCTTTATTAAATTAGTCATACCTTAAATCATGTCAGCAACATCACTACCTATTCTATTTCAAGCGATCTATCAGGAACGTATCTGGGGTGGTAGAAAGCTGGAGACTATTTACCATAGAAATCTGCCTAATGATGGAAACCTTTACGGTGAATCATGGGAAATCTCTGATCGCGAGTGTGAGCAATCGACTGTGAAAATAGGTGAGCTTAAAGGTCAGACATTAAACGAACTTTGGAATACTAGTCGTCATGAGATTTTTGGTGAGGGTCTAGATGAGCTAGGAGATCGCTTCCCACTACTGATAAAGATTCTGGATTCACGCACTGATTTATCGATCCAAGTGCATCCACCAGAGGAACTTGCTGATGAGCTAGGAGGCGAGCCTAAGACTGAAATGTGGTATATCGCAGATGTAGAACCGGAAAGTAAACTCTATGTAGGCCTTAAGAAGGGTGTGACGAAAGAAAGTTTCGAGCAAGCACTAGCAGATGGCACGGTTGATCAACAGGCACATGCGATTACGCCCAAGGTAGGTGACAGTATCTTTATAGATTCTGGTAGACTCCACGCGATCGGTGGTGGCTTTCTCATCTATGAAATCCAGCAAAACTCAGATACCACCTTCCGAGTCTTTGACTGGAACCGTATGGGACTGGATGGTAAGCCGAGAGATCTTCACGTAGAGCAAAGCATGAGCTGTATTGATTTTAAAGACTTTGAACCGAGTATGGATGAGGCGACTGGTCCTCAGAAGAATTGTATTTCTGATTGCCCCTACTTCTATATCGAAAAACTGCAGCTGAAGAGAGGCGCAAGTCTAGGCAATCCTCAGCCCGAGAGGTTTTCTGTAATTACATTAGTATCTGGAAGTATTTGTGATGCTGCTGGCACGAGGTATAAGCCAGGAGACTTTTTTATCCTACCACGTGGCGCTGAACCTCTAACAGTGACTGCTGAAGCTACTATTTTACAGACGGTTATTCCTGAGGTTAAGTAATTTCTCATTGTGCTGGCGCTCCTGAGGGGAGATCTACTCTCTCACACGCTCCACATTCGCTCCAAGTGTAAGAAGCTTCTCATCGATATGCTCATAGCCACGGTCGATGTGGTAGAGTCGGTGGATGTCTGTGCTTCCTTCTGCAGTAAGTGCCGATAGCACTAGTGCTGCAGAAGCTCTGAGATCAGATGCCATTACTGGAGCTGCAGAGAGTTTCTTCACACCTGTGATGATCGCAGTGCCATTGTCGACTTTGATGTCAGCGCCCATGCGTGACATCTCTGCACAGTGCATGAAACGCTGTGGAAAAATAGTGTCTTCGATCACTGAAATCCCAGGGGTCACTGCGAAGAGTGAAGCGAACTGTGCCTGCATATCAGTCGGAAAATTAGGGTGTGGTGCTGTTACGATGTTACAGCCCTTAGGCTCTTTACCAGGGGTGACAGTTACAGAAGTCCCTGCTTTATTGAAGACTATTGAGTGACCAGCTTCGATGAGTTTTTCAGTCGTTGGTTTAAGATCTTCTTCTCTTACTCTATTGAGCTTAATGCCTTTTTCCTTACACCCAGCCATCGCACCAGCCACCATGAATGTGCCTGCTTCAATACGGTCTGGGATGATAGTATGCTCGATACCTGAAAGTTTCTTCACACCCTGAATAGTGATACGTCTAGTTCCTGCACCTTCTATCTCAGCTCCCATACCTATGAGGAAGTTAGCGAGGTCTACTACCTCAGGTTCACAGGCTGCTGATTCGATAATGGTAGTTCCATTTGCTAGCACTGCTGCCATCATGATATTATCTGTTCCTAAAACAGTTGGTCCGTGCTTACCACGGAGATCTATTTCGTCACCTACTAGTCCACCTGCAGGAGCTTCCATATCCATGTTACCACCTTCCATATCGATCTTGGCTCCGAGTGCACGCAGACCCTTGAGGTGAAGGTCTACAGGGCGATCACCTATCACACATCCACCAGGGAGCGACACCTTTGCTTTACCGAGACGTCCTAAGAGAGGTCCCATCACACAGATTGAAGCACGCATCTTACGGACTAGCTCGTAGGGTGCATCATAGGAAATGTTAGCACAGTTAATACGGACTGTTCCACTAGAGCGCTCTACTTCAGCACCCAGAGCGGAGAGGATCTGGATCATGTAGTTAGTGTCAGATACGTCTGGCACACGGCGGATAATCACGTCTTCAGCAGTCAGCAGAGCTGCGGCTAGGATTGGGAGTGAGGCATTTTTAGCGCCTGAGATATTGATTGACCCTGTGAGAGTAGTGCCGCCGTGAACGATGAGTTTATCCATGATTTTTTATATTGTTAGAGTGAAAAGTGTGCGATTGGGAATCTTGCGATGCCAGAGAGGTCGATGCGTGTGTTGATGTTATTGTAGCCAGCATCCGCTAGCATTTGTGCTACTTTGGTTGATTGATTTATGCCTATTTCTAGTGCACAGATACTTGGGTTATTGCGATGATTCTGTGAGTAATGAATGAAAACTTTGAGTATGTCGAGACCATCTTTCCCTCCGAATAGTGCTAGATCAGGATCGTGAGCTAGCTCTGGTGCTAAGTTCTGGCGATCATCCTCTGGCACGTAGGGTAGATTTGCCACGATCACATCATAGCTTTCACTACTATTAGAGAAGAGGTTTCCACTCGTAAAGGTCACATTTTTTATCTCTAATAGATCAGCATTCTCTTTGGCTAAAGCTAAAGCATCATCAGAAGTATCTATGCATGTGACCTCAGCACGGATTCCTAGCTCAGCAGCTAGACTCAGCCCAATAACACCGGAGCCACAGCCCATATCGAGAATTTTTAGTGCGGTTGGGGCGTTTGATTCTGGATCAGATGTAAATTTGTCAGAAATTTCCTCTAGAACGATCTCTACCAGTTCTTCGGTTTCAGGACGTGGGATCAGAGCTCGTGAATCCGTCTTAAACTCTCTTCTGTAGAACTCAACGGTGCCGAGCAGGTGTTGTAGTGGCGTTCCTTCGCCACGGAGTTTTAACTTTTCACGAAGAGGAGCTAGCGCCTCCTCTGTTAGAGGCTCATCGAACTTAGTATAGAGCTGGATTTTAGAGCAGTTAAGCTGATGGCAGATCAGCAACTGCATATTACGACGGGCGTCCGTAATGCCTTTTTTCTCAAGCCATAGCGTGCCGCCATCCAGGGTTTCTAAGATAGTCTTCAATACAGTAGATTATTCTAAGCCTGCATCAGCAAGACGTTGTTCCATTTCTTCCTTCTGCAAATTGTCTGTAAGTTCATTCAGTGAGCCACCTAGAATTCCCTCAATATTGTGAGAGGTGAAATTAATGCGGTGGTCTGTCACACGAGATTGCGGGAAATTATAGGTGCGAATCTTTTCAGATCGGTCACCAGAGCCTATGAGTGATCTACGCTGCGCTGAGTATTTCTCATTCTCTTCGCGCACTTTTGCTTCATAAAGCTTAGCCCGCATGATCTGGAGACCTAGCTCACGGTTCTGAGTCTGGCTTCGTCCGTCTTGGCACTTTACCTGCAGACCTGAAGGAAGGTGAGTGATCTGGACACAGGAGTCAGTAGTATTGACGTGCTGACCACCGGATCCACCTGAGCGAGTTGCTTGGATATGAAGATCTTCTTTCTTGAGCTCGATATCTACTTCCTCTGCTTCTGGAAGAACTGCTACAGTAATCGTAGAAGTGTGGATTCTACCCTGAGTCTCAGTCGCTGGTACCCGCTGGACACGGTGCACTCCAGATTCATATTTCATATAGCGGAAAACCTCTTCACCCGTGACCTTTATAGTCACTTCCTTAAAGCCACCTACATCTGAGGGACTACTATCTAAATGCTCTACCTTCCAGCCACGGCTAGCTACATAGCGCTCATACATATTCAGCACTTCGCCTACGAAAAGACTCGCCTCATCACCACCTGCACCAGCACGGATCTCGACCAGTGCGTCGCGGTCTTCCGTAGCATCTCTAGGTAGCAGAGCATACTGCACATCCTGTGCGAGTTGCTCTATGCGTGTTTCCAGTTCAGGGATTTCCTCCTGCGCCATCTCCACGATCTCTTCATCATCTTCCCTAAGTAGCTCTTTATTATCCGCTAAGTTCTCACGGCAAGTCTCGAGTTCTTCCCACATTTCGATGAGATTTTTAAGTCTACCGTGCTCACGCATCGTCTCAGTGGCGCGCTTTTGGTCCGAGAATAAATCCGGGTCAGTGATCTCCACCTCGACTTCTCTAAATCGGTCTCTTCGCTTCTCAATTAACGATGCATAATCCATGCGCAGAGAGTTATGCCTAGTAAGGCAAGGTGCAAGTGAGAAATTCACAAATGCGAAGAATAATTAGCTTCTGCCAGCTTCGCTTAGCGCGAATCGAGCACAATGAATTCCTGAACTTAGAATGGTGTTTGTAATCTGAAGTTGCTTGTTGTATGAATATCCTATGTCAGGTAGCACAATGAAATATCCAGATCCCATTTCAGTAGAAGAATACCTAGAGGGGGAGAAAGTCTCTGAAGTAAGACACGACTACGTGGCTGGGCAAGTCTATGCTATGGCTGGTGCGAGCAAGAACCACGAGAGAGTGTCTTTAAACCTTGCTGCAGATCTTTTAAAGCATACACGAGGTAGCTCCTGTGAAGTATTCAAGTCAGATATGAAAGTCTTCGTAAATGTGCTTCAAAATGAATCATTTTACTACCCAGATATAGTAGTCGGCTGTGATCCAGATGATGATGCTACTCATTATTTAAATAACCCTAAATTGATTATTGAGGTGCTGTCAGAGGATGAGAAGCGTGATAGAGTGGAGAAATTTTTGATTTATCAAGCGATCGAATCTTTAGAAGAATACGCTATTGTCAGCCAGAATCCAAAGCGCCCTGAAATTTCTATTTTCAGAAAAGCAGAGGGCTGGACACCAGGATATAAGCACACAGAAGGTGAATTCACATTGGCTACTATTGGATTTACTGGTCGAGTTGAGGATCTGTATTTGTAGGATTAACAGCGTGTAACTTATACGTTTGAAGCACTAGCTGTAATTGTCTCTACTGTGCTGATTAATAGTTGTAGCTCTCCAGCAATAACGACTTCTGGTCTGGTTGTTGATCAGCGAGTGAAAAGCTATCGACTAGACGGTAAATCTGTCAGTAAAGATACTGCCTATGACTATCTAGATAGGAATGCTGATTCGAATCCGATCATCGTAATAGTAGATGGTATGAATGTCACTGCCTTCCGTTATAATGAAGCGAATCTTTTATAAAAGCTCTAGCTAATGCATTCTCCAAACAATTGTAGTCGAATAAAAATCTTTAGGAATTAGCTATTAATTCGACTTCCTACGGATAGCCGATCCCTTCTTAGAATTCCTCCAATAGGTTAATCCCTCCTCGAAACAAGTGCCGCCCAGATCCTCTGCCTTGAGGAGCATGAATTGCTGAGCATCTTCGATCCCTTTATTGTAAGCAAATGGCGCCAGCTCCTTAGTAAATAATTCAAAATCCCTACCGCTTCCATTTCACTAATATCAGTATCGATTTCCTTTGCCATATACCGCTGGATAGATGCGATGGCATCAAGTTTCTTAACTTCAGGTAACTGCATTTTTGAATACATGGTCTAAACGAGCTCTAGCATTGGGAGAAAACGAACTCAAAGGTGATATTAAAGCTGATGCTATTTGGGAGAAATACACTCAGAAAGCGTGAAGATATTTTTTGACACCAATGTTCTTTTAGATATGGCACTACGCCGTGAGCCATATTTTTGCTAGATCTTATGCGCTATTTTCTGACGCTATTCAGAATCAGCAATGCTTCATGTCGTGGCAGACGGTATCTAACATAGACTACATTTTAGGAAAATTAGAGGGGAAGCAAGAATCTCTCACATTTATAGAAGAAATAGAAAAAGTGTGTAAAATAGCTCCAGTTGATCATCAGGATATTAGCACAGCTATAAAATATAATAACGATGATCTAGAGGGTACTATGCAGATAGCATCTACAATTGCAGTTCAGTCAGATACTATAGTTACCCGTGATCCCAGAGGTTTTGTAAAGTCACCAATATTGATTACAAATCCATTTGAAGAATAAGAACACTGGAGGGGCAGATGGCAGGCCTACTAGGACTCGAACCTAGAATAACGGAATCAAAATCCGGGGTGTTACCATTACACTATAGGCCTGTATCTGTTTGCACTAGATAGTGCGGGCGGAGGATTACTGAAACTAGTGCTTTAAGGCAATAAAAAAATGACTGTTTATTGAAAAAGATTCTTTTTACTGGCTGATGAATATCGTCAAAATAGCTTTTTAGGTTGAGAATTTTTGTTCTTTTGTAAGTATGCGCGCATGAATTTCGATACAATTATTCCTCGCAGAGGCACAGGCTCTATCAAGTGGGATCGTAGACCTGAACTGGATCCTTACTGGGTTGCAGACATGGATTTTCAGTCACCGGAGTGTGTGCTGGATGCTGTACGTGAGCGTGCTTCACATGGAGTGTTCGGCTATGCGCAGGCGCACGAAAGCTTGAATGATGCGCTGATTACCTATTTGGCTACTAGGCATGATACTGCAGTGAAGGAGGAGGAAATCGTTCATCTCGGCGGTCTCGTGGTGGCGTTATCTCTGGCGGTGCGTGGCTTTGTGAAGAAAGGGGAAGCTATTATGATTTGTTCGCCAGTTTACTATCCATTTCTTAATGTGGCTAAGGATGCGAAGGCAGACACCATCGATGTGCCGCATGTGAAGGTGGATGGAAAATATACTTTTGACTGGGAGGCTATGGAAGCAGCGGTGACTGAGAAGACGAAGCTGTTTATCCTCTGTAACCCACAAAATCCTTTGGGCAGAAATTTCTCTCAAGGCGAGATTATGAAAGTAGCAGAATTTTGTGATAGGCATGGCTTGGTGCTAGTGTCGGATGAAATTCACTGTGACATGGTTTTTGATGAAGATGAGCAGCCATTTTATAGTGCATTGAAGCTACCAGATGCATTGAAGCAGAAACTTATCGTGCTACAGGCCCCCTCTAAAACGTATAACATTGCGGGTCTAGGATATGCATTCGCAGTGATCCCGAATGATACTATCCGAAGGGGATTTATGAGTGATAGAGGCTGTACTTTACCAGAGATCAACTGTATCGCTTTCTACACTGCTGAAGCTGCGTATCGACATGGTGAGCCATGGAGGCAGGAGCTTATGAGTTATCTGAAGAAGAACCGGGATACATTTATGGAATTTACGAAGTCTGAGATTCCTAATGCGACTACGCCAGATATAGAGGCGACTTATCTCGGCTGGATGGATTGTAGGTCAATGGATGTTAGTAACCCAGCAAGTCATTTAGAAAATGATGCAGGGCTGTTTGTGACTGATGGTGTTGCATTTGGTGGTCCTGGTCACATACGTTTCAACTATGGTTGTGCTCACTCTCGGGTGCTTGAGGGATTAGATAAAATTAAATCTTCGTTTGCTAAGCTCTAACGATAGTCTATGTCTTATTCCATGAATCTCCGCCTATCTCTTGCATCGCTTGCTCTCATCGCCTCCAGCTCATTTGCTGTAGCTCAAACTCAAGAAGGTGCATTTCTAAACTCTCCTCAAGAGACGTCCTCAGAATTGAAATATGGAATTGAGGCATTGACTACTTGGCGCTCTGAGTATGTGTACCGCGGGTTTGAGCTTGCGGAGAATAGCATGGAGTTTCAGATCGCTGGACAGGTGGCGCTGAATAATAGGGACACGATAGATGTGGGGCTTTTCTATGGCACAGCGGCAAGTGATGGTGACTTTACTGAGGCAGCAGCTTTTATCGATTTCTCACGTAATATTGGAGATCTAACCTATGCATCCACGCTTACCCTCAGGGATTACACGAACTCTAGTTTTAAATCAGGCGCTGATGTAGGAGGAAGCGTAAGCTGGGCATTTAATGAGAATATTGATTTCAAAGGTTCAATTAATTACGACACTGGTGCTGAGGGTTTTTACTTTGAAGGCAAGGCTGGATACTATCGTCAGGTGAATGATGATTCATATCTCACTATCGATGCTGGGCTAGGTGTGGTGGCAGATTATTATGATAGAAATGGTATTCATCAGGCATTCGCTAAGCTTGCCTATACTTATAATATTAATGACGCAGTGTCAGTTTCGCCTTATCTTCAGATGAGTCTGGGTATTCACGATGATGCTGAGAACCACCTTTTAGCTGGTGCTTATTTTGCAGTGAGTTTTTAGTAGGCTTCTAAAATAGCCTAAATCGCGCTTGAATGTTTCAGCTATTTGGACACATTGCCCAGACGTATGGCTAATAAGAATTTTTCTTCACTTCCTGGATTCAGGGATTTTAAACCTCGTGATTGTGCGATCCGCAATTACTTGTTCGATGCTTGGCGCTCGGTTGCTACTCGCTATGGCTTTATCGAATATGAGGTGCCTATGCTTGAGCCTACGGAGCTGTATATGAAGAAGACTGGCGATGAGTTGCCTACGCAGTTGTTCAGATTTGAAGATCAGGGGAAGCGGGATGTGACTCTGAGACCAGAGATCACGGCATCGCTAGCTAGAATTGTCTCTGATGTGCAGCGTGATTACCCGAAGCCGATGAAGTGGTTCGAGATCGGTCAGTGCTTTCGCTATGAAAAGCCTCAAGCCGGGCGGACGCGTGAGTTCATTCAGTTTAATGCAGATATTATCGGTGAAGCTGGAGCGGGAGCTGATGCGGAGCTGATCGCTCTTTCCATCGATACAATGTTAGAGCTTGGGTTCACAGGAGCGGACTTCGTGATCAGAGCTTCTGATAGAGCATCGTGGTTGCAGTTCTGTGAAGGACGTGGGATTACCGATGCGGGAGCATTTCTACAGATTATTGATAAATGGGAGCGTGACCCTTCAGAAGCACGGGTGAAGAAGCTCGCCGAATATGATCTTACTGAAGAAGAGGTGACAGCATTTATAGAGAATACGGATAATGCATCTGATGAATTTAAGCAGATAGAGGCTGATCTCACGGCTCGGGGGCTGGGGGAATATATTGAGCTGGATTTGACGATTGTTAGAGGACTAGCTTATTATACAGGCACGGTATTTGAGATATTTGATAAGGCGAAGTCGATGCGAGCGATCGCAGGTGGTGGGCGTTATGATGATCTGATTAAGGTGATTTCCAATGGCTCGGCTGATCTTCCATGCACAGGATTTGCGATGGGTGATGTGGTGATCCGTAACTTTATCGAGGAAACTCCTCATGCGCTGATGCAGCTGGAAGCTTGGCTACAGCGTCAGACTCCGTGTGAGGTCTATGTGATAGTGGCAGATGAGGATCAGCGACTTGGTGCGTTGAAGACTGTGGCGGAGCTGAGAAATAAAGGAACTCGTGTAGGTTACACTATGTCTAAGCTTAAAATGCAGAAGCAATTCCAAAAGGCTGAGCAGTCGGGAGCGCGCTATGCAATCGTGGTAGGGAATGAATATCCTGAGCTTACTTTACGTAATCTAGAGACTAGAGGTGAGGAGAAGATTCATCCTAATTCTGATATGCTAGCTATTATGCAGACAAGATTATCTGGAGATGATGGTCCGATCATCTGTTAGGTGCCGCGGATAATTTCAAAGATAAGATTTACTTCGGTATCTGGCTGTTCTGAAGTGATGGAGTAAGCTTTTAGCACAGTGGCTTCAGCTTGCTTGGTAGCTTCTTCCGACTGGGCATGAATAGTAGCTAGAGTTTCTCCAGTTTCTACCGACGTGCTTATTTCAGCTAAATTTGAGAGACCTACAGAGTAGTCGATACTGTCGTCTGCTCTACGTCTACCTCCGCCGAGTTCTAACACGGCTATTCCTAATGAGCGGGTGTTTATTTCTGAGATGTAGCCTCCTTTGGTAGCTATCACGTCGTGAAAAATATTAGCTTTGGGTAAGTGAGAGTCGATCTGATCTACGAAGTCACTAGGTCCACCTAGGAGTGTGACCATCTGTGAAAATCTCTCTAAGGCTTGGCCGTTATTGATAACCTCATGGATCTGAGTTTCTGCAGTGGCCGTGTCTGTGGCTAGCTCTCCGATAACTAGTAGCTCTGCACAGAGTGAAATTACTATTTTTTCGATTCTAGACCCATTGCATTTCCCCTGTAGGAAATTTACCGCTTCTCTGACTTCCACGGCATTTCCTGCTGCTGATGCGAGTGGTTGATCCATGTCTGTAATGAGAGCGGAGGTTTTTACTCCAGCACCATTTGCTACATCCACGATACTTTGTGCGAGAGCTACTGCATCATGATGTTCTGCCATAAATGCGCCATTTCCTGTCTTCACATCCATGACCAGTCCTTGTAGACCAGCGGCTAGTTTTTTTGATAGAATGGAGGCGGTGATGAGATCAATACTCTCGACCGTAGCGGTGATATCACGGATCGAGTAGAGACGTTTATCCGCAGGAGCTAGCTCAGCGGTCTGCCCTACGATAGCGACTCCACATGCCCTCACTACTGAACGCAGAGTGGCAATATCTGGCTGAGTATTGTAGCCGGGGATAGAGTCTAGTTTATCTAGTGTCCCACCAGTGTGGCCGAGCCCACGACCACTGATCATGGGGACATAGCCTCCACAGGCAGCTATGATCGGACCTAGCATGAGTGAGACATTATCACCGATCCCTCCAGTGCTGTGCTTGTCTATGACGGGACCAGGTAGTGCATTCTCTTCTTCCCATGTGAGGATATCTCCGCTGTCACGCATGGCTAAAGTGAGAGCGATGAGCTCTTTCGTATTGAGCCCGTTAAAATAAACAGCCATAGCGAAGGCGGCAACTTGTCCTTCTGAGACGGATTCGTCCGCTATTCCTGTTACGAAAAAATCAATTTCTTGGGTTGATAGAGTAAGTTTGTCTCGTTTGAGGCGAATGAGTTCTTGTGGGATCATGTTACTGAGCGGATCGCATTCTGGATTGAAATTACTTTTTTAAAATCCTTAATCCCTGGTGATAACTCAGCTCCAGAAGCCACATCTAATGCACAAGGATGGACTTGGCTAGTAGCCAGGGCAGCATTCTCAGTGGTGATGCCACCAGCTAAAATAATAGGGAGTTCAGGATTTTCCAGTATTACTTTCTTTGCTAAATCCCAGTCAAAGGTATCTCCAGTGCCGCCGTATACCTGTGGTGCATGAGCATCCAGAAGGATGGCGTCCGCTCGATATTCAGGTAGGTTTTTTAGAGAGTTTATGTCTTTCACTCCTATTGCTTTAATAAAAGGAAAACCATGTTCACTAAATTGCTGACAATAGGCGATATTTTCGTCACCGTGGAGTTGAGCTACATCGATAATACTAGAAGTAAGAAGTTTGAGTATATCGCTTTGCTCAGCATTGACAAAAACACCAACTCTTAGAATTTGACCTGAAAACTGGGTTGAGAACGAAGCTTTATCAGGGGATAGGTAGCGCTTGGATTGAGGCCAAAAATTAAAACCTAATGCATCAATTCTATGATCAACTAGTAATTGTGCATCCTCTTTATTGGTAATACCGCATATTTTCAATGAAGTCTTAGCGCCGAAAAACTCTTCCATAAAGCAGTATATAGATGAGTAGTTCAAATAAGGATAGGCTATAATTAGATTTTGTCTGGGATAGGAGATCTTAATGATAAGATAAATAATATCGACGAATTATGAATATAATTTAATGCGGTTAATATTAAAATAAACAGAGTCTCAAATGTTTTATAAATGTAGTTAGTCATATTCTAGAATAAGTTCATTGCTGTTTTTTTGGTAAAAGACGCCCGATCTTAGCAAGAATTTAATAAGGTCATGTGGAATACATGCGTAAGTTTATTTAGATGTGTTTTTACGGTAGCATCAAAAAATGTGAGTTTTTTCTTGAGAGGATGAAATTGAACTAGTATAAACACCATGTAACTACTTTGTAAACTTTACTTATACCTATAAAAAAATGAATAATAAAATAAATTTTTTAAAATATACTGTTTGTGCTTTAGCATCAAGCCTAGTATTTAGTTCCTGCGATGGAAGTGGTGCTAATGAAGATCCGATTGATATCGGTGTTGATCTTTCCAAGAGAGGAATCGATTTTGAGAACGCTTTAGCTAATCCAGATGATATAGCGGAAATACCTCTATTTCTACTCAATACTGACGTCCTTAGACATGGGAATATCCCAGATATGGACGATAGAAAGATTACTCAGCTAGATGATGGTATCATTAACTCTGCTGGTGAATTAAAAGTAGATAACATCACATTGAAGTGGGATCGGAACCAAGCAAATAAATCTGTCTCCACATTCACACTTTCCTCGCTCAATGAGTTCCCTGCATTAGATGAAGACAAGGTAAACTATTTAGAGGGCCTCATGGATGTTGTTATCCAGACTGCGGCAGGAAGTAGTAATAGTGTGAATCAAGCTTTGAACAATGAAATTGATTCTTCTACTCCATTCACGATTGCTGCTGCGGGAACTTCTATCGGATTACTTACTGCTGTGGGACCAGAACCTTGGTTAGATATTTCGACAGCACCGATACCACTAGTATTAGTCGAACGTAACATTATTTATACTGTTACGTCTACAAACCGCGAGCTTACAGAGAGTGGCACTATTACAGGCCAATTTGAATTTCAAGATAGATGGGGAGTGTTTGCTCTATTATCTGTTGAAGAAGAGGGTGCATTTTCTGTGTTTGATCAAATCACTCTAGTTCATCTCGACGTGGAGCCATTTTTCTTTGCAGAAGTAAATGATCGTGAGGAAGGTACTTTCACCCTTACTCTTGGAGAGTAATTAGCATATAAATTTTATAACATACTAAAAGAAAATGAATATTAAATTAAATTACTTGTTAGCTGTCACTGCTTTAGCTGCTATATCTGGATCTGGACTGACATCTTGCGATTCAGCTGAAACTATCGATACGACGGATCCAGCATTATTTCCAGATGGAGTATCTACTTCTCTAGAAGGTGTTTTGACTGATGACCGTTTTGCATACACTTCAATAAGCTCAGATAATCCTGTCAATGCTGTACTTACGGTTGATACTGACAATGTAGCGAATGGATTTGGTACTGTTAACTTTAATTACTCCAAATCAGGTGATTTTCAGTTCGTGCTTGAGGCTGATTACGATGCAGTAGCAAACCTAAACTCAGCTTTGCAGACATCTCTTGCCTCTATCTCTCCTAACGGTACTAGACTAAGAGAATTACTATTAAGAACTGAGGCTGTGTTTACTGATGCTGAGCTAGATGAGATTGGAGATATAATTAACCCCTTGGGTGCAGAGCTTACCGTTGATCCTGACAATAATGGACGACTTTTAGCTGTAGCTCAGAGAACATATACTCACGAGGTTACATCAACCAATAGAGACTTAGCAGCAGGTGTCCAGTCTGGTAACTACAGAATCGATGATAATTCATTCATCGTTTCCTTCAGAACTCCTACCAGACAAGATCTCGCTAATTTCAGACTGATTACTGGGCAGACTAAAATTCCAGAAGTTAGTTCTGCTACTAAGGAGCCATTTGTCCAAGAGACTGGAAGATGGGTACTATCTCTATCTAATAACTAAGTTTTCAGTGAGGTCTTCTAGAAGAGCTCAAAATATTAAAACTAACTTTCATGAGCCTCACTATTTAGCTATAGTGAGGCTTATTTCTGTATGGAAGTGTGATTTATAAAAGTAGCATACAATCACCATACGAGTAGAAACGATATTTGCCCTCTACAGCCTTACGGTAGGCTTCCATGGTGAGCTCCTTCCCCGCAAAGGCACTAACTAGCATGATGAGTGTGCTTTTTGGTAAATGGAAATTGGTGAGTAATCGATCTACTACTTTAAATTCAAATCCTGGATAGATAAAAATGTCTGTAGCTCCTGAGCATTCGTCGAGCTGGCTATTCTCTCTACCAAGACTTTCTAAAACACGAGTGCAAGTAGTGCCAACTGCTGTCACGCTCTTAGCTTGATTGATTTTCTCTGCCGTAGTTCCAGCTAAGACATATCGCTCAGAGTGCATTTCGTGGTCAGTGATCTTCTCAGCCTTGACCGGGCGGAATGTCCCTACTCCAACGTGAAGTGTGAGGAAGTCATGATTTAGATTCTGTAGCATATCTGGGGTAAAGTGTAGCCCCGCAGTGGGTGCTGCGATGGCTCCCTCTTCTTTGGCAAAGGTAGTCTGATAGCGATCAATATCAGTATTATCGCTATCTCTCCCCATGTAATGTGGGAGTGCTAGTGAGCCATGATCGTGAATGTCTAGCGGGCGATCCCACTGGATGAGGCGATTACCATTATCGCGAATTTCAATGACAGTTCCAGTCGCTTCTCCGACTTCAACAGTCCTACCTACTTTCATTTTTTTACCTGGTCTTACCATGCAGTCCCAGAGGGTATCAGAGATGCGATCAGTGACTACGAGCTCTATGCCTTCATCATTGGAAAATATTCTAGCAGGGATGACCTTGGTGTCATTGAGGATGAGTAGGTCCTCCTCGCTCATATATTCGGGGAAATCAGTGAACATCTTATGCTCAATGAGTCCTGTATCACGGTGTACCACTAACATTCTAGAGCTACTCCGATCCTCTAGTGGGCGGCTAGCGATTAGTTCATCAGGTAAATGGTAATCAAAGTCTGTGGTGAGCATAGTCGTATTCTATAGAATTTACTGCTGGGTTTTTAAATTGGGAGTATTTCTACTTCGTAGCCATCTGGGTCAGTGACGAATGCCATCTGACGCTGCTCTGGGTCTGCGAATTTTTCTCTCCAATCGCCTGGCCAGATTTCTATACCTGACTTTTCTAATTCATCACAATATGAGACCACATCAGGAACTCCTACACAGGTGTGGATGAGATCCTCAGGGAACTCTACCTTAAAATCAGGTGAATAGGTGAGCTCTAGAAAATGCTCGGAATCAGGTAGATGCATGAAGGCTAGTTGATTCCCCTGTGGAGAGGTTTTCTGCTTACCTAGTGTGAAGCCCACTTTTTGGTAAAAATCGATAGACTTCTCAGGATTAGAGACGCGGATACGAGTGTGTAAGAATTTAATCATGCGAATATCTACCTTCAGGGCGACAAATTTGCAACTGCAATGGTATGTGATTTCGCTAGTATCCGTTTTTTCTTATTGCATATTGGTAGTTTTGAACTCAAGTAAAGTAGGTAACCACTTTTCCTAAAATATCCCTATGATTGAATTCCTGTTAGAAAAATATAATGAGTTTAGCTCACACAATATGAGCAGCAGCCTGATGGTATTGCTCGTAGTTTTTGGCGTATTAGGTTTCATGAAGGGGGCCGTGCGCCTGGTATTCTTCGTCTTTACCCTGATCGGAGCCGCTTTTGCAGCCTACTGGGGATGTGAATTCGGGCTAGACTACATCCGCCAGCATTGGGCAGAAGTTCCAGACCTATCTGGCAATGTCATCGGAGGTGTCTGCGGATTCATCGCCTTCATGCTGTTAAGAAAGGTATTCGGCTTCCTAACTGATCCTATGGAGCAGAATGGTATTGTAGGGGGATTCGCCTTTGGTGTCCCAGCCGCTATTATCAGCACAGCCGTGGCAGCGGGACTCGTCTGGTTTAGTGTGAATCAATTACGGGACAAGGGAACACAGGACGAAATGAAATATTGGATTTCTCAGAACGGAAATCAACCGATGGAGCAATTACCCATACTTGCTAGGCTTAAAAATAAGCTAGGTGAATCCACAATAGGTAAAGCAATCTCAAGCGTCTATCACCTACAAGAGGATGAACAGCACAACTTGGCCAGGTTAGTGGTGCTAGCAAACAACTCCAGAGAAAAGCTAGGGGAACTGAAGAGTGATCCTGCTGTGCAACGTGTTTTCAGAAACGAAAAAGTGAGAAAATTACTGATGGAGAACGTAGAAATTCAACGCGCGATAGATAGTAATGACCCTAAAGTAATTCTAGAGAATCCTGAGTTATTAGAAATCCTTAAAGATCCTGAGTTACGAAAAGACCTGTCACAAGTCAGTAGTCAGCTTTTGAAACTGAATAGTGAGTAATCCAGAAATGTTCGCTAACTACATCGTTACGAGCGCGTCGATATCGTCAGCGGTCATGATAAATGGATCTTCATTATCGATTTCCACCATCTGTTCCGTATATATATCAATCTCAGAAGTTACTTCAGAAGCAGTATTCGCTTCTTCAACAAAAGGCATTCCTTGTTCGATAAACGTGTAGTCATCATCGCTAAATTCGATCTCAGCTGGCGCTACGTCAGCTTGTATAATGTTATCTGAACTGAGAGCCACCATCAAACAAGCCGCAATACCTGCAACTGCTGCCGCACTGATAGGCAATGAATAACGCTTCCAGAATGATGGAGAAGTTACTACATTATCAGGAATATTAGCACTGATCTGGGTCATGACAGAGTCTACGAAAGTAGGGTTCACCTTTTGACTGGAAGCCTCATTGAGTAATGACCAGACTGGGTCAGCTTCAAGATTCTTAAGCTCTTCTGTAGTAGGGATGTGGTCTGAATTATTCATGCTAATAAATTTGGTTATGGATAGAACCCTCCTCAAAGAAGAAAGTTGTAAAAAGATTACTATTCATGAAATCTTTTTTTGCACTAATTAAAAAAATTTTGTATCTGCTTACTTAAATACCTATGAGCGGAGCAAGCGATAAACCAAAACCTGAAAAAAAGAGCATTCATCCAGTCATCTGGTTGATCTTGGGTGTGATCATTTACGCTGCGCTCCAAGCTTGGGTATTTCCGAAAATAAGCTTACCCGGCTGAGGACCTTCCAATGGAGGTTCAGGTGGATCTCAAAACGCAACATCAAGCTGAGCAAAGAAATAGGAGATAACTCGTGTAGTTGTCTAAACGAATAATTGACTAAACAACCAAGTTGCTAGGTTCACCCCCTATAAAAGTATCCAGATTCTGCACCAGCCCAGCGAGAAGCGTTTTCCTAGTCTCTATAGCGCTCCAGGCAGTGTGTGGGCTGACCATGAGATTATCTCCATTCCAAAACATTTCCCAATATCTGCCACCGCCTGTCCTATATCACCTAAGCCTGCTATACCCAGAGTCTTACCCCGCACCTCAAAAATCAGATATTTTAAAGTAGTAAAAATAGGATAATCTGGCCATTTAAAAGATTCTCTATCTAGTAGATGTGTCTTCGATGCCAAACTCAGAATCATAGACCACACATGCTGGGCGACTGCATGAGTGCTATACCCCGCAACATTCTGCACCGTAATTCCTCGTGATTTTGCCGCCTCGGTATCGATCTGATTCACTCCCGTAGCACATGAAATAATCTGCTTTAGCTCAGGAGATGCTGCCATAGTCTCCTCAGAAATCACCACCTTGTTAGAAATAATTGTATGAGCCCCTGCACAGCGCATAGCGGTCTCTTCAGGGGAGGTGGTAGGATATGTTACTAGCTCACCATGCTGACTCAGAGGACTAAGGTCTAACTCACCGCTATGCAGCGTACTGCTGTCTAAAAATACAATTGTCATTCACTTACTTAGCGCATCTTTGCAACAATCTGAGGCGCTCTAGGGCAGCTCCAGAGTCGATTAACACAGCAGCTTTTTCAACTCCATCAGAAATGTCATCCGCTAGTCCAGCACAAGCTAAGCCAGCTCCAGCATTCAGTAATACCATATCACGTTTAGGACCCTGATCTTTAGCGCTAAGGATATCTGTTAGGATAGCAGCATTAAGCTCAGCTTCACCACCTACTAGGTCAGAAACAGCGCAAGTTTTGAGCCCCACATCTTCGGGAACAATTTGTTCATCCACTATGTTTTGATAATTACCGGACTTAAAAATATGCGACGACCCCATAAGGCTCATCTCATCCACAGACTGCCCACTCGCAGTCTTCCCATGCACTACCCAGGCGCTATTGCGACCGAGGCGTTGCAAGATTTCGGCATACTTTGGAGCGAGTCCATCATCACATATTCCCACCAGCTGACACTCAGGTCTAGCGGGGTTTAGAAGTGGTCCTATCAGATTAAAAATCGTCCGTATTCCCTCTTTAGCCAATGCCTGTCTTACAGGAGCAATCGCCTTAAATGCAGGATGATATGCAGGAGCAAACATGAAGCCGACCCCAGCTTGACCTAAACAATCACGGAACTGTGCCGGAGGGATATCGAGCCTAACACCCAGAGCTTCCAGCACATCTGCACCACCGCTTTTAGAAGTAATCCCACGGTTACCATGCTTCACAACCGTAGCGCCGCCAGCTGCTATGACGAACATACTCGTAGTAGAAACATTAAACAAATCTAGCTTGTCACCACCAGTGCCACAGACATCTATAGTAGGACCCTCGAGTGACATTTTATCTAGACCTGGGTCGACCGCATGCTCTAGACACGCCTCGACAAAAGCGGTGATCTCAGCCGCAGTTTCGCCCTTAGCAGTCAAGCTACGTAGGAAGTTCGCCTTGATCTCATTTGAGACACTGTCATCTAACAGAGTCTCCACCGCTACGTATACTTCGCGTTCACTAAGTTCATTACCTGCTTGTAAATGTTTGCTCATCGTATCCATATCAGTGCTGATGTTAACACGGGAACTAGATTCCTGACCAGTCTAATTATCTTAACCTTAGATTTGAAAGCGCCAACTTCTACAGATATGAAAAGACGTTTGTTTCTCAGCGGCTTCATCGTGCCGGTTCCGTCTATTCCATGCTTTTGCGTGGTCGAAAAACTCCATCGTTTAATGCACCTAACTCCCATCCCCTAGCCAAAACTCACTACTCAAAGCCCCAAACTTCAAATCCATCCAAACAATATCCTCTTCCACAAAATCAAACCGAGCGTGGAAGAAATCACCAGCTAAGGCCTGAGGCAGCCAATAGCGATCATCCTCCCACATCTTATCATACGGGATATTAGAAATCTTCTCCCAGAATGGATTAGCCTCCCGTGTAGCAGTAGGCTCACCAGTGAATTCACTAGCCACATACACATGGCAGTGAATATCTGGAATATGAGTCATTGCAAAGCATAGCTCACCACACTTCACGGGATTTAGCGGCGTAATGTGCAACTCTTCCTGACACTCACGGATGATAGCCTGCTCAGCAGTCTCACCTGGGTCAATTTTACCACCAGGACCATTCACCTTGCCCATGCCGATCCCCGTTAGCTTTTCGATCAGCAGCACCTCATCACCACGAGTGATAAACATTAACGTCGCTCTAATCTTAGGCTCCCAGTTGTCCCAATCCGTCCTACTAGTATCCACCATTACCCCCTTACTCATGGAGAAATCTTGCCCATTTGAAATCAGTTTTGCAATGCCTTTTCTTAATGCTAAGTCCCATTAATGCAACTAATTTGCATTAGCGCTTGAAATGACTCAAAACTGTGTTTAATTAAAACTATGAAATCACTACTCACATTCATACTAGTTGCACTAACTGCGGTCAATCTATCTGCGCAGGGCAAAGTGAAAGTAGCCACGCTCTCACCGCTCTTAGCTGACCTGGCCCGTCAGATAGGAGGCGATAAAGTAATTGTAGTAGACCTCATCGGTTCCCACGGGAATCCACACACATTTAATCCTACCTCCAAGACTCTCCAGAAAGCCGCTGGAGCTAAACTTTACTTAGCCTCAGGCAAGAACCTAGAACCTTACCTCCCAAAGCTTAAATCACTCTTAGGTAGCTCAGCAGAAGTAGTAGAGATCGGGCGTAAAATCCGCTCGCTTAATATCAAAGCAGGCTCATCCATCTACGCCTGTTGCCCTAACCATAGCTCTGGTGCAGTAGACCCACATTGGTGGCACTCACTCGTCAACTGGCAAAAAGCTGCGAAGGAACTGGAAGGTAAACTTTCAAATCTAGATCCTATTAATAAAGCTTACTACAAGCAAAACTCAAAGACCTACCGCAAAAAGCTAGAGGGCATCGATAACTGGGCTAAAAAGCAACTCTTCTCAATCCCTAAGCCGAACCGCCAGCTAGCCACCGCTCACGCATCGTTCGGCTACTTTTGCAGGGATTTTGACTTTCAATCCATCCCTCTCAACGGTCTCAACAGCGAGCAATCCGTCACCCCACAATACCTCGCAGAAGTAGTCGATATTCTGAAAGGGAAAAAAGTAAAAGCCATATTCCCAGACGAATCCTCAAACCCCAAGGCTCTCAAAACAGCCTCAAACGCTACAGGTATCAAACTAGCTGGCAAACTCTATGCAGATTCCCACTCCTCCATCGAGGCAATGTTCGCCCACAACGTGCGGACTATTGTAGCTGGGCTTAAATAATCCTAAGAATCATTACATTAGTTGCAATCATTCCAGGGAAAACAGGTTCTTCTTCTATAGGACTATCAGAATAGATATTCTAAGTAAGGATTTAAACTTACTGATTAATGCATGTTTTATAATAGAAAATAGCCTAGCAAACACACACAGAACTCTAATAACAAGAAGGAATCAAGATTCTAGCTTGCCAGATAAGCACAGAAGGTTAAGATTTTATTATGAGTTTTTTGTCAAAAATCAAAGATAAGATCTTCAGCGAAAACGCTGAAGATATCTCCGTAGAAGAAGTAATCACAACATCATTCGAAGAAGCTTCCAAGGAAGCTGAGGTGGCACAAATAGACGTAGCAGCTAACCTAGATGCTATGAATGCAAAACATGCTGAAGATCTAAACTGGCGCACATCTATCGTAGATCTACTCAAGCTAGTAGGAGAAGATTCTAGCTACGGAGCGCGTAAAGGGCTCGCTGCAGAAGTAGGCGTAGAAGGTTACGGCGGATCTGCTGATGATAACATCGCACTTAATAAGGCAGTATTAGTAAGACTTAGTAAAGAAGGCGGAACCGTCCCAGACGACCTCATCATCTAGTCGAGCATTGATTAAGTGATATTAAAATTTAGAAGCGTCTCGGTGGATATCGAGGCGCTTTTTTTATGAGAACACTAATAGCGAGCCGAACAATAAAATCATGCGATCTCCAGACAAATAGTTGATTTACTCAGGAGATCAAACATGAATACACAATGGCTACTAGTGTGAATATACTCACGATGAGTCGAAATTTCTCACCGCAGACTACTCAGGAATCATGAGTGTATGGCATAGTAAAACACACAAGGTATTGTGCAGGTTATTGGCGAATCCATAGCTTCTCAAAGGACGGATTATCGCCGCTCAGAATAAACTCACTGAGCAGCGATTATCTAGCGAATCTTATGATGGAATACGGAATCAGATAGATACGATAAATAAGGAGAAGAAATTTCTCTATGATGCGATTGCAGCAGCGAAAGTGAAAATTTTGTCAGAATGATAGTCAGTTATTGCATTACACTCAGCAATTCATTACATACATTGCATGAGTAATTTAGCAACAAACCTAGACAACGCTGTAGCTAGCGGTGACCTCCTCACATCATCACGTGAAAATATTATCGATCACCTCGCTGGAACCACTGGAGACCTCGCTGAGAGAGCTGTCACTGAACTCGTAGAAGCTGGTGAATGGGCAGAGCTAAACGATAGATTTTTTAAGACACTAGCCTTCGGTACTGGCGGACTCAGAGGCAGAACAATAGGTAAAGTAGTGACCAAAGCCGAGCAGGGTGCTGGCGGACCTAATGACCGCCCAGAGTTTCCATGTGTGGGATCTGCTACCATGAACTTCTATAATGTAGGCAGGGCCATCCGTGGCATGATCGCATATACAAAAAAGCATTTTGAGAAAGAGGGTATTAATAGAAAGCCAATATTCGCCTTTGCTCAAGACACGCGCCACTTCTCTACTGACTACGCTGAATTCTGCGCTAAGATCTGTAATGACCTCGGCTGCGATGCTTACCTTTTCGATGGACCTCGTGCTACTCCACAGCTGTCATTTCTTATCCGTGAGCTCCGACTAGATGCAGGTGTAGTTCTAACTGCCAGTCATAACCCGAGTCATGATAATGGCTTCAAAGCATACTTCGACAAAGGCTCGCAACTCGTAGAACCACACGCAACTGGTGTGATCGACGAGGTGAATGCAATCACTAGTGAAGCGTATGATGCTCTCCCTGCATCAGAGCAAGGCAAACTCACTGTAGTAGGTGCTGACGCTGATAGACGATATATGGATAAGCTGAAGACTACACTCCTCAGACCTGATCTGTTAGATGGTGGAGGGGCGAAAGTAGTCTTCGCGAATATCCACGGAACTGGTGGACACATCGCGGTGCCAATGCTGAAGGAACTCGGCTTCGGTGTTCTCACAGTGGCTGAGCAAGATGTCCAAGACGGGCGCTTCCCGACAGTAGCCTCACCGAACCCTGAGAACGCTGCGGCACTCCAGATGGGCGTAGATCTAGCAGAAAAAGAAGGTGCAGAAATCGTTATAGGAACTGACCCAGACTGCGACCGTATGGGCGTAGTAGTTCGTGACGATGCAGGCAAGATGCAGATCCTCACAGGAAACCAGACAGGCACACTCATGGCATGGTATCGCATCAAAACGATGTTCGATATCGGCTTCCTCAATGACTCTAACAGAGGGCATGCAGTTGTCCTAAAAACTTACGTGACTTCACCACTTCAGAATAAGATAGCTGAGAAGGCTGGTATTAATGTAGTGGATACTCTGACAGGATTTAAGTGGATAGCGGACAAACTCCAGAAATATGAAGAGGGTATCCCAGCTGATAAGATAGAAGGCGAATACCGCGATCTTGATGAGGCGACTAGCCGAGCACTCAGACTTGAGTATTCACGCTACTTCGTCTTCGGTGGTGAAGAAAGCTACGGTTACTTGGGAGCTGACTTCGTGAGAGACAAAGACGGCAACATGGCGACAGTAATGTTCGCAGAGATCGCAGCCTACGCGAAGAGCGAGGGAACAAGCGTGGCTGGTCTGTTAGATAAGATTTACAAGGAATACGGCTATCACCTAGAAGTGAATAAGAGCGTGGTCATGGAAGGTGCAGAAGGCGCCTCACAGATCGCTAGTCTCAATGCTTCCTATAGCTCAAATAAACCTACTGAATACGCAGGTGTTAAAGTGAGCAATGTTCGCGACTTTGAGGTAGACACATTCGAAGACACAGAAGGCGATGAAGTGCCTAAAGCAGGCATGATCATAGTCGACATGGCGGATGGTAATTCATTCGCTGTTAGAGCCTCGGGAACAGAGCCTAAGATTAAGTATTACCTCTTCGGCAATGATGCTCCTGGTGATGATCTTGAAGCGAGTCAAGAGTCCGTAGCGAAGAGTCTCGAAGACCTTTGGACAGCAATCGAAGCTGACATGCAAGAGCGGATGAAGTAGTAAGTATCGAATCAATGAACGCAATTCTACTAGATAAACTCACCTCATTTTCTATAGACGATAGGGGTTCTGAGTTTAAATTTTCTGATCGTATAGCGAGGGAAAATGGATGGAGTCTAGAATACTCCAAGCGTGTAATTGATGAATATAAACGATTTCTTTACTTAAGTGGAGAGGCTTCTCACCCCGTTACTCCTTCTGTTGAAGTTGATCAGGTTTGGCATCTTCACCTTTGTTACACTAGGAGTTATTGGCATGATCTCTGTCGTGATACACTAGGGTTTCCTTTGCACCATGGTCCGACTAAAGGGGGGACTGATGAACGAATAAAATTCAACCAATGGTATCAAAAAACTCTAGATAGTTATGAGATTAATTTTGGTTGTAAGCCACCTGCAGATATATGGCCGAAGCCTGCTGTTAGATTTGCTAGGCAAGAAATGAGAAATATCGATTGCCAGAAGAACCTCATTATCTCTAAGAGATCGCTCTATCTAAGTAGCGCCGTTACAGCACTAAGTCTTTGTCTTTTGAGCTGCGTTTCTAGTGATGGTGGATCTCCCATTATCGTTTTCGTAATAGCATTTTTTATCTTTATCTTAGTGCTGATTTTTGGCGGCAGAGGTTCTGGAGGTAAAGGTGGCGGCGGTGATAATAGCACTGGCACTGACATTGGAGGTGTCGGCTGTAGTGCTGACAGTAGTTGTGGTGGCTGTGGAGGCTGCGGCGGATAGCACACCAACAGCCCCTAATTAAGACATGAGGAAATGACTCCATTCCTTTAAACAGTGGAGGTTTTTAAGCGTCGCAGTGATGGGAACAGCTCTAGGTTGGAATGGTTTTCTGATGAGTCTTAGACCTGCTTCGTTCGGAGTCTTGTCAGCTTTTTTCTGGTTAACTTGTCTACAAGAAAGAACACAGTTTTCCCAGCTGTTAGAGCCTCCACGAGAGAGAGGTATTACGTGGTCAATGTTGCCCTCGCTAGGTCTCAGAGACTTTCCAGAGTATTGACAGACACCGCCATCACGAAGCCATATATTTCTAGAGTTAAGCTTTGGACGGTGGATAGGAACTTTATTGTATCTGCACAATACTAATACAGTGGGCACACGGATACGGCCATTTGCCACACCTACGGATAGGTCTTCATCACGCACATCTAGATCTCTCCATTCGTCCCACTTCACCGGCATCATCCAGTCGCACGACTGTATGTCCAGACCAGTGGCTGCATCAGTAGCCATCTGACCGAATGCTTGTGCAGGTGTGGTGATAGCGATAGCTTGCCAGTTCCTATTGAGGACTAGGACTACGTTTTTATGGAGTATATCTTTCATGAGTAATGTTATGTTAGGTTCTGTTAGAGGTGAGGTATTTGGAGCGTCCGCTTCTAAGAAATGACAAAAAGATGATCCAATGTGTTTGCTAGTTTTAACCTAGCACAGTGGGTATCTGAAACAAAGTAAATAGTTTACATATGTCTAATAGTGAGTATGTTAGTTAACGTAGAGCGCCTGGTTCATACAGCAGAGCACTCTGCTACCATCTTCTGTTTATTAACACACGACAAAAAGTATTTATTAGCTAGTTAGTGCTAGAAAAACTGCCTTTTATGCTGAGTGATTTATCGCTGATAAAAGTACATTACGAGCTCTCATGTTTCCGCGATGTACAGCTATAAGAGCTGATGCGTAATCTTCTGGAATTACATCACTCTCAGCAATACGGTTAGAGTCTGTGATGAGCAGAACGATATCGACGAGTAAGCTCTCATCATCATCAAGTATTTCAGCTACATTTTGTAGTAACATTTTCACGCCGATTTGCTCAGTTCTTACTAAGTTATTAAGTAGAATAATCTCATCTCCAGCACTTGCTCGGAGAGTGTCTTACCTATCTAGATTTGTTGGATAGTTATTTATATTATTCTATTGGTTATGGTTATGGTTAAATTAGGTTTTAAGTTTAGTTGATATGGTTGGATTTTAACCCACAACTTACCGCTTAAAAGGCGGTTACTCTGTCCAGTTGAGTTACAGATTAATTCTGAAAAGAGGCAGGACACTGAAGACTTGCAGCCCATGCCTCAAATGGTTTTGAATATTCAAACGGCAGATCCGTAATCTGGCGCTCTAATATAATTGAGTCGTGGCTACGTTTGTCTGAAATGGAGCGAGGTGGAGCGAGGTGGAGGATTTTAACTTCTCTGGATACTATCGATGATTCAGAAAACCGAAGTGGAGGTATTCAGCGTATTAAAAAGTGGTTACTACTGAACTAATGAAACGATGATGATAAATTGGTTCCTTCGCTCGGGATCG
This sequence comes from uncultured Rubritalea sp., assembly GCA_937923145.1. Lineage (GTDB taxonomy): Bacteria > Verrucomicrobiota > Verrucomicrobiia > Verrucomicrobiales > Akkermansiaceae > Rubritalea. The sequence goes on along the minus strand of CALAJT010000015.1, from coordinate 53,546 downwards.
AACCGAGATATCCACCTTCACAGGGTGGGATTTTAACCAGTTCGGTAATACTGGATTGCCTTGGCTCCGTTTGCGGCTGTGCATGTTTGTAAAAATCCTCTTCCAGATTGTAATTGGGAGGATTCATTGGCGTTGCCAACACGGGCCACACGAGCCAGCGGTCCCTGCTCTCCAAATGCAGCGCCCTGAGCAGGCTAGGCTAATTCCCATTTATTATTTGTTAAAAGATAGCACTTCCACATGGTTTCTGCCCATGAATTGCGGGTCAACAGTCCAGCAAGATGCTAGTTTCATTATGAAAATGTGAAAAAATTGGTTGCGAGGATGGGAATCGAACCCACGAGAAACGGCTTATGAGACCGTCTTGAATACCAGCATTCACCTCGCTAATAAATTAGTGGAGAATATGTGCCCAACTAAATTTAGTTTTTATAATAGCATATGGCCATTTACAGATGAGATGACTACATACTAAATGTAACATGTAGACTTGGTGCTGCACCAAGGGTGATCGGATTTGGAATCCATTTTGCATACTGATGCTCTATGTATTTTATTTATGAAACGACTGATCAAGAGAGTTTAAAGCCTAAGATTGCATGTTACCTAGAATAGCTATCACCTAGACTACATTGTGTTGATTTAACAGCAGCGATTTGGAGAACTAGGTTCGCCTTCGCCTTGGCACGCGTAGTTTGTTTTATTATTTATATTAGGTTGGCCTCATCGTATGGCGTATGCAGATGGCTTTAGATAGATCTCAAAGAGTCGTTATTATTCATTTTTTTAAGAAACGAACACCCTTGTCGCTCGATTTCCAAGCCACAGCCGCAGGATTTCTCTGGCGGACGTTTCGGTGTTTCAGGTACACTTCCCAATCGATACCTTTTAGGAACAAAATACATCTAGTAGATATTATAATATATCATATGTGTAGACATAGGTTTCCCTATTACTTGACATTAGTCCCTAAAGCGTAATCTATATTTATCGTTGATTGACCGCATTTAGGCATTTAGTTGCCAAATATTAATTGTAGTCTAATCCGAGGCCTTCATCAGTTACAGCTGGTGAAGGCTGCCTCGGTAGTTTGTTATGGATGATTATTGTAACTTATTTGTTGTTGGGGAGCCTCTCAGTGCTCCAGATATTTTTGGTTAATGGTTGGTTTGTTGATTAAAAATTGTTTATTTTTTGGGTATCTATTTTACTACTTTGATTTCTGGTATATGCATGATTTGGGAAATAAAAAACCCGCTTCCGTTTTCGGAGAGCGAGTCAGTGTAGATTGTAGTTCTATATATTATATAGGTTTGTCTATACTGAATGCTTGCCTCCTGAGTTGAGTTTATGGTTTGTCTCTGGTCTGAGTGTTACCATGGGATACATTTGATGGGCTACTAATGTATTTGCAAAACACACTTGGCGCTCTGAATTTCGAGCTATCATCCCGAGTAAACTCTGCCATGATTCCATAACTAATTGCACACTGCCAATAATGGAAGTAATACAAAGCGCTAAGCCTTGGCTGAAGTTTAATATGTTGTTGGATAACATTGAACGTTTGATTATATGTTGAGCAGTTTCTGTTCGGCTTTCTTACTGAACTGCGGGTAAGGTGTCACGGGTTGGATTCAAAAGCAAGACGAAACTATATCTTTTTTAATGTTAAAATGTTTTTCGCTGAGAAATATCAAGACAATTGCTATATCTTTGTTTTGTATTGGGGATTATATAAAAGACTTAAAAAGTGATTTTTTTCTTTCTCCTCATGATTAATGTTAATGAAGAAATAGCGATTAAAAGAGCTGAACTCGGCTCTGGGACTGGGATGATATTAGATGAAGTTGTCACGGTAAGCCCATTGATCATGTTGATTTGATTTATATAATCAGATGCATGCGTATCGAAATTAAATCTATTTTTAGCAGGAATTGCAATTGGATCTGTTATTTCATCGCTCCCAACTGCCCAGTGCACTCCTGAGACAATAAGCTCACCTGCTTGTCCGACTATGAAACTGGGTCCTCCTGAATCCCCATTGGTGAAGAAAGCGTCATCCCCTCCACCTGCAGCAATTATGTATTGAGAAACTGAAGATCGTCCTTCTACAGGAGTAGCAGTTGGAGTGAGGCGAACCGAAGCATCTTGGTGTGAAACTATTGTGCTTTCACCTACTTTACCCTTCTGTCCGTAGATAAGGATATTTTGACCGACTGGAGTTAATGTTGGATCTAAAAGTGGATAGAAGTTCACATCGCTACTTACAGCGCTAGATAATGTTCCAATAATTAAGTCGGAATTTCCTGATAAAGAGTTATCTGCGTTAGAAATTGATGTGATGGCAGATACCATGTAGTCTAAGACTAATCCATTATTGTCTCTGAAGTGAACGGTATTTCCAATTGGGACTGCAAAATGTGATGCAGCTAGAAAATGTCTGTCACTTATCATGGTGATAGACTTACGAGTATCAGTATCATCCCACCCCACTCCACTAAACTGCTGTGAACTATATTTGAATGAAGCATTCTCTAATGCACCTGGTGTAGTATTATTAAAACGATCATGGCTAACCGTGTCGGTTCGAATGGTAATCGCATGGCTAAGATTATTAGTTACAAAGAGAGAGATTAAAATATAGGAAAGTTTCATAAATTTCATTAGAGTTTACAATGTATATACACAGTTGAGATAAGGTGTCAACTTTTAATCCTAAAACAGTTATAGAGTTGGTAAACTTTACCTCCCCATTTCATCAGCTCTTTTACTAGCACTGCGCACTGCATTGATAGTAGCCTTGCGGAAACCATCTTTTTCTAGGCTTACAAGAGCTTCGATAGTAGTTCCGCCTGGGCTTGTGACCATGTCGCGTAGGAGTGCAGGATGTAGCCCTGTTTCTGCTACCATGGCGGCGGCTCCCTGAACAGTCTTCACCGCTAGTTCCAGTGCTTGAGCGCGGGGGAGGCCTTCGGCTACTCCACCATCAGCTAGGGCTTCTATGAATGTGTATACGTAGGCAGGTCCGCTGCCTGAAACACCAGTTACTGCGTTCATGAGTTTCTCCTGAACTTCGATAACACTGCCAGTGCCTTCTAGGATAGAGCAGACTAGCTCTGCATCTTGTGAAGTAGCGGATGTGCCGAGTGTGTAGGCAGCTGCTCCCTGACCGATGAGGGCAGGCGTGTTGGGCATACAGCGGACGATGCGCACTCCTTGAGGTACTATTTTTTCAAGTTGTTCGATAGTGAGCCCTGCGGCTGCAGAGACGAGTAAAGTGTTAGTGAGGCATTCAAGCTCGTTTGAAAGTTCTAACAGAACGAGTGGGATGTCTGCTGGTTTGGTGCAGAGTAGGACGATGTCTGATTTCTGAGCTACTCCAGCATTGCTGTTTACAGCATTGACTCCTAACTCGGTGACCATGGATTCTACAGCAGTCTTAGTACGGCTTGAAATGTAGGTGTCTTGGCATTTAACTACGCCAGATTTTATAGCTCCTTCTATGAGTGCTCTGCCCATTTTGCCACAGCCTATTAAGCCTAGTTTGATCGAGTCACTCATGCCGCGTCTATGTTCTTTTTCTTAGTGAGTGTGGGTTGCTTTTTACCTTCCACTACTTGTCTATTAATGGTTACTGACTCGATATCGTTACGACTTGGTAGGTCATACATTATCTCTAACATGAGCTTCTCGAAGATGGAGCGTAGTGCCCTGGCTCCGGTGCCTCGGTTTACTGCTTCGTCTGCAAGAGCTGTTAGACCGTCTTTGGTGATCTTTAGTTTAACTCCGTTCATGGCGAGCAGCTTTTGGTATTGTTTTACCATCGCGTTTTTCGGCTCTGTTAGAATCTGAACTAGCTCGTCCTCTGTAAGTTTACGTAGTGAGGAGACTACTGGAAGTCTGCCTACAAATTCAGGAATGAGTCCGAAGTGTAGAAGGTCTTGTGGCTCTACTTTTGTGAGTAGGTCTGACTCTGTTAGCTCTACTTCTTCTTCAATTTTAAATCCAAGTGTTCGCTTACCCAGGCGGTTCTTGACGTGTTCTTCCATTCCTACGAATGCGCCGGCACAGATGAAGAGGATCTTCTCGGTGTTGACTTGGATGTATTCTTGGTTCGGGTGTTTGCGACCGCCTCCTGGAGGGACATTGCAGACGGAGCCTTCTAGTATCTTTAGGAGTGCCTGTTGGACACCTTCGCCTGATACATCACGTGTGATGGAGACGTTTTCAGTCTTGCGACCGATTTTGTCGATCTCGTCTACGTAGATGATCCCACGTTCTGCTTTTTCAACGTCGCCATCAGCGGCTTGTAGTAGTCTTAGAATGATGTTTTCGACATCCTCACCTACATAGCCAGCCTCTGTGAGAGTGGTGGCATCTACGATGGTGAATGGTACGTCTAATACTCTAGCAAGAGTACGTGCGAGGAGTGTTTTGCCAGAACCTGTAGGTCCTAGCATGAGAATGTTCGCTTTCTCTATTTCTACATCTCCGAACTCACTATCCTGATGGTCTACTTCATACTGGAGTAGTCGCTGGTAGTGATTATAGACTGCGACGGAGAGAGTTTTCTTAGCGTGCTCTTGACCGATTACGTAGTCGTTAAGGCGGTCAGTAATTTGCCTAGGAGTCAACTGTGTCTGCTCTGCTAGGAGTGCCTCTAGAGTGCGTGTCTTTTTGTCTTTAGAATCATGAGAGATATTAGCTAGCTCTTTTTGCATGATGTCTGAGCAGACATTGATGCATTCATTGCAGATATAGACGCCAGGACCTGCGATTAGTTTCTTCACCTCAGAATGGCTTTTGCCACAAAAGGAACACATTGTTAGATTAGTATTTTTTGCCATATGGGGTATAGAATGTAACGGTTTTTAGGTCGCTATTAAGTCGTTATCGTCTAAGAACAATCTCATTAATTAGAGAGTTCCGCAAGTTTGATTTATTTAATGACTTAAAATATCTACTTAGATCAGAAACAGGTCCCAATATCAGGTTTCTATCGTCTCCTTTTGAGAAGTAAACTTATTGAACCTAGTAGGATCAGTGAGTTAGTAGATGGCTCAGGAACTTGTATGAGAAACTGCCCATTTCCATCTAAGTTACGTAGCATGAATCCATCTGCGGTCTCTTCGAACTGTGTAGAATCTAGTGAGATGCCATTAAAAGTAGCTTTCCATAAGCCACTAGAGGTGAGTATTTTCGTCTTTCCAATAAAGTAATCGTGGCTTCCTAAAGTATCATCTCCGATGACTCCTGTGATAGTGCGATCTGTGTATTCTGCTGATATGTCTACTGCGTCTCCACTGTAGAGAGTGTCACCATCATAAGTGATGAGAGAGCTATTAAGCACTCCAAAGGCGATGACTTCCGCTGACTCTAGCGTGATGGAAGCAAAGCTAGCATCAGTAAGAACTTTATCAGCGGCGAAGTTAGTACCTCCTAGAGATGATAAAATGAGGTGTTCTTGGCTAACCTCGGTAATTTTAATACCTACGCTCACTGATGTATTCGTAATGATTTCAGTGAAGACTGGTGCTGTTGCAGTAGTTTCTGAGATGGCAAAGACTGTTAGAGCGCTAGCGTTATTGCTATTAGCCATCGCTAGATTTATGCTTTCGATCGTTTCAGCTGGACCGCCGAAGTATTCTGCGTAAATACGATTTACAGAAGTTTCTGCAAGCGCTTGATTCGCAACAGAAAATGAAGTGAGCCTACTAGTTCCGTCTATCCAAGTGCTCTGAGATGATGTAGCAGAGGGGCTAGTAGTAGTTCGGGTGCCTCTACCGTGCCAGCTGATAGAGTAGTCATGAGCGGAGCTGTCCTGGAAGTCGTCCTTCACTGCTACCATACGGCTATTTACTATAGCAGTAGTCCTGCTAACGGAGTCTGCTCCAGCGAGATTACTTGCAGAGACGGTGGCGGCATCGAGGTATTGATTTACGTGAATACCTACATTACTGGAGTCAATTGTATCCTTCATCCCGAGTTGATTGGAATCAGTGATGTATGCGGAAGCTCCGTCTACTAGAGGGATATTTTTCCACATCGGGTTATTCATGAAGTTGGCTCTATCTGTAGCGTCTGTGCTGGTGACTTTATTTCCACCTGTGCTGGTTACTAGCGGTTGCTTGCCGTTACCGTAGATGATCATGTCGGCGAAGTTCTGAGAGTTGTGTCTAGAATTCGTTAGCTGTGTGCTCGCATAGTCAGTGGCTGCTATGAGGTTAGCTTGGACAGCAGTGTCTAGGAATGAGGTTTTTAAGGTAACGGACTTCACCTCATCTGACTGGTGAAAGCTGGTAGGACTTCCAGTGGGGGCTACTGTGATGTTGAGGTCAGTGTGTAGGAATCTTGTGGTACTTATGATTTGCTGGTTCGCAAAATTTGATGAAATGTCAGTAGTGTTCGTATTTTGCTCAGCCCAGGCGAGGTTTTGACTGAACTCTCCTGAATATTGAGCAGCTAAGACATCGCTCGGAGCGTAGGTGCGTAGACCTTCCTCAAAAGCGACATTACTACCATCTGGCAACCTCGTCTTTAGTGAGTATTCAACCATCGGCTTTATATCCTGAACCCAGTCTACGCCTGTGGCTGCTTTGACATGTATAGCTGCTGGGAGAAGGTTGTTTAAGCTGTAGTTAGTATACCAGTGTCCTTCGCGGTTATAGCCGGTTTCATCTACCATTTTAGCCAGTGAGGCATTGATGTAGGAAGTTCCTTGCGATAAGTAAGTATTTGCTTGGCTAGTATCTCTTAGAGCTAGACCAGTGGTGACTAGAGCAGCTCCAGCTTTGGTCGCCCAGTTGGACTCACCCTGAGTTAAGTCTGTTAGATAGTAGTCATTACCGATTGCGTCAGCCCAGTCATCTATCTTCGCCTGCATAGAAGCTTTTCCAGTAGTGAATGAACTAGAGCCTCTGAGCAAATCATAAGCCTCAGACATGACCTGAAGTGTGGTAGAGTCTGTTACTATTGAGGCGGCACCAGAAGGAGGAAATGGGATATCAAAAATGTTGGTTCTAGGATTGCGTCCATCAATATTTCCAATTGCAGCTATGGAGGCGTCTGCGTAACTGGAGTATGCTCCACCTGCTGTAGGTGCTTTGCCCATATAATCTAGTAGAGCCGCTGCTTTAGCGAATTTAGCCAGCTGTTGATCTGATTGGGCATTTAGGTTGGATAGCCGGGCATCTACAAAGCCTTTGAAGGAAGCGTAGTTTGCGCTATAGTTCGGATCAGTCGTTCTAGCAGATAACTGAGCAGGTGTGTAACCGCCATGGAGAATGGGACCAGTATCGGTGGGCAGAGTTAGTCCAGTATCTGTAACTTGCAAAGGTCCAGAGATACACAGAGTAGAGGTGAATAGGAAAAAGGATAATTGTTTACAAAGTATAAAGGGGGAAATGAAAAGTTCTTGGGCTTAAGATTATTTTAGGTGATATACCACTTTTACTCAAGCTGATTATTTGGGGGGTGAGATAGTAAGCTGCGCTTAATCATGTTAGATCGGGTCTGTTATCTAACGTGCGCTTCTTTGCCTGTTCAGATTTCCACTGTTCTATTTTAGCATGATTACCACTGAGCAGGACATCAGGGACTTTCATGCCTCGAAAATCATTGGGCTTTGTATAGGAAGGAGCTTCTAGAAGATTAGGGTCAGTAAAAGACTCGTCTTGATGCGAACGCTCATCACCCAGTGCACCAGGTAGTAACCTTACAATAGCGTCTGTAACTACTGCAGCTGCGATAGCGCCATTGGTCAGAACATAATCACCGATGGAGATTTCCTCATCTACTAATGTATCGATAACTCTGTGATCCACACCCTCGTAATGTCCGCAGAGGAGAATCAGGTGATCAGAGGCAGAGAGTTCTTGAGCCTTGCTCTGGGTGAATTGCTTTCCCTGAGGAGTCATTAACAGTACACGTGAAGATTCTGAGCGCAGTTCCTCGATAGCTGCAAATATAGGTTCAGGCTTGAGTAGCATCCCCTGACCGCCACCGCAGAGGTAGTCATCTGTCTTGCGATGCTTATCCGTAGTCCAGTCCCTGAGATTATGTGCATAGATTTCAACTATATTCGCTTGCTGAGCACGCTTGATGATACTTTCTCTGAGAGGGGCTAGAGCTATTTCTGGGAAGAGGGTGATAATGTCGATACGCATGGGATAAGAAATGGTGTTTGAGAAATGGTGTTTGCTAATGAAAAAAAGACTACTACGGTTTTGGTAATGAAGAAAGTAGTTATCTATACAGATGGATCTTCCAGAGGGAATCCTGGTCCTGGTGGCTATGGTACTGTGCTGCTATCGGGTGATCACAAGCGTGAGCTTAGTGGTGGATTTGCTAAGACTACTAATAACCGAATGGAGCTGATGGCGGTCATAACTGGTCTTGAGGCTCTGAATCGTGCTTGCCAAGTTGAGGTTATTTCAGATTCTAAATACGTGATCAATGCGATGGAGAAGGGCTGGATTTTAGGTTGGAAAGCGAATGGCTGGGCGAAAAAGCAGAAACAGCCGTTGAAGAATGCAGATCTATGGCAGAGGCTCTATCTGACTGCTCTAATGCATGAGATGACCTGGACATGGGTAAAGGGTCATGCTGGAAATCTGTATAATGAACGCTGTGATATATTGGCGACAACTGCTGCACAGGGAAAAAAGCTTCCACCAGATGAGGCTTATTTAATAGCAGAAGAAGGAGACACTGATCTTTTTAATTAGATATAGAAAAGAATAACTATTTAGTAACTATAGTATAACTAGGTAGTTAGAGGGAAGAAGTGCGGCCTATGGTAAAACATAACCTCGAGCCCCCTCCCAAAAGCTTGAGATCAAAAACCATAGACCGCAAGCGATAGATGCGTTAGAATGGGCTATTGTGCAAGTAATATTCTACAATAATTAAACATATTCTGTATATGTAAATTCATTGTATTTACTTTTCAGCTATAAATTAGCTAATGATGCTGGAATAGATGTTAGATTGTTTTACCTAGCTTGAAGTATTCCAGACACGATGCCTTTTGCAGCTAAAGTTTGATACCCGGAGCTATTACATTTACTTCTTTCAGTAGGATTACTAATGAAGCCACATTCTACTAGAACTGCTGGACATTTAGTTTTATTTAAGACTGCATAATTGATACCACGTTTGATATAGCGGTTTCTAGTTTTTAGCAAGCTGACGAGCTTACGCTGAATGCTAATGGCAATAGGTTTGCCTTTATCACTAGCGTAAAAAGTCTCTACTCCTCTTACTGAGGTAAGTCTGTGGGCATTGAAATGTATGCTTACGAAGATGACATCCGTATATTTATTAGCGACAGCTGCACGCTTAGTAAGCGTGACAAATACATCGCTGCGTCTAGTCATCGTGACGGGTATGTTTTTAGCTATAAGAAGCGCCTCCACTTTCTTGGCTACCTTTAGATTTAGATCTGATTCTCTGACTCCATACCAGACTGCCCCCTCATCTTTACCTCCGTGACCAGGGTCGATCACGACTCTCGTGTTGGGTCCTGAAAATCCTTCTAATGTTGTTAGTAAAATCAGTAGGAACGAGAGAGTCGGTTTGATCAACATAGACTCATACTCAAGATTGATCTCCCAAGTGGAAAGAACTAATTTATTACGCGGAGGTTAACCATCGATTTTATCCTTTAGTAGCTTGCGTAGAGACTTCGAGAAAAATGGTCTAATCAATCCGTAAAGTAGGTAACAGCTGAAGATAAGGGCTGGTGTGTATGAGCGGGTGATCGGATTGAAGATTAGTCCAATCACAAGTGCTCCTGCAAGAATGCCCCAAAGTGAGCCTTTTGTGCTAAAATCTACTTTCTTAAAACTAGGGTAGCGCACATTAGTAATCATGAGAATAGAAAGACCTAGCATAGCTCCCACCAGCACATAGTTCCATGCACCGAGGTCCTTCCCTAGCTCGTAAAAGTTAGTTAGTAGGTAAGTTATAGATGCTATGAAGCCAGCTGCCATTGGAATAGGGATGCCTAGGAAATCTTTGCTACTATTATCATCAGGCATTACCGCAAGGCAGTTAAATCTAGCCAGACGCATCGCTCCGCAGAGTAAGTAAGAGAACGCGACAGCCCATCCGAGCCAACTGATCTCTTCCGAGAGGTTAAATAGCACCGTCTTTGATACGAGCAGTGCAGGAGCCATACCAAAGGAAATGACATCAGCAATAGAGTCAAATTCTCTTCCGAATGGGGACTCTCGACCACCGATACGAGCAAGTCTGCCGTCTAACAGATCAAACAAACATGAGCCAAAGATATAGAGAATTGCGTCCTGATAATAATCGTAAATCATTGTCTTGGTAACGTCTGGCATATCCATTTCCAGCTGTAACTCGTAGTGCATTCCTTGGATAATAGAGAGTATGGCCAAGAACCCGCATAGCAAATTACCTGCTGTCATTAAATTTGGTAGAAGATAGATCTTAGGCTCTAGACTCTCTACAGTGACAGTGTATAGAGTCTGCTCTTCTTCCAGAGAGGTGTTTTCTGATGGCTGGTCGCTCATGGTTCTCACACATTTACATGAAATGAAGTAAAGAAACAGTGGAAAATTCCACCAACTAGGTATATCTACCTCGTCTATGGAAAAGATTCACGCTCAGATAGAAATGGGGAAAATAACTTCAGATTACCCAGGAGCAAGAAGAGCTCTGTTTGCTAAATACCACATTGGCGGCTGTAGTTCATGCGCTTATAAGGAATCTGAGAGACTGTCTGCAGTCTGTGATAGAAATGAGATCAATGTAGAAGAAGCCATTTCTTACATCCTGAGCTGTCATGATAATGATCTAGCCATGCTAATTTCACCTCTTGAGCTGAAGCAGAAAGTGGATGCAGGTGAAGAAGTTTTACTCATAGATACTCGCACCAGAGAGGAACACGAAGCAGTGAAAATAGAAGGTTCTAGGCTCATGACTCAGGAATACCAGCAGAAAGTATTCGGCAAACATGATCCTGAGAAGCTTATCGTACTCTACGATCACAGTGGGCAATCGGTATTAGATACCTGCGCATGGTTTATAGGTCATAACATGAAAAATACTCGTGCTCTAACAGGTGGAATTGATGCTTGGAGCCAAGAGGTAGATCCCACGGTCGCTCGCTATCGATTAGAAATGGATTAAAACTGCATGGTTCGAAAGGTAAGGTTGACTCGTGGAGTCGTCACCTTTTTAGTTTTGGCTATTTGATGTTGCCAGTTAGTCTGAGTAGCACCTTGCATTACTATCAGGCTACCATGCTCTAGCTGCTGGGAGATTTTTTCTCGTCTTGCTTTATGGCGTAGATCAAATCTTCTTTCAGCACCGAAGCTTAAGGATGCGATACTGGTATCTTTTCCCAGACATTTCTCATCATCACTATGCCAAGCCATGCCTTGCGAGCCATCTGCGTAGAGATTGAGTAGGCAGGAATTGTAGACAACACCAGAATGTTGTTCCGCTAGCTCTTTGATTTTAAGTAATTCAGGAGTCCAGGTGAGAGCTGTGCGTGTTCTTCCTGAGTAGGTGTAGTCGTAGTCTTTATCCCCATACCAAGCTATTTTTCTAGCAGTGATGATGTGTTTTCCGTAGATCAGCGCCTCATCATGTTTCCACGGGATTTCTCCGAGAAGATAGTGATAGATTTGATCTGCATCTATCTCTCCATAGATAGATCCATGGTAAATAGTCTCTCCATCATAGGGCAGAATATTATAGGGTGGTGAGTCTTCTTGGGGACTGTCTCCCAGATCAAAATCTATCTGTTCTGCCATGATGAATAGTACTACCTATTTTTCTCTACGCTACATGATTTTTCACAGTATGCTCAATGTCTCAAATAAATGAATTGATAAACCAGCGAAATAATCGATCATAGTGCAGTGAAAGATGAAGAGAAAATAGCATGTGCCCGAAAAGTCATCGACATTGAGATCGAGGCTCTCAATGCACTCAGCGAGCATCTTGATAGCAAGTTCTCTAAGGCCGTGGACGTCATAATAGAGGCACTAGCGAACCGCAATAAGATCATCGTTTGCGGAGTAGGAAAGTCGGGGAATATTAGTTATAAGATAGCTGCGACTCTTAATTCTACCGGCACGACTGCTGTAGTGCTCAACTCACAAAACGCAATTCATGGTGATCTTGGCTTGATCTCAGATGGTGATGTGTTTTTAGCTCTTTCTTACTCAGGTGAGACTAATGAACTGATAGAAATCCTACCTTTTATTAGGCGTTTTAATGTGAAAATGATCTGTATCACTGGTAAATTGAATTCCTCACTAGCTAGACACTCAGATGTAACTCTACTAACTCCGATAGAGCGGGAAGCGTGTCCTCTGAATCTCGCTCCTACATCGTCTTCTACATCAGCACTGGTGATGGGGGATGCATTGGCAATGGTTCTGTTAGAGGCACGTGGATTTACTGAGAAAGACTTTGCAAAGTTTCATCCAGGAGGCTCATTAGGCAGAGCGCTGCTTACGACTGTTTCAGATATAATGAGGACAGATGAAGCCCTCGCTAAGCTGGATCTTGACTCAACCGTAGATGCTGCGATCTCTGCGATGAGTAAGAGCCGAGCTGGTGCATGTGTAATTGTTAATCCAGACGCTACCCTAGCGGGTGTATTTACTCATGGTGACTTCGCCAGAGCATTTAATGAAAACGATAGCGTCCGTGGGAAGCAAGTAGCTGAATTCATGACTAAAGATCCTATAACAGTTCAAGCCGCATCCCTAGCAGCAGAGGTGATCAGCACCATAGGAAAGCACCGTATAGATGATCTTGTAGTACTAGATGGAGATATACCTGTAGGACTAGTAGATACTCAAGATTTTGCTAGGCTCAAACTAGTTTAGATCACTTATAATAGACTTATTATAGAATTAAAACATGACGTTTTTACAACATTATCTTACTAAGAAGTTGCTGCTAAGTTACACACTTCTTACTCTATGGACTACCGTTGGAATCCTCTGCGGCGCGCAAGAAGGCGGGCTGACAGAAGAGAAGGTGAAGGTCGAGAAAGTGACTGCAGATCAGCGTATTAGTCAGCGTCTCGGACAGATCTATGCAGTCCTTGATGGTTTAGGTAATATAGAAATTAAAGCGATAAGTGGAGTAGTAATTCTCAGAGGTAAAGTGCTGGACACAGCGTCTGTAGACACTGCAGTATCTCTAGCTGAAAAGGCTGAAGGGGTGATCTATGTGCGTAGTGAATTAGAGGTAGATACGGAGATTACCAGCAGGATAAATCCACTAGGAAAAAAACTACGAGGCTGGTGGAAAAGTCTCAATGATAAATTGCCTCTATTATTACTAGCTCTTGGAATAGTCGTAGTCTCCTACATCTTTGGAAGGTGGATCGCTTCTTGGACTAAAATCTATAATGTGATCGGTCTAGATGGGATGCCGGAACTCCTAGTGAAGCGCCTCATCCGCATCATCGTCACATTGATCGGTATCGCCTTAGCACTAGAAATCTTAGACGCTACCACTATGGTTGGTGCGGTGCTAGGTCTTGCTGGAGTTGCTGGTATTGCGGTTGGTTTTGCTGTCCAAGGCATCGTCGAGAACTACTTAGCCGGAATGCTTCTTAGTGCTAGAAATCCATTCGAGCTAGGAGACTTCGTGGAAGTGGGGTCACGTAAAGGAACGGTAGTGCGGCTTACTTCCTGAGACACGGTGCTAATGACTCCAGATGGTAATCATCTCCGCGTGCCAAATGGCAAGATTCTAAAGGAAGATATAGTTAACTACAGTCGTAACCCAAGACGTAGATTTGACTTTGGGGTGGGTGTCTCTGTAGAGCTTGACCTTATCAGAGTAAAAGAACTGGGGCTAGATATCCTAAGTAGAATAAAAGGTGTTTTGGACGATCCTGGACCGAGTGTGGTCATCGAGGAGTTAGGAGATAGCTCGGTTAAAATGCGTTTCTATGGCTGGATGGATCAGAATGAAAGTGACCTTCAGAAAGTTCGCAGTGAGTCGATACGCTTGATCAAATCTAAGTTCGATCGAGAAGGAATAGAGATGCCAGAACCTATTTACAGGGTTATCAACTTAGCTTCAAATGCAGCAAAATCGATAGAAGATGGTGCAGCCAAGGATCAGCAGAATGAGGAAGAAGAACATGCAGAACTACTTTCCACAGACACTGGTAAAGATACGGATATAGAGGAGGCTGTATCTAAAGAAATATCTAATCTTGAGGAGCAAAACTTGTTGAAGAAAAAATAATCTTCTAATTGTAATAATATATTTGATGAAGCAAAATTAATATTTATTGACGATTGTAAGAGTAGCTCTTTTAGAGAAGTAGCTTTGATGACTTCTGATCTACCGAAGGTTTGGGAATACCGTGTTTTTTATGTTCAACTCTACAAAGGAAGTAGCAGTAAAAATAATGGAGGCTGGGTAAAGATATACATACTTAATATGCTCGCTAGGTTGCTTCCTCAGAGCTCATAGTTGAGTGTATCTGCTAATAAGTGCTAAGGAGTAACCGCCTATCCCAATGTTATCCCAATGTTATACTATCAATAATCGTATGTTTTTTTGGTGCAGAGTAATCCAGAACTATATAAATATGAATCAGAACTCAGCGCCTAAAGCCGTAGCGGTAGCTGTAGAAAGCTCAGTATCTAGAATGGTAAATGGACATCATTCAATCGACCATCGCTTTAAAGTTCCTCTTAATCATGAAGAGTTCAATGGCGAAAAGATAGAAGTGTTCGCACGTGAAGTGCGTAAAAAAGGTGTTTCTAAAGACCTGCCCATGATGATCTTTTTCCAAGGAGGGCCTGGGGGTGAATCGCCTAGAAATACGCTCGGTTTTGGTTGGATGGCTGAGATCTTAAAAAGCCACCGTTTACTGTTATTAGATCAACGTGGCACTGGACTCAGCACAGAAGTCCTGCCTCAGATCCTAGATACTAGAGGAGATGCCCGTGCACAGGCAGAGTATCTAGCGAATTTTCGTGCTGATAGTATCGTAAAAGAGAGTGTATTCGTAAGACGCTAATCGGCGAGACTAAGTGGAGGGGAATGGGGGCAGAGTTACGGGGGATTTTGTCTGTTAAATTACCTTTCATTTTATCCAGAAGGACTAAGTGGAGTCATCATCACTGGCGGTACAGCCTGTATTGAACGTAGTATTAAAGAAAACTACAGACTCACATACAAGAGGGTCCGCGAGAAAAATGATCTTTATTATCACCGCTATTCAGAAGATGAAAAGCAGGTCAGAGAAATCTTCGAATACATTAAAATAAATAAAGTGATGCTACCGAGTGGTGTGCGTCTAACAGCTAGACGCTTCCAGCAGCTAGGGATGCTATTTGGAAGTGGGGGAGGTCTTGAGGCAATGCATTATCTGCTCGAAAAAGCTTTTGTTAATGGAGTCACAGGCAGGGAATTAAGTGAGTTATTCATTTCAAAGGTAGAGAGAGCATCTAGCTTCGAGAATAGCCCGATATTCTGTATTCTCCATGAATCTATCTATGCTGAAGGATACGCTACTAACTGGGCAGCCGAGCAATTACGCGGTGAATTCCCTGAGTTCGATGTAGATGGCGATCATGGTCGCTACCTGTTCACAGGAGAAATGGTAGCACCTAGTATGCTGGAAGATCACTACTCGCTTAAGCCTCTGAAAGAAGTAGCGCAATTACTTGCTGAGAAAGAAGACTGGGGACCACTCTATGATCTAGGTCAGCTAGCCCAAAATGAAGTTCCCGTCTCGGCTATCGCATACTACGATGACATGTATGTGCCTGTAGAGTGGTCAGAAGAGACTGCTCAGCATGTGGGTAATTTTCGTATATGGGTTACGAATGAATGGGAGCACAATGGAATAGGAGTCGATGGAGGGCGCATCCTTAGGCGGCTCATGGATCAGTTAGATGAGGCTGCTCCATTTGGTTTCCGAGGCTAAGAAATAAATAATTTTCTAAAAAGAGAAAATCTGCTTTGGCAAATGAAGAAAACCTGTAGATACTGGATACACATTATGACTAAAGCTTTCATCCTACTTATCCTTCCAGTTTTCACCTTCCTGCTCCCTAGCTGTAGTAGTGACCCATATGTTTCAAATGATTCCTATAATGGCTATCAATCAGGACCTTCCTCCAAATATGGGACGCGTGATGCATTAGGCCACAAAGCTGGTCCTAAAAATTTCCGCACTGTGATTATCGATGCTGGGCATGGTGGTAAAGATTCAGGGGCAGTGGTCAATGGTGTTACCGAAAAATCACTAGCCATGGATGTAGCAAAACGTCTCAGAAATGAACTTCATGGGAAATTCAGAGTAGTTTTTGTAAGGAATGGTGACTACTTCGTAGATCTCGATAGCCGTGTTAGAGCTACTAAGCCTTATGGGAATGCTATATTGGTAAGCATCCATTTAAACCATGGCAGTAGCCACTATTTAAGAGGACCTGAAACCTATTATTTCCGAGTAGATAGCCATAGTTTAGCGAAGAGATTACATAGAAGTATGGTATCAGTAAGCCCTAAGACATCTAGCAGAGGTCTAGTCCGTAGAAGGCTCAGACTTACCAGAAACCCAGAGATTCCATCAGTTCTTCTAGAGCTAGGCTACCTCTCTAACAGCAGCGATCGAGCTCTGCTGATGCAATCATCGTATCGTCAGAAAATGGCATCAGCCATAGCGAATGCGATCAAGGACCAAAATGCTTATGGTGACAGCGGAATGGGAAGTCTCCCTAGACCGTTGAACCGCCCTCTTTCAAGACCGAACGATAGTTCAGAACTATAGCGGTAATATATGTGAGCTGCCTAAGAATAGGTAGACAATGTCTGCGTGATCTTAATTGCGTCCAATATGATTGCCTAGGATTTCTAGGCGTTTTAGAGAATTGCTAGCGATTAATGCTTTTTGAAGAGTTCTTTAAAATCACATTTCTTAACTGCATCACCATCTGAATACCCTGGGTTATCAATGAGAATTATTGTTCTGCCATATTTAGAGTATTCAGCTGATCCCATAGGTATAAAGCCTTTCATGGTGAAAGATGAATATCTAGATATATCAAGATTCCGTAATGATATTGAAAATTGAGAGTAGTTTAAGACTGATTTGAGTCGATTCCGATAAGCTTGTTGTCTTTGTCATCATGAGAGGTAGATGGAGTGGAGCGGAAGCTAGGGACTACTTTTCGCATAAGCTTTTTTAGACCACCTTCTGCCTCTTCCATCTGGTTCTCGGCTTCACGCATGGATTTCTCCCATGCAGAAGCAAACCCTGGTGCTTGCTCACGCATAGACGTGACAGCGGCCTCCATTACTTCAAGTCTACGGTGCTCTATCTTCTCTGGCTTCTGCTGGAGAGACTGGATATTCATGCGTAGAGTTTCGTTTTTCTCTTTGTATTCATCGAGCTGAACTTGGAGAGTTTCGTTGCCTTTAGCATTGATTTTGAGCTGTGTTCCTAAGTGAGTTTGTAGCTCGCTGTTCTCTAGTGTGAGGCGGTTAATCTCGGCTTTAAGATACTTTCTGTCCTTACGTCCAGAGTTCCAAGTTAGGAACATAAGTATGAGTCCTACGATAAGACCCCAAGAAAATGGGTGGGAGATGATTTCTGTAAATGTTTCCATGTTGTTTAAAATATAGCTGGTTTCAGTCATAAATCCATCCGAAATGTTGCAATTTTTTCCAGTCTGAGCTAAACCGCTATCGTGAAGACACTATCGGAAGACTTATGCAAACTAATAGATCCTGCAATCGTATCCACTGCCAAGGAGGTGCTAGACGAACATTCTATCGACAGATGGTATGCTAGCGGAATGCCAGATGTGGTGGTTTTAGCTCAGTCTACTGAGGATGTATGTGCTGTCATGCGCTATGCAAATGAGCATGAAATCCCAGTATACACTAGAGGGGCAGGAGTAGGCTATGTGGGTGGCTGCGTGCCTGTGAATGGAGGTATAGCGCTCTCAGTAGCAGAGATGGATAAGATCCTAGAACTTAACCCTGCGGATGGTTGTGTAGTCACCCAGCCGGGTGTAATTACTGGTGATATCCAGGAAGCAGCTCGCAATGTGGGTTGGTATTACCCGCCAGACCCCGCTTCTTTAAAAGAATGTTCAATAGGTGGAAATATAGCGACTAATGCTGGTGGACCTAGATGTCTGAAATACGGAGTTACTAAGCAATACGTGCTAGGTCTCACAGTGGTAAATGCGGCTGGTGAAGTATTAAAACTCGGTGGTCGCTGCCATAAAAATAAGACCGGATTTGATCTAGCATCATTGATGGTAGGTTCGGAAGGAATGCTAGGTGTTATTACTGAAGCTACACTAAGAATCATCCCGCACCCAGAAACTCGTGCGATGTTAGGTGCATCATTTACGGACTTTTCTCAGGCTGCTGCCGCAGTGCAGTCTATCCTAGATAGCGGTGTGTTACCAAGTGCTTTAGAGATCACAGATGCTTTCACTCTAGCTGCCGCACGAGAGTACTTAGGAGAAGATAAACTCCCTCCAGGTGATGCATACCTCATGGTAGAAATCGACGGCAGGGTGAGCTCATTAGCTACAGAGATAGAATCCCTAAAGACATTTTTAGAAGAGCTCGGAGCACTCCGAATCGAGCTAGCTAGAGACGAAGCTGAGTGCGAGCGTATCTGGCAACTCCGCAGAGATTTCTCCTACTCACTGCGTCATACAGGACTTACTAAGCTGAATGAAGACATCGTAGTCCCACGCTCGAAGCTCGTGGAGCTAGTAGAATTTGCTAATGAACTTCAGCAAGAAACAGGGATCTCAGTAGCGTGTTTTGGACATGCAGGTGATGGTAATATTCACACTAACCTAATGGTAGAAAACTATACCGACCCAGAGATAAAGCGTGTAGCTGATCAAGCTCTGGATAAGCTTTTCACTTGGGTGCTAGATAACAATGGCGCTATCACAGGGGAACACGGAGTAGGCATCGCTAAGAAACGCTGGATCAAACAAGCTCTCGGAGAAGTAGGATACACCACCCATTTAGTAGTTAAAAAAGCGATGGATCCTAAAGGGATTCTTAACCCTGGAAAGTTCCTAGACTAAGGTAAAAGATTGGAAATTAATAAGTATTCTGTATCTTACCTACAACTAGGAAGTAATGAACAAGACCTTCAAAAACTATCATCAAAAGCTTGCTCCATTTATGGAGTATATGCATGGGCTCACTCGGCGGCCTAATCTAGATGAGTTAGTTGAAAAGTTGAATAGCTTTGATATTACAGCAGAGGAGCTTGGTGAAAATGTTCGATTCCACAGTAGCCATTACCATCGGAATTTAATGTTTGAGAACAAACATGTGCAGCTGCTCTGTCTCTGCTGGAAAAGTGGTCAGCGTAGTCCTATCCACGACCATGCAGACTCCATCTGTGGTGTGAAAGTAATCACAGGCGTCGCCTCTGAGACTGTCTACGAAATGACTGCTAGCGGCTTTATAAAGCCACTCTCCACCGTTGACTACAGAGAAGGTGTAGTAGGGTCGCAAGATGATGACACTCATCATATAGCGAACTTACAAGGTCCTGATGAAGACCTTGTGACTCTACATTGTTATTCTCCTCCACTAAAGAAGATACAGACATTCTCTACTAATTCTAAATATTCCCAAGTTTACGAGCCTATCAATGAGACTCACATGGACGGTAGTGGAATCTAACCTAAAAATGATTTTGCAAATGGAGGAAATTACTTCATTCTCTGAAAAGTGAGCTTGAGCAACCATATATTTGATGACACACCGCCAGATTTCTTTGCGGTGTTGACGTTACGTTACGGGCGCCACTACATAGATGCTCTCGATAAAATTGAAGAAATTCAGCGGATGCGCCACGGCGTAGGACTGACACGTGAGGAGCTGATGAGTGTTTGTGAGTCAGTGATCCAGAGTAAAGTGGAAGATCTTCCTGACCCTTCTGATCAGCCAGATGAAGAGAACATCACTCCTGCTGCGATGCTACGCTATATGCTTAAATGTAGGTGGCTGGAGGAGCCTAAGAGGAGTGATTATCAGCGCGTCTACTATTTAGATAACCGAGCTGAAATTCTGTTAGATTGCCTTCGTAAGATGGCCTATCCTGAGAATGTTACATTCACTGATAAGCTCCACCTAGTCTGCTCACGCCTACAAGATCCAGATGCCTTTACCCAGCACCCACTTTCTGACTTAGAATCCTGCATCGATAACCTCCGCTACGGACTCCAAGAACTCCGCTCGCTGCAGCAGGGGATGGCTCGTCTAACTCAGCGTCAATTGCGTTCGGATTCGCTAAAAGAAAATCTCCACGTACTTTATGATGACTTTTCTGAGAACATCGGTCAGCGTTGTTATAAATCTCTTATCGACCTTGATATCCCTATTCGCCTGCCACTTGTTAGAGATAAACTAGACGAGATAAAGCATAGCCCAGCAGTGGTGACTCAGATGGAGATAGAATTGCAGAAACGTCGTCCAGAGCTGACTGATGCGGAAGCTACGGAGCGTATCGCTAGAGGTATCCAGGAGGCTGTGGTCATGCTCGAAAGTGTAGAGCCACAGTCTGAGGCAGTTGACCGTAGAGCTGCAGATTTTGCTCGTCGATCGTTTGCTCGTTTCCGTTATTTACAAGAGGTTTCCAGTGGCCGACGGTCTGAGGTGAGATCGGTGTTTGAGTTGATAAATAATCGCTATGCTGACTGTAGGATGGCGAATTTACCTGATGATTTAGACCTGCCTAAATTAAATATTCCATCTGTAGGATTACTCTCAGGTACAGATTCATTATTTATTCCTAGGACATCTCGCCAGAGAGGAGAGCGTACTCCGCTGGGTGATGACTTTGATCATGATGCAGATAATAATTTTGCAATGGATGAAATGGCTGAGAATATAAACTCATCGCTAACTACGATCAGAGCAAATAACTATTACAAGACGCTCAAAATGCCGAAGAAAGGACTGAGCTCAGACAAACTTAAGCTCACGGAGGAAGAAGATATCTTAGACATCGTAGGACTATTGCTACACGGAGAAACTGCTGATGCTGAATACCTCATCCATTCACCACGTGAAGATGAGAAGGAGCCAGAAGTATATGAAAATGGCGACTACGATTTTGATGAATTTAAGATTAAACCTAAATCTAAAGCTCCCACTACTAAATGAGTGAAGAAACGATAACTGAAGCAACCGAAATAGAAGAAGCAGAGCCCACATCAAACGCGCTGATCAATAGCTCGCTGCAAGAACGTGATAAGCAGATGTTACAGGATATCGCTCACCGTCTGCTAGCACATGGATCTCTGCTACGCAATCGTGCTTCTGAGCGTGTGCTCTACGACTGGTCAGTGGAGCATCTCAGGTGGGTAGAAGAGTGGGCAGCATTACTAGGTTTAAAGATTATTCTGCAACGTGATGACCGTCTCCTGATGGCGATTCCATTAGTGCCTTCCATGACGAGAAGACTTCGTCGAGATGAGACTCTGGTAGCATTAGCTCTCTGGTATGATTACGATATTCAAGTTCGAGAAGAAGGTGCTCATGAGGTATTTCTCTCTGTGCGTGAGTTTAATGAATCGTTCCGCAGTAAGTTCCCATCTATCCAGCAACTCTCTGCTTCCAGGCTGAAGGAAATTCTCCGTGGTTTCGTTAGATTTAATCTGATAGAGACCGAATGGACGGATGATTTTTCTGACTCTAATATTCAGATTCTACCGACCCTAAGATTTGCCATACCTTTCCCAGATATAGAAGAATGGCTCAAGGTAGCAAATAATTTCCAAGGCGATGAAGAGTTAGAAGCTCAAGCAGAAGAAATGGAAGAGCGTGAGGAAGAAGAATCTGAGCTAGGCGAAGATGAAAATCGCGATTCTTAATCTAGCACTGCTCCTATTTTTGAGCTTAGTTTCTAGCGCTCATGTGGCTGAACAGTTCTACTCATCATTTGATCAAGAAAAAGGAGTACTAAAAGTAAATTTCGATGTTGGGTATGCTATACCTGAGACCCGAGATGACCCTAACGGCCCACAGCCTAAAAGAGGCTGGCTATTAACAAGGTCTGAAGGCGAGCACGAGAAGCTCAGGCGAGAGGCTAAGGTTTATTTACGAGATTACATTAGCTTTGTGTCTAATGGTCAGGATGTGAGCTACGAGATTAAGTTTCCTGACTTTGATACATCGCCACCAATATTTCCGGAACTTCTAAATGAAGGAGCTTATTATAATACGGAGTTGACTCCATCAAAGATTGGAGCAGGAGTATCTGTTAGAGTCATGGGTGAGGATTCTCCTAAGCTGGTAGTAGCAATTAGAGGGGGCGAAGAGATGGAATTTCATGTGCTCGAAGAAAAGGACAATCCTCTGATGCTAGGTAAAAGTAGCGATTTCATACCTGTCGAATCTAGTAGTATCAAGAGATATTCAGCATTCGTCGATATAGGTTTTAGACACGTCATTCCAGAGGGTGCAGACCACATTCTTTTTATCATTGGGATATGTCTTTCAGCTCATGGATTCCGAAACTTATTGGCTCAATCACTCGTATTCACATTTGCACATAGTATTAGTATGGCATTAGTCATTTCGGGATGGTTACCAGTCTATAGCTATGGAATATCAGCTTGGATAGAGCCGGTGATAGCTCTCAGTATTTCGTTTCTCGCTTTAGAAGCCTTCTTGCAGAGAAAAAATGGCAAGTTTCGTTACGCAATTATCGGTAGCTTTGGCTTCATCCACGGTTTGGGATTTGCTGGTAGTATGGGGAGTTCCTTACAAGCGATTACTCCTGACGGCGGTCATTGGATTACCGCGCTAGTATGGGCAAATTTAGGGATAGAACTAGCTCAGGCATTACTCATATTAATTGTATTTGGGCTCTTTTATACGATGTCTAAATCGAACATTAATTACCTAAATAATACGTTACCCATGAAAAAAATATTGGCGCTAATTATAGGAATAGTAGGATTGGTATGGTTTATCCAACGGTTATAATTTACTTAAAAGTAATCTCTACGCCTTTAGATTTCCAGGCTTTAGCAATATCTTCTTCTAGCTCACTAAAAGTTCTACCACCTAAAAGTTTTTCCAGAGAGTCGTCTCTTTTTTCACCTTCATTCAGAGCTTTGAGGAATGCATTTATATTAGTTCTATCGTCTTCTAGCTGTAAAAAATAAAAGGTGATGAGAGCTCCTAAACCATAATTAAAATTGCCATTTGCAGTAAAATTACTGTAGCTCATGGTCATAAACTCTTTTAAATCAGGAGCGGTAAATTCTTCTCCAATGTTTCTACCACGATTAGTTTTTTTACTAAAGCCAGTGACTGCATCCTTTATATCACGGATGTTGCTGCGAATCATAAATTTTCCAGATCTGTAATCAGTCATCGCTACATACTCGGCAAGACCTTCTGTGAACCAGCCCATAGAACCAGGGCTGAAGTATTCTAGATTGGTAAGTTGGTGGGTGATCTCGTGAGGAAGAGTATTATTGGCTCCTTTGTAATCATAGCGATATCCAGAGCCGTGTTTGATCACGCCTAGGCTAGTAAGTGGCACCATGATAATATCATCTCTAGACATATATACGCCAGCAGAGCCTATAGGACCTCCATTTTTGAAGTAAGACTGTTGAGACTCGAAAAGCAGAATTTTATATCTCTTACCACCTTTTGGAATATGAGCCTTCACCATAGAGATCGGCATCGCTTGGCAAAACTCTTTAGTAGCTTCAAAAAGATGTGCAAATTTATTCACCACATTCTTACTTAATTTTACATCACAAATGAACTCATAGTTATTGCTCTGGTAGACATATTTTTTCTTAGCGCCATCCTCAAGCACTATTGTTATGTCTGGGGTTTCCGCACTCGCCATGTTAGGCCATTCCTTGTCGAAATTATCTTTAATCTCATATTTTTTTTTAAGAGCAGAGTATGCTAATTCACCATAAACACTTCTTCTTGGAGTATCACTATCATTGCTGGTTGTCTCTTGCTCTTCATCATTATTTGATTCTGCAACCGTTTTATTACTCTTATCCCACTCTCCTATATAAGCTTGATCTTTCTCTGAGAGAGAGTCGACATCGAGAGTGTATTCTTTCTTGTTTTTGAGTAATTTTAGAACAACTTTATTATTTTCGACTGAGACTATTTTAGCGTCGATTGACTTCCCTTTTGTATTTGTGAAAATTCTAGCAGAAAGAGATGTGGAAGTTATAGCTATAATTAAGCAGGCGAAGGAAAAGTTGCGCAAATGATTACAAAAAAGATATGACATGATAGATCATTATCAATAGTTCATTCTATCAGTCAAGAGTTAGTGGATGAATAGTTAGATAGAAGATTTCTCGTAATTGTAACAATATATTTATTATAGAAGGATCTTAGTTTAGGTCTATAACTTGCTTAGACATGTTTCAAAAAATAAAGCTATAGCTTGTTTTTTCATGTGTTGGGATTAACTTGGAATGAATGAAAAGTGATTTAGTAAAATTAGTTCCAATGGCATTGCTGCCTACGCCTTCGGGATGTGCAGTTTTTCTGGGTGATGGGGAGAAGGTGATATTAATCTATATCGATCCTAGCATTGGCGTAGCTATTAATATGGGGCTTCAAAAGGAGAAGTTACCTCGCCCTATGACCTATGATCTATTTCATGGAGTGCTTGGTGCACTGGGCGCTAAAGTCACACGGGTGGTGATCATGGATGTGGATGGGGATGTTTACTACGCTAGACTATTCATACAGGCTGAAAATGAACTTTCGCAGAAGAAGATACTAGAGATGGATGCACGACCTAGTGACTGCATTGCTCTAGCAGTAAGAGATGAAGCACCTATCTTCATGGTGAAATCTATATGGGAAAAACAGGCTGACGTTTCTGATCTGTTAGAAAATATGAAAGACATGCACTCTAGTGAGGAAGATGAAGAGGAGGGCGATGATGCTTAAGAAAGAAAGGGCAGATTACGTCCTCAAGAAATTAGAAGAACTTTATCCAGAAACGCCTATTCCACTAGATCATAAAGATCCTTATACTCTACTAATTGCTGTTTTACTCTCTGCTCAGTGCACGGATGAGAGGGTGAATAAAATAACTCCCGGATTATTTGCTAGAGCGGATAACCCTAAAGATATGGCGCAGGTGCCAGTGGATGAAATTCGTGAGCTGATCAAGCCATGCGGACTGTCACCTAGAAAAAGTAAGGCGATTTCAGTATTGTCACAGATGATTATGGATCAGCATGGTGGTGAAGTGCCACAGAGTTTTGACGCTCTTGAAGAACTACCAGGAGTAGGTCATAAAACTGCTTCTGTAGTAATGGCTCAATCATTCGGAATACCAGCATTCCCAGTAGACACACACATTCATAGATTAGCACAACGATGGAAGCTTACAGATGGTAAAAATGTAGAAAAGACAGAAGCGGATCTAAAAAAATTATTTCCCCGAGAGAGTTGGAATAAATTACATTTACAAATTATTTTTTACGGGCGTGAGTATTGTTCAGCTAGAGGTTGCGATGGTCGGGTTTGTGGAATTTGTACGACATTATACCCGAAAAGAAAGACAGCTGTTAAGACTCGTAAATAGTTAATTACGTAAATCTTTCATTTATTTTATAAAATTTTTCATAGCGTTAATATTGCTAAGTGCCATTGAATGAATGGTTTCGACTAAACTTGAGCGCGAATGAAGTTAGCAAGAGTTCATTTTTCTTAAAATGCTTCTTTACTACACGGTCTGGATTCGCAGAATGTGTCATTGTAATAACACTTAAGTTACACAACACACACCGTTAAGAAAAATACTATGAAACATTTAGCGCACAGCCCACTAAAAACCGCAGGCTATACTATCGCCACAATGCTGCTCACGGCAGCTCCATTGCTAGCTCAAGATGAAGAGTCAGCTGTCAAAACTAAAACAGCATTCGAAACCTATCTAACCGATGGTGGAGGGCTTACGATTTTTATCGTTCTCTTCGGAATGATCTCACTGATCGGACTCAGTGTTTATAACTTTATTAATCTCACGAAGACGAAGTTCTGTCCAGATGATCTAAAAGCAGGTCTTCTAGACCATATGGTGAATTGCCGCGTGCGCTCAGCTATTGAGCTCTCAGCGTCACACCCGAGCTACATGGGTAGAATGATGGCTTATGCCCTACCAAACGTAGACGCCACTCGCCCAGAAGACCTCGGTCGTGACGGAGTAGAAGATGCTATGGCAGACTTCTCTATCAATGAAGGCAGAAAGCAAATGACCTGGATTAATCTAGTGTCACTGGTAGCTCAAGCCGCGCCGATGCTCGGACTATTCGGAACAGTTTTCGGTATGATCGGAGCATTCGCCGAACTACAGACTGGTAATGCTGACTCAGCGGGACTAGCTGGTCAGATCTCAGTAGCGCTACTTACTACCATGTGGGGACTTATTGTTGCGATTCTTGCAGTATTCGCTTACTTTTACTTTAAGGGCCGCTACGGTTCACTAGTTGCAGACTGCAACAACTCAGCGGAAGAGCTTATCAATGCTTCTATCTCGACTGTAAATGGAGAAGCACAATTAGCTAAGATTCCTGAAGGCCTAGCCGTCTAACTTTTACAAGTCATACCCAAGTTGAAATGTTTCTATTGTTGGGGTGCTTTCGTAAAGTGCCCCAGCAATAACTTCCTCAACTTTTTCCAGTAGTAAAATAAGTTCCAACCCAAGAGTGTTTTTGTGGCAAGAGTGCTACATTAACAAAAGACTCTCCAACAATTTTAAAGAAATAGAATAATGGCTTCCAATAAATTAAGAGCGTTAAACGCAAAAGACGAGGCGGGCGAAGAAATGGACATGTCTCCCATGATTGACATGGTATTCCTGCTATTGATTTTCTTCATCGTAGTATCTACTCCGATGATCGTGACTCAAGATCCTCTGGTAGCTCCATCTGTAGCTTATAATGCTGTAGAAGTGGATGAGAAGAATGGCCGTATAGTGATAAACGTGCGTGATGATGGAACTTATTCTCAAGAAGACTTCAAGCAGGTGATGACCGAACCTTCCGAGATAACGGAATATGTTAGAGAGAATATGATAAAGATCAAAGCTCTTAACTATGTTCCTAAAATCCACCTTCGTGGTGATGATGACGCTCTCTTTAAGTATTCACAGGTCGTGATGAAGGCCTCCGCTGAAGCTGGTGTTGACAAGATCGTATTCTCTGTATTCCCATTCAAGCAGGACTAAGAGAAACATTCTGAATAACTAAGATTTAAAAAAAATAACCGATTATAAATTACTATGGCTAGAAGAAAAAAAGGCTTAGCACCAGAGGAAGAGGAACCAAATTTAGACATCTCATCATTGATTGATGTGTGTTTCCTCTTACTCATTTATTTCATCGTAACATCTACTATTAATCCTACTGAGAAAGATCTGCCTATGACCATCCCGTCGCAGCAGCCTTCTGATGAGAAGCCTGACATCGAGCCAATGCTCATCTCAGTGTTAGCCAGCGGGCAGGTGACAGTGAATAAGACTGAACCGATGGATACAGCTGCTTCAGGCAGAGAGAGAGCGTTACCAGCGCTAAGTGCTCGTCTCAACGAATACAGTAGTATGGCACAATCAAGCGGAGCTAAGCCAATCATCCAGATTTACGCTAGCCCGGAATGTCCTCAGCAGCAGGTGATCGACGTTCTAAATACTATCCGAGGAGCTAATATTAATACAGTAACATTTACAGACACTGGCGAATAACCTGAATAAATTCTAATGTTTTCACAGCGATATACGTTCTAATCACTGTAGTAAACGACCTGCTCAAAGGACGTTCTTGCAAATCAGAAACGTCCTTTGTTTGCTTTTATGCACAAGCTGATTAGATTAAAGAATACTAAATATTTAAAACGAATAACAAAGATACAACATTTAACTTAATCCCAAATTATGAATAAGAAGAAATCAATCACTGCCGCGGCTATGGTAGCAGGCGCATCCATCATTGGAATGCTCCCGACTAGTGTACAGGCGCAAGACATTAACGTCGACATGCCTGCAGCTATTGCAGCTATGAAAGCAGGTAAATGGGTAGAGGCTCAAGCTCTGCTAGAGCGAGTCACGATAACTTACGGAGAACGTGCTAAAGTACTCTATGGTGGAAAGTTTGGTAATATCTATTACGACAAAGGGCGTATGGAGCTAAAGCTTGCAGCCCAGCTCAAGAGCGCAGGTGGTGAAGATAATATCAAAAAGTCGATTGAGTTTTATGATAAGGCGATTCAGTCATTTAAAGACTGCCGCAAATTTCCTAGTGATAAAATGGGTGATAATAAATACTTCTACTTATCATTATTATACTGGGGTCAAGCAGAGCAGTCTAAGCTCATGTATAATGAAGCTATCGCGCATTATGAGCAATTTATAAAAGAACGTGACCCTAAAAAAGAGGGTAGGGATCGTTACAATATTGGTATGTTCAATATTAACATGGCAATCTGTCACTTTAAGCTTAAGAAACCATTGCTCGCTGAAGGACTAGTTTACTACGAAAATGCGCTTCAAAATAAGGACAAGTATAAACTCCCAGATGCAGCTATAGTAAGCGCATTTAAAGACCTTGCAGCTGCTAGTATTAAGAGCAACAAAGAACAGTTACTTGTTGATTTTGTGAATAAGAATCGTTCTGCGATCACTCTTGATCCTTATAAGATGTATCAGTTCACTCCATTTTTCCGCAAGTATGCTTCTGAAGCATTCTCTAAGAATATGGTGAAAGGTGCATTTACCCTCTACGCACTTATGCCAGGAACTATGGAGACCCTCGATGATCTCACTGAGCGCAAATCAAATTTTGTCGGCTTCAAATTCCCCTATGTTGCTGACAACTTCATCAACTCTAATGATAGAGTTCAAGTTGATCAGATAAAGTTTGATTACGACCACGTAAAGACTGCTGCCAAGTCTGGTGATCCACACGAGCTACTAGCATTACGTTCACTAGCTTTCACTCACGAGAGCGAAGGTTACGTTCGAGGTGCCTACAGTGCGTATGAAATGTTAGAGCTATATTATTCAGACTCCAAGGATCACGAAGATAACCTCTTCAACCTCGTAAGAACTTCATCACTTGTAGGTCTAGTAATGAATACTGAGAAATTTGGGCGTTCATTCTTAGAAAAATATCCTGAGAGTCAGTATAAAGATAAGGTGCAGAGCATGATGCTCATCTCGCTCTTCTACTCAGGTGAATACGAAGTAGCTTTGAAGGTAGCAGCTGATATTTTGCCAGATATGCCTGAAAATACTAAGCAACACGACCTCTGTCTCCATGTCTACAGTGGTTCACTTTACTATACAGCTCAGTTCTTCGATGCGCATAAGCACATTGTTAAACACGTGAAGATGTATCCTGATAGTGAATATGCTAAAGCGTCGCAATACTTCGAGGGATCTAATCTCTCACGTATGCAACAGTGGGCATTAGCCGCCCCTAAACTAGACAAATTCTTAGCGGATTTCCCAGATGCGAATGATAACATTTACTTACCATTTGCTCTTTTCGATCGTGCTAGCATACACTTTTCAGAAGAAGAGTATGATATGGCAGTCGAGAAAATCGAGCGTATCGAAAAAGAATTTAAAGGTTCAGCTGTAGAAGATATGGCGATGAATCTCCGAGGTGATGTTTACCGTTCAACTGGTGAAAAAGAGGCATCTAAAGGCTCTTACCTTAAAGGCTACACTATCGCTAAGCAGAGAGACAACAGGGTGGTATCTGGAGAGTCTCTCTATAAGTTAGTAGCTCTCCTAGGACAGGAAGAAGAGGGTAACGAAGCGAATCCTAATATTAAAGATGCCATCCCTTACTATGATGAATTCTGGAAGGATTATCAAGAGTCTCCCTATAAGACACAAATAGCTGTTTCAGGTGTTCCCGCTCTTTTAGTAGCTGGCAGAGGTGAAGAAGCTCTAGCAAATGTTCAGGGAGTCATCGCTGAAATGGCGAAAGAAAAAGAAGCTCCAGGTATGGAAGGTGCTATTAATACCTACGGTAAATATTATCTCCAGTCAGGTAAAACGCCTGAAGAACTCAAGTCGCACTTCCAGGATTTCCCAGGAATTGATGCAGGTGATAAGCGTGCTCAGGCACTCCTAAGAATTGCGGTCATCGGTGTCTATGAGGATCTGGAGACAGAAGCACTGAAGAAGAAGGACGAAGCTCTAGCAAGAAAGCATGCTGCGATAGTGCAGGTTTTGTTTAAGGATATGGAGGCAAGTTTTGATCTTAATGATCTTAGTGACTTTATTTTAATCCGTCTAGGTGACTTCATCGCAAAGACTAAGAATGAGCGTAAAGCACTTAAGTATTATGATAAGATCATCGAGCGTGAGCGTGTCCAGTTCCGCGTGCCAGCTCAGTTTGGTAGAGCAGGAATTCTAGCTAAGAGTAATCAAGCATCTGAGCAGGCTGCCGCTAAGAAAGTGTTAGAAGAAGTCAAGAATGGTAAAGATGCTGATTCCAAGACAAAGGACTCAGCTTCATACCAACTCGTCGAACTCTCCGCTCGTCAAAAAAACTGGGAAGCTGTTATCAAGGAAGCACGTGAGTATGTGCAGAAGGGATATAAGCTGAACAAGAAAGACGTCTCGTACAACCTCGCACTAGCATTTGACAACTCAGGTAATAAAATAGAAGCGATGCAAGCATACAATGGCATTTATAACCGATACAAGTCTGAGTGGGTGATCTCGGTTCCTGCTCTTACTCGTGCCGCAGAGCTCACGCTCGAAGTCGGTAAGGCTGATGCTAAAGGTAAGCAGCCAAATCAGATAGCTTATGAAATGGCAGCTCGCTTTATCAAAGGAAGTGCGAAGGCATTCAAGAAATATCAAACAGATATGTCGCCTGAAGAGATTACAGCATACGAAAAGCTTAAAGCTTTAGTAAATGGCTGGGAGGCCGATGGTGACATCAAGACTCTCAAACAAATCGAAAAAGAACGCAGAGGCGAATAATTCAAAGAACCATTAAATAGATAAAAATATGAATATTTTAAAATCAATCACAGCTTCAGTGGCGGTTGCCATCACCACGAGCGCAGCGCTCACTACTCATGCGGAAGCGCAGACTGTATATAAGAATGGCGCTCAAATTATTCCAAATGATGTAGCCTCGGGAGTGTTAGTCGCAGATGATGGAGCATTCCTCCGCTGCGTGGTTCTGGGTGCTAGAGGAGGCAAGATCTTTTACAAGAATAACTTCAACTCAGCGCAGACGATTAGTAAGCCAGTGACTACATTCTCAGGAATATACCTGTTTGATCCTCCTGCATTCGCAGAGGCTAAGACACTATATAGAGATCGTAAGTATAAGGAAGCTATCGCTAAGTTTGAAGAGTGTAAGGGATACTATTCAAAATTTAGAGAGCTAGAGAATAACTTCCACGATCTTTCAATTTTCTATACGCTAGAGTGCTATCGTAAGCTCTATGACTACGCGAGTATAAATAAGACACTTGAACTATTCATTTCTGACAAGCTAACACGTCCTAGTCATAAAACGCAGATGGAAGTCTACAAACTGTGGTCAGCAGTAAACACTAAGAACTGGGCTAGACTTAAGTCAATGACTCTAGACTGGAGAGAGAAGAAAGTTCCGATCTCCATCCGAGCGCAAATAGCGTTCTGTGAAGGAATGGCACATGAAGGACTCGGCGAGTCATCAGAAGCTCTCAACGCTTATGCTATGGCAATGACAGCTGACTTCACTAAGTCAGACTCTATTGTCAGACAGTCTGCTCTGAATTCACTCCGAATCTATGCTAAAGATGAGGAAGTTAAAACTGCTATGAAAGTTTGGAAGACTGAATACGAAGAAAAAAATAAGCCAGGCTATGCAAAACTAGGTGAGGCAAACGCTCTAGCTAGGATCTATGACAAGGCTGGTCTTGGTGCAGGAGTAGAACTACCAGCTGAATTCAAGAAATTTCAAGAATTCACTTCTGATGAAATGCTTGAGCGTCTCAAAGAGAGAGACGAGGCAGCTAAAGAAGAGGCTTCTAAAGAAGAGTCTCCTGAATAATCGTAATTAATAGTCATTAAGAAATTATTTTGAAACTGGCACACTGAGCACATCGCTTAGTCTGCCAGTTTTTTGTTATCATTAATTATCTTCTAGAGTTCTCTCTTGCTATCAGTGGGGAAAATAGGAAACTAGTGTCGATGCAAGAAATTTCAACAACCAGCAATGAAATAGACCTACCAAAAAATATTATTTTGGTAGGCTTCATGGGCTGTGGTAAGTCAACTATTGGAAGGCAAGTAAGTCTAGAACTTAACTATCCTCTCATCGATACTGATAACCTCATCGTCGAAAACATGGGTATGAGTGTCCCTGAGATTTTCGAGCAGCATGGAGAAGACTTTTTCAGGGGGCTTGAGACAGAATTACTTATTCAGTTAGCAGAAGCCGACACTGAGAAAAGCGTGATCTCTACGGGCGGAGGTCTGCCGCTAAGAAAAGAAAATAGAGAGCTGCTCGAAAAGCTAGGCTATGTAGTCTGGCTGCAAGCAGGTGTGGACTGCATCATGGGGCGCACTCAGTCAGCCACTCATAGACCACTTCTTCAGACCCCAGATCCTAAGCTTACGATAAGGAATCTGCTAGCAGATCGGGAGAGTATCTATTCAGAAAGTGCAGATTTAGTTATAAACACAGATGATTTAGCTATTGCTGATACCACTCATGGTATTATTGAAAGCGCTCGCTATTATTTCAGTAAATACTGAAAATACAATAAATATAAAGTTTGTGATTGAAAAATTAGCTAAACTGGTGGAGTATATAAATATAACAACGATTACACATACTGATGTCTATCTTAAAACCATTCACAGATTCTAAAGGTCGAATTCCCTTTGAGCTAGTACGTCCTGAGATCAAAAAAGTAGAAGAACAAATACTTGCTCAAGTTAAAGCATTTGACCCAGGTGTAGAGCCTTACATTGATTATATTTGCAACACTAGTGGCAAGCGAATTCGACCCGCACTCGCTATTTTGACCGGTGGTGCACTGGGTAAAATTACGAATGATAATATTAAGATCGGAGTAGTTCTAGAGTTGATTCATATAGCCACTTTAGTGCACGATGATATCATAGATGGAGCCACTACACGTAGAAATATAGCTACAGCTAATGCGAAGTGGGGTAATGGAATGGCAGTCCTGCTGGGTGACGCACTTTTCTCACACGCACTACTTCTTGCTACAGAATTTGATGATATCACTATAAACCGAAAAGTAGGTAAAGCTTCTCGAGAAGTATGTGAAGGCGAAGTCATACAGAGCCAGCGAAGGTTTGACCTTACTTTGACCAAGGCTGATTATTTCAAAATAATTGCTATGAAAACTGGCGCTTTATTTGCCGCCGCCACGGGTATTTCTGCTTCACTTTCAGGTGCTGACGCCGCGACTGAGAAAAATTTTTATGACTACGGCATGAAACTTGGAACAGCTTACCAAATATACGATGACTGTATTGACCTTATAGGTTCTGAGGAAAACGTAGGCAAGACACTCGGCACGGATTTAGAGAAAGGAAAGCTCACTCTTCCAATGCTAAATTTATTAGAAAATGCGTCTGACGAACAGAAGACTAAGCTGAACAAACGCATCATCGAACAGCAACCGCTCGACTTCGAAGTTCTAGTGGGTATAGCGGACTACGAGGGTGCTATAGAAAGCGCACTCGACACAGCATCTGTGATGCTAGACGAAGCCAGAGAGGGTCTTGGTGACCTTGTTGAGTCAAAATATGCCAATGGTTTGGCGGACATCACACTCTACCTAGACGGACTTATAGATAAGTGCCGTAAGTAGTTTTTGGCTTACTTAAAGCACTACAAATTTTAGTTACGCTCTAAGAGCACTAGGGTCGAGCTTTAGAAAACACAGATATGCTATTTTGCTCTTGGGTGTGACTCGTCGTATGCTTTCTTTAGTCGCTCTTTGGTTACGTGGGTGTAGATCTGAGTTGTAGATAGTGACGCATGCCCCAAAAGAGATTGGACTGAGCGAAGGTCTGCTCCGTTATCTAACAGGTGAGTAGCAAATGAATGTCTGAGCTTATGGGGAGTCACATTGAAAGGGATATCTGTTAGGAGTAAGTATTTCTTTAGCAGCTTACCTATAGAGCGAGTTGAAAGTCGTTTACGTAGCTTGGAGATGAATAGTGCTCCTTCATGTTGTGTAGCGCTTACTCGGTAATTCTGAATTGCGCCCATAGCGTAAGAGCCTACTGGAACGATACGTTCTTTACCGCCTTTTCCTAGAACCTTGATACAGTTACTCAGTGGATCGATGTCTTTCACATCCAGTGATTCCAGTTCAGATAATCTTATCCCTGTAGAATAAAATAGTTCGAGTATCGCCGTGTCTCTCAGCGGCATCCAGTATGGAGCTTGCTTATCAGGATCCACTTTTAGTGGCGCTTCTAGTAGCTCGACTATTTGTGTCTGATTAAGTATTACGGGAAGTTTACGCTCGGCTTTTGGAAGCTGAATATCATTGAGAGGGGACTTAGCTAATCCTTGCCGATGCACTAGGAATTTATAAAACGAGCGCATCGC
The DNA here is from genome assembly GCA_937923145.1 of uncultured Rubritalea sp. GTDB lineage: Bacteria > Verrucomicrobiota > Verrucomicrobiia > Verrucomicrobiales > Akkermansiaceae > Rubritalea. The sequence goes on along the minus strand of CALAJT010000015.1, from coordinate 18,900 downwards.
AGAGAACCTCAGACGAATCGTTGCTCTAGAGACCTCATCCTTCATACATTGAAAAAGATAGGCCCGGAATTGATCTGGAAGGCAGTTTTTCCAGCCAGGAAATGCTTTTCCTAAAAATGCTTCAAACTGTCCTAGAGCAAGTGTGTAGTTTCTCAATGTTCGAGGTGAAGAATTTTTCTCTACTTCGTGAAATTGTATAAAGGCAGTGATGAGTTGGTCATCCGTCATCTAGTAAGTAGTGTTTAGCATAGCTTGATCATGTCTTTGATAGACTGTTTCCAGAGGAAGAGTAGACCACGTGTAGAGTATTTGAAATGACCATCACCAGTGAGTTCGATAAGGCGGGACTCTAGATTATGATCTATCTGCCTGCGCATGTCCTGCTCCACATCTTCATCAATACCATCAGGGTCAGGTATTCTTAAGTCATCGTGGGATGCACCATGAAGGGTGATGAAATAGTGGTGAGAGGCTAGTATTTTATTGAGGCAACCAGTCGCACATGGGATATTATTTTGCCATACATTTGGGGACTCACGTAGCATTTGGGAGAATGGATAATTAGTAGTTCTCCAAAGAGTACCACTGCTATCTCTGGATGTAATAGTGAGAAAAGAAAAGGTGATTTTAGACTGCTTACAGAAACACACTGCAGCTACAGAACGCTCCTCAGGATGCCAAAAAAATTGGTAACTTTGAGAGCAGGCAGCCCAGTCCCAGCCAGAATTCCCTGCATGTTCAAAGCCCGCATCTTCAAGCGCGGCAATGGTAGCATCAGCATTAGGGAACATGTCTTCATTCGGAGGAAAACTATGGTGTAGCTTATTATTGAGCGGGAGTCTGAGTTTTCTTATCGTCCCTAAGAGGTGGATCAGAGGGAGGAAAAACCATACTGCTATACCCGCTAGTCCCGCAAAGATATTACCTGTGAGAAAATAGAGAATTAGACCGCTAGCGATAAGGTAAACAAGAGCACCTATTTTTCGGTAAGTCTTTGTCTTACATGATCTCAATGCCACACCGATCATAACGGTGCCAAGAATGGTAAGAATGGGATTCATAATGAGTTTTCAAAGTTTGTGCAGAGAATTTAGTGCTATAGTATAAAAACTATCGCCAATTGCGCAAGTTACTATGTTAAAAATAAAAAACGGAGGCTGAATGAGCCTCCGTTGGTTTGATAAATAAGGAATCTAAGCCTAATTATCGTCTGTAAGTAACTCTGATGCCACTTCTGCTAGAGTTATGGCTCCTATTTCTGTAGTTTCTGTGATTTTTAGAAGTGTATCCTCTGCTGCTTCTATAGTAGCTTCTGTTATCAGTTCCGCATCTGTTAGAACTGTTATATGATCTGCTGCTGTTATAGTTGTTGTGGCGATTACAACGATGCCTTACTGGCTGCGTGTAGTAGTTGTAGACAGGCTTGCCACAACGAGCGTGACCCCGGAATACTTTAGTTTTATAGACAGGGCACCCACATGATGTGTAGTGACTAACATATTTAGTAGTTCTGTGCGATTGACCTCTAGCTTCTGCAGTATTTGCTGTGAACAAAAAGACAGTAGCTAGAGCTGCGAATAGGCTGAATGTGTGTAATAATGATTTCTTCATATAGTTATTTTGTGGTTCACTATGTTTGACCGAAGCATTCACCATTCTATTCAAACTATTTTATTTTAGCTCGTATTCTTATAAATAAAAAAATGCCAATCTGTTTCCAGATTGGCATTTGAAATTTAATGTTTTACTAGCAACTTACTCCGTAACTCCAGGTCCCATCGAGCTTGAAGATGAGCTTTCTTTTTCGGGTTTAGTTGGAACTGATGATGTTTCAGTCTTCTCGATATTGATACCTTCTGCTGCTGCGAAGTCAGCGAGTGCCATTTCAGCTAGAGCCTCTTGCTCTGACTCTTTCATAGAGATCTCTGAGAGGTCCATGCTGTCACGGGCTACGCGGGCGCGGCCTGCTGCTTTTGTGCGTTCTTCCTCTACGATCTCTTCGAGACGGTTAAGTGTGTCACCTGATCCACCGATAGTATTAACCATGCCGGATGCCATTTCGTTGAGTTCGGCAGTTGCCTTCTGTATTTCCATGTCATCTAGTCCGCGGCGAAGGTCTTCGATCTTCCTGCGTGCTTCTTTGACTGATACGTCACGAGCTTTGATGAGTTCTTTGTAGCGGGCTTCAGATTGCTCTAGCTGCTCTTGAACTTCGTCATGCTCTAATTCTATACCTTTAAGTTTGAGAGCGAACTCTCCAGCTAGCTGACGGTTACCTGCCTTGAGGTGTGCTGCTGTCTTAGCGCGTAGTTCTAGCTCTTGCTTGTCTAGTTTTTTAGAGTTGCTAACGAGTTTTTCTACGAGTCCCGCATGTGATGCTAGACCTTGGTTAAACTTTGAAATTTGCTTTCTGAGATTTTCCTTCTCCACCTCTAGAAGCGCCTTTGGATTGCGCTTCTCTAGTCCGCCTACGAATAGACCAAAAAAGCCCTTAATTAGATTTCCGATTCTTTTAAACATAATGTGTTAGTTTGTTATGGAGCAATTATGCCAAGATAGTCCAAATCGGCAAGTATAACTCTAAGTGATTTTTATAACGCTAAGTTATTATAGAGCTAGTTCTTGAGCTAGCTTTACGATCGATGGATCTATCTTGCACTTGTTGTGTATGACGTCGATTGGTGCAGTTCCGTAGTTACCTTGAGTGTAAGTCATTATCTGATTTGTATGTCCTTCGAGGAGCGACTCGACTGCTTGGACAGCAAAGTTATAAGCCATGATGCGGTCGCGCACTGTAGGTGATCCACCACGTTGGATATGACCTAGGACAGTGAGTCTTGCATCCATTTCAAGATTGATCTTGATCCAGCGAGTAAGGTATTCAGCCATGTTAGATCCCTCTGCGACAACAGCCATGATATAGTCACGTCCGCCTTCCACATCCACGCGGAGGCGCTCACCAATGGCATCAAGATCGTATTCTAACTCGGGAGCTATACAGATTTCTGCTCCGCTAGATAGGGCGCTTGTCATAGCGAGATAGCCGCAATTCCTACCCATGGTTTCAATGACGAATGCGCGCCTGAATGAGAGAGCGGTGTCACGAATAGAGTCGATAGACTCACGGATGACATTAAGTGCAGTATCGACGCCAAGACAATAATCAGTTCCTGGAATATCATTGTCGATTGTCGCAGGGATACCTGCGAAGGGGATTTTATATTCTTCGTAAAATCTATTTAATGCGGTAAATGAGCCGTCTCCACCGATGACGATGAGTTTTTTAATACCTAGTTTGTCGAGATTCTCGTATGATTGCTGGCGATATTGGTCTTCAAAAAATCGTGTTGAGCGCGATGAGCGAAGTATCGTTCCACCTCTGTGTAGGATACCTGAGACGTCTTCTTTAGTCGCCTCTGAGATGTCGTTATCGATGAGCCCTCTGAGTCCATTGCGTACTAAGAATGGCTTGAAGCCTTTTTTCTTAGCATATTCCACACAGAATTTCACTGCTGGGTTCATTCCTGCGGCGTCTCCGCCAGATGTCATTATTGCGATTCCTTCCATAATATTAGATTTGTTTCAGTCGTTCTTTAATAGCAGTTAGGCAATAATGCAAGTATTGAGTCTTTCTTAGTTTGTGCTATAAAATCACTTTGAATGAACAGTGCTGAGTTAGCTCTTATAGTTGAGAATTTTAAATACTATGTCATCTTTGTGTATGAAGAGATTGAACATTGTCATCTTATTAATTTGCATAGGTCTACTCCCTGCTTTTGCTGATAAAGAAGCAACTAGTGTGCCAAACAAAAGTGGAGGGGCCAATATGGATCAATTTAAATGGAAAAAGCGTGTTATTCTTAGTTATCCTACGAACGAAGCAGCATGGGAAATTCAGCAAAAGTTGATCCTGCAGCTAGAATCGCAGATAGATGATCGAGATCTAATAATTATCAGAGTGGATAGTAAGCAAAAGAGGGTATATCAATTTAGCGAGGCACAACGCCTAGAGTTAATAAATAAGTATAAGCTTACTCCAGGTAGTCATCTGTTAATCGGTAAAGACGGGGGCGTTAAAAAGAAGCAATTAGGTAAGCTAGAATTACAGCTTCTATTTAAGATTATAGACCAAATGCCGATGCGAAGATCTGAAATGAAATCGTCTAAAAATGATTAATTATCTGGTCTGATTACTAGGCTTTTGACTTTTTAATTTCCAGCCAAATTAGGACTAATGCCGCTAGAGTCATCACGGCTAAGACCGCCATGTGAGTGTAGTAGTTATCAAATGAAAGTGCTTTGCCAAAGCAACCACATTCAATATTGATGCCGCGTATGTGGACTGAGAAAATGGCCCCTAAGAAGCCAGCGCTCATCAGGGCTGTAGTTAATAGCGCTCCTCTGTAGAATTTAGTAAATCCTAAGATGAGGCAGCTACCTACGATGACTTCAAATGCAGGTAGCGTATAACCAAGCCGCGCATCCCAAGGTCCATGACCAAAGGGTGGGATTTCGAAATTGCTGACGCTTTCTATAAACGAATTAAGGTCAAGCAGTTTGACACAACCAGCCCAGATAAAAATAGCGCCCAGAATTACTCTAAGACTGATCTCTAGCCAGGGGAGCGTCTGTTTTGATATAGTATCGTTCATACGAAATTAATCCGCAGAGTATTCAGCCCACGAGCTAGTGGTTTCCCATATGCGGACGGTCTTTAGTCTGACTTCTGATCGCACAGGGTATTCTGGATCAGGATTCTCTAAGTGGTAGGTGAGGCGTTCAGATGTATGATCGAAAATAGTCTTAGCCATGACTTCAGTGGTCGGGTCTAAACTCTTAAATCCAATGATACGCTCACCGTAGGCTTCTTTGAAAAACTCAAATTTTGGGTCATCAGTATTCATGCAGAGAGCGTGGTCATAGCGTTCGATAAATTCTTCCACCATGTGTTTCACTAGCTTGAAATCGAAGACCATCTCGTGGTTATCTAGACTGTCTGCCTCAAATACTAGCTCCACTTTACGTGTATGTCCGTGAGGGAAGCGGCATTTGTCTGGGTGTTTTGATAGAAGGTGGCCGTTTTCGACCTCGATCATTTTACAAATTCGGTAGGGCATAAGCTTTTATAATATATATTAAAATTGAGTGTTACTACAAGCCAGTTTTACGGTCGTGCCTTTCTTCGTCTAGAATCTTACCAGTATCAGTCTTTAATACAGCAGAATATTTATGACTATTCAGTTTACTGATTGTATTAAGTTAACTTTGGGTGTGACTCTATAGGATGAGCCATTGACACTGAGGATGGCTGGGACATTGCTATATGCCGAGATTTCGATAGTTTTACGTAGTCCATCGCGACGAGTTCTAGTCTTGTAGCCATAGTCTCTAATTCCGTCTGTATCTATATTTTTAATTCGGACTGAGATGCTTCCAAAAGGTCTTACCTCCTTTTTGGTTGTCTCTTCTTTTTTATAGCTAGAATTGTTATTTGCAGAGGTCTTATCTGTAAATGATTTAGCTCTTTTTTCTTGAGCGATTCTTCTGTAAGCCATATTTGTTCTGATTTTTCGCTGTAGTTCAGCTTGCTTCTTCTTTGAGATGGCGGCTAGTTCTGGATCATATTTACAGGTAGTGCGTATCGAGGGACTTAGTTCTATAAATTTAATGTTAGCGATGCCAGCTGAGTGCATGAAAGTAACATGCGTGGGGCGAACTTCAGAGACTTTTGCATTAGTGAGAGTTTTGCCATTTTCTAACTTGAGTGTATCATATTTTGTGCCGATGTAGTTTGCCCAAGCAGCTTTTTGTGCAGCGGTTCTTATTTCAAGCTCAGCTAATTCTGCTTGAAGTTGTTTCTCCGCTAACTCTTCATCAGCGAGCTTTTGAGCTTCTATTTTCTCGGCTTCTTTTTCTGCTGCGATTCTTTCAGCCTCGGCTTCTGCTGCGATTTTTTCTTCTGCCTGCTGTTTTTCTAGTTCGGCTTGTATTTTTAATTTTTTAGCAGCTTCTGCACGACTCTTTGGAGAAGATTTGTTAGATGATCTAACCTCGTTCTTCTCATTATTACATGAAGTGAAGATTAGTGCTGAGAGAGCTATTACAGTGAAAAATGATTTTAGAAACATAATCTTATGTTGTTATGTATTAATATTTAGATGTTTGAGTGTAATTGTCAAATGGAATGCTAGAACAGTATAAGCTATAAATATCGTGTTAGTTCATCAGTGGTCTCTTGGTCAAGCACTTTAACGAGTGCTACAGTGAGGTTTACCATCTCTAGGTAATCACCGATATTAATAATAGAATTATGCGAGTGGATATAGCGAGATGGAACTCCCAGGACGACACAGGGGATGCCTTCATTTGCCATACTGAAACCGCCTGCATCTGTACCACCGCTAGTCCGGACAGTAACTTGGTGGCGGATGCCTTCTGCCTTGGCTGTCTGGATCACGAGGTCTACGAGACGTGGATTCATGATTGCACTGGGATCGTGTAGTCTAATCTGAACTCCAGCTCCGAGCGCTCCTTGGCTCTGGCTAGGATTAAAGCCTGGGGTGTCATCCGCTGGAGGGCCTTCTAGCACGATGGCTACGTCAGGTCTGACTTTTCCAGCTAGAGATTTAGCTCCACGGAGTCCTACTTCTTCTTGGACAGTTCCTGCTGTTATTAGAGTATTAGGGTGGTCACTGTCTGTTGTCAGCATCTGTGCAGCTTGGATAGCACATGCCATCCCGACTCGGTTATCGAATGCCTTTGCCACATAGTGATCAGGTTTATTCATAGCAGTAAATTCTGTCGCAGGGGCGATAGGGTCACCGACAGAAATACCGAAAATCTGCGATACTTCTATTGCTGAGCTAGCGCCTATGTCTATAAAGAGTTCATCAATGGTCATTACCTTAGATCTAGCCGCTTCAGGTAAGAAATGTGGCGGAGTACTGGCAATAACCCCAAGGATTTTTTCTCCTTCACGGTTGCGTACAATAACACGCTGAGATAGCAGAACGTGGGGCCACCAACCTCCGACAGGGACGAACCTGATAAAGCCATTAGGGGTAACACTCTGAACACGGAAGCCTACTTCATCCATGTGACCGGCTACTAGAATACGTGGACCTTCCTTTGAGCCACTTTCTAAATAGACACTACCCTGCTTATCAGAGCCGAGTTCACCGCTGACATGACCGAGCTCATCCGCAAATATTGCACGGACTTCATCTTCATACCCAGGGACACTGTGTGCATCAGTAAGCTCCTTCAGAAGAGCGATCGCTTTTTCTTTCATGGATAGATGATACCGACCTTATTGAGGAAATGAAGATTTAAAAATGGATTTTTACCTAGGGCTGCGTGGTGATTTTACTTACTAATAATCTTGGCAGACTGAGAATCTATATAACTAAGCGGAATGAAAGCAAAGCTTCGTGGGTCATCGTTCCAGCGTTATCGATAATACTTTAGTTCCATATCATCTTAACAGGATTAAGTAATAGCAAGAATCTTCAATCCATCGAAGCTTCCTGAGTGATAGATTCTATGTACTATGAAAAATAACAATAAAAGTAACCTATTTAAAAGTGTGATCACCACTCTATTCGCAACAAGTATAGCATTCACTACTGTTTCATGTGATGACGATGATAAATCAGAATCATCTGAAATGATTAGCGAAATCAATAGTTTAAGTTCTTTAGAAGCAGTAGATGTGGTGGAAAACGGTAAAGTCACTGCGGATATTGGGGATGGGACATACGAGTTCACTATTACTAGTTCAACGGCAAATGAAAATATAGCTACTGGCCTTTGTGATGTTATAGTTAGATTTAATGGTGTCGATCCAGTTACAGTGACTGGAGCTGAATTCACATTTGATAGTGATTTAGATACCTTTGAGGCAAGCCGTAAAGATCTAGAACCAGCGGTCATTCAAACTCGTTTAAGAAGTCTCGCCGCGAATGAGCTTTCATCAGAATTTAATGCAGCAGTGACGAGCCCTTCTGAAAGCACTATTGATGCATTTATCGTTGCAGTTACTAGAGAAGATAGTAATTTTTTACTAGACTATATTGATGTTGAAAATAATGATAATCCAGTATTTGTAGTAAATTCTGTAAAATTAACTGCGACTAGTGTTGAGAATGCAGGCCTTCAGATTACTCAAGAGGACACCGCGCGATCTATTACAGTAACGAATAGCGTCATCAGTTATATAGATACTGTATCGTCAGGAGATATTAATTATGCCGCTCCTTAAGGATTGAAAAACAAATGTTAACTTGGGAAGGGGGCGATTTCATTTGATGTCGCTTCCTTTTTTAGAAGGCAATCTGGAGACTAGCAATTCCAATCATTTGTTAGACTGCCTGATGCTGAATGTGGCTTGACCTTTAAATACCAGTAACCTATAGATTAAAGATATACTAGAACTTGATATATTGTAATGGCTAGAATTAATCATAGAAATTTAGTGGTGTTAAATATACTCTTGTTAGATATTCATAGGGCTTGCTCAAAGGAGGAGCTTATAGAACTAGCTATCTATCATGCTCCCTGCATCGTTGGCATCAATTATACAGTCTGGCATAATCGACTTGAAGGGACTGGTCTTGATGCAAATAGCGTGTTCGCTCAACCTTCACATAAAAAAGGAATAGTTGATCGATTAGAATCTATTAATCACAATCTTCAGACTCACCCTGTCATCGTTGGTCTAGGTATAGAAGAGACTATGAAGATACCTGAAGATATAGTCACGACGTGTGACTTTGGCAGCTTACGTGAGATTAGAAATACAGCAATTTACCATGAAGCGTATCGACATATTGAAATTGAAAATCATGCGGTAGTAGAATTTTACGATCACAAAGGGGAGGGCGTAATGATCTGCTTTAACCATAATAAAGAATTTTCATCGGAGCAGAAATTAATGGTTCAAATGATAAGAGATAATTTGGAACTCGCTTACATGAAGCTGACTAAGTCAGCAGATTACGAGCATGCATTAGTGACATTAGGGTGTATTGACTATATCTCTGATTTAACTAAAAGAGAGCGAGAGGTTTTACCTCTAATTGTTAAAGCCAAATCTAATGCTGAAATGGCAATTATCCTAGGCATTAGTATCCGCACTGTGGAGAAACATGTATCTTCATTATTTGAGAAGACAGGTTTTGAGAATCGCAAGGTGCTGATAACGTGCCTTTCTAATAGCTGCCTCTGATAATCTTTATAGTTTATAGAGGAATTGGGTAGTTACCCCCATAGATCAATTATGTGAGATAGTGCATAACTGTATCTACTATGGTAGATATAAGTAATCCTCTGTCCCGTGGCGGGCAAATTCCCTCAGCGCCGAAGTCAGTCAGTAAATGCATGTTGCCGCGTTGGTCTGCACAGGTTGAAATCTATGCGAGTAGTTCATCTTCTAATTTCAAACTCTCAGAGTTTAAGCTCCATTGGTTTATTTTGCAGTATCATACAGATCCTGAGCAAATGACTGTAGTTAAGTATGGAAGAGAACATGCAGTTTATTCAGTAGATGAATTAGAAACAGGTTTATTAAGCTGCCAGCTAGAGCGAATTAAAAAATACATGTGGGAAAATATTCATCTCTCTATTCAACTAAAAGATTTGGCCACATTAGTGGGGATGTCACTTTTCTATTTTTCACGATGCTTCAAGGAAATCACGGGAATATCTCCCCATAAATACCTCACATATCTAAGAATAGCTAAATCAAGATTACTGCTTTCTACAAGTCAAACCCTAGTTGAGATAGCCTGCGACTGCGGTTTTTCAGATCAAGCGCATTTCACAAGAACCTTTAAAAGGTTCGCCGGCATTACTCCACATCGTTTTAGGCTGGAGACTAGTTAATTTTAGTTTTTTAGAGAAAAAACAAGAATCTTCAATACTCCAAATCAGTGATTTGACTATTTTACCCACTCTATGAAAACAAAATATAAGCAAGCATTATTGATAGGTATCCTAAAGGCGGTATTAGCAGCAAGCATTCCATTTACAATAGCCTCTTGTCATGACGATGATCATGATGGCACTAGCAAGAATGATCAGAGATCAGAGGTGTTGCCGCAACAATTAAATGTTGGAGATCAAATTACTATCACTGGCGTTAATGATGAGGAGGGAGCATTGAACCTTCTAATATTATCCGATACTCAACTTGAGCTGATAAATACTGATAGGGGAGATGATGAAGAATTTAAATTTCTTTTAGATTACACCTACATAGAAAGTGGAGACTCCTATATTATGACCATTATTACACCTCTTAGCTCGTCAAGTTTCGTAGCACTCGCAAATGATGTATTAGCTGATGAAAATAGCCCTCTCAGTCAAGCAGTGAATGATCTTAGTGACCCTGTCACTAGTCAACAGATTAACACTTTAGATAATGAATTAAACAAAATAGATCCTGACGCCTATATTGACTACGATGATAATAATGACTTCTACATCGAGACGAAATATGTATTTGGTTTTCCGAAAGCAGGATTAGACATCTTTTCTTATACCACGATTGGTGATTATCTATCGTTGAATGATAATGGTAGAATAGCACTTACTGGGAATACCTTTGAAGATATTGAAAATAGCGAAGGTCTTATTAGGTATATACCGGTATTGAATTAGCTTATTAGCACACTTAAAAGATAACTTACCTGCAATCGCCAGAAGCCGAGTGATTATTCTTTATTTAAATGTAATTTTCGCAGCCGCTGGTCTACGCGATCCAGTAGGCCACGGCTTACCCTCTTTTGGATATCCCACATAGAGAACGCCCAGGCACTGCTCACCCTCTGTGAGTTCTAGAGACTGTGCAAAGGTGTGACCGTAGCCAACTGCTGGTGATGACCAGAAGACACCGAGCCCTGTGGAAGCTGCTGCTAGATGAAAATTCTGCACAGCGCAGGCTACGGCTTCAATTTCCTCGATAGCTGGGATCTTAGGGTTGTCACCACGCTTCATGATGATGGCTACTATGGAGTGTGAATAGAGTGGGTTAAGACCCATTTTCTCATGCTTATCAGGGCGAAACTCTCCAGGCGGGGTGTCAGTTTTATAAGCATGCTGAAGAGCTGATGCCATCTCACTACGGGCATCGCCAGAGTAGATGATGAATCTCCAAGGCTCAGTGTGCCCATGGTTCGGCGCCCAGTTCGCACACTCGAATAATGTGTCCCAGAGTTCTGAGGTGATTTCTCTCTCTGGATCCATGTCAATAGGTTTGATACTTCTACGGTGGGCGATGAGTGCGGCGGTTTGCTCTAAATTCATGGTTAATAAACTAGTGAGGATGTTGAGATGGTCAAGGTCTGATCATGGCTAGATACAGATGTTTGAAATACGAAGATTAATGACAATTAGCATAGTAAATACCTTGACCATAAGGCGATAAATGGTTGATATCGAACTCGGCAGATCTTCTGCTATCACTTATCTTAACTATCTACACAATGAGAAAATCACTAACACTCATCACTTCGCTTCTTAGCCTAGTGATAGCAATGAGTTTCATCGGCACGGCACAAGCCCAAGATGACTTAGCAGGCAAGCGCATCACATCTATAACTGTGAAATACAGAGGTCCTCAAACCGTAGCTAGACAGCGTATCCTCGATAATATGTCTTCTAAGGTAGGGCAGAAGTTCAGTGCAGATAAGATTGATGACGATATCAAAAACCTTGTTTCAAAGGGTCTCGTAGAAGACGTAGACATTCTCGCTGATCCAGGTGCGACTACTCTTAGACTTATTGTGGAAATTGATTCTCAGTCACTACTAGCAGGAGTTGGCTTTACTAATAATTCAAAATTTAAGGATAAGGATCTTCTGAAGGATCTAGAGTTAAAGCCAGGAACGCCGATCACGGATGCAGTCATTCTTAAGGGTAGAAATAAGATTCTCGAAAAATACAATGCGTTTGGTTTCCCAGATGTAATTGTATCACACCGTATCAAGCCTACTAGAAACTCAGGCTACTCAGATCTTATTTACTCTATAGCTGAAGGGCAGAAAAGTGTAGTTCGTAAGATTCGCTTCGCAGGCAACCGTGCGATTCAGAGCCACACACTCCGTAACTTAATGAAGACGAAGCAGAAGGGGATCTTCTCATTCATCACTAAGTCAGGTAACATAGATCTAGATAAGCTAGAAGACGATCGCCAGCTCATCCTAGAAGAATATAGAAATAAAGGTTACCTCCGTGCAGCTGCTCCTCGATTCGGCAGAATACCTCTTAAAGATGGTCGTGTAGATCTCGTTCTTAATATTAATGAAGGTGCAAAATACACAGTCAATCGCGTTGCATTCGGACCAATGAAAATTTTCAAGCCTGCTGACCTGGCGCCAGCACTAAGGCTTGTAGCAGGTAGAGCTTATTCTGCTAAGAAGATCACAGAAGACATCAAGACAATCCGTTCTTACTACGGGTCTAAAGGTTATGCAGATGCAAACGTGAAGCCGATCGTAACTAACTCAGGTGCTAACCGTGTGAATGTTACTTACAAGGTCACAGAAGGTTCTTTCTACAGAGTAGGCAGAGTAAATATCGCAGGTAACAACAAGACACGTGACCGTGTTATCCGCCAAGAAATCCCACTTAAACCAGGTGATAACTTCAACACAGTAGACGTGGAGACCACACGTAAGAAACTACAGAACCTGGACTACTTCGGAGAAGTATATGTTTCTCCGAGCAATAGCTCACAAAAAGGATACCGTAATATCGATGTTGCAGTCACAGAGAAGAAGACTGGTAGCCTCAGCTTCGGTGTTGGATTTAGTTCAGTAGACAGCATCGTAGGATATATAAATCTAGAGCAGAGAAACTTCGACATCAGAAACCCGTGGAGCTTCACAGGTGGAGGTCAGAGATTTGCGATGAACCTAAGAGCAGGTGCTGAACGTCAGGACTTCAGCGTCTCACTCACGGAGCCATGGTTCCTGGGTCGTAGACTCTCACTAGGTGGAGAACTTTACTACAAGGGATCACAGTTTTTCTCAGACGAATATGATCAGAGAAATGTGGGTGCGGCTATCAAGATCCGTAAGCCACTCGGTAAACGTTCATACATCCGTGCTGCCTACAGACTTGAACAGATCAATATAGATGTAGAGCAAGATGCTAGCCAAGACTTCCAAGATGAGGATGGTGACTTCATTCGTAGTGCACTTTCACTTAACTACGTCTATGATAGCCGTGATGCGCTTACCACACCACGTAGCGGTCACAAGATTGACCTAGGTATTCAATACTCAGGACTGGGTGGCGATGTAGACTCTGTAGGTTTCTCGGTAGCTGGTGCTAAACACTGGAACCTCTGGTGGGACTCAGTATTGACACTTCGTGGAGCTGCTAATGTAGTCGAAGGCGACAATGTTCAGATCTTCGAGCGTCAGTTCCTCGGTGGAGCAAGAAGCCTCCGTGGTTTTGAATTCCGCGATGTAGGTCCAGGACGTGACCCTGCATCTGGAGAGATCTTAGGTGGTAATACATCAGCTTACATCACAGCTGAAATGACATTCCCAGTAGTAGAAAACGTGAGAGTGGCCGCATTTTACGATGCTGGATTTGTAAATGAAGACAGCTTTGACTTCAGTGTAGACCAGCTCCATGCTGACGTAGGTTTAGGTCTCCGTTTGAATCTTCCGTTCGGACCTCTAGCGCTTGACTATGCATTCCCAATCAAGACTCCAGATCCAGAAGCTGATAAGGGTGGTCAGTTTAACTTCTATATTAACTACGAATTTTAGGTCTTTACTAGAGGGCTATTTAGTTAGTCATCTTTAAATAATTTATCAGCCTCCGTGGGATTTTCCCCGCGGAGGCTTTTCTTATAGGTGCTGGTAGTTTGTGTGCGTTTATTTAGCTTCGCTTGAGCGGTTAATTCGTGAAAGTTTGACTTAGCGAGATGTCGATTAGAGGATGTTTTTGTGCCCTCTAAATAATAACCCGATACACTCAGAAATATATGTTCCCCAAGTTAATCTTTATCCACATCGTTGGATTTCTTATCCTTAATCCATTGAGTTCATCTGCTCAGATAACTCCCAGTGATGGCTGGTTTTATGACTTCGAAAATTCCTCCAGTCTTGATCCTTGGACTACTAATGTAGAATATATTAATGACAGTGTAGAAGGATTTGTTGCTCCAGGGACATCAGGCCCCATCTCACTAACTGGATCAAACGGTAACAGGAATGTTTACACTGCTAAGGTTAATCCTTGAACTAACTACCAGATGACGACGACTCATAGCTCTACCCATGATATAACTAAAGATTTTCGTCACCACCAAGGATTCTCACCGCGCTCTGACTGATCACGAATATTCATTCTACGCAATGACGATGGATATCAATTCTACCGTCACGATAGGGATCTATGATGTAAGTGTGAATATAGACCGTTGGACGATGACTTATAATTTTGATAATGAGACCTATAACGATGCCTTCCAGGAAAATGTGGGTGTCTATTCTGCTAATAGTTTAAATCTAGGTTTTACATCTGAGGAACTTGGAGCATTGCACCCATCATTCGGATACAGAGTAGAGGACGCTAGTACGATTGGCTCTACAGCGATGAATTATGACTATCCAGGAAAGCAAGTACCAGAACCATCTAGTGCAGTCCTCTGTCTCTTAGCTTCTGGTTTATTAGTGATCAGAAGAAGGAGCTAAACTCTTTTTAGGAGATGCTGGGTGGTGAAAAAACTATTAACTTGTATGATGCTTTTGTAGTGGATATTTTTTTATCGTGAGATAGTCTACTTACAATGATATTTAGAATAAGTAGAAACACCTATAATTTTTCCAAAATAGGTTCAGCAATTACGCTTTTTATTACGGCTTCATCAGCTCTGATGGCTTCGCCAGAAAAAAACTTTAAAACAAACTGCATGGTCTGTCATCAGCTTGAAAATAAAGTGGAACCAATTGTAGGACCTAGCTTGGTGGAAATCAGCCATATATATAAAGATAATCTTAAAGGTTATTTAAAATGGTGTATCGAACCGGGTAAAAAAAGAAAAGATGTGATACAGATGCCATCTATGGCTCATGTAGGTGAGAAGGATCTTGAAGCTATCTATCACTGGATTATGGCCACTACGAAAGGTAAGAAATACACACCACCTAAGGAAACTAATTTTGATCCCTACATGCTAACTGGAGATGCGACTAAGCGTCCTAGGATCCAACGCATCTTTCTCCCTGATACAAGTCCGGCATCTATTGCAGTCACTATCGATGGTAACCACTCTCTATGCTGGGATACTGTAAGCTGTAGACTGCGTTACATTTGGATAGGAGGTTTCATAGATGGTTTCCCATATTGGAAGTCTAATGGCAGCTCAGTCGCTAAATTAACTGGTAAGGTCTACTATAGATCACTGCCTAAGCTTAATTCAGGTTTCGTATCCCAGAATGATGAAGAGCCAAAGTTCAATGGCTATAATATTATCGATAGTCTTCCTGTATTTTCCTACTCAATAGGCTCTATTGAAGTAACTGAAGCGATTCAAAATAAAGCGGGTGCTATCACACTACATATCAAAGTAACCAATGCTAAGAGCGAGCTGAAATACCAGCTCGGAGATCTAAGTGAAACTAATCTAATACATTCAAATGGGCGTCTAGAAAACGGAGTCCTTATACTAACTGCCAAAGAGGCAGCATCATTCAAACTCACCTTTCAACCTAAGAAAATAATCAAATGATCAGATACTATCTCACACCATTAATGATCGCTAGCTCACTCTGGACAGCTGCAGCAAGTGGCTGGAAGGACATTTGCGAATTAACTGTATTACCTAATCCAGCAGGAGTAGATCAGCAGTATGGAGCACTCGGAACATTGCCTAATGGAGACCTCATAGCGACATTTCACCGTGGAGAAATTATGGTTTATTCTCAGGTGGATAAAGTATGGAAAAAATGGGGCGAAGGGCTTCATGAACCGCTCGGCCTGCATGTGGAAAATCAGCATTCGATAGTAGTAGTTCAGCGTGCAGAACTGACACGTATTACAGATACTGATAAGGATGGCAAAGCGGATAGTTACCAAGCCATCTGTAATAGCTGGGGGATGAGCGGCAACTACCATGAGTTTGCATTTGGAGCTGCTAAATCACCTGACGGTCACTTCTATGTAGCTCTTGGCACAGCCTCTAATGGCGGCGGAGCTAGACCGGAAATCCGTGGAGAATGGAGCGACGCTGGAGGACTCACCCATGAATTTATAAAACCTGACTGGATAAGTGGAGGGAGACCTAAAATGCCGAGAATGTACGCTCGTGTCCCCTATCGGGGATGGGTGGTAAAAGTGAACCCAACTACAGGTGAAATGATCCCAGTAGCCTCTGGGCTCAGAACACCACATGGAGTTCACGTGAATGCTCAAGGCGAAGTCTTCGTTAATGATAATCAGGGAGATTGGCTCGCTAATAGTAAGCTCTATAGAATTGAGCAGGACAAGTTCTACGGGCATCCGGCAAGCCTGCAGTGGACTAAGGGATGGGATAAAGGCACACCTTCTGAGCTGCCAGCGGAAGAATTAGATAAAATTAGATCTAAGGCTCTCTGTTACCTACCACAAGGAGATTTAGCAAACTCACCGACACAGATACTCACATTACCTAAAGAAGGTTTTGGTCCCTATGGAGGTGATCTGATCATGGGTGAAATGAATCAATCTCGTTTAGTTCGCTACCTTCCTGATACAGTAAATGGTAAGCAGCAAGGCGCCGCACTTAGTTTCATGGCGCATCCTGATCTTAGTAGAGGAAACGCTAAGCTCTCATTGGGCGATGATGGTGTAATCTACGTTGGAAAAACCCATCTATCATGGCCAGGAGACTCAGGGTTAGTGTCACTCAAGTATAATCAGAATCCACATCTAGCCATAGATGAAATAGCGCTTACCAAGACAGGTTTTAGGATTACTCTAAATGAAGCTCCTGATGCAACTGAAATAGAACTAAAAGGCTCTCGCTACGGTCTGCTCTATCACCAGAAATACGGCTCACCCAAAATGAAACTTACAGAACTAAAAGCTAGTTCAATACTAGTAAAAGGTAATGTGATCGAAGTGACTCTGGAGCAAAGCCCTGTAGCTGACCAGATCTATGACATTACTTTGAATGGAGTTTCCTCTAGTAAATTAGGTAAGTTAATAGCACCGCGATTCTTTTACACAGCACATGAAGTAATCAAGTAGTAGCGCATAGGCTCATCTCTACAATGACTAGATTTTAAAAACTAACTGATTATACTTAGCTCTCTGTAGGGAAAAGCTCTATTTGGGTGATTACTAATTGTGCTAGTTATTTTCAAATTAGAAGCCATTCTAACCCATTAATTCTAGAATGCTTCCCATAGAGATCTTTGTAGAATCGGCGGTAATTTTTTTGCTTTTTCTTAATAACTTTCCCTAGGCTGATCTGCCTGATGCAGTGGCATTGATAATTAACTGTGAGATATTTATAAATTAATCATTAATACTCTATGTTTTGTTCAAGCCATCTATTTCAGTGTCCTGGTTTATTCATATTCCAGAGTACCTTCCTGTCTGCTGGAGAGATGCGAGTCCGGCAGAGCATGTCAGGAAGTGAGAGTGATTTTTAAGCAGAGCTAGAGTGTCTAGAGCCGCTATTGCCTAAGTATAATGTATAATAAAAGAGCCATAGGATTATTAATGCTAGTTGTTGGTTTTATCTCTTCAATGTTTGAAATAGAGGGGCTTTTTATTGCCTCTGTATTCTGGATCATAGGCACCTTGCTATTTGCTAAAAGCTATCTAGATTAGCACTATGAAGATCACGTTTCCACCAGACGATATCAGCGAGTGCGGAGGCTGGCGCAATTCTAGACAATACGAGGCGCTGCCTATCGTCTTTCCCACCGTTACCTACCTAATCATGCTGTGGTGCGTGGCTAATCACATGATCGGCTTCATACACTCTAATGGTGATCAAGAGGTCTTCCGCGCGATGCAACTCAAATTTGGCGCCATGAAAATTCTAGATCCGTGGGGTGAGCCAGTATGGAAATATCTCTCCACATGTTTTATTCACGACTCTAGCAGTTTAATCCACCTTCTATTTAATATGATGTGGCTCTATCTTTTAGGACCACTCATGGAGCGAGGCATAGGAAGTTTGAAATTCTTGCTCTTCGTAGTCGTGACAGGATGTGCTAGCTCTGCTCTGCAGACTAGCATCGAAGGTGCTGGTGTGGGCTTCTCTGGGGTGGTCTATGCCATGGTAGGATTCATGTGGGCAGCTTGGCCGAGATGGACAGGATTCCTGGAAAAATTCAGGGGTAGCACGGTGAAGTTTCTTCTGATCTGGCAAGTAGTATGCTTCATCATCCCAGCTATGAATGTAGCAAACACAGCTCACATGTCTGGTCTCATATTCGGAGGTACTATTGGTCTCTGGGCTTGCTGGGGAAATGTAAATGGACTTAAATGGATGCTAACGTCAATTGGCATCTTAGCAGTCAGCGTTACAGTGGCATTCTGGTCACCGTGGAGCATTCTTTATAACGTGCGTCAATGGAGTCAGAAAGCAAATCCTACTCTTGAAGAGATGCAGGAGATCAGAGATTGGAAATTGCTTTTAAGGCAATATTACCCAGACTCAAAATAAATTTATAGCGGTAAATCGTAGCTTCTGCCATCGATCTTATCGAACCAGTTAATGTAAGCTAAGTTCACCGTAGCCACACCGCCAGGGGTAGGGAAGTCCCCGGTGAAATACCAGTCTCCACACGGACCCTTGATCGATGCATGAAGATTCTCGATATTCTGGAAAATAATCTCCACTTCACCACTCCACTCTACATCTTCAGGGTAGACCATGCGGCTACA
>CALAJT010000014.1 GCA_937923145.1 uncultured Rubritalea sp. | reverse complement strand
TAGGGAGAGCTAATAAGAAAAAGTAAAAAAGTTACCGCAGATTACGCAGATTTTATACAGATTTCTATAGGAAGCATTCTTAAATTCATTGAAAAACACGGCTCCGAAGTTGGAAGTTGCTGGCGACAGTCAAGAACCTTCAAAAAAAGCTTTTTTTTGCTTCAAAGAACTAAGAAAAATCAGCGCTAATCTGCGAAAATCAGCGGTTCTTATAAAATCTAGTCAAGAAATTCCCTAGCTTGGTTGCCCTGTGACCAAGGTTTAGTCACATTACCTGAGCTTCAATTAGTCGCCTGCTTTTTCAAGAACTCACTGAAAGGTCTCTAGAACCCATCACATCACTCCGCTTAGCATATCCTTTACTAGCTAGAGTAGCTTCCATAGGTAACTCCATAGGTAACTCCATAGAATTTTCTACAGTCATTTCTATCAAACTCGCTTTACTATATCAGGTTAAGTATTCATGTTCCAAACAAGATACAAGTTGCCCCCTCCTCTTCGAATAATACTTCATGATGAAATTCATCTAAAAGAGATTTAAACTCCTTCAGGTTCTCGTTCACCAGAATGAATTGACAGTTATTATCAGCCACAAAAGTCTTCATCGCATCGAGCGTTTCACGATTATAAACTAAAAAACTCGCTACCACTAAATCCACTTTGGGTAAATCTAGTTGTTCATAGCAACCTAACAACATTTCGAAATTCTCCATTCCATTATGCTGTAACTGTTCCCCACATAATTCCAATGCTGTCGGTGAAAGATCATTTAAATAGATCACTTTTGACAATCTCCCCAATACAAGCGTCTCCGCCCCCACGCCAGCACCCAATACAAGAACACGTTTACCACTATAGACATCCTGGTGATTCTCTAACCAAGTTGTAAGATAGTCAGTCACTTCCCAACGTCGGTCGTAGTAGACATCTACTCCTGATTCCATATCAGCAATGATCCTCTTCTCTACTGCTTTTTGGTCTAGGTCTAGTAGATCGTATTTAGCGCAACCTATTCTTTTCGTTAGATAATTCATATTAGAAATCAAGAATTGAATTCTTTATGCTTATTATCAACACAATACTATTTTACCAGACAGAACTAGCTTCTATTCATCCTAAATTTTGTGTCACTATTTAAAGAAAAGTAACATTACCACAATATTATTTTCTTCAGACACAATGATATATATAGTAGTTATTAGAGCATATTCTAAATGTAACTTATCAATTTACTATCCTTATAAAAAGCTATGAAACAATTTTTCACAGCCATCACTGCCACTACTAGTCTATCCTGCCTACTAATGCTGCCGACTATGTCACAGACACTGGCTGAATCTCAGCAAGATTTCATCAAAATAGTAGCACCTGAGAAGCTTACTTGGACAGACTTCGAGGCAGTTGCTAATTACGCATCTCAAGACGACCAGGAGCGACGCTACCATGAGGTGAAATGGGAGAACTCAGTCTTAGAAGCACAGCAGCGAGCTCATAATGCAGATAAGCCTATTATAATGATTCTGTTCTTCGGAGATCATCGGCTTAACTGCTGACAAAATGGCGTAAAACTTAGGCAGTCTGCCTTGCAAAATAAAGAATTTGTAGAAACGATTAAAGCACAGTGTGTCACTGTCGCCGGAAGTGACATAGCTTATAATAGTCTAACAGATGGGCAGAAATCTAAAGGTGAATATCAATTTCTCAAAAAATCATTAACTGATACTAAACACGGGATTCACCAAGGTATCTATCTCATCACACCCTCTGGAAAGCTCATAAAGCAACTTAACTGGGGATGGCCTACACCTGATACAGATAAAATGAATGCACAATTAATTGAAGCTATTGCTAGCTATAACTCAATGAGTAAATCTGATAGGCTCGGCTCTTCAGCGATGGCTGACTCAGAACGTTCACTGCCTAAGGAAAAATTTATAATAACACCTAAATCCTGGCTCCAACTACGGAACACCAGTCGATCTTATGCATTCTCAGAAATGGACTTATTCGATATTCGCAACCCTGTTTACAATAAAATTGATAAGCTTTGGTTTACTGAGACAGAAAAGCTAAAACTACTACCCCCTCAACTCACTATCGGGGGTAGAGGCAGCGTAGATAAGCTTCTTGTGCATAGATTACTCAGTCACAGTCACCTAATTACGACCTCAGCGGCTTGGTGGCTGGAACATATTAAAAAAGGTGACCTCACTATGGAAGTCAAAGCAGTTAAGGGAGAGAAAATACAGATTCATTACCATGGAGACTTCCTTCAAAATGCAGACTATAAATGGAATCAATCTTCTTACAAGGGAACTTTATTGGGCAAAGCAATTTGGAATACTAGAGCGAAGAAGTTCGAGAAATTTACTTGGGTTGCTCTTGGTGATTACACCATTCAAAATCTCCGTTCTAATATGCACAGAGGAACTACTAAAACTGTCCGTATCGCTTCCAAACTAGAACTAGATCCTAAATTCCCAGCAGAAGCAGATCTGACTCCCGCAAGCTGGGACGAATATCCTAAAGAAATCAGATCGCAGATCAGTAAATAGCCTTCATCAGAATGCTACACTCCTAGGAAGCTTATATCCTCGAAGTATTTCGCTGGCAAGTCATCCGAGTGCTAGCTACAAACTGGTATCATGACTCCGATCAAGTGCTCATAAGTATTGATCGTATCATGAATGACCGTCCTTTCTTAGCTACCAACAATCTAACTCTAGGCTCTAACGCGTCACTTTCTTTATATTGACAATCTTTCATCAGAGATCACATTAGAATTAAAATCTACCTAACTCAGTTATGCCACCTAAGTATTTTCACATCGCTTTCGCTATTTCATCTACTTTCTTCATCTCATGTTCTGAGAAGGATAAGCAAACAAAACAAAATGATTACAGGAATTCATATGCAAGAGTGTTAGCAAGAGAAATTAAACAAAAACAGATTGATGCGAAAAAGGATGCAATTAATCAAGCTAAAATAGCTAAAGCAAGATTGGAAGAAAAAGCCGAACTACTCGCAATTAGAATCGAGGAAGAACAGGCGGCTGCCGAAAAGCTGGCAGAAGAGAAACTAGAGGCGGAACTTGCTGAAATCACTAGAAAACAAAAAGAGCAAAAACAAGCATGGACTAAATACATAGGGACTAAATACGAGACAATAATTCTAAATGGCGGTAAAACGCTCAAAGATGCTAAAGCCTCTGAGGTAAGAGCCACTCATGTGACCTTTATCCACTCCACTGGTATTGCTAATGTGAAGTTTAAGGACCTCAACTATTCTATCAGAAAAGCATGTAAGTATGACCCTGAACTAGCCGTGCTATCTCGGAAGAAACAAGCTGAACTTCAACGCCAGATCAAATCTAGGCTAGCTGTAGAAGCGGCTCTTGATATTAAGAAGGAGAAACCAGTTACTTCAAAACGAACCACTAAAAAACGAACCACTACAAAACCACGCGTTCGTAAGACTTCTCGCTCTAAGTTAAGTGCTCCTAGCTGAGCGAATCATTAATAAAACGGTAGTTACCGTAAAAACAATATCTTACACTATTAATAGTGGGTATACACTAAGGCTAGATATCATTAAAACAGGTGTCAATAAAGCATTAGCTAGTAATACTCCAGGGCGATCAAGCTAGGGAGAGCTATTAAGAAAAAGCAAAAAAATTACCGCAGATTACGCTGATTTTACACAGATTTCTGTGAAAAGCATTCTTAATTTCATTAAAATCACGGCTCTGAAGTTGGAAACGGCTAACGACACTCACTAATCTTCCAAATAGAGTTTTTTGCTTCATAGAACTGAGAAAAATCAGCGCTAATCAGCGAAAATCAGCGGTTCATATAAAATCCAGTCAAGAAATTCCCTAGCTTGGTTGCCCTGAGTAATACTCAACCCGTATCGAGAGTGGAATATGACCAACCTGTAAAGGTCACCTTAGACGCACACAATAACATATCAAGGGTTCGATAGCTCTATGCTTCCAGTAGATTTACGTTTAGATACAACAGAGGGAAAG
Organism: uncultured Rubritalea sp.; assembly: GCA_937923145.1. Lineage (GTDB taxonomy): Bacteria > Verrucomicrobiota > Verrucomicrobiia > Verrucomicrobiales > Akkermansiaceae > Rubritalea. Next base: position 58,942 of record CALAJT010000014.1, on the reverse strand, counting down.
GGCTAACTCATATTAAAATGTTAAGTTTAAGACATTTGTCCCTAAGCTTTGTAGAGATAATGTCTTCAGAAGAAAAAACGGCTCTTCATCAATGATTGGCATTGACCCGAAATTAAATAATGCCCCTTTCCCAAAGCTTTGGCGTTGACCTAAAAAGAGCCACTCAGTTGAGTGACTCTTTTAAAAGATGGTGGGCAGAGAAGGATTCGAACCTTCGTACACTTACGTGAGCAGATTTACAGTCTACTAAATAACGCTTTCTCAAGGAGTCTCACGCTGTCTCTTCAGGGCTTCATTTTCGCCATTTTTAAAAAACAAATCGTTGTGTATTAGATAATTACATCACAACCTATTGGTGACATGAAAAGACACACCAAGACTGATGAGGGTCTCACGAAATGGCCAGCCTCAGAGAACAACACTCGCACGCACGACAGTTGCGTATTGGAGAACTAAAGTTCAAAAGGTAACCTGTAGAGGAGGTTTTGAATCCCCTCACTACAGTGCTCGCATTGGTCATCAAAAACGCCGTGAACGATTCCCTTGAAATTCACCGAACAAAGAAGCATGTGCGGTGAAAGCCTCCAAAATATTCAATTACCTCATAGAAAATGGCTGGGACGCTACTCTTGAAAAATACAAACCTCATGCCATTAAAGAAGAACCTGAAGAGTCTCCATTAGGGAAGACTGTAGGTGAGCTAATTCAAGCGAACCTCAAATACTCTTCAGCCCGTGTTCAGAGCCTACAAGCATACATCAAAGCATTCCGCAGAATAGTCTCTGGTGTCATGGAACTTGAACAAAAATCTTTTGTTCCTCGTAAAGAATGTAGACTAGATGATTGGAGAGCACAGGTAGACTCTGTTCTCCTCTCAGAACTCACTCCTGCTCGTATCCAGAACTGGAAGCAGACTTACTTCAGAGAACACAGCAAGACCGCTACCGCTAAAAAGAAAGCTATTACAACCGTCAATAGTATCATCCGAAATTCAAAGACGCTCTTTGCAAAAAAGCTTCTTCCGTTTCTGACACAAGACCTAGAAATCCCATCCCCACTCCCCTTTGCAGACGTCACCATGGAAAAGCCCCCTTCTTCTCGCTATCACAGTAAAATAGATGCAAAAAACATCCTGAAACTCGCTCATCAAGACCTAAAAGACCAAGAACCAGAATCCTACAAGATGATCCTCCTTGCCCTTGTCTGTGGACTCCGTGTTTCTGAAATCGACTACCTTCTCTGGGATGCCTTTGATTTCTCCACAGGCTTACTCATCATCGAAGACACAGAATACCACCAACTCAAGAGCGAAGACTCTGCTGGTGAAATAGCACTCAGTGAAGACATGAAGCGAATCTTCAAAAATTTCCAGAAACAAGCTTCAGGAGAATTTGTGATCGAATCCAAAGGCACATTAGATCGTTCTAAAACAACCCGCTCCTACCGTTGCCGTGGAGCAATAGAAACACTTAAAAAATGGCTTCGAGCGAACGGTGTTCATGCACAAAAGCCTATCCATGAACTTAGAAAAGAAATCGGCAGCATTATAGCCAGCGAAGAAGGTATTTTTGCATCATCACGATACCTCCGACACAGTGATATCCGCATAACCTCCAGTATCTACGCAGACCAGAAAAACAGAGTTGTTCCGTCTATTGGAAATAATCTACTCAGCTAAGAAAGTTTAAACCACCTGCTCGACAATCTTATCGATGTCATGTTTACGAAATCGTGGAGAAGCCCCCACAAAGACCTTCTCAAGCCATCCCTTCTCTACCATTCGGTCAATCGTTCTGGTCGACACACAGAGACGCTCAGAAGCCATCTTACGAGTAATGAGCTTATCTTCTGTCTGGATTACTTTCACAAATGGCTGAGGTCGTTGTTGTGTCTTCATGCTAACTACTACGTCCTTTCAAGACTCTACATCCGAGAGCCTTTACAAAAAGAATATAGGGTTTTATATTAAGGTAATTCTCGATAGACAGTATTCCCCAGAATTATACTGAGTAAAAGAATAAGGGTGCCTGGAATAGCGGCATAAGCAAAGAGGTCATCGACTTCCTCGTATTTCTTTAGTTTGCGAGTTGTGGCTTCCAGTTTATCAATCTCCTGATAAATATTTCCTAATGAAGAGGTGTCAGTTGCACGGAAATAAAGGCCTCCTGTTAGACTCGCTACTTCTGTAAGAGCCTTCTCGTCGATATCGACCTTAGCCATTCGAAGACTCCGCCTTCCAAAAACATCTTGCACTGGGATGGGAGCCTGCCCTCTAGTTCCCGCTCCGATGGTGTAGATTTTTATTCCTAGAGTCTCGGCAACCTCGGCAGCAGTCATAGGCGATACTTTACCAGCGTTGTTATTTCCGTCCGTGAGCAGAATGTTGATACGAGATTTAGCATCAGAGCTATTCAGGTGGTTACTCGATGAGGCAATAGCAGAACCAATAGCCGTGCCGCCTTCAACTTGACCGATATCGATAGATTTAAGACGAGTCTCTAACCACTCGTGATCATGAGTCAGCGGGCTCACGAGATAGGGACGACCAGCAAAAGCTACCAGGCCAATCCGATCGTTGGGACGTTCTTTGATAAATTTTGCAACGGTGTCTTTCACTGCTTCGAGGCGATTCACCCTTTTCCCATCCACTTGGAAATCCAGTGCTTCCATTGAGCTAGAAACATCAATGGCTAGCATTATATCAATACCACTTGCCTCGACTTCTGCATGACCCTTCCCTAGTTGTGGACGTGCCATAGCGACGATCAACAGGCCTAGAGCAAGAAGACTTAGAGTAACAAGCAGATTGCCCATTTTAGATTTCGGCTTAGCTCCGACCATCTTGGCTATGTTGGTGCTAGGAAAGCTCACAGCGGAAGTCTGCCCTTTCCTCCCTCTTAACCAAGCGATTAGAGGAAGTAGTAAAAGAAGCCAGAGAAAATGTGGTTGAGCAAAAAAGTACATGATTCTATAGAGTTAAGATTTATCTGGTTCAGATTGGCTTATGCCTTTAACAAGAGATCGAACACTATTTATAAGCTCTCGGCGTTGTTCATCAGCTAAGGTTCCTCCAGCGAATTTCACATGGTCACATTGCTCAAAAAACGTCTTCAATGTCTCACGTTGTTCGCTAAGTTTTTCACTGTTTTTCAAGGAATCGAGAAACTCCTCGGTTGTTTGGCGGACAGCAATGAAGAGCTTTTTCTCTTCTAGGTAGCCCTTAAGAATATGAGACACTTTCATGATGAAATCATCATGGCTCAAATCTTCCTCAGCAATTTCATCCAAAGACTGCATTGCTGTTTGTTCTGGAGTTAGGCTTTTTTCTCGGCGCAACCTTTTCCATATCCACCAAGACAACAGAGCTAGGATAATTACCCCAACAACTCCCCAAGCCAATATTTCATAAGAAAATGGCTCGGGTTCTGTGGGTAGTTCAACCGCAGGTTTGAGAGGTCGCAAGCCTGACATCAGTTCATCCACCGATGGTGCGGATGGTTGCGCGGGTTGATTTATAATAGGTGCTTGTGCTAGTGAACTCATGATCGAGTGGCTCTCTGTTCGCGAGTTGAAAAAAACTGTTTCAAGATCGGCTGATAAGGTTCCCCTGTCTTGAGTTCAAGAAAGTCAATGCCGTGCTGAGTAAAAAGACGTTTCATTTCAGTTCGTTGGGAAGCCGCTTCAGCTTTAAAATTTTCACGGATTTTTTTACTCCCTGTGTTAAGAGTGATAACATCTCCACTTTCAGAGTCTTCGATACGGATCATCCCAACGTTAGGTAGTTCTTCTTCTCTCTGATCATTGATCGCTAAAGTCACCAAGTCGTGACGTTTGGACGTAGTGCTGATCTTGGGTTTGAGAACTTCTAAAGCCTCTGCTTGCGAACCAGGAAAGGTATAATCAGACATCAGGAGCATCAGGCATTTACGGGGTTGCACGCGATTGGCAAAGTCGATAGCTGCGACTAGATTTGTGCCTCGACCTTTTGGCTCGAAATAAAGTATATCTCGAATAAGTCGTAGTACATGCCGACGACCACTAGCTGGAGGTAGATAATATTCTACTTCATCCGTGCAAAGAATAAGTCCGACCTTATCGTTATTTCGCAGAGCAGAGAAAGCCATCACACTAGCCACTTCCGCAGCAAGTTCTCTCTTCGTCTGTGGATTCGAGCCAAAGTCCAATGAGGCGCTCACATCAATAATGATAAGCATCGTCATCTCCCGTTCCTCGGTAAATAGCTTAATGTGTGGCGAACCTGTCCGAGCGGTGACATTCCAATCAATAGTGCGAACCTCATCACCTCTTACATACTCGCGTGCTCGATCAAAATCCATTCCCCTTCCTTTGAAGACCGAGTGATATTGCCCAGCGAGGCTCTCTTCTACAAGACGACGCGCGCGAATCTCTATCTCCCTTACTTTGGAGATAATATCCTTAATTCTTTGATCTTCTTCTTTCATTTTTTCAGAGTGAGTCTGATTTCAAAATAGAGCTTTTAGAGTCTCCTATGGAACAGCCACTTCATTGAGTATCGTGGAAACGATTTGGTCACTCGTGATGCGCTCGGCATCAGCTTCATAGGTGACACCTACTCGGTGAGACATCACCTCTTTGCTGACAGTTTTCACATCTTGTGGAGTGACATAGCCTCTGCCATTGAGGAACGCATTCGCCTTACTCGCTAAAGTGAGAGCAATCGTAGCTCGTGGAGATGCTCCGTTGCGAATATAAGATTTCAGATTCAATCCATAGCGCTCTGGATCTCTAGTGGCATAAACAAGAGCAACAATGTAGTCTCTCACTTTATCATCCATGTAGAGGCTGTTTACCAAACGACGAGCATTCACTATCTCATCAATACTGACTACAGGAGCAAGCTTCGGTAACGGTTCGGTGGTGGCAGCTGTGTCGAGAATCAGTCTTTCTTCCTCAATTGTCGGGTAGTTCACCACCACCTTCATCATGAAGCGATCCACCTGAGCTTCTGGCAAAGGATAAGTCCCCTCTTGCTCGATAGGGTTCTGCGTAGCCATCACCAAAAACGGTTCAGGCAGTTGATAAGTGTCATCACCAATCGTCACCTGACGCTCTTGCATAGCCTCTAACAGAGCACTCTGCACCTTCGCCGGGGCTCGGTTAATTTCATCTGCTAACACGAAGTTTGCAAAGACCACTCCCTTCTTTGTCTCAAACGTCGCAGTCTGTGGATTAAACATTTCCGTGCCCACAATATCGGCAGGGAGCATGTCGGGAGTAAATTGAATCCGCTGGAATGATCCATCGATCAAGGTCGAGAGAGATTTGAGTGCCAATGTCTTTGCTAAGCCAGGGACACCTTCTAACAATACATGGCCGTTGACTAAAAGTGCCGTCAATAAACGGTCAACCAATTCTTGCTGACCGACAACGACTTTCGCTAGCTCAGATTTAAGTGGAGTGATCCATTGCGAGTGAACAGTAACCATCTGAGTGAGTTCTTTGATATTGCTCTGGCCAGACACCTGACCCTTACTGTTTTGTGGTTGATTAATTGTTGTCATGTTCTTTATTCGTTAATTTGTTAGATTTAAAACTCATCTGTTGTAAATAGGTTCAACATTGCTGGTTTTCAGCCATCCAGACTTACCCGTATCGAGCTTAACCTGTGTATATTCATCGTGTTTTTTGTTAGAAATGATCGTGATGATTTTCCCTGGCTGAAGAACTACAATTTGGTCAGCGTTCTGGAATGGAGAAATTCGAAGATTAGTATTTTTAATAAGAACGATCGCCTTATTCTGAAGATTATCTTGCTGAGTTTTGACGGCGAAAATAGAGAGCGTGATAAGCCCAACAACCGCCAAAGCGGTAAACACCTGCAGTTTAATTGACGGCTTGATATAGCCCATAAACTTCAACACCAGACCCCCAGTCAAACCCAGCAGAGCCAAACTAGCAAGCACCACCCAGTGAGTAGAAGAAAAGGTAGCGATGATCTTCTGCCAATTACTTAGCTCCGTGTCCTCATAGGTAGCACTATTTTGCCGAGCCTTGTTAAGGTTATTCCGAATATCACTATCATAGTGATCTAACTGAATGGCTTTTTCAAAGTGAAGAATACTTCTGCCCACATCTCCCATCCGCTGGTAAGAACTAGCTAGATTATTATGAATATGAGCTCCATTGACATCTTGGTTCAGAAGCTCTCGATATTTCGTTATGGCTTCTAAGTATTGCTGTTCTTGATAATGTTGATTGGCTTGCTCAAATATCTGCTCCTGCTCAGGACTGGGGCTGCTGCCGTTACTGGAACTCAAAATCAATCCGATGGCGATCAGAACGACTATGCCAGTGAGGACGGCTATGTATTTTTGAGGATTCATTTTAAATGAGCTTATTTGTTAAACTGAGGATGCGACTTGCCCCCATGCTGATTCATTTTGTTGTTTAATAAATGCTGGAGGTGTTTGAATTTCTTCAAGAGCGACTCGCATTTTATTGAGCCATTCATCCATGCTTTCTTGGGACTCTTCTAGAGCAGCGAATTCTATTTCATCTGCTTTCTTGAAAACTTCTATGGCTGTCTTGCAAGTTGGAAACTTCTCTAGAACATTATTCAGCGTAATAGCCTCTGCTTGCCCTCCCGTTTCCTGAGCAATCTGATTTTGTAAAACCAGACGGCACTCTCGGAAAAACGTTAGTGCCTCTCCTTTTTCTGTATTTGCCTCGATGTTAGAGAGCTGACGTTTGGTTTCTCGGCTAAGTTTACGGCGGCTATAGGCTTCAGGATGCTCATTTTGATGCTGTTGGAGGAAACTGACAATAAGGCACCCCAGTATCACTAGAATAAGCATCGAAATGAGCCCTTTGAACCAAGGCTTCTGATAAAGTTCTGGAGTCGCAGCAAATAAAGAGCCTATGCTTTCCTTAATCACAGGTAAGCTTTGTTCATCAATTGTTACAGGAGTTTCTTTAGCTGTGATCAACGGAGCAGTCATAGAAACAGCTTTTCCTGACACCTTGATTTTATGCTTTGCTGTTTCTATGGTTTTGTATTCTTCCGTTTCAGGATCAAAGAAACTAAACTGAAAAAAGGTTTCGAACTCCCCAGGCTCGGTAGCCACGGCAGGAACGGTAAAGTTTTTTCTGGCATGAAAGTCAACGATGTCTCCACGTTCAAGATCAGTCTTTGCCTTGTAGGTCTTCCAAGTTTTAGATGGAATAAGAGTTGGTTTGTCAACTCGATCGAAATTTCCTTTTCCTTCAATGGATACTTTGAGTGTGGTGGCTTCTCCAGTTTCGAGAGAAGATGGAAGTGAACTAGCCCTGATCTTATATTGCCCCACTGCTCCAGTGAATGAATCTGGACGACCTTTCAGAGGAGGTGTGATCACCTTGGTCTTCTTCTGTTCACTAGTAAGAGTAATGTCTCTGCTTTCATATTGGGTGAAAAAACTATCAAAAAACGGATCGTCAAATGGATCATTGCTCCGCCTTCTGTTGGTTGGGCGTTTACTAGGCACACTCAGCGTGGCTTTGAGATCAGTTGTTAGATCATAGTCACCAGCCTTTATCCCCGAGAGATTTCCATACCAGCTAAAGACGCGATAGCGAATACCTTCAAGCACCTCTGTGCTCTGTTCTGGTTCGTCACTCAATGCTGAAAGGGTAAATGCTTCGCTAGATACCGATGGTTTATTAAGAGCACTAACACGGAGTCCTGAGCGAAGATAAACACGAATCATCACAGGAGTGGATTCTCCGACATAGAGATGTTCTCTACCTTTGTTATCAGCACGATTAATGGTTAGAAACGCTGTTTGTTTTTTTTCTTCATCACTTAGTTGATCACCATGTTGAAGAGGCGGCTGCGAAGCATTTTTCTGTGGAGCAGTGACTGTAAGTTTGAGAGAATTACTGCTATACTGCTGACCTCCAGATTGCACCGTCACAGCTGGGATTTGATACTTACCTTCCTTAGTCGCTGTAACTTGATAGCTATAGCTAAACACGGAAGTCATGTCTCCATTGACAATACGAATCTGACTAGACTGGCCAGCCGGGATAAAGGTAAGATTATCTATCTCAGCTAGCTGAGGCACAGCATTTCGTTCCCCGTTCTTAATATTCACAGTGAACCTCGCAGTCTCATTCAATGGTATCGTCTTAGGCTCCAATGTGACCGAAACTGACGGTGCTGCAACAGCGCTGGTGAAGAGTCCTGCTAAAGTGATGATAATTAGGAAAATAAGATTTCTTGTTTTCATAGTTTGTTAAGAGTTCGACCTTATCTAATTACCAGTCTTTACCTTTTGTTGTGTTCTCAGGGTCACTCGGATGACCTTTACGAGCAGGGACAACGAGCACTCGCTCTTCATCACCTTCGAGAGACTTGAGTAGTTGAAGCGCCTCTTCTTTTGTCATCTTGCCTGCTGCACCGCGCTCTTCATTAAGTGGAGTAGAGTCCTCCTTTTCAGAAGCATTCTCATCAGATGGCTTTCCTTCATCTCCGTTCTGAGCTTTATCATCCTCGCTTTGAGATTTCTCTTCCTTACCCTGACCTCCCTCACTTTTTTCGTTCTTCTCTTTGCCTTGTTTTTCCTTACTTTGCTCATCCTTCTCCTGTTCACTTTTACTCTCCTTGTTTTCACTTTGTTTGTCCTCGCCTTGCTTTTCTTTACTTTGATCGTCCTTGTTTTCTTCGTCCTTTTCCTTTTTTTCCTGATCTTTCTGCTCTTTTTTATTTTGATCCTTCTGTTGCTGATCTTCGTTTTTTTTCTGCTGTTTTAGCTCGTCGATTTTCTTCTGCACATACTTTCTGTTTTTCTCAGCATCTTCATCTGATTTATTTAAAGCAAGAGAACCTTCATAAGCTGTAACACTTTTCTCCCACAGCTTGATCGTTTCCTCGGCATCTCCATTAGAGAGCAGCATAGCTCCCTGCTTGAATAGAGCGTTCCCCATATTATAATATGAGTTAGATTGCAGACTTAGGTCATCGCTTTGCTCAATTGATTGTTGAAATAGACGTTCAGCATTGGAAGCCTCCCCCGATTGATACTTTTTAATTGCCTCATTGTAAGCCTCCTTTCCATCTTCAGCACGCACCTCAACTAGGCTAACAATAAAGAAAATGATGACTGTCGCAACCGAAGCTTGCTGTTGCCTGAAGCTACTCTTCTTCGACGGCCTACGGCGGTCGCCGATCATCATCGAGACAACCAGCAATGCTATAGCCCCACCCAAGGGCCATTGATACCTTTCTATCGCTACTTTCTGCATTCGTTGCTTGAGTTCTTCCTTAGGAACTAAACTTAGTTTTTCTTGATAGATTTTCCTTAGTCCCTCCCCACCCTTACCGAATGAAGCATAGATTCCACCTGTAATTTCAGCAATTTTCTTCAACCCTTTTTCATCCAACTTTGTTCGGACTAGTTTGCCAGATGAATCTTTCAGGTAATCCGTTCCGTATTGAGGATGTGAGATAGGAATCAGTTCACCCTCTGCTGACCCGACCCCAAGTGAGTAAACAATAACATTTTGCTTCACCGCATTACTCGCTGCCTCCAGAGCCTCTCCCTGTAAATCTTCCCCGTCAGTCACTACAACAAGAATCCGATGATTGTTTCCAGCCTCCTCAAAAATGCTAGACGCTTCATTAATCGCACTTGCTAAATCAGTTCCCTTTTTAGGGATTATTTCAGTAGTAATTGCATTTAAAGACTGCTCAAAAGCTCTATAATCTAAGGTAAATGGGCAAAGTAAAAATGAACTCCCTGAGAAAGGTAGTAAGCCCACACGATCACCCTCAAGTTGGTTCACAAAATCCATAACCCCCATCTTCACTCTTTCTAATCTGTTAGGCTGAATATCCTCAGCCAACATTGAACGCGAAGCATCAATCGCGAAAAGTATATCGATCCCCTTTCTCTTCACCTCTTTCCATTCATGTCCAAGCTGAGGACGAGCCAACGTCAAAAATAAAAGCACTGTGCAAATCACCAAGCTCGCTCTCTTTATCCAACGCTTCGGTCTGGAAATACTGGAACGTAATTTCGCCAAAAGCTTTCCTGTAATAAAGCTTTCCAAGGCCAGCTTGTTCCTTTTATCGGAAAGGACAAACCAAATAATCATTCCTATAGTTACAATCAAACCAATCAGAATCCATACTGGCTGTGCAAAAGTGATCTCGTTCATAAGTATAAGTTCCTGTATTATTCCTTCCTGAATATCTCATTAAGATTCGCAAACCAAGCCCGCGGCCCAGTTCATGAAAAGATTATAAAAAATTACTCAATAGATAATTTTACTCGATGCTTATTATTATTCCGCCAAAGATCAATCGTTATAATATCTCCTTTTTTTAAGTGAGCAATAGACGATCTAAGACCTCCTGCTCCTTCTAGACCTCTACCATTAATATGAGTAATCACATCGCCAGGTAATATGCCAGCTTTAGACGCAGCGGTATCAGCCAACACTCTCTGAACCACTACAGATTTATTACTCAGCCCTAAATGCTGAGCTTCAGCTTCTGAAATAGGAGCTATATACACCCCTATTGTTCGGCGGTCCACTTTGCCTGTTTTAGTAAGCTGAGTGCTAATATTTACTGCAAGATTAGATGGAATAGCGAAACCTATACCCACATTTCCACCTGAGCGAGACACAATGGCTGAATTAATGCCAATCAAACGTCCCTTTATATCGACTAATGCTCCTCCTGAATTACCTGGGTTAATGGATGCGTCTGTTTGGATGAAGTTCTCATATCCATCCATTCCATAGACACCTATATTTCTATTTTTAGCAGAAATAATACCACTGGTAACAGTTAAACCTACCCCCATAGGATTACCGATTGCGAACACAATATCACCAACTTTGGCTTGTTCACTATCGGCGACCTTAGCGAAAGGCAGTCCCTTTGCATTTACCTTAAGCACCGCGACATCTGTCTTAGGATCACGACCTACAACTCGTGCTTTATATTCTTTACCACTACTTAACCGCACAAGAATCTCATCTGCCACTCCACCTTGCTGATTAGAAATGACATGGTTATTAGTAATAATATAACCATTGGCATTCAGAATCACACCAGAACCTACTCCTTGAGGAACTTTGTGCGTTTCAACATTCGAGCCTCTTCTATTCATAGGAGGTAGTCCTAAGAATTCTCGGAGTAAATCATCCCTTGATGAGCCACTATAGCCTAAGTATTGAACTAATTCCGCAGTATAAACAGAAACCACAGACTTCTGTGCCTCCTCTAACATACTAGCGTAGCTTGCGCCATTGGAGCGACCAATGGGGTGACTATCGATATTTACATTTAGTCCTTCTGCGCCCTTCATGCACTCAGAGGAAAAGTAACAAGTTAAACCAATGAAACATGGTAATAACATCCATTTCAGTCGGCTTTTCAGTTTGCTCTTCATTCTATCTATTATGTTTATTTTACGGTATGTTGGATCAGTCGTTTAAGAAAAGGAATGATAATTCTAATAAGGTTTCTAGTGATATTCATTCTTGCTTTATTTCATCAGATTCTACTTCATTCCCAACTTTTTCAGATGCTTTCTTATTAGTTTCAGGATCAGGAAGACCTTCTAGAAAGTCTTCTTTATTTCGTAGTAATGGCTCAATAATACTGCGCTGAACCATGTAAAGGTATTGACTAAATACTATCTGAACCTCTAATCTCTCTGTTAGTTTTTTCTGCTCCTTTTTATCGTCCTCAAATGCCTTTTCAGCCTCAGAGTTCTTTGGAATATTGTGAATCACCTCATAAGAAAGGACATAATTAGAGTCCTTTTTATCTGAGTTCTCTGGAGCCAGTTGAATCTTATAAGTAAATCCATCAAATGTGGTGATAGAATATTTATTCACCTGACTATCTGGACGTTTTTCAAGCCATTTACTCAAAGATTTCTTCCCAAGAACCTCTTCAAAGCTAGCGCTACTTAATAACGATTTAAATTGGTCAACAGCACTTTGCTTCACTTGCTTTCCCTTTGGTGTATTGATAAGAGCAAAAGATTCGTCTTTTTTAGTTTTACTCAATGTCCAGCCATCCTCAACCATCGACATGAAACTAAATCCAAAGTAAGGCAATGCCTTGCGAGCAGGATCAAACATTTTCCACCCATCATTTTTTTTCGTTTTAGTTGTAGCCTCTTTAGAAATCGATTGGATACCCTCTATCACAAGGAACTTCTTATTTAGCCAATCAGCTATCTCACTTTCCAGCCCCGCGTGTGTCTGACTGAGGGAATAAACTGTGTCAGGTTCAGAATCCAGCCTCACTTTCCTCCCGATAGGATAACTAGCTCCTCCCATCATGGGATTGCTAGAAGCTCCTTTGATCGTATTTCCAAGATAGACCTTTTCTATCGTATTGCCTTGTTCATCATAAAACTCTACTTTTGTTAGAGATTCTGATTTTTCATCTACTCCAAACCTCTCATGATATTTATCCGAAGTTTTCAAAGGTTGAGACACCTTAGAGTCAAACAAGCCTGTCAACTCTCGGATCACCTTTTGCGAGTTTGCAGGAAAGTCCTCTTTGGAAGGTATCACCCAGCTATCTCCAACTTTTTTGAAGTGCTTAGATTTCCCCTTCGAATGGATTTTAACTTCTCGGATAGGGTCAGAATCCAAATGACTCAGTAATGCTTTTCCTACCTGTATCTTTGTATCTGAGCTAATCTCTACATTTTGATTAGACCGTATAGTGAGTGTAACAACCAAAAGAGTAATGGCTATTACCCATAAACTGATAAGTGATTTAATAGACATAATTAATTATTTTATTTAGTGTTTAGAGTTATACTTTAGCAGCTGAGCGACGTTTACGAATACTCCACACAACGACTCCTGTGAGAACTACCAGACTAATAATAGGAATAATCGTAACCTGAATCATTTTACCTGCGAGGCTACTTTTTTGACTTTTTAGCCCTTTCTGCATGGTTCTAATTTCTTTGGCGTATGAGACCTGTTCTGCGTTAAGTTTTTCAATTTCTTTTGCTGAATCTTTACTTAATGAGAAACTTCCTGATTCAGTCCTTTGTGACTCAAGCTGACGTATCTTACTGATTGTTTGAGACTGTTTCAGTTCGATTTCAGCGATTTTCTCACCCACATTTCGCTCAAATTCAGACTCCATCTCCTCTACTACCGTGAACGGACGACGTGTTGACACTCTACCCCGTGCTCCAATCAGATGCTTAGAACCTAAGGTCTGATCAACAATATTGAGAAACAAGGAGGAGTTCCCATTAACAGGCTCGACCATCTGCATTCCCATGATGTTAGACATGCGATAGGAAAATGGATTGGCAATAAAATCTGCATCTGCAATGAGAATAACAGATCCTTTGCCACTCGATTCCTTCAAATGAATCTCTTTCTCCCCATCATTTTCAGCGGATATTTCTTTCTTAGCCATTTCTGGATCGGCTTCTTCAGAGCTGATATCTTTTTCATCCTCCTTATCTTCTGTTTTCTTTTCCCCGTTCTTAGGATTACCATCTGGAAAAGCTGTTTTAAAGTTCCCTTTGAGTCGCATCGCCAATGTATGGACTCCACCATCTGTTGGCTGATTGAGCACTCTGCGAGCACTGCCTCTAATATCAGCAGCTTCTATGGAATCCATGAGACCTGACTGCTTCGATGAGCTAATAAGGCGTTCTACCTCCAGATCCTTACTCCCTCCTCTGAAACTACCAGTCATCACCATCACCAAGTCATTCAGTCCTTCGGTGACAATCTCTTTCTCATTTACAATAGAGTCTCTATTCAAGCTCAGGAATACTGGAGAAGTGATACCTCCCTGCAAGGCAGTGCGGTATTTATGATCAAATAAGACCTTTGATGAGTCATAACTGACCTTCCAAGCTTTCAATAGATTTGGCAAATCAGAGCTACTTGTGCCACCAAAACCTGAATTGGCGGCATAGCAATGTGGATCTAAGCAAGCTATCACCGTTCCTCCCTGTAATAAATACTGATCTATGGCGTATTCGGTTTCTTTGCTGATATTCTGCGGATGTAACACCAGCAAACTCGTGATTTTTGAATCAATCTTCTCAGGACTGCTGCCTAGATCTTTTATTTCAAATGACTTCGCTAAAGCCTGATAAATAATCCATGGCTCTTGAGGTCTCTGACCACGCATTGCAGCAGGATTAGATTTCAGAGGTAAACCACTAATAAGACCGACCAATGGTTTATCAATGCGAGACACTTCGGCAATCGATTTAGAAAGTTCATACTCTAACATGGTCTCTTTGCTAGGAGAAAGAGAAGCAACTTGAGCCTTCTGATCTAAGCACGTCACAGCGATACCTAAATAAAGATTCTCTTCTTGATTATCGAGTGTGACACGTTGCCCCTGAATACCATCTAATCTAGCAGAATCCTCCTCTTCCGTATCAGGCTGAGGGTCTAGATATTCAACATTCAGAGATCCTCCTGCTAAGGATTCATACTTCTTCAGAAGAGCATCCACTTTGCCTATGAAGAGTTTCTGCTCACGTGATAAAAGCGGACTTTCCCGTGTGGCATAAAATCTCACTGTTACAGGAGTCGCTGAGTCTAACTCCTCAAGAATCTTTCTCGTTCCATCAGTAAGAGTGTGTATTTTATGTTCTGTTAGATCGATACCCGAGTTGCCAAAAACCGTAAGCCGAGTGAGCCAACTAGCAGATATTACAATAACAAGAAGTGCTATAATTCCCAAAATAGCACGTAGCGTAGGACTTATTTTTGTCATAATTTATAATAGTTATAATTGATTTATTTAGGTTCTTTTTGCTTTGAGAACGGCACTAGTTCCAATCAAGCAACTTACTATAATACTAACAAACCAGACGAGATCATGGATACGAAGATGCCCTCGTATACCTGAGCGAAAATGCTCATCGACCGTGGCTGAAGCAATAACCTCAGTCAACCAGTCTGGGAAAACCGTTCTAAAAGAACGTAAAATAGGCTCGTATCCTGCTAACGTCATACAAGCACAAAGGAAAACAGCGACAACCAAGCTCACCACCTGATCCCGAGTAAATGCCGAGACCAGAGAGGTCACAGCAAGAAAACAAGCACAAACCAGGAAACTGGTAAGGTAGCTCGCTAGAATCAGGCTATTATCTGGTTCACCAAGATAATTCACCACTATCCAGATAGGAAAGGTCAGAGCTAATGCTACTCCCCATACTGCCAGCGCAGCGCAATATTTCCCAATGATGATAGAGTGAGTAGGAATCGGCATTGTCCCGATCAATTCTATAGTGCCGTTGCGGTATTCATCAGACCATAAGCGCATTCCCACAGCCGGCACCAGAAACATAAAGAACCATGGTAGCCAGCGAAAGAAAGAAAACTCCAAGCTTGCGTCACCTATTTCCATAAAATGACCAAAGGAAAAACAAAATCCTAACGAGAGAAGTAGGAAGACAACAATGAGTGCGTAAGCTGTGATCTGAGTAAAAAAACTAATCAATTCGCGTTTAAATACCTCAACAGCACCAGTGCAACGAAGATACGATATTTTCATGGTTCTAATAAGTTTCAGTAGTGGTTATTTCTCTAAATAATGTATGTAAATCTGAACACCCTGACTCTGCCAAAAGTTTCTCAGGTGTTCCCTCCTTTATCATCTTCCCTTGATCGACGATGACTACTCTAGAACATGCAGCATCCACCTCCTCAAGAATATGAGTTGAAAATAGAACAGATTTTGTTTTCCCTAATTCTCTAATCAACTTCCTCACCTCATGCTTTTGATTAGGGTCAAGTCCATCTGTAGGTTCGTCTAAAATTAAGACCTCTGGATCGTGTAATAAAGCCTGAGCCAAGCATGTTCTATGTTGATACCCCTTAGACAAAGTATCTATAGATTGATGCGTCACCTTATGAAGGAAGCATGTCTCAATCACTTTCTCCACAGCATCCTTTTGCGGCTGCCCCTTGATCCCCCTGATACTTGCACAGAACTTCAAAAAGCTCAAAACGGTCATATCTGGATATAATGGAGCCGACTCTGGCAAATAACCTATCTTAGTTTTCACCGCTTCAGGATCTTTACTAACATCATAACCACAGACACGAATCGTTCCCGCAGAAGGCGAGACAAATCCCGTAATCATCCTCATAGTAGTAGATTTCCCCGCACCATTCGGTCCTAGGAATCCTAATACCTCCCCTTTTTCAACAGTGAACGATAGGCTGTCCACAGCATGTTTACTTCCGAATTTTTTGGTCAGATCAGTGACTTCAATCATCTTTAGTTAATCGTTTATAGTTCTTTTCTCAAGAAATGCTTTTTACCTAATTAGCAATCACACTAACTAGCGACACCATCCGCCACTTTTGTCTTTTTGCGTAAAATTTTTCTTTATAAGAAGCTCTTAGAGCATAAAGCATTGATCATCATACCCTAAGAACTTTTGAAGCATTATGACTACATCATGCCATTATCATAATCCAGTGGAGCATCATCTGTCTCCTCTGGTTTATCGGTAATTAGACACTCCGTAGTAAGGAGCAGTCCAGCAATGGACGCGGCATGTTGTAACGCTGAGCGAGTCACTTTTGTAGGGTCAACCACACCTGCCTCTATCAAGTCAACGTAGTCATTAATAGCCACATTATAGCCAATATTGTCTTCAGCTTCTTTGACTTTATCCACAATGAGAGCTCCTTCTCGTCCAGCATTAGCTGCTAACTGTCGGAGAGGAGCTTCAATAGCACGAGCAACTATACTCATCCCCGTTTTCTCATCCTCATTAGCTGCGGATTCACAACAGCCTGCGTCATAAGCCTTGCTAAGAGCTCTGACCAGAGCTGTTCCTCCACCTGCTACAATGCCTTCTTCGACTGCTGCACGAGTGGCATGAAGAGCATCATCTACACGATCTTTTTTCTCCTTCATCTCTGTCTCTGTAGCCGCACCCACATTAATGACAGCCACACCCCCAGCGAGCTTTGCCAAGCGTTCTTGCAGTTTTTCTTTATCGTAGTCTGAGCTAGTTTCCTCTATTTGCTTTCTGATTTGATTGACACGACCTGTAATAGAATCAGACGCACCACCACCTTCAACAATAGTAGTATCCTCCTTAGTGATTGAGACACGCTTCGCAGAACCAAGATCATCCAGCTCAGCATCGGCAAGTTTCACTCCGAGTTCCTCAGTGAATAATTTTGCCCCTGTCAAGATCGCTAGATCTTCTAACATCGCTTTGCGACGATCCCCAAAACCAGGAGCTTTCACAGCAGCGATATTCAAAGTGCCTCGTAGCTTATTCACTACAAGTGTAGTCAAAGCCTCACCTTCCACATCCTCAGCAATAATGAGGAAAGGTCGTCCTGACTTAGACACCTTCTCAAGGAGAGGTAACATTTCCTTAAGATTGGAAATTTTCTTCTCATGGATTAGAATGAGCGGATTCTCAAGAGTGCAATCCATACTTTCTTTTGAAGTCACAAAATACGGAGATAGATAACCTTTATCAAACTGCATGCCTTCCACAACTTCTAGCGTTGTTTCTAGACTCTTTGCTTCTTCTACTGTAATTGTGCCATCTTTGCCGACCTTTTCCATAGCCTCAGCAATGATATTGCCAATCTCAGCATCCCAGTTTGCTGAGACTGTAGCAACTTGAGCTATCTCCTTGTTACTTGAGACAGGCTTAGAAATATCAGCTAGCTTTTGCACAATCGCGTCTGTTGCTTTGAGGATTCCACGTTGTAATGAAATAGGATTTGCCCCTGCGGTCACATTTTTTAGACCTTCTTTAAAGATAGCTTCAGCAAGCACTGTCGCTGTTGTCGTGCCATCACCTGCCACATCAGAAGTCTTAGAAGAAACCTCTTTAATCAGCTGAGCTCCCATATTTTCATAAGGGTCTTCTAGCTCTACTGCTTTAGCTACAGAAACACCATCTTTTGTGATATTCGGTGAACCAAATTTATTATCGATAATGACATTTCTTCCTGCTGGTCCCAGTGTAGCCTTCACAGCAGAAGCTAAATGCTCTACGCCTTTAAGCATAGATTGACGTGCCTTTTCATTGAATTTAAGTTGTTTAGCCATAATTGTATATCTGTTTTATATTTTTAGTAAGTTATGCAACGATACCTAGAATCTCACCCTCTGTAACAATGAGGTGATCCTCTCCACTTATTTTAATTTCCGTCCCACCATATTTTGGTAAAACCACCCTGTCATCAACCGACACAGAGAATTTAAACTCAGAGCCATCCTCATTTTTTGCTCCCAAGCCTAAGGCTATTACAATAGCCTCTTGCGGCTTTTCTTGAGCAGATTCAACGAGGATAATCCCTCCCTCACTAGTTGTTTCTGGTTCAACACGCTTCAGCAGAACGCGTTGACCTAATGGTTTAATATTAGTCATAGTATTCTTAATTTTACGTTTGTATTACTGACTGTGATACCTTCACAATCAGACTCAAAATATGCACAAATCATGCCATCCTTCAAAAAAAATTATAGATCATTGTTTATCAATACTTTGCGAATTTACAGCCTGAGTCACCAGCAAATTGACAGCTAGACATTTTGTCACTTTAGTAAGAAATAATGACTCAGGATGAGACAAAATGACATAAATCTACGATCATCTGATCTATACTACCACTTTCTTCGAACAAAAAATTTGCTCATCATAAAAAATGAATATAATTACCTCGTTCCAAGGTTACCTAGACACGTTGTCTCTAGGTATTAATGTATCTTCGCTACAGCGTTCTATTGAATGAACAACACCACGTTTCGTAGTTACGAGGTTTTAATGTCACCATGTTCTATAGTGTCCTTGTTTCCACGATACGAAGACACTACGTTCACAAAACACTAGGTTTCGACGACACTATGTATTAAAGAATCGAAGACACCTAAACACAACGTTCCAATATTACCACGTAACCACGTTCCTATGTTAATCACAGTTGTCGGGACAAAAGGATCACAAGGGAAGTCCACCATTTCTCATGCTATTGCATACGAAAAAGGATTCGGCATTATCACTAATGACATAGATAGTTCCGTGGATGAATTTCTTCCTGAAGAGAGAGTCATCAAGCTTCGTAACGATGACGAACTTCCAGACATTCCTGCTGATATGTGAGTCGTCTTCGATGGGAAAGCGGGAATTGATGAGCCTGTGGTCAAGCAGGCGATCCAGAGAGCTGATTGGGTGATCATTCCCACTATCTACGGAGTAGAAGAGCTTAAACGAGCTCTGAGAGGTATTAAACAAGTCGAGAAGCTCAACAAAAATATCGTCATAGTAGCGAACTCAATGAAAGTCGCTGAATATGAAGAAATCAAAGACCTTATCTCAGGGGAGAGCGGATACCCTGTCTTTCATATACGAAACTCTAAATTTGTCGCTGAAATGCTATTCATCCCAGAATCCATTGAGGAGAAATACAAGCGAGGATGACTCACACGCTATGCACTCAAAGACATTCGAGCGCAATTCCTGGATCTCTACAAGCATCTAGGAATATAGACTCCATATCACCACGTTCCATTATTATATAATCAATCTACTCATGGCAAAACTCACAGGAAACATAAGCCTCTCGTCAAAGAAGCTGCCAAGACAGACAAGCGAGAACAGCTTATCCCGGAAACCAAACTTAAACATATACCTACTCCCGCAAAAGATCATCCAACACCTTGACCAGCTTCTCTCAAATCTGTGAAAGAGTCTTATGTTCGAGTCCGTCTTGAACTCCCAGAATCACTCAATGAAGAAATAGACCGCTATTTTTTCGAGCGTAAAATAAAAGGGAAAAACGAATTTCTCTATCGTGCGATCAAAGAATACTCACTGAAACAGGGGATTAAATGGCCAAAGAAATAATCTCACACGAGAAGCATGTGAGATTATGTGAATTTATGTGAGATTTTCACTCTTCAGTTTCCCCTTATCATCAATATAATATTTCATAGGTGGAAATTTCCTATAATCTAGTGCAGGCAAGATTACATTCGCCTCGTCTTTTGTTATGATATACCCTCTAAAAAGACGTTCTTCATGATGTTCAAAATCGACACCATTTTTCTCAAAAAATATATCCATCCCTATAGAATCTACTACTCCATACCAAATATGCACCCAGTTGCCATCCTTGCAAAGATAAACATTAACTCGAGAGAAGTCATTGGATTCCATCAGCTCCTGAATGATTCTTAAGTTCGTAAAAATCCAGAGTCTGTTGCTTTAACTTGGGAAGCAATACGAAGTCGTAGCCTAACGGGTCAAATGATTCATTCATAATAGGCTTGAAAGGTTAATGGCTTCTATTCCCTCATCGAGAAAATACGATTTATTCCCAGTATGGACAACTTTTAGTTCATCGAGTTTGAGAATTTCACATGCAGTTCTCATAGACTTTGTCACCTTAGGAGCTCCTGTAAACTTGCACTCTAATCCGATCCGTTTTCCGTCCTTAAAAATGAGTAAATCAAGTTCTGCATCACTTTGCGTTGACCAAAAATACACTTCATCGGGCTGATAGAACTTAATCGCTTGTTCTATCACAAATCCTTCCCAGCTTGCTCCCACTGTGGGATGCCCCATAAGATCATGATGAGTTTTAATCCCCAACTGATGATGGAGAAGCCCCGTATCCCTATAATAAATCTTAGGTGTCTTGACCTGACGTTTTTTAATATTCTCGAACCAAGGCTGAAGCTGTCGCAGCATAAACGCACCAGAAAGAATATCGAGATAACGCTTCACTGTCGGGCTGCTCATTTCTAGGGATCGTGAAAGCTCAGAAGCATTTATATTTTGACCATGATAGTGTGCTACCATTTTCCACAGCCTACCCATTGCTTCAGGCGGGATTTGAAAACCTAGCTGACCTAAATCACGCTCAACAAAATCTCTTGTGAAGTTCTTTCTCCAAAATAAGCTCTGCTCATCTGAATCAGAAAGAAAAGACAAAGGATATCCCCCTCGTGTCCATAATTGATCTAGGTGTTTTTCACCTAATTCTGATAATGAAAAACCATCCATTTCAATGGTAGCAATTCTTCCTGCCAAAGTCTCAGATGACTGTCTTAATAACTCAGGTGAAGCACTGCCCAATATCAAGAATTGAGCCTTATTATCAGGTCGATCAATTTGAACCCGCAGAGAAGGGAAGAGATCTGGTCGTCTCTGCACCTCATCAATGACCACAAGTCCTTCTAATTTGCTCAAGGCAAAAGATGGATTCGATAAGCGAGCAAGGTCAGCATCATCCTCAAGATCAAAATAATTTGGAGAGTCAAAAGCCACAAATTCTCTAGCCAAAGTTGTTTTCCCACATTGACGAGGCCCCACGAGTGCCACGGCACGGCTCCAATCGAGAGCTTGCTGAACCTGATTCTTAGCGGATTTACGTGTAATCATAATTTATTTTCACCAAGATTACCCACTAGCAAGAAAAACGCAAATTTAAAATCATGTTTTAAATTTGCACGAACCACAAGATAGGGAAGTAACTCTGAGATTTTAAAATATTTTCACATAATGATTGTTATGTGAAAAATGAACCATCAAATATAAAGGTCTAAATTAACGTGATACTCCCAAAAATTTGATACGCCATCACTGGTATCAGGGTTGTATGCATTAACAAAGGGGTAAATAATACTAACAGCTTTCCCTTGGCATTCGTTCAAGTAAAAAATACCGAAACCTACAACTTGAGCTTTGGTTGATAATGGACTTAAATACAAATTACTAATTTTATTTTTATAACTATTATAAAATCTACTTAGAGCATCAGCTGTTGCAAAAGGATCTTCAGCTGGTGAAAAAATAGTACCAAAAGGATCTCCAAATGAATCATCACATGCTTGAATTCTTATGCGACTTTCTTGATACATATGAGGTCGAAGAGGAGGAAATGAAAACATTTTAACTTTTCTAGATCTGGCTTTATCTTTATTTACTTCGATTACTCTGTTAGCATCATATCCACATCCTACAATTAAAAATTCTTTATTTGTATCACTGCTATGTATTCCTTCATATCCGTATATCTGTCTTACTTCCTTGGCACTTCCCCCTTCAGAAAAAATTGTTTCGGATCCTTTTTTATAAGATATTGGATTAGTATAGAGTATGAAATATTTACGAATACTATGATAATTCAGCCAAGCTAAACTATACAGGAGATGTGGTCTTAAAAAACCTGTAGAATCTATGCAAACACGCAATGATGGAGTTAAGTTTAATTGCTTTAAAATCTCACCAATCACTTCATCTTCACTAAAACCTCCTCCAACAAAAATCTCACCATCTAGTCCTTCTCCTGCAACCCCATATTCAGGCAAAACGATCCAAATTTTACGACGTGCATTAACCTGATTGAATGCAGCGGTAACTCGCTCACTAGTATTATATACACTGATGAAAACATCGTAAGCCTTTTCAGGAAATTTACTTGTTGCATCAAAACGCTGTGTCTTTGAAAGGAGATAATTAGAAAAGTTCATCTTCTGATTTTTTAGGTTGTTTTGATAACTCGAATGGAGGATTACATCTCTTTACTCGTTTCTTCACTAAATTCAGGTAGTCCTTATCTGCTACCCCTGAAAAAATCACATTAGATTCTTCCGATGTTAGAGTTATCTGACCACGTGTGTATAGAGGTAAATTATAAATTGGTGCCACCATGCCATTAACTCTAAACTGAGCTATCTTAATTGAACTATTTCTATCGTATCTTGAGTTTTGAGGTATGAGTAGTGACCACTTATAAGCTTGGTCAATACAATCTCTAGCAGATGGAATCATAGTTGATAAATCAACAGAAAATGTAGACAAAGAACACTCTGAAGGTTTCTTAGAAAAGCGTAATTGTTCAAGTAGGTGACAAATACTAGAGAGCGATTGTTTAACGATTCCCTCTGAGTCTCCTAAAACTGTAGCGTCATCTAAAAACCATTGACAGCTATCCTCCACACCCATGGTTTGGGCTCTTTCAGAGATTCCTACATTTAATAAATCTGACTCACCGCAATCATTTGCCCCATCAAATATGTTCTTAAGTATAGTCAAATAATTCCTGATAATTCCGTTAGACATGTCTATCCATTTATCTACACCAGAGTTGAGTAACGGGATATTAAGATCCCTTTTCATCTGATCTACAAGATCTGACCTGAATTTATCTAGGGCCGTGTGATGTAGTGAAGGCTTTGAAAAATCAGCGCTGTAGATAACCGCTGACTCCTTAATTTCGATAGAGAGTTGAAGTAAATCACTATTTTTTGACCATGCTCTATATAGTAAAAAACAATTTGTTTTTTCTATCAAAGCATCATGGTGAGCTATATTTTCTATAATTTCATTGATTCGTTGAGGGCTAGTAACGTTCAACGAATCTATCCTTAAAGAATATTTACCTAAGTCATTCCGTAGAGAATCCAACCAAGGTCTTCTATCTGTATTAAACTCTGAACCTTTAATGACAGGAAAAATATCATCTAGTGATATATCCTTAACAGGCTTATCAAAAGCTTTTGATATTTTATCTAGCGTGAGGCTTCGTGCAAAATCTCGATATTTCGAAGAATCTTTTCTCAGCATTTCATCGAGATTAATCCTTTCGTATTCTGAATCTAACTTTAATTCTTCTTGGGCAGAATTAGTTCGCCATGTCTTCACACCATACAAGCGAGCGCCTATTTTGAATGAGACACTCCCTTCACGTTCTCTTACAAGTGTATTAAAATGCCGTTGTTGCATTTCCGTTAGATTCTCATACTCATCTATCAAAATTGTAAATTGAGTATTTTTAAGGCAAGGTATACAGGCGCTTACAACATTAGCTAGTCTAAACAAGAAACCAACAGTCAAATCGATATTCAACTTAAGCTCTCGTGAAAAACTCATGTTGTTAATTTTCAAATCAAGATCTCTTCTCCGGTTTTCTAAATGGTCTACAAGATCATCAAATTTTTCTATCGACACGTCATCGTAATCTAACAACTTTATGATATTGTCCATTAAAACTCTATTATCTAATAAGTCAATTTGACCAATATCTTCTAGGTAGGTAGATATAGTGTTACAAAGTTCCCTTCCAAGCCAAAGCTCTGAATGGTAAACGAAGACTTTCTCCCACTCTTCATCAGTAAACCCCTTGCCTTTAAATCGATTACCATTTAAACCTGAAGCTCTAAGATATACTCCCAAATAGCCATACTCACGCACTGAATCTTTTTCAGTAAAGACGATTCTTTGTATAGCATACGAAAGGTATCTCATAATATGGGTTTTCCCTGAACCCTTACCACCCAAAATAAACATCGGTAACTGAGATTGCGGGCGCAATCTGTTAAACAGGAGAGACTCTGGATCAACCCAAAATTCTGCAATCTGCTGATCCTTTAAATCAGAAGCTCGGGTAAGTGAGAAAGGATTTTCATTAGACATAGTTGATTGGGCAAGTTAAATTTTATGTGCGCGTGGAAAAATTGAACACCATTTTTCGGGATTTTCATTAAACCAAAAGATCGGTAACGTATTATCAGGAACATTATGGACAAACCCTAATAGCATTTGAGAGCCTTTATACCCCAAAGAGTGTTTATCACACCATAGAGACCTGCCATATTCATGTGCAACAGTTTTACTTAGCTCTAGATCTTTTTCTCTGTCTTTGAAAAACACGCTATTTTGATTAAATGATTTGTAATCATCATCAAAGACCATGGATGCATCAACAGAGTCAAAAAGTTTGCTTGCGGTTAAGTTGTTAATTGCTGATTTAGTCGCACATAAGAGTCGATATCCTATATAAATATTAGGATTCATAGTTCTTACGTTGTTAATGAATTTCGTTTCTCTTTCCTTAACCTGTTGACCTGTGCAGCAAAAATCATCTATAAATATAATGTATTCCACTTCTCCCCGTTCTACTTGTTCTAACAAGTTCTCCAAATCTGGAATTATACTATTAGGTAACCCATTAAAAGTTCGTATTTCATACAGAATCATAGTCGAACTCTCAGAAGGTCCTCCAACAGCAGCAAACCGTGTTTTATTCAGACGCTCACTAATTATTTTCTTCGCAGAACTTGAGTCATCGCCTACAGGATAGGCAGTTAAATCTCTGCATAAATTTGTAAACAAACTACGACTTAACTCCTTTCTTTCATCAGCCCCAATAAATAAAAAATGCTCAAGTAACTTAATCATAAGTGCACGTTCTTTATCCTCATCAAGGCTCGCCCCATTAAAGTTTTGAACCCACTCCTCTATCCGTGGTATTGTGATACCTTTATCCTTCCAAACGGTATTAATGAGGACTCTAAATTTTCTGATGGATTCCGGAGGGATAGTCATAATTACTTTTGAAAAACTAGAATGTGCTCATGAGCAATTAATCCTGAACTGCTATTTCTTCTTGTCATTAGTCCTCTAGACTTAATGCTATCAATGAAGTGCCCAGTAGTTTTAAACCCGATAAGTCCAGCAGCCTCTTTTAAATACTCAGAAGTTTCAAATAATCTACCCGATACTTGGTTATTGCCAACAACAAGGCACAAATTTGCGTTAGGTTTTAAGACTCTATAAGACTCTTCAAGGAACTTTTGCATTTCATTCATGTATGTTGCATAAAGGTGTGCTCGATATGGCGACTCTTCAAAAACGTCAGTGATTACTTTGTTTGCTTGTCGTGATTTCGTCTGCTGAGGTGGTGCCGACCTATCTGAAATCAACACTTTTTCAGAGCCTATGATTTTCCTATCTAATTCTGACATACTTAGATCTTCATGTAAATCCAATACCAACAACGAAAATGTGGATGATCTAATGTATTTTTGAGCAGTTCCATATGGAGGAGATGTAACTACAAAATCAATTGAATTTGACTGGAGGGTTCTATGGTTATTTCTATAAGCTAGTTCTCTTGAATCCTCAAAAAGATAAAAATTTTCACTGTAATTCTGCTGCTGTTTGATGTTCAAGTATTGTAAAACTCGGCGAGAAAATTCATTAAATACATCTTTTGACCCAAAATCAGTGATTTTCTTCAAAGACTGTCTTCTATACCAATGATCTTCAGGGTATGTCGAGTCCTTCAATTTTACAGGAACAGCTATCCTTGGATCAGCACACGAAAGATCTTTCAAAATAGATGATAAGCATACATTCAGAAAGTTTTTAAGGCAATTGTTGTCAATCAATGAAATTCTGTTTTTGATATATGTAATATCATTTAAGTCTTTTTTAGTGAACCACCTAGATAGAATTTCGTGATGACTCTTGATTTCTTTTCGACGTTGCCTGATCCCTCGTTCGATCGATTTCAAAATTGCCTCACTGCCTATAGGGGCTTTACTTAACTTAACTGAGGTTATTAATCTTGCTAAAGGATTTGCGTCAGCCCCATATAAACGTGAGGCTACACTTACTCCTTCTAGCAAAGTTGTGCCCGTTCCGCAGAAAGGATCTAGTAACTTTCCCCCACTAGGCATTAAATGAGAATTAATTAGTAGTTTCGCAAGATTTGGTAATAACTTCGCAGGATACGAATGAATCTTATGGGCTGAACATATCGGAGTTGAGTCCATAATGTCTCTAACCGAAATAGACACAGCCGTGCCTCTCGCACAGAATTCTTCCTGTAGAGATGATATAGCCTCTGACTGTTTTTCAAATGTAACCACTGAATCTATTTTTCTAAAACGATTTTAACCACTATAGAACACAACAAAAGAAGTTTTATTTAATAATCGTTAAAAAGAAGGAGCACGTCATATTTCAGACGTGCTCCTCAGGTAGTTCAGACATAAAGTCCTCACCGTATTGTCACACTAGTAGGCGCTGGGAAAGTTGCGTCCCCGCAGAGCTTCCGTCCCTCCCCTAGTGCAGAATGTATTTTATGAATAAACAGATGATTGCAAACTGGCTTGCTTGTATCATCGGGAGAGGCGGAATCTATCAAGTCATCGGAGATGATGACTACATAGATTCTGGCTCGGTAGGATGGCTCTACATCTTGGATACGGAAAAGACAGGCACAGGAAAGAGGTAGCTCGCTGCGCTCGGAGTAATGGAAGGGAGAGACCAGTCTCTCCCTGTGACCCTCTCTGGGATTTTCAGGAGCATTATTCGACAGCCGGTGAGGTGTGTTTTTCAGAAAAAAGATGACGTAAACATGTCACCCAAGTGGCGTAGCATGTCGCCAGAATGTCTCAGGGCGGCAGAACAATGCGGCAGAACAAGGTCTGACACTCTGTATCTCATGGCACTCCTCTGAGAGCGCGTGGTATGAGTTCGGATGACATGTCGATGGGTTCGTATATGATGTTATGAAGCTCAGTGATCATCATATCGTCGGTAAAATTAGTTGGCTAAGTTCTTTCATGGTCGGAGGCCTAGCTTTAGTTTCTTTCTCTCTGTCCTTCGAAGCACTCAAAGATTTGGCGGTCAGAGAAAAAGTAGTGCTAGCACATCTCGGCTACTTATTTCCACTCATGGTAGATGGCGCAGTAGTGGTATTTTCTTTGTGTGCCTTGAGAGCTTCTTTGCGAAAGGAGTCAGCCACGATGATGCGGTTACTAGTAGTATTGGCGACTACAGGCAGTGTGTTGTTCAACATGATGCATGTGGGAGACTCGTGGCTGGCTCGTTGTCTCGCTGCTACTCCCCCAGTGCTGCTCTTCCTTTCCTTCGAGTCGCTGATGCACTCGATTAAGAAAGAGATGGAACGTGGTATCCAGGTAGCGAGGCAAGAGGCTGATAAGCCCCTGAGTAAAGAAGCTCGTCTAGCAGAAGTGGAACGCCTGCTAGCTGGAGGACAAAGTGCGTCTGAGATTGTAGAGAGGTTGCCCAGTGTATCACTGAGGACTATTCAGCGGGATATTGGGGTGATTGAGAAAAAGATTTGAAAACTATGCGCCTCAATTATTTTCGATAATGAAACCGACATTGATGAACGATCAATTGATCTTTTTTTATCTCATAAATGATTCGATGCTCTTGGGTAATCCTTCTCGACCATAATCCCGTGAGTGAATGTTTGAGAGGTTCTGGGTTACCTAGTCCATCAAAAGGATCACGAAGAATATCTTTTATCAGCTTATTGATTCGCTTAATTGTTCTTTTATCCTCTTGTTGCCAGAATGTGTAATCTTCCCAGCCAATTTTTGTCCAAGAAAGTAGCATTATTCTTCGATTAAATCATGATGAACAAACTCTCCTCGCTCCGCCTGCTTCAATGATTCGTGTAAACGGTCTGCATTGGCCTTACTAGATAGTAAATATAAAGTTTCTTGAAGCGAGTCATAGTCATGTTTACTCATCATCACGACTGTCTCTTGTCCTTTACGGGCAACTTCAAACACACTCCTATCTGCGTTAATGTTATCCATAACGGAGCGTAAATTTTGTCTCAAAGAACTGTAACTTATAGTGGTCATAATAGAATATAGGTACAATAAACATGTACATTGTATCCGTCAAGGACATGTTCGTCAAATTTAGATTGTAGATTATGTGAAAATGACTAACTAAAAGCCCCGAAGGGCTTAGCTATATTCTTTATCAGCCTCTGACACAGCCTTGCTAAAAGGTGTAGGATGAAAGTGAATATCACGTTCTACTTTTAGTCTGAACGGTAGGTTAAGTCAGATGAACTCTTGAAGGCTCATCGTTCACCATTCTGGAAATGGCATACCTGTAACAAATCCGTAGAAGATTCCATCATCCTCATAATACTCGGTCATATACCAAGTCTGCGCTCATGCTGGATTGAAGTATTTAGTTACAATGAGCGGATCAGAAGTCTCACGATTCGCTTGATTATGTTCTTGGAATAGCTTGATGAGTTCCTTTGGAATGAGGAAGTCTCGGTAACTTGGTTGATTACCGTATGGAAAGTGTCCGTCATTTGACTGGTCGTTAGAAGAAATTGAATTCATTTATAAAATGATTAGAATAGTAAAAGAGAGCTCCAGTAAATCTGATGCCCTCGTGTAAGTTAAACCGCCGATTTAAGACTAGGCGGTTTTTTCGTCGTCAAGATCTGGAAAAAGCCAGCTCCATTCTTCTGCGACTAAATTCCGCTCTCTCCACCCCTTCGAATCTTTCTCTATTTTGACTCCATAAGCAGCTTCAAATGCAGGAATGAGTTGATCTGTTATGTCAGTAAAAAACCCGATATACGTGCTTAGGCTAGCGTTATCCCTCGCCCAGTCATTGGGATAAACTCTATCAAGAAGAGCAAGTTCAGATGCATCTGTATAGTCTCAAAACACGGTTACTATATCACCTACCCATCGTCAAAAGCTCTTAAATTCTAATTCTCGCTCGGGAAGCATTAGTAAATCTCCACCTCCCCCAGCTGGAGAAGTGCAAACAAGCATATACAGTGCATCGCTCAACGATGCAGGACACCCAGTATGCTCAGCCTGTTTAAGTCCCAGCCCTAACTTATGCGGATGAACAACCTCCTTCCGATCAAAGTTCACCAACTGATGATATTGTCCCATAATAAAATGGTTAAGAATAATTGAGCCATGTGACTCACGAGTCATAGAAATCCCGAGAAGTGAGGAGGCAACTTGGAGACCGACTGTAAGGAGGTTCTAGGTTGTTAAAAATGAGACTACTAAAAATACCTCCGAGACTGGAGGGATTACAATGTGAAGTGAGGAAGGCTCCCCTACTTGTTGCGTTCTGTGGAGATAGCTAATCTGGTAAACTTACTTTATCCAGAAGCTTTTGCTTCTGTCGGTTGGCTCTGATTACTGGATAAGGGTTTCAGAGATTATTCTGTTCGGCAATCCAGTCGTGGAATGCCTCGTGGTGCGATTTGTCGAGTTCTGACAGGTCTTTCTCTGGATTAAGAGCTAGAGCTTCAATGAAGGCGTTTTGCTGAGCCTGAAGTGCATCTTCAGTTAAAGATTCGAGGTGTTGGTTTACAGCTAACCTTGAATCCTCTCTTTTCTTACGTAGCTCTTCTGCATGTTGATCAGCTTCTTCCCACTGTTTTTCCTGTTGTTGCCGCTTGGTTTCACGGGTGATTTTTTTCTGTTCTGCTAGCTGTGCAGATGGGTTTTCATTCTGGTAATTATCACGAACTGCTCGAACTAGCCATCCAGCGACACTCGTTCGGATTCAATCTTCTTTCTTAGCTGTTTCAGCAAGTTGGATTTTTTCCATCATGTAGGCTTCTCCATAGCTCTTGAGCCATTGAATAGATACTCACTCTCCTACCCCTAATTCGATGCACTTTATCACCGCAGGATTATCTGAGGCACTCGCTATTTCAGTTTCATCCTCTACTCACGGTAATTTCATTTGAGCTTGATTGGGATTGTCTGTGACTTGAAATTGTAGCCCTGAGACTCTCCTGCCCTCTTTGAAAATTTCTAGATCTAAATAAATATCTGAGTGCTCGTTAATCTCTTTAATCGATGGCTTCAAGATCCGTCGATTGAGTTCAGCAAAGGTTGAGTAGAGCTTTGCCTCTCAGATTCCCATGAACTTACGGAAGAGGTCAATATCCCAGACTGGAGTAAGACCCTTGAACTTCTTATTTTTTCGATAGCGAGCGCAATTTTCGTAGAGATTCAGTGTGTATTTACTACTGAATTTTCTCTGCGAAATAAGGCTTATCTGGGCGAATACTTCTGGATTATAGAGATGCTCCGCAAGCTTCTCATCAAAGCCATATTCAAATGAGTCGGCTCACCATTTAATCTCAGCGGAAGATAGATAATTATAGACCTTCCAGGACACCTCTTTTCATTTGTCATTCGTTCAGATCCATTCGATTTGAGTCTTGGCGATATTACGAAGGGCTTTCTTGATCGCTAGTCGATCTCAAGAATCGTAGCCGATTAGTTCACATAGTGCAGTGTATCGCATTTTGTGATTCTTCTGCTGGAGAAGTTTGGGATAGGCATTGAGCAATAGGACATTGAACATTTTACGCTCTAACAAACTCAGATTCGCTTCTACATGCACTGTGGCGATGTGCTTCTTCACCATCTGATTCTTTTCCAGCAATGAAGTCAAAACTCATGACATAGATGGATTGTAGCAAATAAATATCAGTTTATCGATAAACATGACCATGTCAAAAAATTCTATGGTCATCCATTTATTATGAAACATGACCTTTTACGGTAAATAGACCATATCCTAGATTTGATGCAGATTCTCCTTTTCCCTTGTATATGACGAAAGTGGGAAAATCCTTATCACTGTGATACTGTAAAAGGTCATGTATCTCACTCGAAAAGGTCATTTTCAGGAAAACACATACTGTAGACAGTCATCTTTGCCACTGTAGAAGGTCATGCAAGTTACCGCTAAAGGTCAGCTATCCTACTGTAGACAGTCATGTATCCCGTCCAGAAAGCCGCTGATAGAGCAGAGAATGACAGGCTAAAGTATCTAAACCTATTAAAGATATTAAACAACAGGAAGCGTTGTGGTATTTTTGGGGATTAGAACAGACAGGAACACTTCCCTATCGTTCTCTATCATTATCTCTATTCTTGCTTTCATCCTTTCTACGGTAAAACGCGTCTAGGGAATCGTCCTCGGATTGTTCGTTGATTTCTTGGTCGCGCTCTTTCGCTTGTGAGAGAAGCTTTTCGAGTAGCTCTTCTTTCGCTGGTGCGTCGAATCCTCTCACCATGTTAGTGAGGTCTGCGTCGGTGAATGTTTCTGTGTTAGGCATGGTTTACCTCCTGTTCATTGTTGCGCTCAATTCTGCGTTTACAGGCTGACTTGAGTCTTGTTAATTTATCGTGTGCTGTGGATTTAGAGACACCCGTGATTTTACTCACTTCCTGCATAGTATATCCATAGCGCTCATGAAGCCAAAAGATTAGCTTCGATGTCTCGTCATATTCATCTGGGTAGAAGATCTCCCAGAACCGATCGTATAGCAATTTGTCTTCCTGCTTGTTTTCTGGCTCTGCTCTCTTTGGCATGAGGATAGGCTCTGGCAGTTCGTCTGTGTAATCTAGTTCCACCCTACGCTTTATCTTCCTGTAGTAATCGATGAAGACTTGCTTGGCTTTATGATAGAGCAATGATTTTTGCTGCATAGCATGTTCAGTGAAACCACGATGCACCGCCTTCCATAAGTCCTGGCTCAAATCCTCTGCGATTTGCCAGTCGTTGCAGAGACTGTATAAGTAATGCAGCATTGCCCCGCTATGCTCTTTCACAGCGGAGTCAAAAATCTCGGGTCTATTGGGGTTATTCATCTTAGTGGTTTCTAAATCTATTCTAAGGGATGCTGAGTGTAAATGATCGAGCCCTTCATTCATAGATACGCAGGGTAATTGATCTCATCCGAGAAAGATGATATTTTTTGGGATCGGCTATCTGGAGGTGCGCCTAAGATCGCAAGGTTAAGAAATCTAAACTAAATATTTCGCCATCAGAAATTATTTTCACTACTAAAAAAAAGTGAGTCTAAAAGAGTCATAAAACGTCAGTTGTGGACGTTAAAAAACGCCCATCTTTCGCCCATCCTTGGCTTCAGGGCAAAAATTAAGGGAGTCACGATTTCTCGTAACTCCCTTAGTAAAAGTGGTGGGCAGAGAAGGATTCGAACCTTCGTACACTTACGTGAGCAGATTTACAGTCTGCCGCCTTTAACCACTCGGCCATCTACCCATCGTAGAAAATTTCAAGTTTTTTACATTGCTGTTGCGAACTTGCGGTTAGTTACCTCTTGCGAAGCGGTGGTTTTCTAGGATTAATATTGGTTTGTTGCAAGGCTAAAATAACTCTTTTTGAATTTTTTCTATCATGTTAGTTTTTCTACTATGACTGAGGCTTCTCCAGACACTCTTAAAAAAAATATCAAATTCGTCGCTAAGGCACTTGGTTTTAGTGATTGTCGTATCGCGGCGGCTCAGAAAGCCACGCATTCGGAGCGGTTTAAGGAATGGGTGGATGCTGGAACGGCTGGTGATATGAAGTGGCTGGAGCGAAACATTAACCGTAGGGTGAATCCTACTGAGGTTTTGCCTGGTGCTGAGTCGCTGGTTTGCTTGGCTATAAATTACTTCCCTGGAGATCTAGCACGTGAAGATGATGATTACCGAATTGCTCGTTATGCTTGGAATGAGGATTATCACGATATGGTCGAGGAGAAGCTCAGGGACTTAAATCTAGCCATGGAGGAAATGGGTGGCAGTCAGAGGTTTTATGTAGATACAGGTCCTGTGCTGGAGAGAGATTTCGCTAGCGATGCAGGGCTGGGTTGGAATGGTAAATCTACGGTGCAGATTCATAAGGAGTATGGGACGTGGACATTTCTTTGTGAGCTGATCACTACGTTAAAATTAGAGCCTGATGCTCCCCTGCCCGATCACTGTGGTAAATGCACCCAATGTATAGATCACTGCCCCACGCAGGCGATCACTGGTCCTAGAGAGATGGACGCTAGGCGCTGTATTTCTTATTTAACGATTGAGCATCTGGGGAGTATTCCAGTGGAGTTTCGCAAACAGATTGGTAATCGTATTTATGGCTGTGATGTTTGCCTTGAGGTCTGCCCGTGGAATCGATTTGCGAAGCTGAGTAGTGAAACTAAGTTTCATGCTAAAGAGGCCATATTTAATTATAGCTTGAGGAACTTTCTATCTATGACAGATGCTGAATTTAGCCGAGTTTTCGCAAAGTCCCCTATTAAACGGATTAAGCGCAACCGATTTTTGAGAAATGTGTGTGTAGCTCTTGGAAATACTGGGACACGCAGCGATATAAAGTTGTTAGAAAACTTATGTGAGTCTGAATCTGACTTATTGATCATTGAGCATGCTCAGTGGGCTATTGGGCAGCTTAGAGAACGTTACTCTGAGTCTATGCCAGCTTCCTGACTCTCTCTGAGTTTCTGCTCTGCTTCAAATCTTCTAGCACCCTCTGCCTCCGCTTCAGCAAATGCTCTTCTGGCATCCTCGCGGAGTTGGATTTCTTCAGGTGTGAGCTGTCTTCTAGGAGGACTCACATCAGTGGTCCCCACTCGTTCTTCAGAATCTTTATTTAGAGATTCTTCAAGTATTAAATCTGCTTGAGATTTCTCAGGTGCTACATCTTGTCCTAATATTACCATAACTTGACGCTGTAATGTCGAATCATTTTTCACTAAGTAAACCATCGAAAACGATGAGATAAGAGCGATGATAATCATGAATGAAGCATGGTGTCTGGAGAGGCTTCTTTTAATAAAAATGAAAGCGGCGATGAGAATACATAGAGCAAGACCCAAACACATGATCTTGAGATCGGACATTTCGTAGCTGAATTTATCCTTAATCTTCAATAACATGAGATAGAGTGGAGCAAATAGTGCGCAAAGGTAACCAAAGATAATGAGAGGCTTTTTGGCTAGTTTTTTATCATAAGGGTTCACTACTGGCTGGCCTGCCATTTGCATCGCTTTCTGCGCTCTGAGCCTTGCTAGTTCATCATTTGAGTGTTTGCGCTGCGGAATCTGTGACATGGTCTTTATAGATGCGTAGGTTTTATAATAGGTTATTTACTGCACTTACTTACTATTGGTTAAAGATGATTGGGCATTCTGGCAAGCGAAACAGTTGATCTAGGTTAAATTTTGCATGGATAAATTTTAGATTCTCATTAAAGTCTTCTTAATGTCTCAGAATGCTACTCATAGAACGCTCGTGGTCGGTGATATCCACGGTTGCCTAGATGCCTTACTGGCGCTTGAGAAATATGTAGATTTCCAGCCGGAAGATGAGATCATTTTACTCGGTGATTACATTGACCGAGGCATGCATTCTAAGCAGGTGATTGATTGGATTTTCGAGCGTAATGAGACACTCAATATAAGAACCCTGATTGGGAATCACGAGGTGATGATGGAAAATGCTTCTACTAACTTTGATGATTATCTTTTTTGGGTAATGAATGGCGGTAATCCTACGATACAATCTTTCGATGCGGAGCTTGAGGATATTGAGCAGAAATATTGGGACTTTTTTGATCGCTGTGAGCTTTCTTATGAAACGGATAAATTTATTTTCGTTCACGGTGGCGCACTGCCTGATGTGCCTATCATTAAGCAGAAGATAGATAGTCTGTGCTGGATCCGTTTTCGAGATCTGAAAGCTCATGAATCTCGTAAGATCATCGTGTGCGGGCACACTCCACAACCTAAATTTCAACCTACTGTTAAGCCCCATGCAGTGTGTATAGATACACACGTGTATAATGTTAATGGCTTTCTAACATGCCTGGATGTGAATAGTGGCGACTATTGGCAGACGAGTAATTTCTCCGAAAATAAGCGACAGGCTAACCTCATCATGCCATGAAGCCCCCTGTTGATTCTCTTCAGGTGGTGTGCGCTGTGATTAGTAATGAGGTTGGAGAAATTTTAGCCTGTCAGAGGTGTGCTACGACGTCTCTAGCTGGTAAATGGGAGTTTGCTGGTGGAAAGATTGAGGCTGGGGAAAGTAAGAAGGAAGCTATTCTGCGAGAGATTCAGGAGGAGTTAGGAGTTTCTATTTATCTACATGGTGAGTTACAGACAGTAGAGCATCAGTATCCTGGCTTTCATGTTTCGCTTCATCCCTTTCTATGTAGAATAGAGGCTGGTAGAGAACCTCAAGCGCTGGAGCATGAAAGTTTACAATGGGTTAAGTTAGATGATGCTGGTGTTTTGGATTGGGCTGAGGCGGATAAGGTTGTTCTTTCTCAGATTTTACAAATTAGCTAGAATGCTGATAACAAGTATCACTAACTTCCGTATATATGAATCAATCTATGCATATTTTCCAATTTACTCTCTTATTCTTGTTCGCTTTAACCTCGTTCTCATGCAGCCAAGATCTTGCTAAGAAGAACATTCCTGCTACGGAAAAAGCCGCTAAGGTCATCGCTGCTGCAAAGTCTCAGATAGGCAAGACAGTTTACTATGATCCTGCTTATGTGAAGCTGGACTACCCTAACGGGGATATTTCTCTGGAGCGTGGTGTGTGCACGGATGTAGTGATTCGGGCGTTGAGAAAATCGATTCAGTTTGATCTGCAGAAACAAGTGCATCGTGATATGAAAGCATATTTTTCAGAGTATCCAAAGATTTGGGGGCTGAGTAGAGCAGATAAAAATATTGATCATCGTAGAGTGCCTAATTTACAGACTTATTTTAGGCGCACAGGCTGGGCACTGAAAATTTCTGATAAAGGGAGTGATTATAAGCCTGGTGACTTAGTGACTGCAATGTATCCAGGGAATCGCCCACATATTCTAATCGTTAGTGATGTGCTAGATGGTGAAGGTAATCCGAAGGTGATTCATAATTCTGGTGGAGGCACTCGTGAAAATGCCATGCTTTTTTCTTTCCCTATCACGGGTCACTATAGGATAAGATAGCTATGAAATTAATCGTATTTGACTGTGACTCCACCCTTTCCTCTATCGAGGGCATTGATGAACTAGCCCGTGTGAAAGGTGATGATATCTTTGATCAAGTAGCGGCACTGACTCATGCGGCGATGAATGGTGAGGTAGCTTTGGACGAGGTCTTTTCTCGAAGATTGGCTATCATTCAGCCAGATCAAAAAAGCTGCGCTGAGATTGCTCAGCTTTATATCGATATGATCGAGCCTACTGCGGTCGATACACTCAATGCTCTGAGAGAAAAAGGCTATACACCGATAATTCTCTCAGGTGGGTTTAAGATTTTGATTGAGCCTTTGGCAAAGTTGTTAGGCATTGAGCAGATCGAGGCTGTGCCTTTGAATTTAGACAAAGATGGGAATTATATTAGTTTCGATGCCAGTTACCCAACCACTTATAATGGTGGTAAACCAGAGATCATTAATATGCTGAAGCAACAACACGGAGCGACCGAGATTATCATGGTGGGTGATGGGGTTTCCGATCTAGAGACCAAGGCTCATGTGGATAAGTTCATCGGATTCGGGAGATATACTCCTAGGGATAAGGTCAAGGCGGAGGCGAATTATTTTGTGTATTCCCTGGCTGATTTATTGTCTATCGTTTCAGAGTAGTTATCCACCCTGCCTTCAGTATCGGCTGAGTTAGGTTTAAATACCTATGACTAAAGTCGTAGGATTTGAAATCGCTCTTCCCTTAAGGAGATTATCTAGCGCTTCATCAGATCATTGATCTGATTTACGTAAGGGGCTATTACTGGGTCTGCGTTTCTTTTCTTTTCTAGTTCGATCTGCCCTATTACTCTGGCGTAGCCACTAAAGTCGCCTTTGAGTCCCTTTGCTTCTGATATTAGATACCAGTCGAGAACATTTCTTACTCGTTTACCAGCTTCTAGTAATCTGGCTCGTTCTTCTTCTAAGTTTTTAAGTCGGAGATTCACTTTCTCAAAATTCCCTTTGGTAATATCGGTAAGAGTAAAACTGTATTCAGCGATCAATGGCTGGTAATCAGGGTAGCACCTGTAGCTTAGTTGGCGAAGCTTTTGGCGTAGCCCATTGATGACTTGAATCCTCTCTGAGTCTACCAAGCCCACTAAAACATCAAAGTTCTTTAAAGGAATCATTTTAGCAATTCCTGCATTGCCTCGTAATGTGAAGAAAAGCGATTTTGCTAATCTTTGCTCGGTCTCTCTGATGGTCAACGTGTCCAGCATACGAGAGGCTGACATATCTGCTAGCTGAAGGTTCCAGAGTTTTTGTAAGCCTCTGGAGCCTACATTCATCGTTGGAAAATTTCGTCTTAGGATTTCCTCAGTTTCTCCCTCAAATACTGATACCTCTGAGAGTAACTTTGTTAAAGACCCAGCTCCACCGGCTTGCCGCTGAAGTGATAGAACTAAGGCTGTTGCTGAAGCATGATAGATCTCTGTTTTAGTCACTCCCAGTTGCTCAAATTTCTTCTGGTCTGTAGTGAAGAGTTCTTTTACAGGGTAGAGTTCGGGTCGTTGTGTTAGAAGATTGTAAACAGCTTTATTACTAGGGGCATCTTTCCAATGCAGCGCACCTACTAGACCATCACTGAGCCAGCGGGGAACTTTTACGATAGTCTGCCTATTTATTTTAGGCTTGGTGCGCATGGTGCGCTCTAGGACGAGTGCCTGCATGATGGCTTGCTCAGTGATTGATTTATCAAAACCTTCACGAATATCTACGATGATATCAATTCTGTAGCCTTTGCCTTCAATAGGTAATACCGAGGTAGAAAACTTCACACCCTTTTTAGCATTTCCCTTTGAGTAGAGAGTGAGGTGGATCGGGTAGACACTCTCCTTAGGTTCTTGCTCTTTAAGAAATCTAGCGAGCTTGCGCACTAGGTCATCACCTATCGACGAGACCGCTCTATTTCCCCTTATATCATCACCGAATACTGTGACGTGACCTGTAGAGCCACGAGAGCTATTAGGCGCTCTGATGATTGGCGCTACATGACCTCCGTCCGGTTGAAATACTGGCAACTGAGCCTGAGCAAGCGTTTTGGATGGAGTAATTACTGAGAAAATAGCCGTTATAAGACTCACTAACTGAATATTAGTTTGAGTCTTTGGTATACGACTATATTTTTCAATTCTCATTACTACTTTTTATAGCGTTTTCTAGGATCTAGAGTTACTTTTCCGTCCTCAATTTTGATGTGGATGATTTTAGTATGAGCTAGCATTAGCTCGTCTGTAAAAAACTCTGCAAGAGCGTCATAACTAGGCTTCATTACTTTAACTAACATGCCGGGCGCTGGCGACTTACCGATGCTCCCGCCTGGAAATTCTACTACATTTGTAGTGCCATCATCTTCTGTATTTTCATGGGTGTAGATATTAAATTTCATCGATATTGTGTGGTCGAATGGCTGGAGGTATTCCGTCTTAGGGACACCATCTTCGCCATACTGGGCTACTTCGCGCTCGATAAATACTTCCATCATATCCTCTGTAAGATCCACGTACACGCCCTTCACCTTAGAAAATCCTTTAAGAGGTCCACCCTGTTTCATACTCATTTTTTTGGCAATGTAGAGGTTAACTTCCTCCTCTGTGAGAGTGACTACATAGTTACCAGCATAGGCATTCTGGAGCTTTTTAAGGAGATTAGTTTCTCCAGAAAGTGAATTACTAGAGATGATCTTTTCTCTGCCATCTATGCCAGAGAGATCTTTCTTTTGCCATGCGAAGTAAACATAAGCCATCATCCCAACTAAGATACTGATAATGAGTAGAACAAATAGAAATTTAATTTTTCCTGCACCTTTCCTCTGGGCTGTGATGATCGTGTTATTCCTAGAAAACTGAATTCTTCCTCGTTGCATATGTGCGATATAGCGAAGTCTTACCTATTTTGCAACAGCCAATAGTGAAGCGAGTAAAATGTGAAATCGGTAATATCAAGTAGGCTTTTCTTCTCATTAAATAATTATTAAAATTTATTGAAACTTTTTTAACTTTCAGGGGTTCATAGATTATCACCTACCTATCATGTCTAGTTTTATGAGATTGAATCACCCTATGACTACATTTCTTTTTATTTCAGCTCTTGTTGCTATCAGCTCTATGGCTTATTTGAGTCTCGAAGCGAGACCTAGTATAGCATCTACTATAGCTACCGCTTCAAATGATAAGCAACTGACTGATCGCCCTGGTAGTAAAGATCAACAAATCGTCCGGAATACTAGTAGTCTTATTGACCAATTAGTAATGAAGGACCTTAAGGAAAAATCCCTCACTCCCTATCCTGTTATTGGTGACACTACCTTTCTGCGTAGAGCTTATATCAAGATCATCGGTCGTATTCCCACCCATCAAGAGGCTGAGGCGTTTCTTAAGGATAATTCCGCTGATAAACGTGCGCGATTGATTGATAATCTAGTCTACTCCACTGGCTTCAACTCAAGCCTCTTCAACTACTGGGCAGATATGCTCAGACTGAAGACAAATCAAGATCAGCACGGGCTCGGATGGCACGTCTGGATACGTGATGCTGTGGATAATAATATGCCCTACGATCAATTCGTCCACAAGATGCTAGCATCCAACGGGCACGTCAGCAAAAATCCTGCGGTCGCATACTATTTGAGAGATCGCAATATGCTACTCGATAATATTAGTAATACCGTTCAGGTGTTCTTGGGCACCCAGATCGGTTGCGCTCAGTGCCATGACCATCCATCTGAAGACTGGACTCAGAAATCCTACTACCGCTTAGCCGCCTTTGCTAGCAATGTGGAATATAAAACTCAAAGTGCTCAAGCGAAGATTAGCGAAACTACTATACACCTTGCTAAGAAAGAAGGTCTCACTGTATTTCCCATAAAATATTTAAACTATAAAAATAAGAAAAAAGGTAAAAAGATTCAGGGTAATAGAAAATATAATAGCGATCTTGAAGCTAAGAAGATATTTAGGAAATTCTATAGAAAGGTCTCTTATGATCTGCGCTCGGTATTTAAAAAATTCAACAAAAACGAAGTTACTGTAAATAATGATAAAGTGCTTAAACTACCTCAGGACTATCAATACAATGATGGTAAACCAGGTGAAGTAGTTCATCCTGCAGTGCTCTTCGGTGAAATGCCTAAAATGAAGCCAGGTCAAGATCGACTGACTGCATTTGCTGATTGGGTAACGAATCCTAAGAACCCTCAGTTTACCAAGACAATAGCAAACCGGCTCTGGAAACGAGTATATGGCTACGCACTTGCTGAGCCGATAGATGACTGGACTGACAGCACTAGAGTTTCCCACCCAGAAGCTCTCGCAATAGTAGAGAAGCTACTACGCACTAATGACTACGATATCCGCGAGACTCTCCGAGTACTCTACCACACTCAGTTATTCCAACGTCAAGTTACCTCTGTAGAGATCGAAGGTGGTCAAGCATATCAATTCCGAGGTCCAGTGCTGATGCGGCTGTCCGCCGAGCAGATACATGACTCTCTAATCACGCTTGAGAATGGTAACATCGACGACAGAAAGAATACACAGTTCAAGAGCAAGTGGAATAGCTACACCAAATCCATCAATCACATCTTGAATACCTCGGCAGAAATGTTGGTGAAAATTGACGAATTCACAGACCAGAATGAAGCAATCCTAGAGGATATTAAAAAAGAAGCTCGTTTATTGAGGGCAGCTAAAGACCAGGCAGAAAATGATGGTGATTCAGAAAAAGTGAAGGAACTATCATCTAGACTTCGAAAAGTTTATGCTAAAATAAAGAAAGCTAAAGAGAAGGCTAAAAAAGCTGCTATGGCTAGCTCCGACCCCGAGATGATACAGATGGCTGAGATGTCCTCAGCGATGAATTCAAACCTTAAAGTCTTTAAAAAAGGTGTAGTCAGATCTTCTGACCTCTCAGCGCCTTCCAAAAATGGTAACTTGCTCCACCAGTTCGGGGCATCAGATCGCCAAACTTCAGACGCTGCCAATACTCATGCATCTATACCGCAAGCTCTCACTCTTCTGAATGGACGCGAAGTAAGCGCTGTATCAGATAGAAAAGGAGTTCAGGGCAGCCTTCCCGCCCTCATTCGTTCCGCTAGAACTGATGCCGAGCGTCTAGACACCCTCTTCATAGCCATTTACGGATGCTATCCTACGGCTGCTGAGCGCAGTAAATATACCAAGCATATGTCAGAAACCAAGACGATGCAGGTCTTCGCCAAAGCGATGCTTAACTCTAAGCGCTTTCTCTTCGTACAATAATAAATCTAAAGTTCATTTCAATATGTCAGCTAATAAACTAGATACCCTAAACCGCCGAGACTTCCTCTCTAACACAGCTAGAACATGCTTCGGTGTGACTCTTGGTGGTAGCATAGCTAGCCTTTTTAATACGCCAGCCTTTGCGGATGGCGCTGATCCTAATTTGATCAATAAAGCAGCGAAGGCAAAGCATGTCATCTATCTCTACATGTCGGGTGGTATGACTCATCTCGATACTTTTGACCCGAAGCCTGATGCTGCTGCTGAAATCCATGGTGATAAAAAAGCGATCAAGACTAATGCCGATGGCGTCCAGCTCAGTCAATACTTACCAAATCTAGCTCGTCATGCAGACAAGCTCTGCATCATCCGCTCAATGAATACAACTCAGGGAGCACACGCTCCTGGTCGCTACTTCATGCGCACTGGCTACACTCCACGGGCATCTATCACCCATCCCTCTACTGGTGGCTGGGTAAATAAACTCGCTGAACCTATCAACAAAACTATCCCAGGATTTATTACCGTGAACTGCGGTAGTGGTCACCCTGGTGCTGGATTCCTAGAGCCAAATTACCAGCCACTACCAATAGGAAATGCTCTCGCTGGTCTACAAAACTCACGTATTTCAAAGAATACAACCCTGCATAATTTCCATCAACAGCTCTCGCTCCGTGAAGAGCTAGACCATGACTTCGATGCTAAATTCGCTCCTGGCTACAAGGACGTCCGTGCCTATAATGAAATGTATAAAGCTGCTGTTAAACTCATGCGCAGTAAAGACCTCGAAGCCTTCGATCTATCCAAAGAATCTCCGACTACTCACAAGCTATACGGCTCAAGTAAATTTTCTAAAGGCTGTCTGCTAGCCCGTCGCCTCGTAGAGCATGGAGTTAGATTTGTAGAGGTAGAACTCGGTGGTTTTGATTGGCATAATGATGTCTTCGGCCAAGCAGGAGAAAAACTACCTATGCTGGATCAAGGCTTCTCAGCACTTCTCGAAGACCTCAAAGTGAAGGGTCTGTTAGACTCAACTCTCGTAGTGCTAGCCACAGAATTCGGCCGCTCACCGAAGCTCACTCCAGAGGGTGGCAGAAACCACTTCCCTAAAGCCTTCTCCTGCATCATGGCAGGTGGCGGTGTGAAAGGCGGCCATGTTCACGGTAAGACTGATGCTACAGGATCAACTGTCATCGAAGGCAAAGTAGATGCCAGAGACTTCAACGCCAGCATCGGCTACGCACTCGGACTAGACTACGACAAAGCGATCCACTCTGCAAGCAAGCGACCATTCAAGATGTCTACCAAAGATGGAAAGCCTATTCTTGATCTCTTTGCTTAAATCACGAGCTAGCTAGTAACTTTCGTAACTGCTCAACTACGAAGACCATCTCTCCTAGCTTCATGTGGAATGGTGGAGTGAATGCTAGAATATTACCGTTCGGACCATCAGCTAGCATAATGATTCCCTCTGCTAGCATTTCACTGAGGATTTTGGCTGCTACATCTCCAGCAGGTTCGCCATTTTTGTGGTGGAGTTCGATGCCAATCATCATTCCCCTACCTCTGACTTCATGAATGTAGTGAGACTCTATGTCCTTGAGCATCACTATTAGTTCCTCACCTTGCTTGAGAACATCTTCAGCTAGGCTAGGTTCACGATGAATTTTTAGAGCTTCAATAGCCATCGCACATCCTACTGGGTTACCTAGGTAGGTGCTGGTATGCAGAGCTTCACCTGGAGATACTGGCCATTTGTCCATGACCTCAACTTTGCCAACACAAGCAGAGATCGGGTAGCCTCCGCTCATTGCTTTTCCTAGGCAGATGAGGTCTGGATATACTTCTTCCCACTCGCAGGCGAAGAGTTTTCCTGTACGATTAAAACCTGTGTAGATTTCATCAAAAATTAAGATTACATCATTATCATCACACCATGCTCTGAGTAGCTTTAAAAAACTGGCTGGAGGAACTATCTTTCCTCCCCTGCCCTGAATCGGCTCCACTAGTAAAGCTCCTATTTTAGTAGAATCTACCTGTGAAAGTTCATCCCTAACAGAATTTAACTTTTCTTCTGAACGAGGATATTGAAGAACTGTTCTAAGGTCAGCTAACTGGGCATTAAAAGGTTCTCTAAATTTAGTAAACCCACCACCTAACAGAGCTCCGTAGCCTAGACCATGATAGCCGTTCACAAATGATATGATACCAGGTTTACCAGTGGCTACATAAGCTGTTTTTAATGCCGTTTCGACAGCTTCAGAGCCTGAGTTAGACAGTACTGTTTTTCCACAACCTAATCCCCATCGTTCAAAGGTCATTTCTGAGAGTAGCTTACAGACCTCAACTTTAAGTTCCGTGGGGTGCACATCCCCCATCGCGTGGATTAGCTTCTCGGACTGCGCTACCATAGCATCACGCAGAGGGCGATGAGTATGACCTAGCCCAGCGACACCGAAGGCACTAGTAAGATCTATAAATCTATTCCCATCAGCATCCCAGATATTAGTCCCATCCGCTCGGTCCCAGAAAATAGGCCAGTCATCCGCCACGTAGGTGACATTATGACTTTCATATTTCCTGAGCTTTTCAGCTAAGGCGAGAGACTTGGGTC
Source organism: uncultured Rubritalea sp. (assembly GCA_937923145.1). GTDB lineage: Bacteria > Verrucomicrobiota > Verrucomicrobiia > Verrucomicrobiales > Akkermansiaceae > Rubritalea. Next base: position 14,649 of record CALAJT010000014.1, on the reverse strand, counting down.
CTGGGATTGCTGTGACTAAGTCTGGTAGCATAATTTCAAGTGATTATTTACCGAGAGCATCTAACAGCTTCTGGTGAATCCCTTCGAAACCACCATTACTAAGCACAGCAACTACGTCACCTTCTTTAGCGTTAGCTGCTACATGAATGACTATGTCCTCTACCTTATCGATAAACCAAGACTCTGATCCATGTGCGATGATGTCGGATGCTAGCTGACTAGGATCTAGACGGTCATCTACATCTACTTTCTCAGGGTCTGGGACACCAGCGATGATCGATTTTTCAGCACCAGAGAGAGCCTCTGCTAACTGGACTTGAAAGATTTTTCTGCGAGTCGTATTAGAGCGGGGCTCAAAGACTACCCAGAGATTTTCACATGGGAATCGTTGCTTAAGAGCATCTATAGCTAGCTCAATAGCTGTTGGATGGTGGGCGAAATCGTCGATCACTTTAATTCCACGAACTTCTCCTTTCAGCTCCTGTCTTCTAGCAATACCTGAGAAGCCAATAAGACCCTCTCTAACTTCATCAGGAGTCAGACCAGAGAATAGAGCAGCACAGCAAGCCATTGCAGCATTTCTCACATTGAACTCACCAGACATTGGAACTGTGAATCGCTCTCCCTCTAATGTGAAACTGCTGTTACTTCCTTCGTAAGCGATATCTTCAATGATGATGTCATTCATCTTTCCAAGACCGACACGCTTTACCGGAGCTGGTGCGTCTACAGCTACATCACGGCAGTTAGGATCGTCTCCATTTATATAGGCGATGCCATTGCTCGGCACAACTTTGAGCAGTCGCTCGAAGGTAAGTTTGATCTGATCTATATTGTCGTATATATCCGCATGATCGAACTCTATGTTGTTCATTATCACCACCTCTGGAAGGTAGTGGAGGAATTTAGAACGTTTATCAAAGAATGCTGTGTCGTATTCATCCCCTTCTAGCACAGTAAAATCACTGTCTGTGAAACGAGCACCTTTACCTAGATTACTAGGAATACCACCGATCATGTGACTCGGATTCTTACCAGCTGACTCTAGTATCCATGCGAGCATGGAAGTAGTGGTTGTTTTACCGTGAGTGCCTGAGACTACGATATTTCTTTTACCTCTGAGGAAGAAATCTTTGAGAACTTCAGGCAGAGATACATAGAGAAGCTTTCTATTAAGCGCCTCTTCCGCTTCTGGATTACCTCTAGAAATAGCATTACCTATGACGATCACATCTGCATCGTCTGGGATATGCTCAGCCTTGTAGCCAGAGAATATTTCCACACCTTGTTGCTCCAGAAATGTGGACATGGGTGGGTAGACATTTTTATCTGATCCTGTTACCTTAAAACCTTTTGCCTTCATCGCAGCAGCCACGGAACCCATCGCTGTGCCACAGACACCTACAAAGTGGAAATTTTTCTTATCACTCATAATTTTTTTAATTGTTTACTTTAAAATGTTGGGGCAGCTACCTTACCGCTGTCCATCTCGTCTTGACGTTTCATTAAAATTTTATCTGCCATCTCTTTCACCATACTCTCTAATATCAAGCGAAGGTGGCTCCCTTGGCGATAATCCGCAGGGGCTATGTAATTTACCCTATGAGCCTGTCCACTAAGCTGGTAGCATTTTTCAAAACTACGCCGCGTCACATCCTCTGGATTATAGACTGCGATACCATGTCCGCCATTTTTCTGCATTACTGTAAAGCACGGCACATCGGTAGGTCCATCACCCACATAGACCATATTTTCAAAAGGTATAGGTCGTAAATCAGCAGGCATGTGGTCATTCACATCTTCGTCATGATTTAGTAAGCCTTTGTTAATACGGAATAAATACTGTGTTTTCGTAGTATGAGAGATTGCTCGCTTTGGGAAGCTAATCACACCATTCTCATCTTCGCCGAATTCGCAGCCGTAAATCATCTTAAAATGTTGCGCCAGTTTACTACCATCTATGAGGGCTTTTAGCCCAGAGGATACTATATAGTGCTCTATCTTAACTCCACCAGCACGGTGCAGGTCAGAAAGACATGAGCCTGAAATTTCCTCGAACATCTCTGGCAGTCCTGGGAAAAAATTAAGATTCTCACCTAGTTCCCTGAGCCTAGCATTAGAAACTCTATCCATAGCTAGATAGTCCAGCAGACATTTTAAGTAAGCCAGCTCTCCGTCCCACTTTTGTTCCTTCACTAATACATTACACTTATTCCAGAATGACTCAGGATTAATTCCGAACTCCGGAAACAATACATCATCCTGCATATAGCTAGGACTAAGTGTCTGATCATAGTCATAGATCAGCGCGATTGTATTCTGTGGGATTGCCATTACCTAAGGAGAATTAAATACTCTCAGGCTCTTTGCAAATCTTTTTCTCGTCCTCTCCATTTCATTCTTTAATTTAATTCTAGGATCAGTTAGTAAATCTCACTTAGGATGAACGATGAAGCTACGTTAAGAGACAAACTTTTCAGGATACTCAGTAAGCTGAGTAAGATCGCCAATGGTTTAAAAATAGCTGCTATTCCCCTCTTAATTCTTAATATTATCATTACAGTGATAGGGCTCTATTACTTTATGAGACTGCCTGATATAGGGCACTGGGGCTGGGGTATTCCGACTCTCGTCATGCTAGTCCCTCTCCTTTCAGTGATCGCTATTATTTATATACTAGATGCTGTCATGTGCGTACCTGGAGCTGTCAAGAATGCTTCTGGTGAATTCATACAGATCGTAAAATCACATCGTAAAAAACTCGACTTATTAGAGAATAATAAGCTCAGTAAATTTAGGTATCTAAAAACAGTCGGCAAGATCCTTTGGGAAGCTACTGATGTAGTAGACGGCATAGGTATGGCATCTTTCGTCTCTACACCCTTCTTTTGGTTCCTATATTTAGGAACTTTCGTAGGATCTTTCATTTTAGGTGGTGTAATGATCCTGACGATGGTCATCCACCATTTCTTCCTATAATAATATCCTGACTAGCAGATTAGGACACCAGTTTCATCTGTGATGATCATGTCTTTTTCTTTAAATGATTCGGAGAGAGTTGTTGCCATTGTCAAAATCTCTTCGAAGTCTTCTAAAGTTGCTATCACCGAAGTCGCATCCTCATCTTCAATTCTTAACTGATAAGGACCTATACGACCTAGATCATGTAATTCATATTCTTTATGCCTAGCCTTGTAGTCAAGATCTGCCATGTGAGCATCGAAAAACTCCTCAAACATCAATTTTATATCTGAAGGAAATACTCTATTAAAAGACCTGCGGTAATTCTCTGTAGTCTCTGCGTCTGAGGTAATAGCTACTTCAAACTCCTTCACTTCTGGATAGCCATAATAGGCAATAGTGTATGGTTTATCTGGTTTACCAAAATTTAAAACTACTCCGTGACCATGTGTTTTCACATCCCATGGTAGTGATCTCTCTATGAATACCTGAATAATGCTATTAAATTCTGGAATAACTACCCCATCAATGACTCGCTTCATCTCATCATGCGCCTCGGAGAGCTGTCGCGCTCGCAACAACTCATAACGAAAGGGATGTTCTTCAAAGGGTATTTTCATCAAATGATCAGTGGGGAATGAAATTGATGGTGATATTGTTATCTATAATTTTTAACATAGTCAATTTTTTTCAAAAACTGTTCCACTAGTTAAAAACTATTTAATAGCACCACCTCAAGCGCACTCCCTTAAAAAAATAGAAAAAACACTCCAAAAGAACGTTGCAATACCAATCACATAGCTAATTTTTAAATTTATTTAAATAATGTTAACTAAACGCCCGAATTCTACAAAAAACAACAGCGAGCACAAATGACTCATTTCAAGTAACTAGAAATTAGTTTTTATAATTACATGGGACTAAAACTAAAAATTTAGGATCTACTAAAACAGGATCAAATTCTGCAGAGCAAAAAATCAATATCGCTACATCTGGACTCTACAGATTTAGTTTTGACTCATTTACTGGTCCTAGAAAAGAATCTTCAGCTACTTTTGACGCTTATATTGATGGAGCTAGCGTTAGCGTTCTCAAATCATATGAGGAATTATCTAATGCTGCTGTAACTTCTAGATCATTTGATGTTAAGCTTGAGCGTGGTAGTTACATTATTGGTTTCCAAAATAACAACAAACGAGCCCAAGAGGTATTTATTGATAATGTATCTGTGAGAGCTGTTCCTGAGCCATCTAGCACAACGCTACTAGGCCTCGGAGCACTTGGACTCATCATTCGTCGTAAGCTATAAATTTTTAATTTAGGATCTTACCTACAATCTATACCCACTTCGATATTTTCGGAGTGGGTATTTTTTCGTACAAACAATTTTATATAAAAACATTTTAAAATAAAATTTATAACTTGAAATAGTTTCTCGATAAATAAACATGACATTTTTTTCATGTTTTACATTGCGTCAGATAACTTTCATGTATAATGCTCTGCCGATGCCAAAAACAAAGTGGCACATCACATATTATGGAACTTGCTATACAGAATCTTATTTCGCCCGTTGTATTATGTTTTGTCTTAGGAGCTATCGCTCGCTGGGTGAAGAGTGATTTTAAGCTGCCAGATGCAGTTTACCAAAGTTTATCCATTTACTTACTCTTAGCGATCGGTCTCAAAGGTGGTGTGGCTATCTCTAAAACTCCGATCAATGAACTGATCTTACCAGCCCTAGTTACATTAGCATTAGGCATCATTACTCCTCTATCAGCGTTCTTCGTGATGCGTAAGTTTGGAGGTCTGAATAAAACTGATGCGGCTGCGACAGCGGCACATTATGGATCTGTGTCGGCTGTAACATTCCTAGCATCTATAGAAGCAGCTAAGCTTGCTGGTCTAGAGTTCGAAGGCTATGTAGCTGCACTCATGGCTCTCCTTGAAATCCCTGGAATTATTGTAGGACTGATTTTAGCCAGAGGCAAAGGTAGCGGAAGCTTAGGCTCGGCCATCCATGATGTAGTAACAGGCAAAAGTATCTTCTTACTTATTGGTGGTCTTGTGATCGGAACTGCTTGTGGAGCAGATAAGATAGATGGAGTTGCTCCATTCTTCATCGATCCCTTCAAAGGTGTTCTTTGCCTCTTCTTACTAGAGCTAGGAACTGTGGCTGCTAGCAGGATGCGCGACATGAAGCAAGCAGGCTGGAAACTCATCATTCTAGGATCTGCTATACCTGTAGTGCATGGTATTTTAGGAACAGCGGCTGGTATCTTAGTAGGAATGTCTCCAGGCGGCGCTGCTATTCTAGGAGCCATGGTAGGAAGTGCTTCCTACATCGCAGCTCCAGCCGCGGTCAGAATAGCATTGCCAGAAGCTAGTCCTGGAATCTATCTTACACTAGCATTGGGAGTCACCTTCCCATTTAATCTAATATTGGGCATCCCACTCTATATGAAAACTGCAGAAATCTTATCACAACTTTAAATTATGCTTATCCAACTAAAAAAAGTCACTATCGTAGCAGAAAGCCTGCTCAAAGAAGGAATCCTCGAGATCCTAAAAGCTCAAGGCAGCACAGGCTACACTATAACAGCCTGTGAAGGTGAAGGATCAAAAGGAATCCATGCCTCAGACTTCGAGGGCCGAAATATTCAGATAGACACTATTGTATCCTCAGAAGTGGGACAGTTAGTCCTGACTGCCGTTAGCGAACGCTACATGAAGAACTATGCACTCATCGCTTATATGAATGATGTAGAGGTAGTGCGTGAAGATAAATTTAAATAATTTTTTGTGCACTTTATTGCAGATGATATTGCAAAATAAAATGTAATTGATTACAAAAACCGCATGAGTAACAATCCACCACGAGTAGGTATCATCATGGGCAGTCAGTCGGACTGGCCAACACTAGAACACACAGCTAAAACTCTATCAGAATTTGGCATCCCATGGGAAGCTAAGGTTGTTAGTGCTCACCGCACTCCACAGTTACTCTACAGCTATGCGGAATCTGCTGCTGATCGCGGTATACAGTGCATTATCGCCGGTGCAGGTGGAGCGGCTCACCTACCAGGTATGGCGGCTGCTATCACTACGCTTCCAGTGCTCGCCGTTCCTGTGAAATCTAGCACTCTCAGTGGTGTAGACTCGCTACTATCTATCGTTCAGATGCCCGCAGGCATTCCTACAGCCACCTTTGCTATCGGTCAAGCTGGTGCTACGAATGCGGCTCTCTTCGCTGTAGCTATATTTGCTGCTACGGGCGATGAAGAAATTGCTACTAAGCTCAAGACGTTCCGCGAGAACCAACGCACTAAGATTGAGGCTGGTACACTGCCTCAAATGGAAGATATCAAAACACAACTAGGATAATCTGATGGATGAACCATGTATAGGAGTCCTAGGTGGCGGTCAGCTAGGCAGAATGCTTGCTCTAGAAGCTAGAAGAATGGGCTACCGTGTGATGATGTGGACTGGTGGCGATAACTCAGGCGCAGCTCGATTCGCAGACCATATTTTATTAGATAGATTTGATTCAGAATCTGCATTTGAAGTGTTCACTTCTACCGCTTGTGTAGCGACAGTAGAATTTGAAAATATACCTCGTGAACTTATCGACCGTGTATCTACTAAAATTCCAGTGATGCCACCCACTGAGGCTGTGGGAATCTGTCAGGATAGAGAGAAAGAGAAAACATTCCTTCGCTCTAACAATATTCCTACTACAGCATTTGAAATCGTCAAAACTGCTGCTGAACTGAAGATAGCTTTAGAAAATATTCCTGGAGACGTTATCCTAAAAACTGTAAAAGCAGGTTATGATGGCAAAGGTCAGCTTCTAGTAAAAGATGATGCAGAAAGACAGCCTGCAGAGAATATCTGGGCAGAGTTTGGTAGTGATCATGCGATTGTTGAAAAGCGAATCAACTTAGCTGCTGAGCTATCCGTGATCTGTGTGAGCGGTCAGGATGGTGAAGTCATCACCTACGATCCTGCGGAAAATGAACACACTAATCATATTCTCGATATATCTATAGTACCTGCGAGACTTTCGCCTGAGCTACAGAAAGAAGTTCAGGATATTGCAGCTAATGTCACCCGAGCACTTAAGTATGTGGGTGTCATGGGTGTAGAATTTTTCATCGATAAAGATGGCACACTTTTAGTCAATGAAATAGCACCTCGACCGCACAACTCAGGCCATCACACCATCGATGCCTGCGCTACATCACAGTTTGAGCAACAACTCCGCGCTATCTGTGGGCTTCCACTTGGCAGCACAAAGCTGATCCAGCCCGTTGTCATGCTCAATCTACTTGGCGATATCTGGGAAGCTCCTTCCACTCCTCCTGACTGGACACCCATACATAAAATTCCAGGAGCAAAGCTTCATCTTTATGGTAAGCAAGAGGCAAGAGCTAGTCGCAAAATGGGACATGTTACTTTTACCGCTAACACAGTAGAAGACGCTCTTGCTCATGCTAACTATATCAAGAGAATATACGGAATCCAATAATACGAGATCTTGAGAACATTAGCAATCGGAGACATACACGGATGCCGAGAGCCTTTAATAAAACTGTGGGAGGTCATAGAGCCAACCACTGAAGATCGAATTATATTTGTAGGTGACTATGTTGATCGTGGTGCAGACACTAAGCATGTGATCGAGTTTTTAATCAATATCAATAAGACTCATAACATCACTTTTCTCACAGGCAACCATGAAGAAAAGTTCTTTTTAGCAAAGCATGGTAGATCAGAACTAGCTGATTGGCTTGCCCACTGGGGAGGTCAGCAGACACTTGACTCTTATGGTGGGATGGAAGCTATCCCAGATACGCATTGGGAATTTTTTCGCACTACTCTTCCCTACTTAGAAACAGAGAATCATATCTTTGTTCATGCTAATTTGGAAGCAGATGTTCCCGTAGATGAGCAGATTCCCTACACGATCATTCACAAGAAGCTTGGCACTCCACTACCACACCAGTCAGGGAAGACTATGATATGCGGCCACACAGCGCAGGCTTCCCACGTTCCTCTCAATCTCGGACATGCTATCTGTATTGATACTGACCCCGGCAGAGGTGGGTGGTTAACCTGTCTTGATGTCGACAATGGAAACTACTGGCAAACTAACATGAATAGCCAAGTCAGAACTGCACGACTTTAATAATATACTTACTATGTCTACTATCATCACTAACGCCCACATCGTATCCCCAGATCTCGAAGTCAAAAATGGATCTATCCTTATCGAAAATGGTAAAATATCAGCTGTATGTGACACTTCTACTGAACAGCCTACTACTCATGAGGCTGATGAGACTTATGATGCTCAAGGCAACTACGCATTCCCAGGTTTCGTAGATATTCATGCACACGGTGCTGATACTAAGGATGTATGTGACAATGACATCGAAAGTATTCGCCACATTGCGAAGAAGAAACTCGAAGAAGGTGTCACTACCTGGCTACCAACCACACTAACTCAACCACAAGAAAAGCTCAGAAAAATCGCTGAGAAATGTGCTGAGTATATGAGTAATCAAGAATTTGTAAAAACTCCTGGAATGCACCTAGAAGGACCATTTATCAACGTCTCAAAAGCAGGTGCTCAGAATCCGGAGTTTATACGTGAACCTAATTTCTTAGAGCTCAAGGAACTCCATGATATAGCACCCGCTACAGTCTTCTCTATCGCCCCCTGCCAGCCAAACGCCACCAAAGTCATCTCACAAGCCAAGGAAATAGGAATTAACTCATCTGCCGCCCACACTGAAGCTACCGCTGCGCAGGTATTCTCAGCTAAAGAGGCAGGGCTTACTCATCTCACTCACTACGGAAATGCGATGACTGCTCTCCACCACCGCGAGATAGGCATGGTGGGATCAGGACTACTTGATGATGATCTTAAGCTAGAACTCATCTGCGATGAAATCCACCTAGCCCAAGAATTTCTCAAGCTAATCTTCAAGCTCAAACCTATCGAGCAGATCATCATGATCACCGACTCAATGGCTGGTTCATGGATCAACAATGGTGTATGCCAGCTCGGTGGACTCGATGTAGTGGTCCAGGACAAAGTAGCTCGCCTCAAGAACGGTGGAGAACTGGCTGGATCAACCCTCATCTACAACGAGGGTGTAGCTAATGTAGCCAAACTCACTGGTCTTCCACTCTGGCAGATCGTCAAAGCGACCTCATGGAACCAAGCAGAATCCCTAGGTCTTGAAGGCATAGGTAGACTCGAAGAAGGTTTCTGTGCAGACATCGCTATTCTAGATAAGAATTTTCAAGTGAAGCAGACATTCGTAGACGGAGTTGCTAAGCTATAAGGACTCATTAGCCGATCTCATAAGCTCATTCACAAATTCTTGTTTCATAGGATCGAGAGACTTGTGAGATTTCCAGCCTACGGAGACACAGATTGGATTCGGCTCGGGCTTTAACTTTAGTAATTTGATCTTTTCAGGAAGTCTGGTGTTGGCTGTGACTAGCGCCATTCCTAATCCAGCTTCTAAAGCTAGGCTCAGGCTAGAGATGCCATCAAATTCCCCTGCTATCTTTACATTTAGCTCTTCAGCTTGGAAGTAACCCGCTGTCAGTTTCCATGCTATCGGGTAGTCTAATCTAGAAAAGAAAAGGAATCGCTCATCTCTGAGTTCCTCTATCTTAACAAATCTACGATTGGGCTTTTCTTTGAGTAGAGAGTGAGATTTTAATATTGCTAAAACTAGAGGGCGTTGAAGTAGTTGCTGCCAGGTTACACCGTGGTCTCGATGCGGCTCAGATATACAGAGATCAAAATCCTCAGCCTTTAAGCCGTCTCGCTACTCTGTTCCAGTGCTGTCGCGCATTTCCACACGCACCTGTGGATGACATTGTGAAAACCTTGCTATCGCTCTCTGTAAAATTTCTCCACCTAAGCTCGGAGCATAGCCTATCCTAATCACCTCGGACTCTACTGCCCTGCGTATTTTGAGTATACTAAGATCGATCTGCTTTACCAACTTCAGTCCTTCATCTCTGACTTCTCTACCACGATGGTTTAATTGAATAGAGCGAGCTCCGCGCTCGAAGAGCGGACTTCCCAGATCATTCTCGAAAGCTCGGATCTGCCTACTTAGTGATGGCTGGGATATCCTTAGTTCATCAGCAGCTGAGGTAATACTACCCTTCTCTACCACAGCTAGAAAATAGCGAAGATGTTGGATATTCATTAACCTAATAAACATAATTATTGATATCTAACAAGCATAACTAAACATAACCTTAAAGCATGGCATGCACCCATCCTAAATATTAGACAAAACGATTGCTAGTGAGCTACTATTATCTCATGACAACAAACCATAGATACACAGTTAAAAGATCAGCTGAACGTGGACATGCAGACCATGGATGGTTGAACGCGAAACATAGTTTCTCATTTGCCCAATATTTCGACCCTGCAAATATGGGGTTCCGCAGTATCCGCGTGATCAATCAAGATGTGATCGCCGCTGGTGGAGGATTCCCTGAGCATCCACACGATAATATGGAGATATTCTCATACATTCTCTCTGGAGCACTAGCACACAAGGACAGTATGGGAAATAGTAGAACACTCAAACCTGGCATGATCCAGCTCATGAGTGCTGGCACAGGTGTGACTCACTCGGAGTATAATCCATCGCCAGATAAGCCTGTTCATCTTCTCCAAATCTGGATTCAACCACGTGAGAAAAACCTCACACCCAGCTATACAGAATGGCAGCCTACTGATGAGCAGAAAGAGCAGTCAAAAATGCTCATCATCTCAGCAGATGGTTGTGAACAGTCAGCTACGATCCATCAAGATGTATCCATTTATAAACTACAGATGAAAGCTGGCGAAACCATCACCCACGATCTAGCAGAAAACCGTGGAGCGTGGCTTCAGGTGATCAAAGGATCAGTCAAAGTAGGTGAAGAAACTCTCGGTGGTGGAGACGCTATCAGCACAGAAGATGCTGGCGAAATAGTTCTCAATACCGTAGAGGACACAGAAGCATTACTTTTCGATCTTAATTAAACTGAACAAATAATAATAATATGAAAAACATACCAAACATAGTCGGAGCACTCCTAGGAATTGCTTTTATCACATTCGGAATTAATTTCTGGCTTAAGTTTATGCCTGCTGGAGGTAAGCCCGAGCCAGGATCAGCCCAAGCCCTCTTCTTCGGAGCTATTTATCCAACGGGGTTTCTAGCATTCATCAAGGGATTAGAAATCATAGGAGGAATATTAACGGCGATTCCTAAGACTAGAAACTGGGGATTGCTAGTGCTCGGACCTATCGTGATAGGCATCATTATTACGAATATTTACGTGATCGGTGGCAATGCTGTATTCCAACCACCAGTTATCGCCATCTCTGTAATGGCAGCCTACCTACTCTGGAGCGCACGCGCTAAGTTCTGTAACCTTCTAAACAATTAAAACACCGTGAAAAACATCATCGCTCTAGCAGGTAGTAACAGTAAGACCTCTATCAATAAGCAACTTGCTACTTACTCAGCAAAACGCGTAGATGGAGCCGAAGTCACCGTTTTAGACCTTAATGATTACGATCTACCACTCTACGGGGTTGATCGGGAGGAAGCATCTGGAATTCCTGAAGATGCTAATAAACTGAGTAAAGCTATCGAAGAGTGCGATGGTATCGTTCTCTCACTAGCAGAGCATAACGGCTCGTTCACAGCTGCATTCAAGAATGCAGTAGACTGGATATCTCGTGGCGACATGAAGTTCTGGAAGGACCAGCCTATGCTTCTGCTAGCCACTTCCCCTGGTGGTCGTGGAGGCTCTAGCGTGCTGAAAACTGCTGTTGAGCTTTATCCTCACCAAGGCGCTAAGGTCATCTCAGAATTTTCTCTCCCATCGTTCTACGATAATTTCGAGGATGGAATCAAAGACGAAACACTCAGCAAAGATCTAAACGCAAAAATAGAGCTCTTTGCGGGAGCTCTATAAAATTACTTAGGTTGGTTCTAGAGGAAGAGATTAACTACTTCTTCTAGGAGCACCTCTTCTTCTAGCAGACCTACGGTTACTTGGACGGCTGTTATTTGGCTTAGAGTCACCTCCACCAGCTCCACCTCCTCCACCACCGTTAGAGTTATTAGATCCTCCTGAACTACTTGACTTAGATCCACCAGCTCTTCGTTTTGATGGTTGCTTAGATCTACCTCCACCGTTTCTTGGTCCACGGTTTTGTCTGTTTTGCTTTTTGCGCTCGGCATCAGCCTTCATGACTTCACTCACAGTTGGTGCACGTGCTGGCCATAAACCTGGCTCAAATCCTTCTTCTGTTAGGAGTGGGATTTTCTGATTAATCAGCTTCTCGATATCCTTTAAGAATGAACGCTCATCATTTCCAACTAATGAAATAGCATCACCAGCCTTACCAGCTCTTCCTGTTCTGCCAATACGGTGAACATAGTCTGCAGGGACGTTTGGAAGTTCATAGTTGATCACATGCGGGAGATCAGAAATATCAATTCCACGGGCTGCAATATCAGTAGCTACTAGCACTCTAACAGTCTTATCCTTGAAACCCTTGAGCGCACGCTCTCTGGCTCCTTGAGATTTGTTGCCGTGAATAGCGCTGGATGAAATCCCCCCTTTATCTAACTTATCACTGAGGCGGTTTGCTCCGTGCTTGGTTCTGGTAAATATTAGGACTTGGTTCCATTTACCCTTTTCGATAAGATGATGTGCTAGATCAGCTTTAGCTGTAGCATCACACCGGTAAGCAACTTGCTTCACGCGCTCGGCAGTAGTATTCTGTGCTGCAACTTCTACAGTCTCTGGACGATATAGGAACTGTCGTGATATGTCTTTGATATCTTTAGAAAATGTAGCTGAGAATAGTAATGTCTGGCGTTTTTCAGGCACTAACTTGAGCACTTTCTTAATGTCATGGATGAATCCCATGTCGAGCATGCGGTCCGCCTCATCAAGCACAAGTACATCTAGTTTATCGATTCTACAAGCACGTTGCTGGCAGAGGTCTAGCAGACGACCAGGTGTCGCTACTAAGATATCGATCCCTTGCTTGAGTTTATTAATCTGAGGATTGATACCAACACCACCGAAGACCACAAGGCTCTTAATGTTGAGGTATTTACTATAATCCACTATATTTTGCTGAATCTGAGCAGCCAGCTCTCTTGTAGGCGTAAGGATTAGAGCTCTGACATTACGGTGTCCTTGAGTCGGATTCTTAGCTATCTGGTCAAGGATAGGAAGGACGAATCCTGCTGTCTTACCTGTTCCGGTCTGAGCAGCCGCGAGTAGGTCTGAACCTTTGAGCACGACGGGAATCGCTTTCTCTTGAATAGGAGAAGGTGTCTTGTAGCCTTTTTCTTCGACAGCCTTTAGTATGTCAGGATGAAGGTTTAAATCTGAAAATTGTATCATAACTTGGGTAGGAGAAGTGCATTATTTGCCCTTCTGTAGGGGCACTCTAATGAAGTTCTCTTGAATAGATAGCAAAAACTTTTCTGATAGATTCACCACGATGTGACTTTAAGGTTGATCCAATAACATCTTCATGTAATATACCTGATAAAGATATCACCTCCTTATTAAAACAAGCCGATACCCTCCTAAGTAACGATTTGAACAGATTATAAAAGGAGATACATTGAATAGAATACAAAAAACCACAATTACTGCACTGGCGCTCATAACCACATTGTCATGTTCCAGCTGTAGCTTGATGAATAATTTAGTGGTTAATAAAAAAACTGGCTTCAACAGTAATATTAACACTGGCAAGTTCAATAAAAGAGCAAGTGCTAACAAGAACTCAGCTGCGTGGAAACACAACAGCAAGCAAGATACAGTATGGTCCTGCCACGTTTTCGTAGCCACAGCTCTACTGGAATCAGAATATTATCGTAAAATCGGGAAAACAATCAACCTTTCTGAAGCAGATCTTTTCCTGAAGCACCTCAAAAAAATCACCCCTAGCTGGGACGCAGCTTTGTCATTCTATCTAGCCCAAGCAGTAAATATGTCGAACCCACGTCATTTAGAAATAGGTCACGTACATGAAAGCTTCAGCCTCATACAGAAATATGGTCTAGCCAAGGAAAAGGAGATTAATTACTCACCACTTGGTATCGGAATTCCTCTAAGCATGCGTATCCTGCGACAAAGTGTTGATAACATTAAAAAAGGTGTAAAAGAAGGAGGCTCACAAAAAGATCTCACTAAAATTGAAATCGACAAAATCAAAAAAAATGGCGCATTTAAGGTCCTGTCTAGAGAAGGACAGTATTTTTCTAGCCGTGAGGAAATTAAACAATTTGCCAAAAAATATGATATCAAGAGTGTGAGTGTTCGTCACCGTAATAATACCCATGCTCTTAAGAGCATGCTAGCCCACCAAGTGGTAGGTTTAAACTACAAAGTACCATCCATGACTGAAGAGCTCAAAGCGACTCATCAGACTCACACATTAATAGTCACTGGATTTGATGAGAAAAAGCAAGAATTCACAGTAAGAGATTCAGACTCTAAGGGTCTCTTTGGAAGTTACGCACTCACAGAAGAGTTCGTCATCAAATTTGGCACCAAGATTTACTATCTAGAAAAGAGATAATACTTCTTCTCATTTCAACTAATTTCACTAAAGCT
>CALAJT010000013.1 GCA_937923145.1 uncultured Rubritalea sp. | reverse complement strand
TAGGTTTTTAAATACTACGTGAGTAATATTTGTAACATATTGATAGAAAAACACTATCAATGTCAAACTTATAAAGCATAAATATTTTCTAACAGGAATCGAAATACATTACCTAATTTCAAATTAAAATTAAAAAATAAGTATTAATGGCCAGGGCTATCAAGCTAGGGAGGACAATTAAGAAAAGATAAAAAAGTTACCACAGATTACGCTGATATCACACAGATTTCTATGGGAAGCGTTCTTAAATTCATTAAAAGACACGGTCCAAGGTTGGAAGTTGCTGCTGATACTCAAAAATCTTCCAAGTAGATCTTTTTTGCTTCAAAAAACTAAGGGAAATCAGCGCTAATCTGCGAAAATCAGCGGTTCCTATAAATTCTAGTCAAGAAATTCCCTAGCTTGTTTGCCGTGCGTTAATGGCTCTTTAAATCACCGTGTTTGGTAACACTAGTATAAGTGAAGTGTTAGACGATGTAGATGCTGATAATGTAGATATAAACATCACTGAACTCACAGGAACTTTTACTAAAAAATCTCAACCGAAATCCATGTAATCAGTCTTCAGTGGAACACCCACTCATAGTGGGCAATATGCAAGAATTGCAGAGTATCCAATTTTTCACATTCTGCGATTCTATTTACTTGCTTCATTTTCAGAATTTGGCACTAACCATTCCTTATGAATGAATATGGAGAACTTAATATACCGAGTGGCAAATTTGATGCGATCATTTTTGATCTAGATGGAACTTTAGTAGACTCCATGCCTGCTCATTTTACTGCTTGGTGTGATGCTCTTAGCCAGTTCAATGTTCCAAAGGATGTCTTCCCAGAAGACGTCTTTTACTCAATGGGGGGACGACCTACACAAGATATCGTAAAGGAACTTAATGGGGAATTTGGTCTCAACCTGGATGTTCACGAAGTAGCTCTTGCGAAGAGGGAAGCGTTCCTTTCTAACATAGATAAAGTCACCATCATCGAAGACGTAGTCAAATACGCTCACGCTATGAGAGGTAAAGTTCCTATGGGAATCGCTACTGGTGGCACTAGAGTAGTAGCAGAGAAAACGCTTCAGATAGTAGGACTCAGCGATCTGTTCGACGAAGTTGTCACTGCTAATGATGTCGCATGCGGAAAACCCGCTCCAGATATTTTCTTAGAAGCCGCCAAGAGATTAGAAGTAGATCCAAAGAAGTGTCTGGTCTTTGAAGACGCACCTGCCGGCATGATAGCAGCACAGAGCGCAGGTATGGAAGTAGTCAGTGTCCCTGTGAATTACAAAACTCTAAGTTAGTCTCCAACAGTTTTTTATAAAACAGCTTAAAAGTCTGATTTAGGTTTGCGCTTTCGGGTACTGAATCTGCCACCATTCGCCACTCTGAGTGGATCGAATAAGCTATCCATCCCTACTTCTTTGATCTCACATACCATCTGCATTAGCTCTCCGAGCTGTCCTTTCGGGTATCCCCGTTCTTTAAACCAAGATAGATATTCTGGAGGAAGATCCATGATAGGCACACCATTAGGAGGATAGTCCTTAGGACCAAATTTGCCAAATGGCATATACATAGCACCTATATCACCTAACAACCTCCTGAAATCTTCTCTATCTATTTCTGTAAAATCCATCTCATTTAGTGGCTATATTCAATAGGCAAACATCATCATTGAAACCCTTATTACCTGAGTAATCTCTTAGCGCTTTTAGCAACTCCTTAGTGGTCTTAGCTGTGGGTGATAATTTCTCCTGTAGTATTTCAATGACACCTTCTATTCCTAGCTCTTCACCTTCTTCATTCACTGTCTCATAGATACCATCGGTGAAGATTAAAAACTCACTAAAATCAGTGAGTTTAACTATCTGATTATGATATACGGAGTCACGAACTAATCCTAGAGCCGGACTCTTCTTCTTTTTATCTACAGTAAGCTGACGATATTTATCGCCCTCAAGCACAATAGGCTGTGGGTGTCCAGCATCTGCAAAAGTGAGTGTTTTGTTTTTAATATCGATCAACAGATAAAGAGCAGTCGCAAACATAGGGATTCCCGCACGATGCATTATTTTAGTCAGACCTTCATTCAAACCGTAGAGAAATTTATCAGGTTGCTGCGCATGCTCGACTTCCTTAGAAATCAGTCCTCTTAGCATCGCTACAACTAATGCGGCTCTAACACCGTGTCCCATGACATCACACATTAGAAGTCCTATCGTATCCTTAGATACAGTCACTACTTCATAAAAGTCTCCCGCGAGAGCTTCCATAGGATGGTATTCAGGATAGAAATCTACTCGGCAATCATCCGTTACTAATGGTGGAATATTTTTCACCAAAATGGACTGTTGCACTTCGTTTGCTAAGTTCAGCTCCTCTTCATACTCCTCATTGCGCTGTTTGAGCTGCTTAGCGACACTGACTAATCTAGTCTGGATTTCTACGATATCGGACACGTCACTAGAAACCCCAAAGGTGCCCTTGACCTTCCCGTTATTATCGAGCCAAGGATACTTACTAGTGATGCACCAAGTATCACGCCGCCCTTCATAGGTTTCTTTCTCTAGCGTGCCATTTAACTGTTCGAGCGTGTCCATGATCGTCTGCTCATCTTGCTTCGATCTATCTGCATGCTCCGCTGAAAAAAAAGTGTGATCAGAGTTACCTATTAATTGATCGCGAGATTGCATCCCCATCTTCTCTGCGGTAGCTGTGTTTGCCATTTCAAATCGTGACTCTTTGTCCTTAAAGTACACATTCACAGGGATACTCTCTATGAATAAGTCCAGTAAATGGCGTTCTTCCTCAAGTGCTCGCTCCGCTTGCTTACGCTTAGTAATATTAATCATTGAACCCGCTAGACGGATTACCTTCTTGTTTTCATCACGGACGCAGGCACCTCTGATTCTGAGCCATACCCATCCCCTACTAGGGTGCTTGAATCTACAGTTCTCACCAAATAGCTCAGGACCATTAGGAGAAAAAACATCGTCTAATGTATGCTGTAATCTAGCCGCATCGTCTACATGATAAATCGTATGTAGATGGCTGAATAAGTGAGGTACATTCTCTGCAGGATATCCGATAAATTCGAGTACCTTTTTAGAATATTCAATCTCATTACTAACAAGATCCCAGAGCCAGACGCCCTCATTAGATGCTCTCAGTGCGAGCATCAGCCGCTCTCGTTTCGTAGCTCTATATCCCTTCATTTCACATTAAATTTGTTAACAGTTTTAGGAGATTTTAGCTGGAGACCTATCAAGCAGACATCATCTAGAAAACCCTGACCATCTGCCCAATTTAATGCACTCTGATGAACCTCAGCCTGGGTGTCTTCTATCGATTTATCTCTACATTTCTCAAAAACTTCTACTAATTTTTCACTCCCCCAGTCCTCACCCTCTGCATTCGGCATCTCATAGATGCCATCTGTGTAGAGCATTATTTTCTCTAGTGAATCTAGTGGATATTCTACTGTATGGTATTCTGCGTCTGGGAAAAATCCGAGTGCAGGATCTTTCTCTAGCTTAGCGACTGTATTAGTATTTTCTCCCCCTAATAAATTTTCTTTAAATTGAAGCAGCGGTGCCTCATGACCAGCGCTAGATATAGCTGCCACGCCTTTGTCATAATCTAACAGCACATAGCAGGCAGAAGCGAACATGGTAACACTCGTTTTCATTAACACTGTAGTTAGCGACCTGTTTAATTCATCCATATAGGTAGCTGGATCTAGTGCGAATGGCAGAGCTTGCTCCATGAGGCCCTTGATTAAGGAAACGATCAATGCGGAGCGAATCCCGTGTCCCATCACATCGATAATTAAGAAGCCTATTCGGTTTTCATCAATATGGATAATATCGTAGTAATCACCAGCCAGCTCAGTAGCAGGTATATAGAGGTGTTCTATATCTAGACGAGCTTTCCACTGATTGATACGCTCTTTCCAGTCTGATGAATTTTCTGGCAGGATTGCAAACTGAATCTCACGCGCGAGTATTAGCTCTTCCTCAAATTTGTGATTCATCTCCTGCAGAGCGAGCGCTAGACTCTCTAGCTTTTTCTGAGCAGTCACCATCTGAGTCACATCGCAGGAAATTCCGAAGGTTCCTAGAAGCACATCCTCACTATTGTACCAAGGATACTTCATCTTCTTCACGTAAGTCGGAGGTTTATCTGGCCACTCTTCACGCTGTATCACACCGATCAAAGGCTTACCAGTTTCCATAATTTCGATCTCCTCCCTGTGACTGTCCTCCCAACTTACGCTAGAGAAATAATCTTGTGCTGTCTTACCCATGAGGTTTCTAGGAGAGCTCTCACCTACCCATTCAGCCTGACGTTGATTCACCAGCACATACTCAAATTCCTTATTTTTAAAGTAAACTTGTAGAGGAACATTATCGATCACTAATCTAAGTCTGTTGCGCTCTTCTGAAACTTGAAGCTCAGCGTTTTTGCGCTTAGTGATTTCGATCATTGAACCCGCCATGCGCACTGCCACTCCTTCTTCGCGCACTACGATTCCTCTAACTCTCAGCCAGTAGACAGCACCATCGGGTTTAATAAATCTACAATCAGCAGCGAAATATTCCTCATCAGGATCTGATAATATCAATGACAGAATATTGGAAAAATAAGACACATCCTCTTTGTATAATAATTCCTCCGGGTGAAGCATCAGGTTAGGCACTTCTTTACCCTCAAGTCCAAAAAACTGGTAGACTCTATCAGAATAATAAATCTCAGTAGCACCAACACTCCAATCCCATATACCTTCGTTCGAAGCTTTGAGGGTCAGCTCTAGATTTTCTGGGTCGAATAAATCCATTGAACGGACAATCTAACAACAAGCCGACCTTTTGCAATCTCTATTTCAGCCTAGAAATCCCAGGGCGATCAAGCTAGGGAGAGCTAATAAGAAAAAGTAAAAAAGTTACCGCAGATTACGCTGATTTTATACAGATTTCTATAGGAAGCATTCTTAAATTCATTGAAAAACACGACCCAGAAGTTGGAAGTTGCTGGCGACAGTCAAGAACCTTCCAAAAAAAGCTTTTTTTTGCTTCAAACAACTAAGAAAAATCAGCGCTAACCTGCGAAAATCAGCGGTTCTTATAAAATCTAGTCAAGAAATTCCCTAGCTTGGTTGCCCTGCTAGAAATCCCAGGGCGATTATGCTAGGAACCTAACAACTATAGCTCAAAATTTACACATATCTTGAGGGGTAGCAGTCTCTTCCACACCCACATTATCATTTAAAATGATACTCTACATCATTACTTTCGATTTTACTCCACCATCATAACTTAATAATCTTGAGTCATGCTCATCATTTATCGTCTTCTATTAGTCATCGTTAGTAGTGGACTCGCTGCTCTTGCATTCCCTCCATTTAGCTATTGGTCACTGGCTCTCATCGC
The DNA here is from genome assembly GCA_937923145.1 of uncultured Rubritalea sp. GTDB lineage: Bacteria > Verrucomicrobiota > Verrucomicrobiia > Verrucomicrobiales > Akkermansiaceae > Rubritalea. The sequence continues at coordinate 102,046 of CALAJT010000013.1, read as the reverse complement.
ATGGATACCACTTTTCATCGCTATTCGTGGGCTTAATCCACGGCCAGCATTTTATCTGGGATTACTCCAGGGGTTTTGCCTCTATGGGCTTACTCTATCCTGGATGTGGAATATATTCTCTTCCACGGCAATCATACTCTGGCTCATAGTAGCTGTTTTTGTGGGTATCAGCTGTGCTCTCACCGTCACACTTAAATGTTCTGTTTATTGGAAATCCACTTTGGCAGCTTTCGTTTGGGTAGGTGCAGAATTTTTCCGCTCAGAGATCTACATGCTCCACTTTCCATGGATGACTCCTGGAGTGGCCATGCAGCCTAGCTGGCTATCACCTTTGATCGGAGTTTATGGCGTGAGCTTTCTCATTATCTTCAGTGCAATTCTGCTAACATCTGCCCCTAACAGAAAAAATGTTCCACACTATCTAGGTACTACTATTTTGATAATGCTATTTTTCAGTGGCACCTATCGTTCCGCACCTCAGCAGGGTGACATCCCTATCATAGCAATTCAAAATGAAACGGGCAGTCATCTCGATAGCTTAGAACTCACCCAGCAAGCCCTAGCAGATAAGGATGCCCCTGCTACACAAGGCTTCATCCTCTGGCCTGAGTTAGCAGTAAATGCTCGGGCTTTAGATGTACCCTATCTCAGAGAAGATCTCTACACGTTCTCATCAGCCACTCACCATGTTTTCGTATTTGGAGCATATACAAATGCCGACACCCCCAGTAAAAGAGAAGGCTTAAATTATAATTCTGCCATCAGTTTACATCGCTCAAATCTACTCGGTGTTCATCATAAAAATCGCCCTGTCCCATTATTTAACGATGGAGTCCAGCATGATATCGCTAAGTCTATCCCCACACCTATTGGCAACATCGGGACACCTATTTGTTTCGACTGTGACCATGAACCCATTATCCGCAGAATGGTAGCTGACGGAGCGCAGGCAATCATCGTCCCTAGCCTAGATGCAGAGCACTGGACGGAGCGCCAACACCACCAGCACGCTGAACTATTCCGCCACCGTGCCGCAGAAAACAAACGCTGGATAGCAGTCGCTGCTAGCTCCGGCGTCACACAGATCATAGACCCTCACGGCAACCGAATAAGTAGTATCCCAGTAATGACCAAAGGCTACTTGATAGGCAAAGTAAGCCTCACTGACGGAAGAACATTCTACAACCGCTATGGCTGGATGATAGGCTACATCTGCATGGCTGTAACTGCCCTTCTCTTATTACAGAGAATACTCAGTCACTTTATCAGTGTATTTAGAAAGTAATTATACTACCTATGCATTACTCGTAACTGATAAGCAGGAATCTCCTTATCTCCATCTGGTGAAACATACTTAGCTTGCAACTGAGTCTTTCCTTTAGGAACTACCACAGACTGGAATACTGCTATCTGTTGGGCTCCCACAGGCTCTGACTTATACTCAGTCTTGCCTATCTGTAGCACTACAGTGTAGCCTTTAAGATCTTGCTCGTACTTCTCAGGCACAGCTAATACACGCACGTCTACCATCGTTTCATTCTGGAAAAACACCTTCCAAAAACCATTGTCTTTTAAAGTCCAACCATTAGAAATTCTATCCTGCCAAGTCAAGACGATTGGGTTTTCCTCAGCACGGTCTACTAGTATATAAGGTGTTCCTTTGTCACGAATTCTTGTTTTAGAGACGTCATCGTACCATGTATTATAGATAGCTGTTAGGCGCTGTACTTCAGAAGCATTTTCTCCGGCTACGTCTTTCGTTTCACCAGGGTCAGTTGATAAATCATAGAGAGCAAATGGAATTTCTTTTTTTATCGTAGTACTATCGAATCCACTATCACAGACTAACTTCCATTTACCGTCTCTCACCATGAAGTGTCTGTTCTTCACCATTGTAGCACCACGGTGACACTGGATCACGATTGGTCTAGTTTCCATCTCTAGCGCAGGGTCAAGCGTCTTAGCAAGCAAACTCCTACCGTCAAATTCAAATGCATCTGGGGTTCCCATTTCACATGCTTCCATGATCGTAGGCATGATATCGATGTGAGCAGCATTGTTAGAAGTAATTTTCGTTCCAGCCTTTAATTTACTAGGCCAGTGTATCCAGAGTGGTGAGCGAACTCCACCTTCAAACACATCAGCTTTCTTGCCTTTAAATACTCCATTAAATCTAGTTGTATTAGGACCATTATCATTGAGGTAGATCACTAGAGTATTCCCTATCAGCTTCTTCTCTTCCAGCATTTTAAATAGTTTTCCTACATTCTGATCCGCGTTCGTGATCATCGCAGCTACACGCTGAACTTTATCTAGCTCTTTAGGATTATCACCCTTCAAAATCGAGCTGAAATCTTTGCTCTTATAATGCTCTAACAGATCAGCTGGCACATCATTAAATGGTCCGTGCGGAGCATTAGTTGCGATGTAAGCAAAGAACGGGCGCTGATATTCTGATGATTTAGTGATAAACTTTATAGCCTCATCAAAGTAAATATCCGTGCAGTAGCCCTTAGTCTGCACCTCTTTATTATTTCTAAATAAAATCGGATTAGTGTATCTAGAATCATTACAGATAGGATCAGATGGCTGACCCAAGCCTCCTCCGCGGTGCACTAGTGAATACTCGAATCCCTGATCAGAAGGTCGCATCGGGTAATTATCACCTAAATGCCATTTCCCAAAAATCCCTGTCGCATATCCAGCTCCATTAAGAGCCTCGGCGATAGTAACCTCGTCAGTAGCCATCATTGCTCTACCTAGGTAGGTATCCAGAGCTTTAGTCCGTTGGTTATAGCGACCAGTCATTAGTGATGCTCTAGTAGGTGTGCAGACAGGGCTAACATAGAAATTCTCCCAGCTCACACTACGCTTCGACATAGCATCTAGATTAGGGGTCTCAATCACCTTATTACCATGCACCCCGAAGTCTCCCCAACCTTGATCATCTGTCATGATGATAATCACATTTGGTAAAGTCTGTAGACCGTCTACACGTTTATCCAACTCTTCCGCTGTCTCTCGCTCAGCTTCAATAGGAGCCTCGGTCTGAGCCGATACAGGTAAAGCTGCAAATGCTAACGGACAAATTCCAAGAATAATTTTGTAGGGAGATAATTGCATTATTGATTTTAGAGCATTCATATTTTCTGAATAAACTATGTCTGAGGAAATTACCGCGGTCAAGGCAAGGATGTGCATAATCAACGAATCATCTTATCGCTCTCCACATCGCGAATATTCTCCCCAAAGCACTTTCCTTATAATACTGCATTTCTGAAATCAATTTACTTTCAGGCTTAATCACCTCTGCCATCTTAAGATCTACTTTCAAGCCTGCCATCTTAAGATCTATCGGGTTATCATACTTTACCTCTTTTTCAGTCTTCTCCGCGACCTCGTGCGTGTCTTCCACCTTACCAAAGCTCAGCCCTATGAGAACTATTAAAATAGATGAAAAATCAGAAATCTCAATATAGTCCATACTAGAATGCGATACCTTTCTCTACAAGGAGCATCAATAATCTTGAGAGTATATGAACGAATAACCACCAAGTCGGTCTATATTTATTAACCACATGAAACGCACTTTAATCACACTCACCATTGCTACCCTCATAGCCATTGCTGGCTATTACATCTGGAAGCAAGACCTCATCGCTAAGCTATCATTACCTACATTAGAATCAGCCAATGTCTCGAATCAGCAATATTCAGCTGAAACTATATTTCGAATGAATCCTTACGGGAAACAATCAAACAGTTTTGAAGTTGATAACAGTAACCACATGATGACTCGACAGTATTTCCAAACCCAGTTCGCAATTATTAGTAGCGATGAACAAACGCTTGGAAAGCCTAAAAAATATAAGCTAGCTCAGACTTCAAGACGAATGACTTCAACCGAAACTTCATGCACGAGAGAAGATAACTTCAATTAGAACTATTGAATTACTTCTCTAGCTCTAACTTCATCCTTATCGGACGATGGTCTGAAACGGCTTTTTCCTCGATAACTTCACAGCTAAGACCTTCAATCTCCATGCCTTTGATCAGAAAGTGATCTATCTCATCTTCTGGAACATCAGCAGGTCTCGTGAGCGGGTTACCTGTTTTGGCGACATAATACCATTCTTCTGTGAATAGTTTCATCGAATCACTTTCAAGATCATCATTAAAATCACCTAGTAAAACTATCGGATGTTTTACTTCATTGAAAACATCTAACAGAAACTTAGTCTGCTGCTGTCTATTCTCCTCAGATCCGTAGGATAGATGGACACTCACGAATGCAACTCGCTTTCCTTTTACTGGCTCGACTATCACCTCAAGCGCAATACGAGGTTCACCATCACCTGGTAGTTTATGAACTTTTGATTCCAGTATTGGGTATTTAGAAAGAATAGCCTGACCGTATTCACCACCCTCCAGATCCATCGCTTTACCAAAGGCATGATACATTCCAAGTGAATCACCTAGAAACTCTGCCTGATTCACCATCGCCGAGCGGAATGTATTATTATCTACTTCCTGTAATGCGATGACATCAGCCTCTAACGACTTCAGCACCTTAGCAGTATCCTCCAGTTTCAGCTGACCTTGCATATTCTGTCCGTGTTTAATATTATAAGAAACTATAGTCATTTTTTCTGCTTTTAGAGATAGAATACTTATTAAGTATCAGGCAATCAGTGAAATTCAAATTACAGATTACACCTACACCAGCCGAAGTTACTAGCAACTACAAATTCACCTCTGTTAATATGTTGCTTCTATTTCAATACAACACAAGCCTTTAGGTTCCTTTAAAACAAGGAGCTATAAAGATACTCTAAGATTGTAATGGCAGTTTGTGACTTTTTACGCTGGAATCAAATTGTGAAAGAATTATGGGAACAAGCATTGCAGTCATATAACTTACCTCTAACTATCGGTTTAATTATATTCTGTGCATATTGGATAGTGAGTAGTATCGGGATATTTGATTTTGATGCTAACGTGAATGTAGATCTGGATGCAGATGCAGAAATCGATCTGAACGGCGGATTTTTTGGCACGATCATGAATTTCGTAAACGCTGCGGACGTACCAGTAATGCTCGTTCTTACGCTTCTTAATGTCTGCACATGGGTAATCTCAATGATAAGTAATGAATTCTGGAATCCAGACCACAGTATCGGAATCGCTGCTGGATTATTCATTGCTAACTTCATCATTAGTGTGATCCTAGTTAGATATTTGACTAAGCCCCTAGCTCCTCTTTTCAACGCTATTAAGAATGATACAGAAGCTGCCGAGCCACTCATTGGTCAGTCAGGAATAGTGAAAAGCAGAGTACTAGATCACAACTACGGACAGGTAAGAGTCAAGCGACACAATACCTCCCCCGCTCTACTAAACTGTAAACTGAGCGACACAGATCAGCCACTTGTAAGGGGTGACGAAGTATTAATCGTCCGCTTTGATAAAGACTCCAAAAAATACGTAGTCCGCTCACTCAGTGTAAAAGAGCCAGCTCTATCAGAACCCATTTCATCAGATTTACCAATTCAAGAATCAACCACAGATAATCAATCAGAACATTTAACAATATCAGAATAAAATTATGAAACACGAACTACTAAATCAAGTCATCTTAGCTGACTGGAAAAACACACTCCTTGTCGGAGGACTTATCCTCGGAGCCGTCCTACTCCTGGCTATTATTGTAGCCCTCACCTTCTATCGTAAGATCGAAAAAGGCACTGCCTTAGTCCGAACTGGTGTAGGTGGAACCAAAGTCTACTTCAATGGTGGTGCTGTAGTCCCTATTCTTCACCGTGCTGACCTTATGGACATTTCCCTGAAACGTGTGGAGATCGATAGAACAGGCAAGAACGGACTCATTTGTAAGGACAATATGCGTGCAGACATCAAAGTAGCTTTCTTCGTGAGAGTGAACAATGCAGACGAAGATGTGCTTCAGGTAGCAGGTGCTATCGGTTGTGACCGTGCATCATCTGTGGATGAAATCCGCCAGCTTTTTGATGCTAAATTCTCAGAAGCGCTTAAGACAGTTGGTAAGCAGTTCGACTTCATTCAGCTCTATGAGCAGCGTGATCAGTTCCGTGACGAGATTCTAAAAGTAATCGGCACCGACCTCAACGGCTTCGTACTAGATGACGCGGCGATCGACTACCTAGAGCAGACCCCACTCGAAATGATGGACCCAGATAACATTCTCGATGCAGAAGGTATAAAGAAAATCCATAATCTAACAGCCGAGCAAGCAAAGCTCTCAAACTTCATTCAGAGAGATAAGCAGAAGGTCATTAAGCAGCAAGACGTCGAAGCACGCGAAGCTATTCTAGAACTAGAGCGCCAGCTTGCAGAAACAGAAGCGAAACAAGAACGTGAAGTGCAGATAGTGCAACTCCGCGAGAAGGCTGAGACTGATAAAGTCCGCGAAGAGCAGCACCAGATCGCAGAGCGTGCAAGGATTACTTCTGAAGAAGAAATAGAGATCGCAGAGGAGAATAAACAACGTCAAGTAATCGTAGCTCAGCGCAATAAGGAAAAAACAGATGCTATAGAAATCGAGCGTGTTGAGCGTGAGAGAATGCTAGAGAAAATCGAACGCGAACGCGTGACTGAACTCAAAACTATCGAGAAAGAAAAAGCTATTGAAGTTGAGAAGAAGAACATTCAAGAAGTCATCAAAGATCGTGTCGCCCTGGAGAAGACAGTGGTCATCGAGCAAGAGAAAATCAAGGACACCGAAGCCTTCGCAGGAGCGGATCGTCATAAGCAAGTCACCGTCACTACTGCAGAAGCAGAAGCGGCAGAGATACTCATCCGCCAGGTGAAGGAAGCAGAAGCTCACAAGGAATCTGCACAACTTAAAGCTGACGAAGATGCTTACAACGTAACTAAAGCCGCTGAAGCTAGCAAGACTGCTAGTGAGAAAGCTGCCGAGGAAAGAATCATCATGGCAGAAGCTAATCTAACAGCCTCTGAGAAAGACGCAGAAGGTAAGAAGATGCTCGCTGAAGCAGTGGCTAAGGAAACCGCAGCTGAAGGTCTCGGTGCAGTAGAGGTAAGACTCGCTGACGCTGATGCAACAGAGAAGCAAGGTTCCGCTGAAGCAGCTGTGCAGGCACTCAAGTTTGCAGCAGAAGCTACAGGTATTGAGCAAAAAGCAGCCGCTATGAAACTCTTCGAAGAAGCAGGTCAGGAGCACGAGGAATTCAAGCTCAACCTCGAGAAAGCCAAGATTATTGAGCTCGCAGAGATTGACGTTCAACGCCAGGTTGCAGAGCAGCAGGCAGTGGTCATAGGAGAAGCGCTTAAGCACTCTAAGATCGACATTGTCGGTGGGGAGTCAGAGTTCTTCGACCGCATCACTAACAGCATTATCAAAGGTAAGTCAACTGACCGCTTAGTAGATAACTCTCACGTCCTAACAGATGTAAAAGACACCTTCTTCAACGGCAACCCAGACTACTTCAAAGGCAAGCTCAAGGAATGGATCACCCAGTTTGGAGTAAACTCAGAAGGCCTCAAGAACCTCAGCGTAAGCGCCGCCCTCACCCAGCTATTACCAATGGCTAAAGGCGATGCTAAATCTCAGATCAGTAACCTTCTGGGAGCAGCAGAGAGATTCGGCTTCGGCGACAAGCCAGCGAAGGACTTTCTGTAACCACTGAATTATCTTATTATGCTGGGTTCTTTGGAGCCCAGCATGATGACTTCATTTTTTGAACCACGGAAGGCACGGAATTGACGGAACCAGCACGATGAAGCGGAACCGGTACGATGAAGCAATTAACAGAAACTAGAAATTATGGACTTATATTTTGAAGCTGAAACTTATAAACTTAGGGGAGCCATCTTTGAGGTCTATAAAGAGAAAGGTCCTGGTTTTCTAGAGGACGTTTATCAGGAATGCCTGGAAATGGAGCTAAACGATCAAAATTTACCATTCACTAGTCAAGAGCTACTCAAAATAGAATATAAAGGAAGAGAGCTGAAGTCTCGTTACAAACCAGATTTTCTTTGCTTTGGAGAAATAATATTAGAAATCAAAGCAGTAAAAAAACTAGAAGATATTCACAGAGCTCAAGTTCTCAACTATCTAAAAGCAACAGGCAAAAAACTAGGTCTATTAGTAAACTTCAAAGGCTACCCAAATGTAACCATTGAACGAATAGTAAACTAAAAAATCAATCTAACTATCCAAGCACACAACCCAAGTTCCATGAACCCAAAGCACCAAGTTCCGTCAATTCAGTGCTTTCAGTGGTTCAAAAGCGCCGCAGGCAACAACCCAAGCAATAGTTAAAAGAAGTCCGCAGTAAAAGCATCCCGTATTCGCAGGTCGAAGTACCAAGCAACACCCAAACAATTTTCAGCAGTAAAACAAACCATGCCAGAAGAAACTAACAACCAGCAGCTCGAAGGTGGCGCCTATGAGGTGATCCAGGCTCGGATGCAGAAGCAAGCTCTTGACCTCCGTGGTCGGCTTGACACTCTCAATGCCGAGCGCAAGGACATCTTCGGTGCCGTAGAGGCTGCTCTCGTATCCACCGAGCGAGTCACCACGGAGCATAATTGTGTGCCTCGGGATTTGATCTCGATTGGTAATAATCGGTTTATCTTTGGCTATAATATCCAGTTCGGTCTCAAGACCACCACTGACATCAAAGACGTATTCACTGCATACGAATACGATCCTGTGGCGCATACATTCGCCCAGATATCTATAGAATCAGTTCTAGCGGATTCGGCATTCACAGAAGACTTCAATTACCTCTATAAATACTATCGTGAGACCGTCTTTGTGAAGATGATGGTGATCGGTCCTTACCTCTACATGGCTTTGAAGATAGGTAAGCAATTTACTGATATTAAGACCTTTAAATGGTTACTCAATGGCGATGGAACATTGAGCTACGAGGGTAATCGATTCGATCATGAATACACGTTCCCAAGACAACATGAATTTGACTGGAAACGCTGCAACCGAGATATGCACCGCAATGGTGAGCATCCGCATATTTCTATCGAAGATCGCGTTTTCGTAGAGACTACAGGTGGGGATCTAACGATCAAAATCGAGGATAACACTGCCGATGGAGCTGGAATTTATTCTGAGGATGTAGAAGACAAAGATCAGACACTCGATGACTCAGAGATCTACTATGCCATCGTGGGTCCACTCATTCTTTTAAAGATTCTCCCCTATCGCGAAGCTGATTACCGTTACTTCGTCTATAACGAGAAGAATCATAGCGTTGAGAGAATCGACTCTATCGGTAATTCTTGTGTGCTTCTCCCAGAGGATCACGGCATCATTTTCGCCAATGGTTACTACCTACTTAGTGGTGAGCTGAAGACCTTTGATCACGGTCTAACAGACATGCGATTTGAGCGTAAAGTTAGCTCGGCAAATGGTGAAGACACTCTCTTCGCATTCTACAATCGTATCAGTGGCGACTACGCCCTGCTCAGCTATAATCTCATCGAGCAAGAAGTCACCACCCCAGTCCTTTGTAATGGATATTCAATTTTCGATAACGGAGAACTGATCTATTTCAAGACAGAGCTAGAGGCACAGAAACATCATACTCTACAAATCTGGCAGACTCCTATACTCAGTCAAGAAGCAGTCGCTGCTCAGCAAAAGGATGAAACTTCTTACCTCTATAAAATAGGTAATGCAGAGATCGTAGCAGCCATGGCAGAGTGTCGTGAAATTCTTACGCTACTCGCTAAAGACGATAACTACGGCGGACTCTACATCGACCTAGTAAAGAAGACCTCAGACATTCTCGATGGCTACTTCTGGATCAACCGTGACGAGACGAAAAAACTCAACGAGCCACTCAAGCTCATCAATGAAGCAGCGAACTCTGCGATTGAAGAGTTTGATAAAGTCAAACATCTTCGTATTGCTGCAAAAGATCGTCTAACAGATATTAACGAGCGCTCTGCTAAGATCCTCAGAGACGCCGAGCATAGTCCACCAGACGATATTGTAGGCTTCGTAAAACAGCTTTCAGAACTCCGCACAATACGTGGAGAAATCATCGGTCTCCGTGAGCTGCGATACATGGATATCGAGGCGACAGAAGCTCTAGAGCAACGAGTAATTGATGCTACGGCAAGTGTTTCAGATAAGACCGTTGCATTTCTGTTAGAGCCAGAAGCACTCGACCCCTATCGTAATAAAGTCAACGAGCACAAGAAGGAACTCAGCAAGCTGACAAAGGTCACAGAAGTAGATGAACTTGGAGAACATCTCACAGAAGCTGGGCTAGAGCTTGAAATGCTCATCGATGTAGTTTCGAACCTCAAGATAGAAGACTCCACTCAGACCACCGCTATCATCGACTCTATCTCTTCGATTTACTCTATTTTAAATGGCGTAAAAGTAGAGCTAAAGAATAAGCGTCGTGATCTCTCGAAGACTGAGGGAGTAGCACAGTTCGGCTCGCAGATGAAACTTCTCAGTCAAGCTGTAGTCAGCTACCTAGACCTCTGCGACACTCCTGAAAAGACCGAAGGATACCTGACTAAAGTCATGGTGCAGATTGAGGAACTTGAAGGTAAATTCTCAGAATTCGATGACTATGTAGAAGAACTAACCGCCAAGCGTGAGGAAGTTTACAATGCTTTTGAGAGTCGTAAGCAACAGCTGTTAGAAAAGAAAAGTAAGCGAGCGAACACACTCATCAAATCCGCCGAGCGTATTCTCAGCGGTATTAAGAACCGCCTAACTGGATTTAAAGAAATCAACGAGATCAATGGCTACTTCGCTGGTGACCTCATGATCGAGAAAGTCCGAGACATCATCGATCAACTCACCGAGCTTGGCGATAGCGTCAAGGCGGATGACATCCAGACCAGACTCAAAACCACACGTGAAGATGCCGTCAGACAGCTCAAGGATCGCAACGAACTCTTCGTCGACGGAAAGAACATCATCCAATTCGGCAAACATAAATTCAACGTCAATACTCAGGAACTTCAACTCACAGTCGTCCCACAGGATGACGACATGTGCTTCCACCTCAGTGGCACAGATTTCTTCGAACCTATCAAAGACGAAGCATTCCTAGCGACCCGTGCAGTCTGGGATCAGGAAGTCATTTCTGAGAACAAACACGTCTATCGCGCTGAGTGGCTCGTCTACCAGATGCTCAAAGATAATGCTGAGTCTATCGACCTAGAATCTATCCAGACCTATATGCAGCCACGCTATGCAGAAGCTTACACTAAAGGTGTGCATGACATGGATGCATCTAAGCTCTTGGAAGTGATCATACCGATCCACAAGGAGATCGGTCTCCTCCGCTACGACCCACGCGACCGTGCCCTAGCGATGCTATTCTGGCAGAGCTGGGAGTCTCCAGAGCAAGAGACTTTAGCAATCAAGATTGCTAGCAGAAGTGGATTCCAAGATTTAGAATCTGATCAACATCCTTACATCAGCCAGCTACAGACCCAGCTGGAAAAATGGCTAACCGAAAATCTAACAGCTCAGTCGATTAGTAGCCAGACTAGTAGTGTTGCCCAGTATCTATTCGATCAGCTCAGCCAGAAAAATGAGCAATTCATCGCCTCTCCTGAGGCAGCTGACATCGCTAAGAAGTTCCGCCATCGGCTTACAGTTAAGCATACTGAAAAAGAGTTTAAAGAGATACTCGATTCCCTCAAAAATAACCTTACTGCCAAATTCGAAGTCATCCAAGATTGGCTAAAGAACAGTGAGATAGATCTTGAATCCAGCAATCAACATTATCTAACAGAAGCCGCAGCACACATCCTCCGTGGAGGACCGCAGCAGCTAGAGATACTCGATGTCCGCGTCTCTGCAGAAGTAGCAGGCATGATCGGGTCACACAGAGTAGTAGAGAACGGAACCTATCATCTGCACTACAATGAATGGATGGACAAGATGCGTGAGTTCGCACAAGTCTCAGTGCCTACATTCCAAGCTTACCAAGACACCAAGCATGAACTAGTAGAGAACAAACGTATTTCCATGAGGCTAGATGAATTTAAGCCAAAGGTGATGTCTGCCTTCGTGCGTAACAAACTCCTCAACAACCTTTACCTACCATTGATCGGCGACAACTTCGCCAAGCAGCTCGGCACAGCGGACAAGAACACCCGAACTGACCGCATGGGCATGCTCCTACTCATCTCCCCTCCGGGATATGGTAAGACGACCATCATGGAATACGTGGCGAACCGCCTCGGACTCACCTTCATGAAGATCAACGGTCCAGCACTGGGACACTATGTAGTCTCGCTCGACCCAGCAGAAGCTCCAAATGCAACCGCTGCTGAGGAAGTTAAGAAACTTAACCTAGCGCTAGAGATGGGCGACAACGTGCTCATCTATCTCGATGATATCCAACACACTCACTCCGAATTTCTGCAGAAATTCATCTCTCTAACAGACGCGCAGCGTAAGATAGAAGGTGTCTATAATGGAGTCACCAGAACATATGATCTCCGAGGCAAGAAAGTAGCCGTAGTCATGGCAGGAAACCCATACACCGAGACTGGTGGCAAGTTCCAAGTCCCAGATATGTTGGCGAACCGTGCTGATACCTACAACCTTGGCGACATCATCGGCGACTCCGCAGAAGACTTCAAAGCATCCTACATCGAAAACTCCCTCACCTCTAACAGCGTCCTCAGTAAGTTAGCGAGTAAGAGCCAGAAGGACGTCTATGCCATCATGCGCATAGCCGAAACAGGCAGCCAAGAAGGAGTAGATTTCGAAGGCAACTACACCCCTGCCGAGATCGACGAAATGGTAAAAGTCACCAAACACCTCTACCGTGTCCGTGACGCCATCCTACGAGTGAATCTCCAATACATCGAGAGCGCCGCCCAAGAAGATGCTTATCGTACAGAGCCAGCATTCAAACTCCAAGGCTCATACCGAAACATGAACCGCATCGCAGAGAAGATCCTTCCACTCATGACGGACCAAGAAATCCTAGACATCATCTTAAGTCACTACGAAAACGAATCCCAGACTCTAACAAGCGGAGCAGAATCAAACCTGCTCAAGTTTAAAGACATGGAAGACCTCGCAAACCCAGAGGAAGTAGCACGTTGGGAAAGCATCAAGAATGACTTTAACAAGAACAAGATGATCGGCGGTAATGGTGAGACTGATCCAGTCACCAGACTAGTAGCCCAACTCACCTCCATCAACGACAGCATCACCACCGCCTCCACCAGCTACAACAAACCACAAACCCTCAACCATGAAACCATCACCCAGCTAGAGAAAATGATCACAGGACTCAGAGCTGTGCCTGTAGAAGTGGATATCAACCTCATCGCAGATCAGGAAGATGGTGTTGAGAGCATGGAGAAAACTGGGAAGAAAAAGGCTAAGAAGAAATCACCGATTGATATTGAGCCCGAGGTTAGGCAGGGAGATTAAGAATCTTTAGACTGTATTACATCAGTATTGGATTTCACCATATCGATAAAGGTCTGATTACGAGCTCGGGCGTCTGTAATAACCGCTTTAGGGCTCATAGCTACGATAGTGAACGGTATTTTTTCATTTAATGGACTTAGCATCATTGTTCCATCAGATGAGGGATGTTCATTAAACAAGTGGCGATACAAACAGCTATTTCATATGAATTGGGAAAAGCTATTGGTAAACTAGAACTACCTAAGGAATCACAAAATAAGCTTAGTATTGAAAACCATGACTCCACTTCAGAATCAAATGATCAACAATCATCTTAAATTTTGACAGAGCATCAAATTTGATACACAATAGTATCATAATGAGAATTACGATAACTATAGACGATGCTGCTTTTGAGGAGGCTTCTAAGCTCACTGGTATTAGTGAGAAGGGAAAACTCATTCGTGAGGCGTTGGATGCTTTGATTGCTAGAGAGAGTGGACGACGCTTGATTGCTCTTGGTGGGAGTATGCTGGACTTAGAGGATGTTCCTCGTAGGAGATCAGGTAACTAGAATTAGATTTTTATGATCATCGCCGACACTTCTATCTGGATCAGGCATTTTCGTGAAGCTAACTGCCTCCTTAGCGAAGAGTTGTTGAGGGGTCAGGTGGTTACTCATCAATTCATCATAGGTGAATTGGCTTGTGGTAATCTACCTACTAGAAAGCAGACGTTGATTTATTTCTCTAATTTACCAATGGCAGATACTTGCCTGGATAAGGAGGTGATGTTTCTTATAGAAAGGCATGACCTAATGGGGAAAGGAATTGGTTATATAGATGCACATATACTAGCCTCTGCGATTGTGAATAATCATAGGCTCTGGACCACTGATAAACATTTACAAGATATAGCTAATAATTTTGAGGTAGGCTTTGTTGAGTAAATTTCAGTAACCCTCTTTCCGCTGTGCCTTCAGCACAAGATTCTGTGTTGTATGAGATACCTAGGTTTGAAACCCTAGGCTTTGAAGCCATGCTCCCTTCAGGAGCGCCAGCACAATGGCTTAAATATAATTTCAATAGAGCTCATGTGTATAGACAGACTTTGAAGCCGCGCTTCGGCCTGGGCAAAAGCTAATATGCTGAAGTATTGCACTCAGTAAATCTCCTGAAGGGAGATAGGTTGCAAAGCCTAGGGTTTCAAACCTAGGACTTGTCTAACCCAGAAGCCCGTGCTGGAGGCACGGTGGAAAAACTTCTTGTTAGCTCCTAGATCCGTCAATGGTTGACAACTCATCTCTTTTATAGTAACGACTCCTTATAGTCAACTTAACCTAACTATTATGCTAAAGTCCATTTTCTTTCTTTTCCTCTCTACTGCGCTTGCTGTGCAGGCTAATACTCGACTTACTATCGAGACGAATATTGGGGATATCCCGATTGAGCTGTTTGATGATGCGGCTCCACTTACAGTGGCAAATTTCCTGAATTATGTGGATGATGGAAGTTATGAGGATCTTATTTTCCAGCGTTTTGTGGAGAATTTTATTATCCAAGCGGGTGGCTTTACAGTTTCTGATGGTGACACTTTCTTACTGGACAATGTGTCGTCTAAAGGCAACGTGCTCAATGAATTTGGAGTTTCTAACACTCGTGGAACTCTCGCTATGGCGAAACTTGGCGGCGACCCTAATTCAGCAAGCTCTCAGTGGTTTATAAATCTAGAAGATAATTCTGCTAATCTGGATAATCAAAATGGTGGCTTTGCTGTATTTGGTAAGGTGGAAGATTTCACAACTATTGATAAGATTACCAATAGCGATGTTATCAATCTAGGAGGTGCGTTTACCAACCTGCCTATCAGAGATCTATCTACACCAGGAAACATAGAGCCTGCTCCGTCTGATGGGTCGGAAGTCACTAAAGAACATTTCCTAGTGATCAACAATATCTCTAGAGTCGATAATGTGCCAGAACCAGGCACCACTAGCCTGATTCTTTTTGCTAGTTGTGCAGGGCTTTTCTTTAGAAAGAGGGCTTAAGTTCTTACTCCAAGAATCCAGTCAACGGACTAGTCGCCGAAGCTCCGTCGATCTTCTCAGGTAATCCCATTTCGTAAGCAGCTCTGCCGGCTTCTACTGCTAGCTTAAATGCCTTGCCCATTCTAACAGGGTCGCTGGCGATTGCCATGGCGGTGTTTACTAGGACTGCATCGGCTCCGAGTTCCATTGCTTCTGCAGCATGGCTAGGGGCTCCGATTCCAGCGTCTACTACTACGGGGACTATTGCTTGGTCTACGATGATGCGAATCTGGTCTCTGGTGACTACGCCTTTGTTAGAGCCGATGGGAGCGCCTAAGGGCATGACTGCTGCAGTGCCTACTTCTTGGAGACGCTTGGCTAGGACTGGGTCGGCATTGATGTAGGGTAGGACAGTGAAGCCTTCTTTTACTAATATTTCTGCCGCTGCAAGTGTTTCGATTGGGTCTGGTAGGAGGTAGGTAGGGTCTGGGTGGATCTCTAGTTTGATCCATTTTGGCAGACCTGCTGCCTCGGCTAGTCTTGCTAGTCTAACAGCTTCTTCTGCATTCATGGCGCCGCTGGTATTCGGAAGAAGTAGATACTTTTTAGGGTCGATGAATTCTAGGATGTTCGCATATGGGTCTTTTTCTCCAGTGAGGTCGGCACGACGTAAAGCTACTGTGACGATCTGAGTTGCGCTGGATTCTAACGTGTCGCGCATGAGTTCATTTGAGGCAAATTTGCCTGTGCCCGTCATGAGACGTGAGCTAAATTCGCGGTCTGCGATTTTGAGTAAAGTGTTGTTCATCTTGATTGATGTTTTTATCCTAGGTAGGTATTAGATTTCTGACCTTTTACGCCGAGTCCAGTAACTTTGAAAATGAGTCCAGCATCTGCCTCGACTTCAGATTTATGAATGCCTGTGGTTACGTAGAGTGTGGCTAAGTCTTCACCTCCGAATGCGCAGGCTGTGGTTTCTAAGCAAGGTAAATCGATCTTGCGGAGTTCTTTTCCTGTCTTGGTGCAGTAGTTGATGACGCAGGCTCCGTGGCAGAATGCTACCCAGAGGTTGTCCTTCTCATCGATCGCCATTCCATCTGGTGAGGCTTCGTATTTTGAGGTGTCGATGACTGCTTTCTTGTCGCCTAGTCTTCCGTCCTTGTAGTCGAATGCCAGCACCTTTTTAGTGGGTGTATCAATGTAGAACATGGTGTCCCCTACTGCATTCCAGGCGATGCCGTTGCTGTTGGTGACTGGTCCGTAGGCTTCGCTAACTTTACCTTCTTTACTGAGTTTATAGAGTGTGGCGTCGCCTTCCTTTTTTACAAGGCTGATGGTTCCAGCGAAGAAGTGTCCGTCTGGTGAGCATTTGCCATCGTTGAAACGGTTGTCTACTTTATTAGGCTCGGGATCGCCCATTTGCTTTATTTCTCCTGAGTCTGATATTGAGAAAAATCCATTGTCCCCAGCGACTAAGAAGCCCCCAGATTTTCTAGGAACTACGGTGCCTACTCTACCGACTTTGTCTTTGAGGTCACAGGTAGCTTCTTCGCCAGTCTCAGGGTCAAGACGAATGACCATGCCATTTTCGATATCTACGTAGAGCAGAGCGCCATCGTGCCAGATAGGACCTTCGCCCCACTGTGCTCTATAGCTGCCGATTGTTTCTATCTTGGTTTCTAACTGAAGTTCTTCTTGATCCATAGGAGTATTTAATTCATAAATCACCTCGGTGTCCAGACACCATTGTGCGACTTTTATTTTATATTTATATATTAGGATTAACGAGATCGTTTTATACTCCGTCTAGCCTGTTCGATTTTAATACGCAATCAAATCAATATGGGATTTATAATTAGGGGTTAAAAAGTAATGTGTTTTCACTTGATGCTCTGCTTCCACGGCATAGACTGTGCTCGTCATGAAAGCACTAATTTGTTCGCTCGCCACCTTTAGTCTGTTTACTAGCAATGCGTTAGCTGAAGATAAAAAACTAATCGAGGCTTCCTTAGTTTCGACTACTATTTCCAAAGGGCTTCCTGAGGGTATCCCACACAAAGACCGTCCTTATGTGCGTAATGTGGGAGCTGAATTAGTCTTTTACTTTCAAGATAAGAACATCGTTTCCTTTGATAAAGAGTCATTCCATGTAGAGGGATGGGATAAGCATTTTCAATCTAATATATCATCGAGCGGGAAAGGTGCATCGATCACGATTTTCAATAAGAAGTTTAAAGGTATTATTGAGGAGCTTGAAGCTGACGGAAGAGTCGATATTTTAGTAGGAGAAGAATCTGTAACTAGAAACATGGTGCTAAAGAAGGATGAAGAGCCTGTGGAGCTTCCCCTTTTCACGATAGAGCTGGCTCTGGATAATGAAAAGAACGACGCGTTTTCAAAACAAGGTGTCAGAGTAGTAGGAAAGCATAATATGATTAGTAAGATTTCTATTCTCCGCGATGGAGAAGAAATAGCCAGCAATGGATACTACAGCTCAAATGAGACTAAAACGTTTCGGTTCAGTAATATAAAAGATGGTGACAAAATAAAGATCATCTACTGGAGTGAAATTCTGACAAAGACAGTGAAGCTTTATAAATAAAATGAATATTCTAACAGATCTTGAAATTTCTGGAGTTATTAGTATTGAGGAGTTAGCACCTGAATATCCCTGTATAGTAGTTAAGAACGAGCATGCCACGGCTAAAATAGCACTGCATGGTGCCCATGTGGTAGACTATACTCCTGTAGGTCAGAAGCCAGTCATCTTTACTAGTGCAGATGCTGTCTATAAAGAAGGCACGGCTATACGTGGAGGCATTCCTGTGTGTTGGCCATGGTTTAACGCTCACCCAAGTGACTCTCAATTACCTTCACATGGATTTGCTAGAGTTGCTTTCTGGCAGTTATTTCGAAGCTTTAATTCTAAGGATTATACGACTTTAATATTTACGTTTTCTAAAGGAGAGCTGCATGCTGAGCTTACACTGGAGATAGGTAGAGAACTAAATCTAAGCCTAAAGACTATTAATACTGGCGATAGTTCAGCTTTGGTAGGTGGTGCTCTGCATACTTATTTTTCAGTTTCCGATATTGCAGATGTCTCCATCACAGGACTTGAAGACACAGTATTTCATGATTCTCTAACAGGACTTTCTGGGAAAGATCCTGAAACCATTTCATTTAGCGAAGAATTTGACCGTGTTTATCAAGACACGAAAGAAGCTGTCGTTCTAAAAGATCAGCAATGGAGTAGAGAAATATTAATTGAGAAAACAGGTAGCAGCTCAACAGTTGTGTGGAATCCATGGATAGATAAATCAGCTACTATGGGTGACTTAGGTAATGAAGACTATAAGCAATTCGTCTGCATAGAAACGGCTAATGCTCTAGAAGATGTCTACAATGTCCCACCTGGTGGAGCCCACACGATGACAGCTAAGATCTCAGTAAAATCAAGTTAAAGAACTTCTAACAGGTCTTCAACGTGAGTTTTAATTTTTACTTTTTCTAACACATGCTCTATACTCCCCTGCTCATCGATAATGATAGAAGAGCGCTTAATGAGCGAGAACTTGAAGCCTAATATGGAATATTGCTTTCTCACTCCATAAGTGTCAGAAATTTGGTCTGATACATCATGAATTAGAGGGAATGGGAGACTCTGTTTATTTATAAATTTAAGATGACTCTCTGGAGTCCCTCCACTCACTCCTAGGAGGAACGCCTTGTCACGGATATCAGCCCATCGATCACGGATGCACTTCATCTGCATTGTTCATCCCGGGGTGTTATCCATGGGATAAAATACTAAGACTACTTTCTGCCCCCTCAAATCCTTTAGATTGATGGTGTCGCCAACTTTATACCCTGTTCCGAATGCTGGTGCATCGAATAAAGGCGCGGGTGTTCCTACTTTTAGTTTCATATGATTAACCTACTGGGTGCCAAGTTGTTTTGATCTCTTGGAAATCGAGAATTGGATACGGACCAAGCGCAGATTTTTTCTGATCTACGAATACTACGCGTTTTACGTTCTCTGCACCTAAAAGTCTAACGGTTTTTTTTAACTCAGTGTCATCAGTAGATACCGAGATAGAATTTACATCCATATGACCAGCTAGCGTTGGAACCATATCTCCTAGCTCTCCTGTTAGAATATTAATCACTCCAGCAGGCACATCTGAAGTGTGTATTACTTCAGCTAATTCCATAGCTGCTATAGCTAGTGATCCAGGCACTATGATAAGGGCTGTATTACCGCCTACAATGATAGGAGCCATCTGTGAAATAAGATCTAACAAAGTAGAGGAATCATCTAGCACAATGCCGACAACTCCAGTTGCTACAGGAGCACTGAAGTTATAATGTGGGCTACTCACTGGGTTCACACTACTATAGACCGCCTGAAATTTATCACTCCAGCCAGCGAAATAGACTAGAGTATCGATAGATTTCTCTACTTCTGCTGTCGCTCGCTTTTGTGTTTTACCTGATCGGATCAGAGAGCTGATGAACTGTGCTTTTCTGCCTTCTAACATTTCTGCTAGCCGGTATAGAATCTGGCCCTTTAGATAAGCACTAGATGCTGCCCAGCCTAGCTGAGCCTTGCGGGTGGCGACTACAGTATTACGCAAGTCTTTCTTAGATGCCTTGGCTACGTTTGCTATGACTTCACCTTTTTTATCGGTAAGCGTCTGTACTCGGCCAGATTCGGATCGGGGAAACTTACCTCCGATGTATAGCTTGTATGTTTTTTTCACTTCTAATCTGTTCATTTTTTTAGCCGTTTAATTTTACGTAAGGATACAGCCCATGAAGTCCACCTTCACAGCCAATGCCACTTTCTTTAAATCCTCCGAAAGGAGATGCTGGGTCGAATGCATTGTAAGTATTCGCCCACATGATACCCGCATTGATTTGATCAGTGAGCTTGAAGACTTTTGCCCCCTTATCACTCCATACTCCGCCAGATAATCCATACTCTGTATTGTTCGCCTTTTCTATAGCTTCATTAACTGTGCGGAACGTTTGGATCGTGAGCACCGGTCCGAAAATCTCTTGCTGAACAACAGTGTGACTTTGAGCACAGTCTAGGATGAGTGTTGGTGGAAAATAGTTTCCTTTCCGCGGAACATTCCCTTCTGGTTGCCAGACTTCAGCCCCTTCTTTGGTCGCTGATTTTACCATCCTCTTGATTGTGTTGAGCTGTTCTTTAGAGTTGATGGCTCCTATGTCAGTATTCTTATCGAGAGGGTTACCTACGATGAGTGACTCCATTCTCTTCTTGAGCTTTTTAATGACTTTTTCAGCTACTCCTTCTTGCACAAGTAGTCGGGAGCCAGCACAACAGACGTTTCCTTGATTAAAGAAGATACCATTAACGATGCCTTCCACAGCTTGGTCTATCGCAGCGTCATCCATGATGACGTGTGCAGCCTTACCTCCTAGTTCTAGGGTGTATGTTTTCTCTGTACCTGCCACTGCTTTAAGTATCTGTTTACCTACACAGGTGGAGCCAGTGAATGCGATCTTATCGATATCTGGGTGCTCCACTATGGCTCTGCCAGTATCACCTGCTCCAGTGACAATATTCACTACTCCCGCAGGGACTCCTGCTTCTGCTATTACTTCTGCTAAAAGTAGTGCTGTTAGAGAGGTGGTTTCTGCTGGCTTTAATATGACAGTATTTCCACAGGCTAGAGCTGGAGCTATTTTCCAAGCAGCCATCATGAGGGGAAAGTTCCAAGGAATCACCTGACCCACGACACCTACTGAGGACACTTTCTGCTTACCAGGAAATGCATAGTCAAGCTTGTCTGCCCAGCCTGCATAGTAGAAGAAATGCGCAGCTACTAATGGTAAATCTATGTCTCGGCTTTCACGGATTGGCTTGCCTCCATCCATTGTTTCTAACACTGCAAATTCGCGGCTACGCTCTTGGATGAGGCGTGATATTCTATAGAGGTATTTGCCACGATCTGAGCCGCTCATCTGTCCCCACTCACCATTATACGCGCTGCGTGCTGCTGCGACTGCTTTGTCTACATCATTACTACTAGCTAGAGCTACTTTGGAGAGCACTTTTTGGTTTGAAGGGTCAATGGTATCAAAGGTCTTTTTCCCTTCTGCATCGCACCATTCACCATGGATGAATAAGCCATACTGCTCTTTCACATTTAGCTCTGAGGTGGATTCGGGAGCGGGTGCGTATTCGTCGCCGTTTATAAAATCATACATAAAATTTGTTTCGTTGGGTTTAGTCCTTTGAGAAGTAGTCTCCGCCTTGATAGAGTCCTGTGCGCTGTTTCTCTAGCTGCATGAGCAGATCATTGGTGAGTGAGCTAGCGCCGAATCTGAACCATTTATTGCTTAGCCATTTTTTACCTAATAGCTCCTTTACCATCACTAAATACTGTAGTGCTAACTTCGCATCGCTGATACCTCCAGCGGGCTTCATGCCTACCATAATGCCAGTGCGCTCGTGATAGTCTGCTATGGCTTGGAGCATGACTAAGGTTACTGGTAATGTAGCCGCTGGTGCTATCTTGCCTGTAGATGTCTTAATAAAGTCTGCTCCTGCTGACATCGATATTTCACTCGCAATTCTTACGTTATCTAGCGTCTCTAGTTCACCAGTTTCTAAGATCACCTTAAGATGTGCTTCGCCACAGGCTTCCTTACATTTGGCAACTTCATCGTAGAGACCTCGGTAGTCGCCAGCTAAGAATTTACCTCTAGAAATGACCATATCTATCTCATCTGCTCCTTCTGAGACTGCGTATTTAATTTCTCCTAGACGCTCACGAAGTCGGCTCTGACCGCTAGGAAATGCAGTTGCTACACTGGCTACTTTTACCTTGCTACCTGCTACCTCGTTCTTGGCTATTTTTACTAGAGAAGGATAGACGCACACGGCTGCAGCTGGACCTATGGTAGGATCGCTTGCCATTGGACTAAGAGCTTTGCGGCACATTTGCTTTACTTTACCCACGCTGTCCTTTCCTTCTAGGGTAGTCACATCGAGCATCGTTAATGCTAGTCTGAGAGCTGATAATTTCGTTTCTCCTTTGAGGCTGCGTTTTTGATAGCGAGAAGCGCGTTCTTTGACGCCTACTTCATCGATAGGTGCGATGTCTCTTAGATTTGGGAATGCCATAATGTGGTGTTATTTAAAAAAGCTGTGTAAGGATGCTCTCTAATTGTTCAGCATCCATCACACCAGATGCGCCAAAGTCTGTCGAGTCAATATCTAAGACAGCTGTGAGCTGATCAGATTCAAATACTGGATTAATTATCTCACTATTAGATGCTGTATCACAGGCTATGTGTCCTTCACAGGTATAAACATCCTGCTCGATCTGAGATTTTCCAGTAACGGCTACTATGCCACAGAATCCTCGACCTATTTTGATGCGATTACATACAGGAGTAGCTAGATACGCTCCTATTACTAGCTCATCATTTCAAACTCTCTAAAATCTGATCTAGCAGAAATGTGAGAATGTCGGACTTAGGACAGATGATATTGTCACCATTTTCACGCTATGATCCGTTTCACTTGAGATCACAGCCAACAGCTTCTGCTCAGAATCTTTATAGAGTATATTTCTGTCGTTCATTTAATCTAATCTCTAACAAATCTAACTAGAGGTCAATTTAAGAAGCTGATTTGCCTTGTAGAAGATAGATCCTTTCTTTTAAATCCGTATAGTTATGAGAGTTATTAAAAGCCAACGCCCTATCCACCTAGTTTTACTTTCGGTATTGACTGTAATATTAGCATCTCTGACCATGTTCAATTCCTGTTCCAGTTACGAACTTCCTATCCAATTAGATAACCAAGGAATCTTCATTCCCCCTCCTACTGCATCTATCCCTACCGACAGCCAGGGACTAACTGATGTGAGTATTTTAGATCGATCTATCGTGGTTGATTTAAAGTATAAAACAGCTGATAATTTCACAGGAAAAGTAATCTATCCTAAACATTTCCCTGCTCTACTACGCCCAAACACAGCAGCAAGACTTGCATACGCAAATAAGCTGCTTAAGGAACAAGGATTCAGAATAAAAGTGTGGGATGCTTACCGCCCACAATATGCACAGATAGCACTCTGGGAAGGCTCTGGTAAAGACCCTGACTACGTAGCCAACCCATACACTAATCCATCTCTCCATACTCACGGAGTTGCTGTTGATCTCACCATGGTGCACCTCAATGGAACTGAAGCTAGGATGCCAACTAAGTTTGATGAATTTTCTAAACGTGCAGCTACTGACTACTTTCACACTGATCCGATCGTTCGTAGAAATCTAGCTATACTTAAGGGGGCAATGCGAAAAGCTGGTTTCCAATACATATTCACGGAGTGGTGGCATTTCGTAGATCACGAATACGAAAAGTATGGTTCTATTAAGAG
Source organism: uncultured Rubritalea sp. (assembly GCA_937923145.1). Taxonomy (GTDB): domain Bacteria; phylum Verrucomicrobiota; class Verrucomicrobiia; order Verrucomicrobiales; family Akkermansiaceae; genus Rubritalea. Next base: position 78,168 of record CALAJT010000013.1, on the reverse strand, counting down.
CATTTACTAGATGACAGTTAAGATGCACATTGCTATTATTGGGGCTGGTCCAGCAGGACTTCGTGCGGCTGAAGTCGCCGCTGAGAATGGCGGTGTAGTCACTGTATATGATGCTAAGCCATCAGCAGGTCGTAAATTTCTGGTTGCAGGGAAGAGCGGGCTTAATCTTACTAATGGAGAAGATTGGGATATTTTCCTCAGTCGCTATGAAGGTAATGATTTACCGACTGAACATTGGAATAAGATTCTAACTACTTTTGATCACACTGCTCTGCGAGAATGGGCAGGTGAGTTGGGTATAGGAACGTATGTAGCTTCCTCTAACAAGGTCTTTCCTACTAATATGAAGGCTGCTCCACTTCTAAGAAGATGGATTGAGAAGCTCCGCACTATGGGAGTAGAGTTTGAGTTCCGACATGAATTCTGCGATATTACTAGAGACCGAGAAGTTACTTTTAATAACGAAGGTGAGCAGGTAGTGAAACAATTCGACTCCGTTATTTTCGCATTTGGAGGAGGCTCATGGTCTAAGACAGGATCTACTGGAAAATGGGTAGAGGTTCTTACTCGGCTCGGCATAGCAGTTACCCCACTTAGCGCAGCTAATTGCGGCTGGGAAACGATATGGAGACCTGAAATACTAGACAAAGCCGAGGGACTACCGTTGAAAAACATAGTAGTAACTGCTGGTGAAACCACACGACATGGAGAGCTAATCATCACAAAATACGGATTAGAAGGTGGACCAATCTATAGACTTGGCTCTGCCATCAAATCGCTGCCCGAGCCAGAGATCACTATCGATTTCAAGCCGACATTCACCATCGAGCAACTCATTAACAAGATGGGGTCCGCCAAGCCTAATCTACTTAAAGAAGCTAAATACTACTGGAAACTCAGTCCAGCAGTCGTCGCTATATTGGCTAGCAAAGGGAAGTGGCTTTCGGTAGACAAGCTCGCTCAAGAAGTGAAACAGTGCCGCATCCCCCTCAGCCGAGCTAGACCAATAGAAGAGGCTATTTCAAGTGCTGGTGGAGTACAGTGGTTAGAATTAGACGATAACCTCATGCTCAAGCAGCTCCCTGGAGTGTATTGCGCAGGTGAGATGCTAGACTGGGAAGCCCCGACTGGCGGATACTTACTTCAAGCCTGCTTTTCCACTGGATCCTGGGTAGGAAAAAAGTGTTTATGAAAAACACATCGTACTACGCTAACTTCACTCCACCATCAACAAATAGAATCTTGCGCTCTCTATAGAGTTGCCCAAGAGCCTTTTTGTAAGTCTTCTTACTCACAGCAAACATTGCCTGGATCGCCATAGCGTCGCTCCTGTCTCCTACTGAGATGAAGCCTCCTTCAGATTTTAATTTAGCCATTATCTGATAGGCTAAAGTTCCAACTTTAGCAGCACCTGGCTTTTGGAGAATGATATCGAGCTTGTCGTCATCGCGGGTCTCAAGTACGTAGCCTTTGAGCTGGTCTCCAATACTTACTGGCTGGAAGATCTGATCGTGATAGATCATTCCCCATTGAATCCCTTCTACGATGACATTGTAACCCGGAGTAGATCTCCTTACCACGAGTATATCTACCTGCTCATCTTCTAAAAATCTACGACTCTCCTTTCCTAAGAATCTACCTAGCTTAGTAGTAGCGGCTAGACGTCCAGTCTGCTCATCTACATAGGCACGGACTACGAGTTCTACTCCCTGACTGACACGTCTTTTCTGCTCTCCGAATGGAAGCATTAGATCCTTACTTAATCCCCAGTCTAAAAATGCTCCAGCTGCGTTCACCTGGACCACTTGCAGCTTAGCGTATTCACCTACTATAATCTTAGGTTCTTTAGTAGTCGCGATCAAGCGGTCTTCAGAATCATTATATATAAAGACTTTAACCCATGAACCGAGTTCCTGCCCCTTTCCACCTTCAAATGTTGGCAATAGAATTTCGCCACATTCGTGACCATCTAAATAAACTCCCCTGTCTTCAAGTCGAACAACTTCGAGAGTATTCCATTTTCCTAGATCAGCCATATACTATTGCTCCTGCCTATTGAACATAATTTCGTGAGCTCCAATGTAGTCAGTATCTACTAAAGCCTTATTCCAGACCTCTATGGTGGCTGGGTTTTCAAAGATGAGATAACCTTTCAAAATCCAAATGAGACCTTCTTGCTTATCATCCTTATCTAATGATTCTAAGGCGTTCGCAAAGTAGTAAAATGGATGATCATCCATAAATGTATATTTCTTTTTCACTTGAGCTAACTCACTTTTATATTTTTCAGGATCTTGCTTGGAAAGCTTCGTAAGAGAGATGAGATATTTAAAGTCTAATAATGGTAGGTGCCGACCATTGGCTCTGCTGTCTACTATGGAATTAACCTGCTTGATATATTTAATGGTCTCTTCAAAGCGACCAGCAAAATAATTAATCTCGATAATATTCATCAGGGTGAAGATATGAGTATGGTCTATTTCTAATACCTTTTCATAACACTTTACAGCTTTATCTATATCATGGATTTGTGCATGGCAGATTCCATTGAGGAAAAGAAGATCCATATCATTCTGGAAAATAGACTGCGCATTACTAATTTCAGTCAAGCAGGTGAAGTATTTTTGATTCTCCCTAGCTTTAAATGCTTTATTTTTATGTTGAACATACTTAACTCTATCTGTTTCCTCTAATTCATTGAACTGGTCGGCTATTTTTTTAAGCCTGGACTTAGCTATATGACCTTGTGCGCTAGCAGAAAGTGTGGAAACTACTATGCATAGGAGAGTTGTCTTAAGAATATTCTTCATGGTATTTAGTAAATTAATGAATTCAATATTGGCTGATTACTAGTTAAGTCAAGTTAAATAATATTGATTACACACCATTTAGCCATTATAGATAGGTAAAAAACTAAAAAAACTCTCGAACTACTCAATTTTATTTTGACAGATCGTTAACCTCTGCTACTTTCCGCCCGCCTGCAACAGGGATTGCTTTGTTGGAGGTAGAGAAAGAAATCAATCACAGACTCAAGTAGTAAATGCATTCTTCGGAGTGAATTGCTCTTGTAGCTCAGGGGTAGAGCGCGTCCTTGGTAAGGACGAGGTCGACGGTTCAAATCCGTTCAAGAGCTCCAGATTGCTTGCTTTTTCGAAACAAAAGATAATCCAGCTTGCAGAACACAATGGGACGCAGGCTATAATTTAAAGCGCAAAAAAAAGAAAAACAAATATTATGGCTAAAGAAGCATTCGAAAGAAACAAGCCGCACGTTAACGTAGGAACAATTGGCCACGTTGACCACGGCAAAACAACTCTCACAGCAGCTATCACAAACACACTTGCTATAACAGGTGGTGCAGTTGCTAAAGCATACGACGAAATCGACGGTGCTCCAGAAGAACGTGAGCGCGGTATCACTATCTCAACAGCACACGTTGAGTATGAGACTGAGACACGTCACTACGCACACGTTGACTGCCCAGGTCACGCTGACTACGTAAAGAACATGATCACTGGTGCGGCGCAGATGGACGGAGCAATCCTCGTTTGTTCAGCAGCTGATGGTCCTATGCCACAGACTCGTGAGCACATCCTACTTGCTCGTCAGGTTGGTGTTCCAGCGATCGTAGTATTCCTCAACAAGGTAGACCAAGTAGACGACGAGGAACTTCTCGAGCTCGTTGAAATGGAAATCCGTGAACTCCTCGACATGTATGAGTTTCCAGGAGACGACATCCCTGTAATCATGGGATCAGCTCTTCTCGCTCTCCAAGGTGACGAAACTCACCAAGAGAATATCCGCAAGCTAATGGCAGCTGTTGACAGCTACATTCCTGAGCCTGAGCGCCCAGTGGATCAGCCATTCCTCATGCCTGTGGAAGACGTATTCGCGATCTCTGGTCGTGGAACAGTTCTTACAGGACGTGTTGAGCGTGGTATCGTTAAGAAGATGGAAGAAGTTGAAATCGTTGGTATCAAAGACACCATCAAGACAACTATCACTGACATCGAGATGTTCCGTAAGCTTCTCGACGAAGGTCGTGCAGGCGAGAACGTAGGTCTCCTCGTTCGTGGACTCAAGAAAGACGACGTAGAGCGCGGACAGGTTATAGTTAAGCCTGGCTCAGTTACTCCACACGCTAAGTTCACAGCAGAAACTTATGTCCTTTCTAAGGACGAAGGTGGTCGTCACACACCATTCTTCTCTAACTACCGCCCACAGTTCTACTTCAGAACAACAGACGTTACTGGTTCTATCACACTTCCTGAAGGAGTTGAGATGGTTATGCCTGGTGACAATGTTCAGATGGAAGTCGAACTCATCACTAAAATTGCAATGGAGAAGCGCATGCGCTTTGCTATCCGCGAAGGTGGACGCACAGTAGGTGCAGGACGTGTAGCTGAAATCCACGATTAAGTGGATTAATTTACTCTTTTAACGCGCTAGGTTTTAGTCCTATATAGAACTAAAAGCTGGATTTCGGGGGCACTTCGAGTTTTAAAGCTTGAAGTGCCCCTACATCGCACTAAAAGAGTCACCCACCCAAGGACAATAGGAGTAGCAAAAAGTAACAAACAGGGCTGTAGCTCAATTGGCAGAGTAGTGGTTTCCAAAACCATTGGTTGAGAGTTCGAGTCTCTCCGGCCCTGCCACTCCTTAATCTTAATACTTAGAATACAAACAAACATGTTTCAGAAGATTTCAACATTTATCGGCGAAGTAAGAGGCGAACTCCGTAAGGCTACATGGCCATGGGATTCAGATCCGAAAGCTAAAGGCTTCAAGAAATACAAAGAGCTCGTAGACTCCACAGTGGTAGTCATGATAGCTATTGTTCTTCTTGCCAGCTTCGTTGCAGTCTCTGACCTCCTTCTTTCCAACGCAATCAGATTCATCTCTGATCTTTTCGTTTCTTAATAAGAAACACCCCATCCATTTCAATCAACCGATAATCCGACAACAATCAGATGCCAAAAATTCCACACCCTAGCAAGCAATGGTACGTAGTTCATGTTCTTTCAGGTCAAGAGCAGCGTGTTCGCGACCGTATCCTGCGCATGGTAGAAGCAGAGGAAATGGGCGACTTCATTTACGAGGTGCTCGTACCTCAAGAAGTGGTATCTGAAGTCAAGCGCGGTAAAAAGTCTGAGCGTAAGAAAAAATTCTACCCTGGCTACATTATCGTCAACATGAACCTCTATGCAGAGGATGGTCAGCTTCAAGAAAATACTTGGTATTTCATGAAGGAGACAGATGGAATCATCGGCTATGCAGGAACTAAGAATGAGCCTATCCCAATGCGTCAACGTGAAGTAGACGCTATGCTAGCTCAGATAAAAGAACGTGAAGAAAGCGTTCGACCAGCAGTCGCCTTCCAGGTGGGAGACGAAGTCATGGTCGCAGACGGTCCATTCCAGAGCCAGAACGGCATAGTGGAAGAGATCGACGAAGAAAAAGGCAAGCTACGTGTATCCGTGACCATCTTCGGTCGCGCTACTCCAGTAGAATTAGAATTTTGGCAGGTAGAGATCGGAGTATAAGTAAATAAAGCTCCTTTCACTACTTACTAATAGCACTTGCAGTAATCTTAAAATCTCATTATGTAGCCGCCTAATAGCGGAATCATTAACCACAACAAACAATTAAAAACTAACATTTAGCAACATTATGGCTAAGGAAATCAAACAAGTTCTCAAACTCCAGATTCAAGCTGGACAAGCAAATCCATCACCTCCAGTAGGACCGGCACTCGGTCAAGCAGGGGTAAATATCATGGCGTTCTGTAAGGACTTCAACGCGCAAACACAAGCAAAAGCAGGAGATCTTCTCCCAGTTGAAATCACAGTTTTCAAGGACAGTTCATTCACATTCATCACTAAGCAGCCACCGGCAGCTGTTCTTCTCAAGAAGGCAGCTAAAATCAAGTCTGGTTCTGGTGAGCCTAACAAGATCAAGGTAGCAACTCTTACAAAAGCACAACTTCTCGAAGTTGCAGCTATCAAGATGCCTGACCTTAACGCAAATGATGAAGACGCAGCATGTAGAATCCTAGCAGGAACATGTCGCCAGATGGGAATCACTGTAGAAGGTCTCTAAGACTTACTACCTAAGATTCCAATCTTACATCTTTTAGGAAGACGCTCAGTAAATGAGCGTCTTTTTTGTTACCTATATTAGAGTGTTTTGAGGCTATCGTCCACGTTGACAAGCCATCATTTCCTACTACACTCAGTTTTCTAGCTCAACTAAGTTAATACTATCATTATGTCTCTCTGGATCCCACCTATCACTGCCTTTCTCCTAGGATCAATCCCCTTTGGATTGATCATCGCTAAGTCAAAAGGAATTAATATCCGTGAACACGGATCAGGTAATATTGGAGCTACCAATGTCTTCCGTATTGTAGGCAAAAAATATGGCATTATTTGCTTCATCCTAGATTTCCTAAAAGGTCTCATCCCTGCCCTACTTGGATATAATTTGTTTAAATTCACAGGAGCTGATGAGACCATGACTATAGGCTTTCTCAGAGAACACGCATTCGATCTAGGAGCTGATCAATTCAAGGCACAATCCTTTGCAGTATTCACTGGTCTCTGTGCTATATTAGGTCACAACTATTCCCCATGGGTTAATTTCAAAGGAGGTAAAGGCATCGCTACTTCAGCTGGTGTGCTGGCTGCATTCATGCCGATGGGCTTGGTCATTCTAATCGTCATCTTTTTCCTCACATTTAAGATCACTCGCTATGTGTCATTAGCCAGTATCATCAGCTCAGCATCACTTCCTCTACTTGTTCTATTCGGATCATGGAAACATGGTAAGTTAGCGGATGGAACATGGAATAAACCTTTGCTAATATTTGCTATATTCATAGCAGCTATGGCTATCTGGAAGCATCGCTCTAACATCAAAAATCTGCTGAATGGATCAGAATACAAATTTCAGCCTAAGAAGAAATCTAACACTTCTCAATCAGAAGAATAAACATGGACAAGATCCCTAACAACAAAGCCATCATCCTAGGTTCAGGATCATGGGGAACTGCTTTAGCAATGGTAGTCGCTGAAAATTTCAAAGAAGTAGTCATCATCTCACGTTCTAAGAAGAGCGCTAATGAAATTAACACTGACCATAAGAATTCTCATTATTTGCCTAAGATAACTCTTCCTAAAAATATCACTAGCACTACAGATCTTAAAGAGACTCTAGATGCAGATATTGTTCTTTTCGTAGTGCCTACTTCCGCAACACGCGAAATGGCTGAGAAGCTCTCCAGCATCGGTCTGCCTTCTACTACACCACTCATTTCATGTGCCAAAGGAATAGAGCGTGGAACAGGTGCGCGCATGAGTAATATCATCCACGAGTCGCTTCCTAAAAACCCTATCGCTGTCCTATCAGGACCTAACCATGCAGAGGAAGTAGCAGTGAACCTCGCTACCTGCACAGTCGTTGGCAGTCTATGTCCTGACCTTTCTGAGGAACTCCAACACTTCTTCACCACACTAAATTTCAGGACTTACCGATCTACTGACGTTGCTGGTATCGAACTCGGCGGTGCGTTGAAAAACGTCTTTGCTATCGCGGCTGGAATCGCAGCCGGAATTGGACTTGGCGACAATGCGATCGCAGCACTCGTCACACGTGGACTTTCAGAAATGACACGTCTCGGAATCGCTCTAGGAGGACAGCCAGAGACCTTCGTAGGGCTATCTGGAGTTGGCGACCTGATGACTACTTGCTACTCGCCTCACTCTAGAAATAATCGTGTCGGAAAAGCTCTCGGTGAAGGCTTCACTTTAGAAGAAGCGTGTGATCAACTTGGCATGGTTGCAGAAGGCGTTCCTAACACGCGCTCTATCTATGAAGAAGCCAGGAAAATGGACTTTGAAACTCCAATTATCAAGGCAGTTTACGAGATTCTATACGAAAACAAACCCGCATCATTAGCGCTTCAGGAATTACTCAGTAGAGATCCTAAAGCAGAATAATTCTGTCCCATTTTCACCTTCATTTACTTATGTTACATAACTTTGCAAATATCGACTTCGGTCTATACCTCACTATCATCTTAGGTCTCGGAATCTTGGCTCAGTGGCTAGCCTGGAGATTCAAGTTCCCTTCTATTCTTCTTCTTTTAGCATTCGGTTTCGGAGCCGCTTTTCTTTTTGATATAAGCATCGACAACTATCTTAAAGACAACCTAGGTGAAACACTTCTACTTCCCATAGTAGGGTTATCAGTCGCCATTATTCTTTTCGAAGGTGGCCTGACTCTTAAATTCTCAGAACTCCGAGAAAGTGGCTCTCCTGTACTGCGTCTTTGTACCGTAGGTGTAGCGATAGCTTTCGTCCTGACCACCGCCATTGGCATCTATATTTTTAACTGGAACTGGAGAGTCGCTGCTATTCTAGGATCAATCCTCGTAGTTACAGGCCCTACGGTTATTGCTCCGCTAATCCGCCACATCAAACCATCCCGAAAGGTAGGCTCCATCGTGAAATGGGAAGGTATCGTAGTAGACCCAATCGGAGCTATGATGGCTGTGCTTATCTTTCAAGCAGCAACATCTGGAGACTTGGAATCCGCTCGTACCACAGTGCTCATCACCATTGGTAAGACACTACTCATTGGAGTAGTATTTGCTTTAATTCTCTCAAAGCTTATCGAACTACTACTGAAGCACCACCTCATTCCAGACTTCCTTCACTCAGTCTTTATCATCTCGGTTATCGCTGTGGCGTTTTCTGCTTCAAACTTCTTTGTAAAGGAATCAGGTCTTCTTACAGTCACAGTCCTAGGTATTGCTCTAGCGAATCAGAAATCTGTCTCGGTGAAACATATTCTAGAATTCAAAGAAAACCTCAGAGTTCTCATTATCTCGTTACTATTCATCGTGCTTTCTGGGCGTGTCAATACAGATGACCTACAGTCAGTAGCTATAGATGGTCTACTCCTACTCGCACTTCTCATTTTCGTAGTACGCCCTGCTTCGATCTTTATATCAAACCTGTTTTCTAAGAAGACTAGCTTCAAGGAACAACTCTTCCTAGCGTCACTGGCTCCAAGAGGAATCGTAGCTGCAGCGGTTACTTCCATTTTCGCACTCGAACTAGAGCATGCATCGCATCATGAGGAACTGAAAGATATCATCACTCCTGAGATCACAGAACAGGCTCAGCAAATGGTGCCTATGGTATTCATCGTCATTGTAGGAACAGTCACTTTTTACGGTCTACTCGCTGCGCCTCTAGCCAACAGACTTGGCTTAGCATCTAAGAACCCGCGCGGTGTTCTCTTCGCAGGTGCCAATGGTTGGGCACGTCTACTAGCCAAGGCACTACACGATGATGGTCATGATGTCCTCATGCTCGATACAAACTACACCAACATCGCAGCAGCTAAAATGGAAAACATCCCTGCAACTAGAGCCAATATTCTTTCCGAATATGTAGAGGAAGAACTAGACATAACTGGTATCGGTCAGTTGATTGCGGGCACACCAAACGATGAGGTCAACAGTCTTGCCGCTAAAGAATTCAACCACATTTTCGGATCCGCTGACATCTGGCAAGTAGCTCCTCTAGATGACAAACAACATCACACTACTGCGGTATCATCTATGATGCGCAGTAGAATCCTGTTTCCCGGCAGACCAAATCATTCTCAGCTAGGAAGGCTTGTAGTAGCCGGTGCTAAAGTTAAGAAAACGACTATCTCTGAGCAATACACTCATGAGAAGTTCACCGAGGATAACCCTGAAGCAATTATTCTCTTCCTAAATTCTGAAGATAAGGGACTCCGTCCAGCTGCCGAGGATACTAAAAAGATTGCTCCGAATACCTCTGTCTATGCATTAGTGCCAGACGAACTCCTCAAAACTCAATAAAAGAAGTGTATACTGATCTAGAAGCCGAACTTCACGACCTCTTCTGGAATCAGGAAGACGTCATTTCCGAACTGCCATTGCTAGAGGCATTTCATGAAAAAAAATTATCTCTAGAGATCGGCTGTGGCTCGGGTAGATTACTACTTCCCCTACTAGAAAATGGGCATCCTATCGATGGAGTAGAAATCTCCGCTGACATGACCAAACTACTTGCCAAAAATGCTAACGAGCTAGGGCTAGGGCTAGAGCTAGAGCCAGAAATTCATACCTGCGATATACTTGATTTTAAAACTGAGAAAATCTACGAACGAGTTTCCATTCCAGCATTTACTATTCAACTACTAGATAGGGCGGGCTTTGAAAAAACACTGCGTAATGTTCACGACTTTACTAGTAATGATGGGCTTCTCTACTTTACTAGCTTCATCCCATGGGCAGAAATTGCGGGTGAACTTACTGAGGGAGATTGGTATGATGATCATCAGGCTAAACTCAGTGATGGATCTACCGCTCTGTGCAAAACCAAATTTAGTATTAACCGTCTAAGGCAAACTCTAAATAGACGACACCAATACTCTGTCTCTCACCCTGTCTCTGGCTCAAGTAAAAAGAAGCAACACAGAAGCACACAAGACCTCCAGTGGTATACTTATCCGGAAATCTGTTTACTCCTAGAGCTAACTGGCTGGAAAGTGAAGCAACTTATCACAGACCTAGAACCTGAAACAGCGACTCACCCAGACGCCCACCTACTCACAGTTATCGCTTCTAAAATTTGAACAAATTAGCAGTAACGCTTACTAACGAATAGATGCTAGAGAAAGAACATAATGATGAGGAGGTCGACCCACGCGATGGCGCTGGATTACTCAAGCGCATCTTCACTGCTCCGCATAAAAACATCGCCGAGCAGGAAAAAGAAATTCGTTTCACTAGAACCGCTCAAGCGAGCTTCTTTTTTGTCCTTACCGTAATTTTCGCAATGTTATTTATCAGTTCGCTCTTCTGTATGTTTGTAAACTGGGGACCTTGGCATGCGGATTTCGATGAATACTGGTGGATGTCACTCTTACCACTGATCCCCTCCTTCATCTGCCTACGCATCGCATTTCAATGTATCCGCCATGCCTACCTAATCCTCACTCCAATGGGAGTAGAAATCTTCCCATTCTTTAAAGCTCAAGAGAACTTACAGGTCATCTTCTGGTCAGACATCCACCATGCTGAAGTCGAAGAAGACACGCTCAAACTTCATTCTAGCGAACAAGAAACATCAGGAACAATCTTAAGCTTAAAACCGATAGGTAAGAAAAACTATCATTTGCTGGAAGCTGCTATTCAAGGAAGACTTAAGCAAACCTAAGAGGTATCTCATGGAGCTGACTATCAGTCACTGAGATGAACCTGTCCCCTCTAGCTGGAGTGATAGAATGTGTGCCAGTGAAGTGTGAGAATGCTGGTAAGACTAGGTGGTGTGGGTAACAGAGGTGGTATCCTTTTAGTGTCATGCTACTTCTGGCGGTGTCTTTGAGTCTATAGGATGGGTGGATGTGACCTGCTATTCCGGGAGACTCTTTTGGTAGGTCTTTAGGCTCATGGGCTATCCTGAGTTCTTCTACTAGGAAAGACTTCACTCTCTCTAATTTAAGCTCAGGGAGAAATGATTTTCTGTCGTGGTTGCCTTCAGTGAGTATTACTGGGATTGATGATTCTGATAACCAAGCTCTTAAACTACTGAGAGTATATTCTGTGAGACCATCTGATGCATGCACCATGTCGCCAGCTATGACTAATTGCTTTGCACTGTAACGCTGAATCATTGCACTGATTCTCTCTAAATCTTCTGCGGTATCTCCCTCTGGAACAGGAAGCCCACGAGTACGGAATGTCGCTGACTTTCCTAAATGAATATCGGCTAGTACGAGCGTCTTAGAGTTGGGCAAAAGGACGCCGAACTCGGGGAGTAAGGTTACTGGTGTTTTTCCTAAATTAATGGTCATTACTGAGATTCTTTTTGTAAGCGGGCTAGCATTTTTTCTAGTCTAGTTACAGCATCACCTGCTGGCAAGTAAGCAGACAAGCGATCCGCCCAGAGTGGGAAAGCCATCGGAGTTAAGCGCTCAGTTTCTTTTAGCTCTAGTGGCTTCTTTGATATTTCATCAAGTGTTTTCTTAAGACGATTTATCTCTAGTTGCTTGGTGAGGATCTCATCGCTCGCTTGTTTGATTAATAGGTTATCTGAATCATAGCGCTGAAAAACTTCATAAAGTAATTTCGCTGAGACTTGTAAATCTCTACTCTTGCGGTGCTTTCCAGGAAGCTGCGGAACGATGAGTCCAGCCACGCGAGCTACTTCTCTAAACTGTCGCCTCGCTAGCTCAGCTGTGTTCATACATTTTTGTAAATCATCAATGAGATTTTTTGTAGAAAAGCAGGCTCTAATTAAGTCTTCATTCAGGTTCAGCCCTGAGCGGGCTGTTAGAGAGAACCCGTAGTCATTCTGAGTCACATGGACGGAGTCCGACATATCACGCGTCATTCGATAAGCTACTAGTGCGGCAAGCCCCTCGTGCACTAGCCTCCCAGCAAAAGGATAAAAAAACATGTGCTCACCTTCTCGCGAACGGGTGTGTTCTATAAGTAGTGTATCTATACTTGGTAGAGCAGACCATTTCGACTGAATATTTAGAATGGGCATCACTGCTTTCATTTCCCGGCTTTCATCTGGTGTATGGATTTTGCCTGCCACAGCGGTAGCTAGTTCTGAAGAGAGTGGCATACGTCCACCATTCCAAGACGGAACATCACCTTTCATTTTCTTAGTGGCGTTTTTAACTGTGGCAGTGAGTTTATAGAATCTGACTAACTCTAGTCGCTTGCCAGCAAAGACAAATTGCTTACCAGGTTTTAACTTAGTGATGAAATTTTCTTCGATTGTTCCTAATGTATGACCATTGGCGTATTTGATGAGTATAGCTGAGTCTGATGTGATCGTCCCAATGTTCATTCTGTGAAGCTGAATAATTCGCTTATCAGTGACAGTCAGTTTACCTTTCTCAATCTTCGCTTTTTCATACTGCGGATAGGCTGCCAGAGCTCCCCCATTGGTGATGAAATCGATTGCCCACTTCCATTCCTTTACCTTAATATTTCGGTAGGTGTAGCTTGTTAGAATTTCCTTCTTTAGTTTAGCAACGCTCATTGGTTCGCCAATTACTAGCGTAACTAAGTGCTGGACTAGAACATCCAGAGGCTTCTCTAGTAATTGACGAGATTCGATCTCTGACTTTTCCCACGAATCTCTAGCTGCTGCGAATTCTATCAGCTCTAGCGCATTCGTAGGAACACAGGTGATACGTGAAGTTTGACCAGGTCGGTGTCCAGATCTTCCCGCTCTTTGGATCAATCTAGCAATCCCCTTAGGAGAACCGATCTGCACAACTTGGTCAACCGGTGAGAAATCTATCCCTAAGTCTAACGATGAGGTGCAAACCACACAGCGGACTTTCCCTTGCTTTAGTTTTTGCTCTACCTCAGCACGGTCTTGCTTGCTTAGGGAGCCATGATGGATCGCGATTAGGTCTGCCCAGTCTGGCTTTCGTTTTAGTATTTCTTGATACCAGATTTCCGTCTGTGCTCGGGTGTTGGTGAAAAGCAGAGTGGTGCGCTTTTTCTCTAACAGTCTGCAAACATCTGCTGCTAATCGTGTGCCTATATGACCAGACCATGGAAAGGACTCCATTCGTTTAGGAATGAGAGTGTTGATCACCATCTTCTTTTTAAGATCCGCAGTGATTGTTTCAAATCCTTCTTCACTTCCTGACGGTTTCAGAGGAAGAATCGCTTCATCGATATTTCCTAGCGTTGCAGATAAAGCCCAAGTTCTCATGCTTGGATTCCAGTGCCTCAGTCTTGTTAAAACTAACTCTGTCTGCACTCCGCGTTTATTGCCTATAAGCTCGTGCCATTCATCGATAATTACACATTTCAGATTGGCTAATTTTTCTTTGGTGTCAGGGTATGTTAGTAGCAGTGATAGAGATTCTGGCGTAGTTACTAAACAGTATGGAAATTGCTCTCTTAGTTTTGCTTTTCTGTAGGAGCTTGTATCACCAGTTCTAGCATCCACGTTTAGATTAAGACCTAGACATTTAACTGGCTCTTGAAGTGCATTTAAGGTGTCATTAGCCAGTGCTCGGAGTGGGGTGAGCCAGATAATTTGGCAGCCTAGGGCTTTAGATTCTTTATCACTAATCTCTGTGCCGTGCTCATCTAGGGTTTCAGAGAGTGGTCCTAGATAGACTGCTAATGTCTTACCAAAACCAGTAGGTGCATGGAGCACCCCTGAGTTCCCCTCTCGGAAACTTTGCCACGTGTCTTTCTGAAATTGGAATGGTTTCCATTTCTTTTTCTTGATCCAATCTGATAGAGATTTGTGCATATTACTTTTTGTAGACTAGGCTTCGGGCAGTTGATAGGGTGTCGATATCATCTATCGTCTTGTCTCTACGGATCGCCTTGATACGTGGGAATCTTAGGGCTAATCCTGAGTTGTGACGCTTCGATGGAGAAATTCTATCGAATGCTATTTCTAAAACTGTCGTCGGATCTAGCTCATGAATTTTGCGCTGTGGTCTACCTATTGTGGTACGTTCGAAGTGGACAGTGAGTTCTTCGATTTCATCATCTGTTAGACCACTATAAGCTTTACCTAGTATCACTAGATCACCTGTTTCATCGTCTCGGATAGCAAAGGTATAATCCGACAGCACTCCAGCACGTTTACCATGTCCCTGCTGGGCTGCGATGACGATGCAGTCTAGCGTAGGCATCACCCCCTTGAGCTTCATCCATGCCCTGCCCCTTCTGCCTGGTTGGTAAGAAGTGCGGTCATCTTTGAGAATGAGCCCTTCGTTATCGTCTTTTAATGCAGATTTGAAGGCTTCCTCTAATCGGCTAGAGTTATCAGGTGAGATTCTTTCAAGACCAATACATTGAAAAGGATACTTTAATTTTAAGCTTTCAAGTTCTGCTCTGCGCTCAGTCAAAGGCTGCTCAAAAAGATTGCCCTTAGAAGATTTAGACCAGAGACAGTCAAAGGCTACGAATGAAACAGGCACGGATGAACCTCCGAAAAGATCTCCCTGAGCTAGTGACATATTCTTACGACCTAGGCGTTTTTGAATGTCGTTAAAAGTAAGCTTCTTCGCATCTGCTCCTGGCATAAAGGCGATTATCTCACCGTCTAAAATACAGGGCGGCAGAGATTTCGCGGCAGCGACTAGCTCAGGGAATTGTTCATCGAGAGGTTTTAAATCTCGGGAGTAAAGGTGAGCTTCTATTTTGCTGACGTGTAGCTGAGCACGGATACCATCGTATTTTTCTTCGACCCAGAGTGGTGCATCAGTGTCTAGTTTTTCGTGCCACTCTTGAATCTTTTCTACATCAGTCGCTGGTGAGGCTAGCATAGGTTTGATTGCCGTGCCTACTTCAAGTCTGGCAGTGTCTAACTCGTCATTTTTTGCTAAAATAGCGGTCTCAGCAAGGTTGCCTGTAAGCATGTGTGTACGACGAAGCTCAGTGGATTTCACTCCGAATGCTTTAGCGGCAGCTTCTTCTAACAGACCGTCTTTAACCCCTGCTCGTATACCTCCACTTGCTAAGCGAATGATTGTCTCCCCTTCTCGCGGGTGATTTCGTTTTAGTAAGGCTGTAAAGAGGCTGACTTTCTCTAATTGAACCGAAATCTCGTTGATCTTAGTAAACTCTGCATGGATATTTTGAAAAGAGAACGAATGTGGATCTAACATCGCTAGCTCCAGCATGATGCGTCCCGTTCTTGCTGAGTCATTTTGCTGAGCTGATATCGTTTTGTAGCGAGCTAGTGGTTGGGCTGCAGCTTGCAATATCCCTTGTTTGATGATCGATGGTCCTAGGCGATTGATCCGAGTTTCGCGGAGCCAGTTCAGCACGATTTTTAGATCTGTCTCATTAAGTGGCTTTATGAAATCCGCGAGTAGTTCGATTTTCTTAAGACGCGATCCGTTTAACTGAAGTTGCTGCAGTAAATCTGAAAGTTGCGACATTTGGCAGTCTGGTCTTTCGAGATCTGGGGCGGAATGATCTACAGATGAGAGCGACCGTTTAGCTAGTAGTTCTAGCTGATCGTCTCCGTAGATCGACCATGCTTCGCGACCTCTAGATCTGAGCTCCGCAGCGAATTCCTTGGTAGATCCGTGCAAGGTATAGATTAGCGTAGGGTCTACTTTTTCCACTGCCTCTAGCAATCCAGGGAAGTCAGCGTGATCTGATAGGCAGATTACTTCGTCCGTTTGGTAGCGGTAGATAGCGCTAGGGTTTAGAGCCCATCCTGTGAGCATAACTGAACGCTTCTTTTTAATCGTTCTCAGTGCTCTAGAGCGGATCATATTCGGAGGCGCTATCAGCGCATGTCCTTCAGGGATTTTCTTTTCTAACCGCTGAGGTTCTGGGAGTGGATAGATGTCTAGTGTGTTGAATGCCTTCGCCATCTCATAGACTGTGCGGTGTAGAACGACTGGGATTCCTGCTTCGGCTAGAATCGCATGAGCTTCTTGCGCCTTACCTAGAGAATATCCTAGCACTATTGGCGCACAGTCATCTGCTAAAGCCGCCTCCGCGAACTCTACTAATTCTCGGTGGATAACTTCGGCAGAGGGAAATTCGAAATGAGGTAAACCGAACGTAGATTCCATCACTAGAATATCTGCTTTCGGGAAAATAGGAGGCTCGGCTGTTAAAGATTGCCTAGTTTTGAAGTCGCCAGTGTAGAGCAAACTTTCATCATCCTTAGTAATGAGAATCATGGCTGATCCTGCTATGTGTCCAGCTGGAAAAAGACGGATAGTGTGATCATCAATCTGATAGGGTGAATCCCAATCCAAACCTATAAGCTGAGCTGGGTCGACACGGAATCTTTTCTCTAACAGATAAGCTGTCCCTTTGCTACAGATGATCTTATCGTGCGGAGCGAAGTGATCTGCATGAGCATGCGAGACGAAAGCCAGAGATTTCGGTCGGTGACCGTCTAAATACAAGCCAATCTCCTCGAAATGAAGAGATTTAGGATCAAATTTTAATTTTCCTTTCGGAGTCCCAGCTATCATTCTGCATTATAGGATGCGCTAGGATATTCGTCAAATCAGCATTATCTATTTACCCATCAATCTGTCACCATCTGTGCTACTCTGATCAATCTTTGCTAAATAACAACACGGATGCCATGGATGAGTATAGATAAACACAGATCCTAATTCCTAGGAATGCTAGCCTTGTCCATAGTAAGCATTAGCTCCGTGTTTACGGAGATAGTGTTGGTTAAGGATATGGTCTGGTATAGGCTTTACATCAGGGTTCAGCTGATAGGTCATGAGCGCCATTGATGCACAGGCTTCGAGGGCTACGCTATTGTCTACTGCTTTCGCGGGAGTCTTGCCCCATGTGAATGGTGCGTGGTGGCTGAGCAGAGTTCCAGGCATCTCGATAGGATTAATTTTTGCATTTTCGAAATGCTCTACGATGCTTACTCCTGTGAAATGCTCATAATCTTCAGCGACTTCCTCTGCTGTTAGAGCTCTTACTATAGGCACTGTTCCGTAGAAATGATCTGCATGTGTAGTCCCAAGGCAGGGTAGTCCTACACCAGCTTGAGAGAATGCCGTGGCACTCGGGCTGTGGGTATGAACTACTGCTCCTATCTCTGGAAATTTTCTGTATAACTCTAGGTGTGTCTTGGTGTCTGAGGATGGCTTAAGGTCGCCTTCGACTACTTCCCCATCTAGATTCACTACCACCATGTTAGAAACTGTTAGCTTATCATAATCTACTCCGCTAGGCTTGATCACTATCAGTCCTGACTCGCGATCTATGCCGCTGACATTTCCCCACGTTAGGGTGACTAGTCCAGCATTTACGAGTTCTAGGTTAGCATCTACTACTTGTTGTTTAAGTTCGTTTGTCATGATTCTAGTTGGCTTTACGTTGTTCGTCGCGAATATCCATGAGGTCTTTCATGACGTGTTCTATACTTCCTTGTGCTCCTGTTTTGCCGAAGGCATCGTGGAGAGTTTTATAGAGTGAGTAGAGTCGTTTGTAAATTTCTTGATTCTCTGGGATCGGCTTGTAAACGACGTCTAGATAACTAACTGCTCGTTCCTGAAGCGTCTCAAGATCAGCATATCCTGCTGCCACAGCACCGAATAATCCAGCTCCCATAGCACAAGTCTGGTCCACACTTGAGACGCGCATTGGCTTGCCAATAACATCTGCGTATATCTGCATAAGAGTTGGATTCTTTAGAGATAGTCCGCCAGTATTGACAACTTCATTTACCTCTACTCCGTATTCTTCCATTCTTGAAATAATAGTGAATGCTCCGAATGCAGTTGCTTCTATATAAGCACGGTAGATTTCGTGAGCTTGTGTTTGTAAGGTTTGACCTATGAGTAATCCTGATAGTCTTACGTCTGTTAGGACTGTGCGGTTACCGTTGTTCCAGTCGAGAGCTAGTAAGCCACTTTCACCTGGTGAGAGTTTTTCGATCTCAGCTCCTAGTTTTGCAAACTTTTCGCCCATGTCTTTTCCGTATGATTCAGGGACTACATGATTGATAAGCCATAGGAAAATATCGCCCACTGCTGACTGACCAGCTTCTACACCTATCTGCCCTGGCACTACTGAGCCATCGACCTGACCACAGAGTCCTGGGACGTCTGCTACGGACTGATCCGCTACAGTGATGTCGCAAGTAGATGTTCCGAGGATTTTAACGAGAGTTCCGATTTTTACACCGGCACCCACGGCGCCCATGTGGCAATCAAATGCTCCCACAGCCACAGCTATTCCTGCTGAAAGACCTAACTTCTCAGCCCATTCTGGTGAAAGATCACCTGCTTTTTCATCTGAGGGGTATGCTTTATTGAAGAGTCTGTCGCGTAGTTCTGCTATGGCTGGATCTAGCTGAGTGAGGAATTCCTTGTCAGGTAATCCTCCCCAGCCAGCATGGAACATCGCCTTATGACCAGCTGCGCAAACGGAGCGTTTGAGAGTGAGCGGGTTCGTGTCTCCGCAGAGTTCCGCTGTGAGCCAGTCACAATGTTCTACGAATGAGAATGCTGCTTCGAAAACTTCTGAATCGATATTTTTGATGTGCAGAATCTTAGACCACCACCACTCTGATGAATATGTGCCTCCACATTTTGCCAGATACTCAGGGCGCATGTCTTTAGCTAAATTAGTGATCTGTTCCGCCTCACGATATGAAGTATGATCTTTCCAGAGCCACACTTTCGCATTCATATTATCTTTCAGAGTAGTATCTGTTAGAGCAAGTGGAGTTCCAGCTTCATTCACAGGAATCACAGTAGAGCCTGTAGTGTCTACTCCTATGCCTATTACTTTATCAGCAGAAAAATCTGAGTCTATTTTAGCAGTCTCAGCGATCGCACCACGGATGATAGATACGCATCCATCTAGATAATCCTGAGGATTTTGTCTGGCTACATTTGGATCTGTGGGATCTGTGAGGATACCCATTTCTCCTGATGGATAGGGAAAAATAGCAGAACCTAGCTCAGCGCCAGATTCTAAGTTGACCACTAATGCTCTACATGAGTTAGTGCCGTAATCGAGTCCTATAGAATACATAATTTAAATATTGTTAGAGATGAAGTCTGCCACGCGCTCATTAAAGTCTTCTAGATTTTCCCAGTGAAATGCGTGTCCTGATCTTGGGTAAAGGTGGAGTGTGCTGTTCGGCAAATTCAAATGCACTTCCTCAGCCATCCATCTAGGTGTGAACTGATCTGTCTCACCACCTATCACCAGTGCGGGAGCTTTTAAATTCTTAAGATCATTTAGAGTGTTATGAGATGTGCATGCTGCGCATTGTCCAGCTAGACCATGAAGAGGCTGTGGGTATTGGGCTTGTTTAGCATCCTCACGAGCATCTAGCATTGATTGGTGGAATTCTGGATCATCCCAGCTACGCTTGTCAAAAATAAGTAACTGTAAATACTCTAGAAGCTCTTCACCCTTAAGGTGTGCCTTTGCAACCACTATGTGATTAAACACAGACTTAGCATAATCATCGCATCTAGCCCAGGTACACATCAATGTCACACTTTTAACCCGCTCAGGATAGATCAGTGCTACCTGCTGAGCTATCACGCTCCCCATAGAACAGCCTACAACATGGGCTTTTTCAATACCTAGATGATCTAAAAGTGCTACATGATCAGCAGCCAGCATTTCTGTGCTATAGTCTCCAGCAGGTTTATCACTAAACCCTACGCCTCTATTATCAGGAGCTATACATTGGAATTTCTTGTCCCAGTGCTCTAAATGGTCAGCCCAGTATTCTCCAGGGGCTGTAATCCCCATGATGCATAATACAGGCTCTCCTTCTCCATGCACTTCATAGTGCATTGTAAAATCGTTTTTAGTGAATGATGGCATAATTTTATATATTTAACTCCCTCAGAATACATTTCCAAGCTTAAATGTCCTGTATTTTCTTACGTCATTCTTAGCGATAATCGTCAACTGTCGATTTTACACTCTATAAAATACATAATTAACACAAACAACCTATTGACGACTTCATCGATCTATCATAATCCTGCTTCAGGCAACAATGCCTAATAACAACACACAGAAATTTATAATTATGGCAACATACGCAATCAACGGATTTGGGCGCATCGGGCGCAACGTACTCAGAGTTCTTATCGGAAACGGAGAACTCACTAACGTCGTTGCTATCAACGACCTTACAGATAACAAGACTCTCGCTCACTTACTCAAGTATGACTCATCACAAGGCAAGCTGGACGCAGAGGTTTCATATGATGATGACTCAATCATTGTAAACGGACACAAGATCGTTGCATCTGCACAGCGTGATCCAGAGCAACTTCCTTGGAAAGAGCTCGGAGTTGACGTAGTTCTAGAATCTACAGGTTTCTTCGCAAACCACGCAGGAGCTTCCAAGCACCTCACAGCAGGAGCTAAGAAAGTACTCATCTCAGCACCAGCTCCTGATCCAGATCTCATGATGTGCATCGGTATCAATGACGACAAGTATGATGCTGCTAAGCACCACATCGTGTCTAACGCATCTTGCACAACTAACTGCCTAGCACCAATGGTGAAGGTTCTTAACGATTCATTCGGACTCGTTCAGGGCATGATGGCTACGATCCACTCATACACGAACGATCAGTCAATTCTTGACCTACCACACAGCGACCTTCGCCGTTCACGTGCAGCAGCACTCAACATTATCCCTACATCTACTGGTGCAGCGAAGGCTATCGGCATGGTGATCCCTGAGCTTAAAGGTAAGCTTAACGGTAACTCATACCGCGTTCCTACACCTACAGGTTCTATCACAGACTTCGTTTGCACGCTGAAGAGAGAAGTAACTCTTGAGGAAGTAAACGCAGCATTCAAAACAGCTGCTGAAGGTCCTATGAAAGGTGTGCTAGATTACACTGAAGAGCCAATTGTTCTTCAAGACATCGTTTCAGATCCACATAGCTCAATCTATGACTCAGGCTGCACCATCGTAGACGGTGCAATGGTAAAGCTAGCATCATGGTATGACAACGAGTGGGGCTACTCAAACAGATCTGCAGAAGGTCTCGCGATGCTCGGAGCATCTGTCTAATTCATAGTTAATCATTAACGACATGAACTAAATTTTCCACAGGGGAGGCTAACTATTAGTCTCCCCTGTTTTTTTCTCTACTACTAACTACTCTCTACTAACTACTCTCTACTAACTACTTCAAAAAATGAAACTTTCCATCAAAGATATCCAAGTAAACGGCAAAGAAGTCCTCATGCGTTGTGACTTCAACGTCCCTTATAACACTGACCTCGAAATCACTGACGACACTCGTATCCAAGCCGCTCTTCCATCTATCAAACATCTGTTAGAGAATGGAGCTAAGCTTGTAATCTGCTCACACATGGGTCGCCCAGCGGGTGTTCCAGAGGAGAAATATTCACTACGTCCAGTGGGTCTACGCCTTGCTGAGCTACTCGGTGCACCAGTAGCATTCGCAGACGACACCATCGGTGAAAACGCAACACTACTCCGCGCTCAGCTTGAGTCAGGACATGCAGTTCTGTTAGAGAACACACGTTTCGACGAGAGAGAAAAAGCTAACGACTCAGAATTCGCCAAAGCACTTGCAGGCAATGCAGACATCTTTGTGAACGATGCTTTCGGCACAGCTCACAGAGCACACGCATCTACAGAAGGAGTCACACACCACGTTTCACAGAGCGCTATGGGATTCCTCATCGAGAGCGAGCTTGAGTTCCTTCTCGAAAAACTAGCTGAGCCAGAGCGCCCATTCCTAGTAATCATGGGTGGAGCAAAAGTAGGTGACAAGATTCAAGTTATCCGCTCAATGATGGAAAAGGCTGACGAATTTCTAATCGGTGGAGCAATGGCTTACACCTTCAGAAAAGCTCAAGGTTACAAGATCGGTGATTCACTCGTGCAAGATGAATTCATGGACCTTTCACTAGAGCTAATCAAAGAAGCAGAGGAAAAAGGAATCAAATTCCACCTCCCTACTGACACACGCATAGCCCAAGAATTCAAAGACGACGCAGAAACCAAAGTCACCGCCCCTTATTCAGAAGGCGGAGAGATAGAAGAACATTGGGAAGGAATTGACATCGGTGACGTAGCGATAGAAGACTTCAAAGTAGTAGTAGCAAGAGCAAAAACAATTCTTTGGAACGGTCCAATGGGCGTATTCGAGAAAACCAACTTTGCCAAAGGAACAATAGAACTAGCAAAAGCAGTAGCAGCCTCAGACGCACTCACCATCGTAGGTGGTGGCGACTCAGTCACCGCTGCCAATAAGTTCTGTAACCCAGGCGACTTCGACTTCCTCTCAACAGGCGGTGGAGCATCATTAGAACTACTAGAAGGCAAAGAACTCCCTGGAGTTGCTGCACTTTCTAACAAATAAATTTAACTAACTACCAACAACAACCACAAAAAAATATGTCACGTAAACTAATCATCGCTGCCAACTGGAAAATGAACAAGGGACCAGCTGAAGTAGCTGCATTCCTAGAGACTTTCCTCGGAGCTGCTGGCGAACTCGCTGAGCAAGCTGACCTCGTCATCGCACCTAACAGCCTATCTATCCCGACTGCATCTGCACTCATCAATGACATTAACCCTGCTATCGGACTTGCCGCTCAGACAGTGTCAGAGAATGAAAATGGTGCATTCACAGGAGAGACTAGCACTGACATGCTCAAGGAGCTATTCGTCAACTACGTAATCCTCGGACACTCAGAGCGCCGTAGCATCTACGGTGAGACAAATGCTCAGATCAACGCTAAGATCAAGAAGACTCTCGCCGCTGACATGACACCTATCTTCTGCATCGGCGAAACTCTCGCTGAGCGCGAAGGTGGACAGCTCGAAGCTGTCCTCAGCTCACAGATCAAAGAAGGTCTCGAAGGCGTATCAGACATCTCAAATCTAGTCATGGCATACGAGCCAGTATGGGCTATCGGCACTGGCGTAACAGCCTCTGCACAGCAAGCACAAGACACCCAGAAGTTCTGCCGCTCAGTAGTAGAAGAACTCTACGGAGCAGAAGCTGCTGCTGCTGTCCGCATCCAATACGGCGGGTCAGTCAAAGGCGCTAACTCAGCAGAACTCCTAGGACAGCCAGACATCGACGGTGCACTCGTAGGCGGAGCAGCACTCGAAGCTGATTCATTCCTAGAGCTCATCAGAAATGCAGTAGCTTAATTGCACTAGTAACTAAAATTTAATACCCAGTCTTCATCAGGAGGCTGGGTATTTTTTTCGAGAGTCAGCTTTATAAGTCGAATCCAAATTACGTCGTTTTTGACTTACGTTATTTTCACCGTATGTAAAAATCTGATAGATACTCTAATCCCCTAAATTACTCACATTAACATGAAGATTCTAAACACCATAAGCATTCTCTGGACATGGAAGTTCTGGAAATATGCTCTGATCTTAGCAGTGATAGGAGCCTTGATGTGTGCTACCTTGATCTGGTGGGCTAATAAGGCGGCTATAAGAGCGGCTGAAGGAAAGCTTTACGATAACATTCCAGACATGCCTTTGAATAAGGGAGACAAACGTGTGGCACTGGTATTTGGATGTGCTGAGAAGATTGGGAATCGTGATAATTTGTATTTTAAATATCGTATAGATGCCGCAGCTGAGCTTTGGCAGACAGATAGAATTCGTGGATTCATCGTGTCTGGAGACAATGGCTCGGATGACTATAATGAACCTGAAGACATGAAACAGGCTCTGATAAAGAAAGGTGTGCCCGAGAATAAAATCGTCTGTGACTACGCCGGCTTTAGGACTCTAGATTCAGTTGTCAGATTGAAGGAAGTCTTCGAGGTTACTGAAGTCATTTTTGTAACCCAGAAATTCCACAATGAACGTGCAGCCTATTTAGCAGAAAAAGCAGGTATTGATTTTATAGGGATTAATGCAAAGGATGTCTCGGGAAAGGCAGCGCAGAAAACAAACTATAGAGAACGCCTCGCCAGAGTTAAAATGCTACTAGATTGTCTAGTTTCAAAGTCGCCTAAATTTCTAGGGAAGAAAGAAGAGTTGGGATTTTAAAGCTATTAAGTGATTTACACGAACTCTTGAGTATCGACTGAATCGATACATCCATAGAGATCGCTCTTATTGTCACTATTTAGAATTGCCTATTGCCCTATGAAATACTAGAAGACCAGCACTATGAAGTTAACAACTAAACTCACAACACTCGGTCTAGGCCTCGCACTTCCACTTTCTATCGTATCTTGTAAAGATGCTGAGAAGAAAGCGGGCGAAGCAGCTGCAGACGCTAAGGAGAAAGTAGCAGCGGCGACTGCTGAAGGTAAGGATAAGGTAGAAGCAGCTGCTGCAGATGCAAAAGCTAAAATCGAAGACGCTGCTACAGACGCTAAGGCTAAAGTTATGGCAGCGATCCCAAAAGGCGCTAGCGGCATCGTAGGTATGTTCGACAAGATAAACTCTTCACTCGAAGGAGTAACAGATCTTGAGTCAGCTAAAGAAGCTATGCCAGCACTTGAAAATGCAGGTAACATGGTTAAAAAAGGCATGGCAGCTATGGGTGGTGATGACAAGATGGAGGCAGCACTAGAGGCAGCTCCTGAAGTTAAAGCTAAGTTTGGAGCAGCAATGGGCGCACTTATGGGTCACATGCAACGCATCAAGACTGCTAGTCCAGAGGCATATGAATTCATCGACAAGAAGATGGATGCTATCATGAAGTAATTTCTTACCTCTAAATCATAAATTTCATAAGCGTGCTTGGTCTGAATGTAGACTGAGTGCGCTTATTTTATTTCAAGAGCATACTCTCAGCATCATTGCTCACCTTACGGTCTACATAATAGATGATCAAAGCACAAAGTATTACCAGTGAACCAACTACTGTAGTATAATCTAACAGTGTCATAGACCCTTCCCAAAGAGCTCGGAGAGAGAGAGCTACATTAAGCACTGGAATGAATAAGATAGTTCCTGTCGAGGCCACCCCAGGCAGTGTGCAATAGACTAGAGCCATAGCTATTAATAACATTAGTAGTGAGCAGCGCATGTGTGCCTCCTTACTAGATCTCGCCAAGATCGACATTGTAAAGAGCAGCACGGCAAAGAAAAATACTGTTACTAAAATCAAGAGTAGTATACCCAGTATACTCACCCATCCTACACCACCCAGACTCATACCCTCGACAGCACTTCCCATTGCTAGAACCATACTACCAATACCTAATGCAGTAGAACCTACCGACAGTAAGCCCATGACTACTACAAATATTAGCTTACCAAATGTGATCTCCCAGAAAGAAGCTGGAGTCACCAGCATGGCTTCTAGGGTGCCGCGCTCCTTCTCACCAGCGGCTACATCCACAGCGACTGCCATACAGCCAGTGAATGCTAGAAATACTATAAAGTAGGCTGCCATCCCACCAAACTTACTGCCTGTACTTTCACGAACACTGGCGTAGTCTTTGTATTCGGAGATATCGATGATCTTACCCATATTGGACTCGATCATCTCAGCTTTCAAATTGGCGAATATTGCTTCCACTCTTGCTAAATCAGTCTCCCCTTTCGCGGTGGAAAAGAAGTGCATGGTTAATTCATAATAAGGTTTATCTTCTCCGTTCTTCACATGCTCTGTGTCGATAATGATATCGTAAGCTCCAGTTTGGAGTGATTCTTTGACGCTAGTTTCTTTTTCTAATAGCTTCCATACGATGCTCTCGTCTTTTCCCTGCTGATCCATGACCATAGTTACGAATTCCTGCGACACTTCCTCACTGTTAATTCCCACATAGATCTTTCGCTCCTGCTCTTTCATCTGCTGCTTAGCTCCTAATCCACCAGCCAACATGATTAAAGCTGGATAGAAAACCATGGGAACTAGAATGGTAAGTAAAAGAGTTCGCTTGTCTCGCAGGACCTCGCTGATTTCTTTTCTAAATGTCGCCCAAACCACAATCATGAGTTACCCCCTGACTTCTCTGTTGCGCTTTCTAACAGTTTTATAAATTCGTCTTCTAGGCTAACACTCTGTTGCTGGGATTTTAACTCATCCATAGTACCGGAATAGATCTGCCGTCCTTCGTGTAGGATTGACACATCATCAGCTAGCATGGCTACTTCCCCCATGATGTGAGTAGAGAAAAGCACTGTCTTCCCTTCCTGCCTACAATCACGGATAATCTCTATCAATCCTTTAGCAGCAAGAACATCGAGACCTGTAGTTGCTTCATCAAAGATCACTACCTGAGGATCATGGATGAGCGTTCTTGCTAGCATTACGCGTTGTTTTTGTCCCATAGAGAGCTTGCCTGTCGCTCTATTGAGGAATTCGCCTAGCTCGAATCGCTCTATTAAGAATTCCTTCCGCTTGCGAAGCTCGTCGCCTCTGATGCCATGTAGTTGACCAAAGAATTCAAGCGATTCAGCAGCGCTAAGTTTTTCATGTAACCCTGCACTTCCAGTCAGAAATCCAAGCGTCTTTCGGATCTTCTCCGTGTCCTTAGACGTATCTAGCCCAGCCACAGCTAGAGATCCACGAGTTGGTTGCATCATTGTCGAAATCATTCTGAGCATCGTTGTCTTCCCGCTTCCATTGGGGCCGAGCAGGGCAAAGACACGTCCTGGTTTACACTCAAAACTGACGTCATTCACCGCATGCACATCTTCTCCCTTTTTACTACTCGGGTAAATTTTATGCACCTGGCTCACTTTTATCATGTTTGTTGAAGATTAGAGCAGCTAAATACGAATGCAATATTCTATTCTGAGATTCAGATAACATTCAAAATGTTTGCTATATAGTTTACTACCTTGACCATTCTTCGTTCCGAGATCACCATCTTGCTAAGATGAGTAATTCAGACGAAATAAAGACTATCGCTGAGGGTAAGTATCTCGGACTCTACCAAAATGGCAAGTGGGAGTTTACTAAGCGACCTAACTCTACCTCCTGCGTAGGAATACTGCCTATTCTAAATAGAGAAAATATCATCTTAATCGAGCAATTCCGCGTCCCTACTCAATGTAGAGTAATCGAAATCCCCGCTGGTCTAGTAGGTGATGAGGTAGAGTTCGCAGACGAATCACTCGCTGATACTGCAAACCGTGAACTCATCGAAGAGACCGGCTACTCTGGAACGATCACACCTCTTATAGCATCCCCAACATCTGCTGGGATGACTCCAGAGATCACTCACCTCTTTGCAGCTACTGAGCTAACAGAGGTCGGTGATGGTGGAGGAGTAGCAGGTGAGGACATTACTGTGCATATTATACCACTCGCATTCATGGACTCATTTCTTGCTGAAAAAAAGATTCAAGGTTATCTCATCGATTTTAAAATCCAAGCATCACTCTGGATAGCTAAGCAGAAGAACCTCATCTAACAACTCAATGACCGAACTCCTCCTCAACGAAGCCATTTACCATCGAATCATGGCGGAGCTAGTCCCGTCTACTAAGAAATTCCTCTGGATTGTCACTGCTGATATTAAAGACCTTCATGTAGGAAAAGGACTGGGCATAGGAAGAAAACAACGCTTTGTCCCCTTCCTAGAAATACTCAGTGATCTAGTAGAGCAGGGTGTTGCGATCCGCCTCATCCATGCCAAAGAACCTGGACCTCGATTCCGCAAGGACTTTGATAAATACCCAGCATTAATAAATAGCGATCTTTTCGAGCGTATCCTCTGCCCGAGAGTTCACACAAAGGCTATCGTGATAGATGGCAAGCAAGCTTTCATCACATCTGCCAATCTAACAGGCGCTGGACTAGGTGCTAAATCTCCACATAAACGGAACTTTGAGGCAGGGATACTGACTGATGAAAAAGAGCATGTCGACCCCCTGATTGAATGGATCGACTCTCTGTATCTAGGTGATCACTGCTTAAAGTGCCAGAGGCGTCAATATTGCCCTGACCCAATTGCATAAATTATTGAGTATTAAAACAGCTATTTCAAATGAAGCCAACGCTTTACCATCAGATGTTTTAAGCCCATCGTTACCATTAAAAGTGATTTTGATTTCACAACAGGTTCATCTCTACAGATCGCTAACTTAAACATAATGTTAGCAAGGAATTTTCATACTGAGATAATTATTGAAAACGCATAATGGCGATCAACTACATCACAAAATGGGATCAGCAACTTAAATGTTCTTCACTTAATATTATAATACTATACAAATTCTGCATTACCACTGAATCACTAAAAAGCAAAGACCTCCTATGCTAAGCTTTAGTCAATTTTAGAGCGACTTTAATCCATTACCTAATACATTATGAACACCCCAGTAGATCCTTACTCCCGAGATTCAAGCCTAGTAGCACCACCTCCTACAGGATTCCTAGCGAAAATGCGCTACCTAGGACCTGGTCTTATTCTCTCCGCTTCTATCGTTGGTTCTGGAGAACTCATCGCTACCACCAAGTTTGGCTCTGAAGCTGGGTTTGTTTGTCTCTGGGTGATCATTATTTCTTGTCTCGTGAAGGTCGCTCTCCAGCTAGAATATGGACGCCACACTATCTCATCTGGTCAGACTACTATGGAGTCACTAAATAACCTCCCAGGACCTCGCTTTGGCAAGGGCAACTGGGCAGTCTGGTCTTGGATCGGACTCATGCCTTTCAAGCTACTACAAGTAGGAGGTATTTTAGGAGCAGTAGCGCTAGCTAGTGAAATGGTGATCCCTGGCATCTCTGCTAGTGTATGGGTATTCATCTGGGCTTTCCTTGTCTCGCTACTAGTCTTTGGAGGCAAATATTCTTTGATCGAAAAGACATCGATTGTCTTGATTGGTTTATTCACTATTCTTATATTCTTCGCTCTAGCAAAAGTGTTCATGATAGGAAATGCCGCTCCTCTAACAGAAGGCACAGCTCTGACTCTAGATAACATGAGCTCGGGATTAACCTTTAACCCTTCGATTCTCAAGGGTGCTCTTCTAGGTGTTGCTATCGGAGCATTTGGCATCACGGGTGTAGGTGGTGATGAAATCATGCACTACAACTACTGGCTGTTAGAAAAAGGCTATGCTACGAAGACAGGTTCTAGACCTAAGTCTGCAAAGGATGAAAAAGAGTGGGCTGAGCGCACAAATGGCTGGCTCCGCATCATGTATATGGATGCTATACTATCCATGGTGGTCTACACCGTTATGACGATTGCTTTTTACCTATTAGGGGCATCAATTCTCAGAGCAAATGGTGGACTCGGAGATGGAGAGCAGCTCATCCCTACACTGAGTGCTATGTTTACTAGCACCTTCGGTCAGGGAGCTAAAGGAGTCTTTCTACTCGGTGCTTTCGTAGTCCTATTTTCCACACTTCTAGCGACACTAGCAGCACTCTCACGGACATTTGCAGACTGTTTCTCAAGCTTAGGTTTCTTGGACTACAGAGATCAGGCTCAGCGTGAGAAATGGATCGCTAGACTTTCCTTCATCATCCCTGTTATATGGATCGTCGCTTACTTCCTCTTTGAAGAACCTGCCGCCATGGTCATCATGGGTGGAGTCGCTACATCCGTGATGCTTCTGATTGTCGTCA
The DNA here is from genome assembly GCA_937923145.1 of uncultured Rubritalea sp. Lineage (GTDB taxonomy): Bacteria > Verrucomicrobiota > Verrucomicrobiia > Verrucomicrobiales > Akkermansiaceae > Rubritalea. The sequence goes on along the minus strand of CALAJT010000013.1, from coordinate 48,084 downwards.
TTGCAGGCATCCACTTTCACCGTAAAACGATTCCTAAGTCTTTGGATACAGGCATGGGTTATAAAATTTGGTTTTGGCTCAGCATCATCGCCATCCTTAGTTTAGCACTTTTATCTGTTTGGAGATTTCTTCCTTTCAGTTAAGCCAATGGCAGTCTCAAAAGTTCTCTATAGATTCTAACTTAATCTCTGCTAGGATCAACCCATGGATGTCCTACTCAGAATCTGCTTACTTTCACTGCTATTCCTAATCCCGTTTCTCCTCATCCGGATGCTGAACAAGCAGCGTTCGGCTCGCAGAAACGAACTCGCTAAGCAGAGATTCAATGACAGCCAGCGTAAGGAACTTGTTGAAGATTTCCCTCTATATAATCGTTTACCTGAAAACCTACAACATGAACTCGAAGGACTCATCCATGTATTCAATGCCGAGAAAGCCTACGCTCCCTGCGGCGGTTTAGAAGAAGTCACTCCGCACATGCAACGCGTCATCGCAGCCCAAGCATGTTTATTATTACTACGTATCCGACACGATCTCTATGCGAAACTCCGCACTATTTCCGTCTACCCAGATGCCTACATAGCTATCGGCGAACATGGAGAAGAGAGCGTCCGTCTAGGAGAAAGCTGGACAACAGGATCTATCGTCCTCTCATGGGCTAGCGTAGTCTCTGGCGGCAGAAATCAAGAGGACGGTCACAACGTCACCATCCACGAATTCGCTCATCAATTGGATCAAGAGGATGGTCTAGGAGATGGAGTTCCCTTCCTCGAAACAGGAGGATTCTACAGGAACTGGGTCACCACCATGAAGCCAGCATTCGAGCAGCTCATAAAGAAAACTGGAAAGAACAAACCCACTGTCATAGATGACTACGGTGCTACTAACCCAGCCGAATTTTTTGCCGTAGCAACTGAGACCTTCTACGAAAAGCCTAAGCAACTTCATGAAGACCATTCAGAACTCTACGAGCTGTTAAAGGAATATTATGGGGTAGACCCACTTGAATGGCTTAACTAAAATCAGCTTATGTTATCACTATTTTCTAAATTAGGTTCGCCTTTATTCTATATTATATTGGCTACATTCATTCTAGAAATAAGCCTTATTTCTATGGATGAGAAGTTGTATGAAAGAGCCAGCAACATCAGAGAGCAGATTGATAAGCCAGACGTCAGCTCAATTTTAGATGAGTCAGGCGTTCGAAAAATCAAGTGGGTATTGGAAAGAATGACTATTCAAAAATTACGCAAAGAGAGCTTCTTATTTAGAAATCTAAATACTATTAGAAATGTCTGCAGCGCTTTATTTCTTATCTCTATATTTGCAAATATGAAAAGAGCCTGTGAAAAAGCAGACAACCCTCTTCATCCTACTTAATATAAGAGCAGATATATTGGCAGACTGTATCGCTTACATTAATAGTGAAGCCTGAGTTTGCTGCTACATCAAAGCTACTTCCAGCCTTACAACTTTGAGTTGAGTCTTCACCATCGATCACATAAGTGCACTCCCCATCTGTGATCTCCATGCGCTCAGCAGCCTCGGTGCCAAAGTGGTATTCGCCTGGAAAAATAATACCGAATGTTTTAGTAGAGCCATCTTCTAGAACGATCCCGTGAGAGACTACTTTACCATCAAAATAGAGATTAGCTTTAGCATTTGCAGTGACATTTTTAAATTCCATGATGAAAATTTACAAACAAGATCAAGTTTGTAAACAACTGATCAGTTCATATTCATTTTTTAAATTGGCTATCAGTAACTTATAAATAAAATTATATAAATTAACAAATCTATTTGACCTTAATGCAATTTAGTTGCATTAGTTCCTCATGAATTTTAAATACGAGATTACAACTTCACTATTCATCGCAACTTCACTCATCAGCTCGGCTCAATCTGGTTTTAAGTTACCCTTCAATAATGAGAGCTCTGTCCTAGATGTAACGGCACACTCCTCTGTAGCAGTAGGCACAGGAAAAGGTCTGCCCACTCATGCTCATGATCCACGTGAGGAAGTAACTCTACAAGGAATCGATCTAGGACTTAGTTTGAGAGCAAATGAATTCCTAGAAGGATTCATCAACACAAATATTTTTCTCAATGAAGATGATGAATTTGATTCTGAGTGGGAAGAAGGATTCCTGAAAATAAAAAACCTTAAAGCCCTAGGAGGGAGTTTCGAAGTCAGAGGTGGTCGTTATCTCAATAGAATAGGAATGCAGAATAATGTTCATCTCCACGGCTGGGACTTCGTAGACGCTAACTTGACTAATGGACTATTCTTAGGCGAAGAAGGACTACGTACAGAAGGTCTAGAACTCAGCTGGGTTAAAAATTACAGTGCAGGAAATTTCATTATCTCTAGTAGTTATGGAAATGCTATCGAGCATGAACACGGAGAGGAAGAGGATCACTCGGATGCTGATCATAATCATGCTGAGGAAACTACTGAAAAATCATATTTCAATGGTCAACTTTTCACAGTCAGAGCCCAACTAAACTACAATGCTAACGACTTTAACTACCACACTATCGGGCTCAACTATGCTCAAGGGGAAAATGGCTTCGACAGAGACAGCGAACTTTTCTCAGCAGACTATCTCTACAAATGGAGAGAAAACGGTCTAGAGTCTGGCGGTAAGGAATGGGTAGCAGGAGTAGAATATACTCACCGAAATGTAGAATGGGTAGATGAAGCAGACTCTACAAATATCGGCTCAGCTGGACAACAAAGTGTCATGGTAAAAGCAGGTCATACCTTCCACGATAACTGGAATGTTACTGCCCGCTACGGCTGGGTAGAGGGTGTAGAAGACGGTGAGTTTGAGACTGAAGAGCGTAAGCGTTTATCACTCGCACTCACTCACCAGTTCAGCTTCACAGAACAATTCGGTGGTCATGCTAGACTCCAATATAACCACGACGAATTAGAAAGTGGTGACACAGAAGACACTCTCTGGCTTCAAATTAACTTTGACTTTGGTCCAGGAGAGGTTCGCTAATTTATTTGTGATAGGGTTGCCTTTAGACTTTAGAATGCAACCCTATCATATTCCCTTCCGTATCTTCCAGTAGAGCTATGTTACCATATTCTCCGATAGAGAACTTACTCTGAACAATCGCCCTCCCATACTCCCCAGCTCTAGCTTCTTCCATTGAGCAGTCGTCACAGTTAAAGTAAACTAGGCTTCCACCAGGTCCAGGTCCGAAGCCCTCCATCTTCACAAGAGCACCCACTGCGCACCTGGTAATTCATCTGCACATTCATCACTGCCGAACGACTACATCTCACCTGGCATTCCCTCTGGAATAGGGAGCTTTTCTAATTTTAGGTCGAGCATTGCTTCATAAAATTTCTTTGCCCTATCCATGTCCTCGACATAAATCTCGAACCACCCAACACTGTTTAATTTTTTATTCATGTGCCTATACAAATAAAAAATCAGGCTCCACTTGTCAAACTCGTCTTAAGTGACTGAGACATTGCAGATTTTTCTTTATGATTGTGGAAGTTCTGCTTACACCTGCGCCGTGCTTGCAATCAAACAACTTAGGGTAGAATTCGGCCCACGCGTCATCTTTGACGACCTCTCATTTACCATCCTTGAAAAGGAGCGTATTTCCTTTGCCGGACATAACGGTGCTGGTAAATCCACTCTCATGAAATGCCTCGGTGGTGTTCTAGAGCAGAATGCGGGAAAAATCGTTAAACCTAAGAACTGCCGTATCGGCTATCTTCCACAGGAAGGCATCCATATCTCTGGCATCACTCTCTGGGACGAAACTGAGTCTGCATTTGCCGAGGCAAAGGCACTACAGACCGAAATCGATGTCCTCTCTGAAAAGTTAGGTGATATGGATCCAAACGAACAACCCTTCTACGATGTACTAGATAAAATTGGTGAAAAAGAGCACCAACTAGAACACTTTGACCCAAGCCGTATCAAACCGAAGATCGAATCCGCACTCACTGGACTAGGGTTCAAGCGCAGCGATTTTAATCGTGATTGCTCCGAATTCTCAGGTGGTTGGCAGATGCGTATCGCGATGGCGAAACTTTTCCTCCAGGAGCCAGAAGTGCTGCTACTCGATGAGCCGACTAACCACCTCGACATAGATTCCCAGCAATGGATGGAGCAATACCTTTTCGCATATCCTGGTGCTATCGTCATCATTTCTCACGATCTCTCACTACTCGACGCACTTACTAAACGCACGATCGCATTCGCCCATGGTAAAGCAGAAGAATACGCAGGTAACTACTCCTACTACCTCACTGAGTCTAAGGCTAGAAAAGAGATTAAGATCAAAGCATACCTTGCCCAGCAAAAAGAAATCCAAAAGCAAAAGGCATTCATTGAGCGCTTCCGAGCTAAGGCATCCAAAGCGACCCAGGCTCAGTCTAGAATCAAAGCTCTTGATAAGATTGAACTCATTCAGGTAGAAGTAGAAGACGCAGTAATGAGCTTCACATTCCCAAAGCCACCTCCAAGTGCACAGTCAGTAGCTAAACTAGAAAATGCCAGTAAATCCTATGGCAAAACTGAAATTTTCGAAGGCTTCAACTTCGAAGTAGAAAAGGGCGCTCGCATCGCAATCGTAGGACCTAACGGAGCGGGTAAATCCACATTCTGCCGACTCATCACTGGACAAGAAGAACCCGACTCTGGTGACTTCACACTCGGCAGTAAGTCCGCTATATCCTTTTTCTCACAGAACCATGCAGACGAACTAGACCCAGACCTTTCCGTGATGGAGACCTGTGAAATGGTAGCCTCTCGCGAGAACGCGCCACTCGTGCGAAACATTCTCGGTTGTTTCCTCTTCCGTGGTGATGATGTATTCAAGAAAGTCGGAGTCCTCTCCGGTGGTGAACGCTCACGTGTCGCGCTCGTTCGCATGCTCATCCAGCCTGCCAACTTCCTCATTCTCGATGAGCCGACTAACCACCTTGATGTCCAATCTCAAGCAGTGCTCCAAGCAGCGCTTAATGAATATCCTGGCTCCTACCTCATCGTTTCCCACAACCGTCAGTTCCTAGACTCCATCGTCACTACGACACTAGAGTTTCGACCAGAAGAAGAGCCTCGATTATTCGCAGGTAACGTCACTTATTTCCTAGAGAAAAAGGAAGAAGAGAAAAATGCAGCTAAAGCTCAGGCTCAATTCGCTAAGAAGTCAAAGAAAGTAACCACAGGTGCCAATGGCGAAAAACTCTCACGTAAAGAGCAGCGTAAGCTCGATGCAGAGAACCGCCAAAAGCGTAGTAAGATTCTCAAGCCACTTGAAGAAGAGCTTGTAACTAAGGAAGCAGAAATTGCTGAAATCGAAAAAGCCCAAAAGACTCTCTCAGCCCACATGGAAAAACCAGAAATAGCCTCCGATGGCGCCAAGATGCAGGAATCCTCTATCGCCTACTCAGCCCTAGCCGAAAAACTAGAAAAAGCATATTCTCGTTGGACTGAGGTTACTGACGAGATTGAGAAGCTGAATAAAGAGCTTGGAGAATAATAGCCACACATTCCACTGTGCCTCCAGCTCATTCTTATTTCTATAGTAGTATCCCGTGGGTTGAAACCCACGGCAGTGAAACCTAGGCCCCTTCAGAAGCGGAGGCAGTCACATTGCATTCGTCTCTTTAACCTTAGAATCTCGGAATCAATCCGGAAGATACAAGGTTAATTGAATGAGCTAAATCTGTTTTAAAAGCTAATTCGCCACGATATTCACTAGCTTGCCTGGGATCACTATGACTTTACGGACAGTGTTGCCATCTGTGTAGGTCTTTACAGTTTCGTCGGCTAGGGCCAGGGCTTCCATGTCTTCTTTGCTGATGTCTTTGGCGACTGTTAGCTTGGCTCGGAGTTTGCCGTTTACCTGGATCACCACGGTGACTTCTGACTCTACTAGGTATTCTTCCTTGAAGCTAGGCCAGCCACGATCACTGAGTATATTGCCTGTGGAGCATTTCGCTGATGGGTAGGACTCGGATAGGTGAGAATGAATTTCTTCGGTGATATGTGGAGCGAATGGATTGAGACACTTGAGGAAATCTCGGAGCAATGTTGCTGACACCTTGTCTGCCTTGGTGAAGGCATTGGTGCAGATCATCATTTGAGAGATTGCAGTATTGAAGCTCATTTTCTCGATGTCTTCAGTCACTTTTTTGATAGTCTCGTGAGTGACTTTAAGAAGAGCTTTATCGGTTGGTGCTTCGTCTGTGATTTTGTCAGAGAGGCTCCAGCTTTCGTCTTCCGCTTGAGTCATCGCGACTCGCCACACTTTCGCTAGGAAACGTGATACGCCCTCGACTCCTTTCATCTGCCATGGCTTCACCTGAGTGAGAGGTCCCATGAACATTTCGTAGAGGCGTAGTGAGTCTGCCCCGTATTGATCTACTACGTCGTCCGGGCTCACTACATTACCGATTGACTTAGACATTTTAGCTCCGTCTTCACCTAGGATGAGCCCTTGGTTTACGAGTTTTTTGAATGGCTCATTAGTTGTTAGATGTCCGAGATCGAACATTACCTTGTGCCAGAATCTGGCGTAGAGGAGGTGGAGCACAGCATGCTCGGTACCGCCTACGTAGAGGTCTACAGTTGCGCCATCGCTGCTCCAGTATTCTTCGGCTTCTTTTGAGATGAATCGCTCTGTGTTGTTAGGATCGCAGTAGCGGAGGTAATACCAGCATGAGCCTGCCCATTGTGGCATGGTGTTAGTCTCGCGCTCGGCGGTCTCGCTGTATTTGATCCAGTCTGTAGCTTTGACGAGTGGCCCGCGTGGGTCACCTGTAGGCTTGAAGTCTTCTAAGTCTGGCTGGAGGACAGGAAGCTCGCTTTCAGGGACGGTGCTGTGCTTGCCATTTTCCCAGATGATAGGGAATGGCTCACCCCAGTAGCGCTGGCGTGAGAAGAGCCAGTCACGGAGTTTGAAATTGGTTTGTGGTTTGCCTTTGTTGTTGTCGATAAGCCATGAAATCATAGCTCTCTTAGCATCCTTAGTCTTCATGCCATCGAGAAACCCTGAGTTTACGGAAGTTCCGTTACCAGTGAATCCTTGCCATTTTTCTTCGCCCTTTGGCGTTACTACTTGAATAATAGGAAGCTCAAATTTTTCTGCGAATTCGTAGTCGCGTTCATCGTGTCCAGGGACAGCCATTATAGCTCCGGTGCCATAGCCCATCATCACGTAGTCAGCGATCCATACTGGGATTTGCTCTCCGTTTACTGGGTTAGTAGCGAAGGCTCCTGTGAAGATACCTGTCTTATCCTTATTCATCTCACCACGCTCCATATCTGACTTGGTAGCGCAGGTTTTGACGTAGGCTTCGACTTCTTCTTTCTGTTCTGCTGATATGATATCTGAGACGAGTGAATGCTCAGGAGCTAGCACCATATATGTAGCTCCGAAGAGTGTGTCTGGACGAGTGGTGAAGACTTCTATTTCGTTGCCTTGGATATTAAATTTAACTTCAGCACCGATTGATTTTCCGATCCAGTTTGTCTGAAGCATTTTGATAGATTCTGGCCAGTCGAGTGGTCCTAAATCATCTATGAGGCGCTGTGCAAATTTTGTAATACGTAGCATCCATTGTTTTAGTGGGCGACGCTCTACAGTGTGCCCTTTTGATTTCCATTCTTCTACCTCTTCATTTGCTAAAACTGTGCCTAGATCTGGTGACCAGTTCACAGGTGCTTCTGAAATGAATGCGAGGCGTTCTTCGTCCATCTGCTCACGGGTATAGCCTTTGGCTTCTAGTTCGGAGATTGGCTTGGCTTTCTTCTCTTTTTCGCAGAAATAAGAATTATAGAGCTGGATGAATATCCACTGTGTCCACTTGACGTATTCTGCGTCAGTGGTGTTGATCTCACGGCTCCAGTCGTAGCCAAAACCTAGTGATTTCAGCTGACGGCGGAAATTATCGAGGTTCTGCTCAGTAGTGACACGCGGATGCTGACCTGTCTTGATAGCGTATTGCTCAGCAGGTAGCCCGAATGCGTCCCAGCCCATCGGGTGGAGGACATTGTGACCATTCATTCGCTTGTATCTACCTAGGATATCAGTAGCTGTGTAGCCTTCTGGGTGACCAACGTGGAGACCTGCTCCTGATGGGTAAGGAAACATATCGAGCACGAAGTATTTCGGCTTAGTAGCATCGAATCCTTCTTCGCCAGGGTTGGCTACTTTAAAGGTGTCGTTGTTTTCCCAGTGGGCTTGCCACTTAGGCTCAAAGGTATCAAATGGAAAAGCTGCGGTCGGTTTCATAAGTCTTAAATTGTCAGTCGTTAAAATTTTCGGGACTGTAGTGGTAGTTTGGTAAATGAAAAGAAAAACCCTTAACCAGTTTCCTAGTTAAGGGTAAGCTTTGTTAGGTTAGGGTAAAGTGATTAACTCTGACCAGCGTCTGCTGGTGGAGTTACAGGCTGAGCTGGCAGTTTGGTATTCAGCTTGTTCTGAGGCTTAATGGCTGCTGCGTTTCCGAGAAGTGGGTTTGGCTTAGTAGCGGCTGATACTCCTGCGAACGGGCTAGGCTTAGCGGCTACGTCAGCAGCTGGATTAGTCGGCATAAGCGGGTTTGCCTTGATGGCTACTGGGGCTGTTCCTGCTGGGATGGGCTCTACGTTTGCAGTGGCAGATACATCAAAAGTTCCTGCTGGGGCTGCTCCGGGAGCGGCTGCTGGAATTCCTCCTAGTGAACCCAGCTCACCTCCAGCTGGAAGTGTGCCACCTGCCCCAACTGCTACTGAGTCTACGACCTTCTTGCCTTTCAGAGTCATGATGAGACCTAGTATTGCGATTACGCCACCTCCACCCAGTAGACCGTATGCGAGACCTGCGCTGTCTGGTGATGAAAGTAGAGAGCCTCCATATCCAGCGACTCCGAGACCTACTATTAAGAGAATGATACCTAAAACATTTTTGCCTTTCTTAGGTTTATCTTCAGCAACTGGCACTGCCTGTGTTTGGGCCGCTGCTTGGGCTTGAGCCTGAGCTGCTGCTTGAACAGGCGCTGGAGCTGCTACTCCTGGTATTGGAGCTACTGTACCAGCCACTGGTTGGGTAGTAGGTGTCGAGGCTAGCATCGGGGATGTAGGCGCAAGCTGCGGCTGCTGGGGCTCAGCAGCGATAGGATCTGGAGCACGTAAAGCGGGTGCCGCTACTGCTGGTGTTGCGAGAGCTGGAGCTGGAGCTGGAGCTGGAGCTGGAGCTGGAGCAGCTAAAAGTGTAGGAGCAGGTTCTGGTGGAGCTACAGCATGGGCTATTTCTTCAGCTACTACAGCAGGGTCTGCAGGTTGAGCTGAAGCTTGGACTGCTACGGATGCGGTCTCTGGATGAAGCTCTACAGGGATGTCCGCTGGGAATAATCCCTCTACGTTACTAGCAGGTATCCACTGATCGCCAAGAGCCTCAGTCCAAACGGTCGTGGCTGGATTTACTACATTGTTGGCCACTAGAGCCTGTAGTTGTGGGATGGTGATAGGCCCGTGCTGGGCATTTGCTGCGTCAATGTAGTACCAAAGTTGTTCACTCATAATGTTAAATAATAGTTATCCAACATGAGTATACAAACATTATTGATTCCGCCAGTGAGAAATTTGACTAATTACATTTTCTATACTTGGGGCGCCAGGGTTCGTCCTAGCAGCGAGCGCAGTTTGGAGGTTGAAAACATCTTTGGCATCAGCACCGTAGTGCTCGGAAATTTTTGTTAGATCCAGTTTATCAAGTGGTGTCTTGGTCTCCACAGATACCGCAACAGCTTTACCTACAAGCTCGTGAGCAGAGCGAAAAGGCACTCCATTCTTCACTAAGTAGTCAGCTAGGTCTGTCGCCAATAGTAAAGGATCACTAGCGGCAGCTTCACATGCATCTACATTTACCACCATGTCAGAAATCATCTCAGTATTTACGCTCAGGGCGATGATTAGAGTGTCAATAGAGTCAAATAGAGGCTCTTTATCTTCCTGAAGGTCACGATTATAGGTCAATGGGAGACCTTTTGCAGAGGTGAGGAGCGAAACTAGATTTCCGTAGAGTCTACCAGTTTTACCACGAGTGAGCTCGCATACGTCTGGATTCTTTTTCTGCGGCATGAGTGATGAGCCGGTGGTGTGTGCATCACTGAGTGTGGCAAAGCCGAACTCGCTAGAACACCAAAGTATGAGGTCCTCAGATAGTCTTGAGAGGTGTGTGCCTACGAGAGCGAAATCGAAGAGTAACTCCATGATATAGTCGCGGTCTGAAATGGCGTCCATAGAGTTCGTCGTGATACTATCGAAGCCTAGCTCGGCGGCGATCTGCTCACGGTCGAGATTAATAGTAGATCCCGCGAGCGCTCCTGATCCTAGTGGTGATACGTTGACACGCTTACGAGCATCATTTAGGCGATCTAGATCACGGGCTATCATTTCTACGTAGGCTAGTAGATGGTGACCTACGGTGACTGGCTGACCACGTTGTAAGTGAGTATAGCCAGGGATGACTGCGCCTGCGTATTCTTCCGCTTTATCTAGCAGAGCATTCTGTAATGCGCTGAGATGATCAGAAATAACTCCGATTTGCTCACGGCAGTATAGACGTGTGTCGGTAGCGACTTGGTCATTGCGTGAGCGGGCTGTGTGGAGTTTCCCTCCTGCTGCACCGATGCGTTTAGTGAGCTCGGACTCGATGTTCATGTGGATGTCTTCGAGTTCTATTGAGAAATCGAAGTTTCCAGCATCGATGTCTTTCTCAATTTCACGAAGACCGTTCTCTATTTGAGAAAACTCCTCGTCGTTGAGTAATCCTGCTTGTACCTGAGCACGCGCGTGGGCTATAGAGCCTGCTATATCGTGCTTATAAAGTCTCCAATCATAAGAGATGGATTCCCCGTATTGCTGCACGAGGTCTGCTGTTGCTTGAGCGAATCTGCCTTTCCACATGCGCTTTGTATAACTGAGATATGTGAAGATGCACGTTTAATTTCTGACTAGACTTTATAATACTCGTCACAGTCGCCACATAGGACGGTAGTCTTGCGTGTAATTAATTTAACCAATAAATAAATCCATCCCACTAGCAGAAAGAAAATGATGCTCGGTCGTTGCTGGGACAAAGTACTTTTCTTGCCATTAATGCTACCGCAGTGAGGACTAGGCCCCAAAAGATTGTCTGCATTAGTAACTCCACTAGACGAACTGCAATTCAAGTTTGATGCACTATCGACCTTAGATTGTGGAGATTTATATGGATCCATAGGTAAGTGTGCTGAAGTTGCTTAAAACATGTCTTTTCTGCGCTTGGCAGTATCGAGCTTCTTGAGAAAGTCCTTCACTGTTCTGTGTTGAGATGCCACGAAACGTGAAAATTCTTTTCCTTCGGCATCGAAGAGTAGGACTGTAGGAACGCCTCTGACTTTATATTTTTTCATCAACTCACCGTTCGCTTTTTTAAGATCAGCATTGCTGTTAGGCATATCTAGTTTGACGATGACGAAGTCTTTTTTCACTCCCTCTAGGAAAGCTTTTTTGCTGAATACCTTCTTAGCCATCATCATGCAAGGTGGGCACCAGTCAGAGCCAGTGAATTCGATTAATACGAGTTTGTTCTGTGCCTTAGCTTTTTTAAGACCTTCCTCTATGGAAGTGAGCCAGGCTTTTTTCTGAACTTTTTTAGATGCGTCTGGCAGAGCGTCATTGGCAGACTGCACTGGATCTACCTCACCTTCTTGCGCAGAGGCTGTTACTGAGGTGAGACTGAATGCTATCAAACAAGCTGCAAATATCTTCTTCATATGTTTCATCTATAAACTATAGCGACACTGACTGGCGATCTCTTTTTCAAAATGTGTAAAAATTTCATTATTCCGCGCTTGAATCTCCGAGTATCTCTCATAATACATAGTCATGTTAAGTTCAGTATCAGACTCTATGCAACGATTTCTCATTGCTACCCGAAACTCCCATAAGACGGAAGAAATACGCTCAATGCTAGGCGCTGTTTATGAAGTGATCGATCTAAATGCTGAGGAATGCAGTCATTTTCCTGAAGTAGCTGAGACTGGCACTACATTTCTAGAGAATGCTACGCTTAAGGCAGTAGAAATCAGTAAGCTTACAGAAGGCATCATACTCTCTGATGATAGTGGGCTCGAAGTGGATGCACTTGGCGGAGAACCTGGAGTCTACTCATCTAGATATGCTGGCAAAGATGGAGATAATGAAGCAAACAATGCTAAACTAATGAACGAGTTAGGCAAGCTAGATGCGAACACTTTACGATCAGCTAGATTTCGCTGTGTGATGGTATTGGCTCAGGCTGGTGAAGTCCTGGCGTATTTCGATGGATCAGTTGAGGGAAGTATCATCTCTGAACTGACTGGCGATGGTGGCTTCGGCTACGATCCTCTATTTGTTCCTGATGGCTATGACCAGACATTTGCACAGCTAGGTGAGGAGATTAAGAACACACTCAGCCACCGCGCTAATGCCCTGAAGAAAGTAGTCCAATATCTAAATAAGTAAGCATGAAACCAGTATTTTCTATAGCGAGCATTCTCTTAGTATTTCTAGTAATGACTCAGCAATCTGAAGCGCAGAATTCTAAGAAATCTGGCCCTAGCATTACGACTCCTACTGGAGGAGTGAAACGACCTGAAGATCCATACAAGACTAGGGCATATCCTTGGCATAAGAATATCACTGCGACTGTCTTCTGGGTGGGTGAAGAGCCTACACCACGTAATCTCACTCCTAATAAAGCGAGCTCATGGGACACTAAATGGCAGCGTAACTATGGCGGTTATGACAACCCGAATAAAGCACTACGCGTAGGCTTCCGCCCCATCGCATTTACGCCGAGACAGAACTCATTTTACGTAGCCCTTCCCTACAATGATGTGATCAACCATCGTCAGCATAAACCGGAGGCATCTAAGGTCATTCCATGGTTCCGCAGGGCAATGAAGCCACCAGGGAAAACTACCTGTAAAGGACGCTGGGTGCAGATCGTTTTCAAAGGAAAGGTATGCTACGCACAATGGGAAGACTGTGGTCCCTGGACTACCACTGACTACGAATATGTATTCCTAGGAAAGCCACCTAAGAATAAGGAAAATAAGGGAGCAGGTATCGATGTATCCCCTGCTATCCGTGATTATCTAGGCATGAAATCAGGGGATAAAGTGCACTGGAGATTTATCGATTTCTACCGCATCCGCACACGGGGACCATGGGCTCTATATGGTGATAACAATCCATTTAGATACCCTAAACAAGATCCTGACTTCAATGCGAATCAACGCTATATTAAATATCTCAAGAAGATCAGAGATGCAGCAGCGAATCAATAGATCGGGTTTGTAAAATCGTCTGAAAAGCAATCGACTTTTCTTGCTATGCTTCAAGGAAATGCTATCATAGTACAGATCGCACGAAATTTTTTATGTGATCACTTAATGCAATGAATGATTCATCGATTCAACCGACTCAATCTATAGATTGCCTACTGCTTCCTGGCTTGCATGGGACAGCTGATTTATATGCTGCTCTTATCAGGCATTTAAATAAACGCTCAGCTAAAAAAGGGCTGACGTTTAACTACAATGCTCTAACCTACCCTCAAAACATTAAGCAGAAATATGGTTCTCTTGTTAAATGGATTCAACAGGAAATTAATATTGATAGCATTGAGACACCTAAATTATTGATCATCGCAGAGTCCTTCTCGGCACCCATCGCTCTTCGTCTAGCAGACGCTAACCCAGATAAGGTGAGCGCTGTCGTCATCGCTGCTGGGTTTTGCGCCAGCCCAGTGAATATGACTTTCGGTCTATTGCCACTACGCCCATTATTTATGGTGTCACCTCCACGAGCAGCTCTGAAGCACTTTCTGCTCGGAGAAAATGTTAAGAAGAAAAAGCTCAACAAACTTCGCAGTTTACTTAACTCTATCCCATCTAAAATACTCTCGCAGAGATTGCGTAGCGTATTGACTCTGGAGGAAGCTAACCTACCTGCCATTTCAGACACCCCACTTCTTCTGTTACAAGCACAGCATGATGCACTGATACCATGGGACATCCAGAATCAATTAGAGAGTCATTTACCCCATGCTGAGACTCGCTGGTTCGACTCACCTCATCTACTTTTCCAATCTCGACCAAAGGCCGCCGCTAAACAAATCGTCAAATTCATCTCTCAACTAGATAAAATCATATCATGAATATTCCAAACTCTGTCCAACCTCCCGTCACACTCACCATCGCGGGATCAGACTGCTCATCAGGCGCTGGTCTCCAAGCAGATCTGAAGGCTTTTTCCTTTCATGGATGCCATGGTCTCACGGCCGTAACCTGTGTAGTTGCCGAAACTCCTGAGCATGTAGAATCTATCCATCCTGTTCCCCCTGCTATCTTACAGGAGCAGCTTGAAATATTACTTAGCACTTACCCTATCAAAGCTGTTAAGACTGGGATGCTTTATTCTAAGGCGCACTTAGTAGCGGCTTACGAATTATTAGAAAAATCAGATATCGCTCTCGTAGTAGATCCAGTTATGGTTGCTACATCAGGCGCTAGTCTAGTGGATCAATCAGCGATCAGCGCTTATAAAGACAGGCTTCTACCACTCGCTACCCTAATTACTCCTAATATGCCTGAAGCATCAGTATTACTAGGCAGACCTGTAGAGACAAAGGATGATCTAGAAAAAGCGGCGCAAGATTTAGCAGAGAAATTTAACACATCTTGTCTGCTAAAAGGTGGTCATTTACCAGGGGATGATGACCGACTAGATATACTTTGGCATGAGGGCCTGGCTCACCATTTCACTGCATCTAAGATAGACATCGCCTGCACCCATGGCACAGGCTGCACACTTTCAGCGGCTATAACCGCCCAATTAGCTCACGGAGTAGAAATGGTAGATGCAGTATCTGCTTCTCTAGACTGGGTTCACTCAGCCATAATGAACTCCTTTCAATGGAATTCTCCTAGTGGAAACACTATTCATTGTCTAAATCATCTTCGTAGCGGAAGTTTACACTAGACGGGAATTTTTTTTAATGATAATGATTTAGTTACATGAAAACATTACTTCTTACCTTAGCTACTGCCGTTCTCGCAACGGTATTTTCATCATGCGGTTGCTGCGGCAACAAATCAAGCGCACCACTCGAAGTGAAGCACTACGATCACAAGGGACGTCTTGTAAAGGACACTCATCATGATGGTAATTTCACAACGTATCACTATGATGGCACAAGCCCTGCCTACCAAGAGCCAAGAGGACTTAAAAGCGTAGCTCCTAATCCAGTTTCTACACCTCGTAATTCATATGCGCCAACTGCTGCTCCAAGTTCAGCTTATGACGGAAGCTGGAAGCCAAGACTTCCATAGTCCCTTATAAATACAATCTAAATAACCCTAGATTCTAATGGATCTAGGGATTTTTTTTGCCTCTTCTAAATTAGAGATCCTAGGATAAAGTCACTATCTCAGTTTGACAAAAAAACCTGAGAAGAGTAGTTATAGATTCATTATGAGCAAAATAGCAAATAGCATGGTCGACACCGTCGGCAACACACCACTCATCAGACTCAACGGAATCGCGGAAGGTCTCAAGGCAGAGATCCTCGTAAAAGGAGAATTTTTCAACCCTCTGTTCAGTGTCAAAGACCGTATTGGCAAGGCAATGATCGAAGATGCTGAGCGCAGTGGCAGACTCAAGCCAGGCGGTGTAATCATCGAGCCGACTTCTGGAAATACAGGTATTGGTCTTGCATTCATCGCTAGAGCAAAAGGCTACCGCTGTGTGCTTACTATGCCAGAGAGCATGTCTGTGGAACGCCGTATTTTACTACGCATGCTTGGAGCTGAGATCGTTCTCACCCCAGCTGCTAAAGGTATGGGTGGAGCAATCGCTAAGGCAAAGCAGCTCATAGAAGAACACGGTGAAGGAGCTTTCGGGCCACAACAATTTGATAATCCTGCTAACCCACAAGTTCACCGCGAAACTACTGCAGAGGAAATCTGGGATGCTACCGATGGTAACATAGATGCATTCGTAGCAGGTGTAGGAACTGGTGGAACCATCACTGGTGTAGGTGAAGTTCTAAAATCACGTAATCCTAACGTAAAGATAATAGCAGTAGAACCTACCAATAGCCCAGTTATCTCTGGTGGCAGCCCGGGACCACATAAGATCCAGGGGATCGGTGCTGGCTTTATCCCTAATAATCTCAATGTTGACATCATAGACGAGTGTATCTTGGTAGAAAATGAAGATGCATTTGAAACTGCCCAAGAGCTAGCACAGGTCGAAGGTCTCCCTGCTGGAATTTCTAGTGGAGCCTCAGTCTGGGCAGCTATGCAGCTCGCTAAGCGTCCTGAATATGAAGGCAAGCGTATCGTAGTGATGGCGGCTTCATCTACTGAACGCTATCTCTCAACGCCACTGGCAGAGAAAGTAAAAGCTGAAGTTTTACAGCTAGAAGTTTCAGACATCTAGTCTTTAGACTTCATTTAAAAGTTCATCCATACGCGTGAATGTATCAGCTGAAAATCCTATGTGCTTTTTCAGCTGGTAATCACGCTCTATGATGTTCGGGATTTTAGACCCAGAAGTTTCTCTATAGTCGGACCAACTTAGTTCACCCATCAAGAATGGACCCAACCCTGATACGGGAACTGGATAATCACTACCGTGGATGATTCGTTGATTTACTCCCCTTGGTAAGATGTGCTTAAGCGTTCTCGCCCTATTAATACTACAGAGCGCACTATTATCCGAATACAGCTGAGGGTATTTCTTAAACATATCCAGCAGATCAGCAGTCCAGTCCATATCGAAAATCCCGCTCCTCCCTGCCGAGTGCGCGGCGATTACTCTAACTCCACACTCTAACGGAATTTCTAATTTCTTAGGATCACTGAATGCGTGATCAAATACTTTCACCGTCATTTCCCCTCCAGTATGTGAGAGTAGAATCATTTTTGCCTCGGCCATGCGTTCCCAAAATGGAATGAACCTTTTCTCAGAATAGTCGATATTGAGACAGTTAGGCAGCAACTTCAGAACTGGCATCCCCGCTTCAATACACCGCTCTAATTCGCCCATCGCATCAGGCCGTCCAGGGTGGATCGAGCATGCGCCAATAATTTCAGGATTCTCTTTTGCTAGCTTCGCTACGTATTCATTAGGTACATAGAACTGTGCTTCATCCGCCATAGAATTTCCTCTTTCATCATAGGGGATATCTTGAGCCAGAGCTACCACAGCATCTAGTGAACTTTCTTTTACCTGCTTTACTAGATTCTTAGCATAGGCTTCGTCTAGACCATCTTTCATAAGACCAGTCGGCAAACCCACTCCCTTAATCATCATTCGTCCTAGAAATTTTTTCCACAGTCCAGGCAGCCGGAACCAGCATCCACTTCCTGCAGATCCATCTCCGACTAAATGAACATGGCAATCAATTTTACGTAGTTTCTGCATTCACTGAATATCACTAATATTCTAGTAATTGAGAAGAATTAAGTAACAACTTTTTCTGAAATCAGCCCTAGACACAAGTGAGATATAGAGTAACTTTCTGCCGTAACTTATTATAAATATAATACTATGAAATTAAAACAATTCACTAAAGTCGTAACTGTTGGATCGTTTGGCACTGCATTCTGCTTCCTTGCTTCATGCAAAGAAGATGCAGATGCACCGACGACTCAGGCAGACAAGCCAGCCACAGAAGCACCAGCTAAAACAGCTAAACCAGAAGTAGCAACAGAAGCAGCACCAACACCAGATACAGCAGATACAGCTACGAATGTACCAGTTTACATCGTCACAGTATCTGGCAAGGGCTGAGGAGTGGGAAATAAGACTAGTTCAGTCTTAACAGCACAATCTGGAGTTACTAAAGTTAAACTTTCTGGTCTGAGAGCTACCGTCTTCGTCGAAGCAGGTACTGAGCTCAACAAGGAAGAAATCACAAAGCAACTCACAGCTAAGGGATTAGGTCTCGTATCCATGGAAAGTGCAGAGCTTACTACACCAGTAGCAGCCTACACTATCAATGTAAAAGGCACTGGTAGCTGAAGTGACACCGCAGAAAAAGTCCGTGTGGCTTTAGAAAAAATGGATGTCGTTTCATCAGCTTTCGTTAACAACAAAATCGAACTCTACCTCAACAAGGACGTAGCTATCGATGAAGAAGCGGTAAAGGCTGCGATAACTTCATCTGGCGCTAAGTTCGTAGATATGAAGAAGGACGAATCTACCTCTCTCTAATTTAAAATTGAACAGATAAACTAATAAGTTACAAAATAAAAGGGCAGTGAGATTATTCTCACTGCCCTTTTTATTTCTTAAAATAATCTAAAGCCGATTACATATTCGGTAGCTCTATGAATCCTTCGAGCTTTCTGATACGAGTCGGGTGGCGCATCTTACGGAGTGCTTTGGCTTCGATCTGACGGATACGCTCACGAGTGACCTGAAACTGTCGACCCACTTCTTCTAGCGTTCTACTGTAGCCATCTTTAAGTCCGAATCGTTGCTCTAACACCTCGCGCTCACGCTCGGTGAGAGTGTCCAGAACATCAATGATCTTTTCCTTAAGCATCGCGAATCCCGCTTCTTCCATCGGGTTGTCTGCTGCCTTATCTTCGATGAAGTCACCGAATGATGTATCATCAGAGTCACCTACTGGCGCCTGGAGTGAAATAGGCTGCTGAGCCATCTTGAGAACTGCACGGACACGCTCCACTGGTAGGTGAATCTCGTCTGCGATCTCGTCAGGAGTAGGTTCACGACCATATTCCTGCACCAGTTGCTTTTGCACTCTCATGAGCTTGTTAATGGTCTCAATCATGTGCACTGGGATACGGATCGTTCTAGCCTGATCCGCTATAGAACGGGTGATAGCTTGGCGAATCCACCATGTTGCGTAAGTTGAGAATTTATAGCCTCGGCGATATTCGAATTTTTCAACAGCCTTCATCAGACCCATGTTTCCTTCTTGAATAAGATCGAGGAATGAAAGTCCGCGGTTTGTATATTTCTTAGCAATCGAGATAACGAGACGAAGGTTCGCTTCGACCATTTCAGTCTTAGCTCCATACGCTTTCTTCATCCATGCACGGAGATCCTTGTTATTATCTTCAAAGCCTTCAGCGGTATGCCAAGAGAGTTGCTGAGTTTCGCGAATCTTAGTCTCAAACTCACTGTCCTTAGGATTCGTCTTAAGCTTGCGTGCGAATTTCCATAATTTTTTCTGATATTCTTCTACCTCTTCACAGAAATCTTCTACTACTTTCTGCTTGAAGTAGAATCTGCCATAAAGCTTAGCAATGTTGTTAAGTTGTTTCTCTAACTCTGCTTCTAGCTTTGCTTTACCACGTGGGTTCTTGGCATGTAGCTTCCGGAATGTGAGATCTGTTTCTTCGTGTGATTCACGGAGTTGATCACAGAGTTTAGGCAGCGTTTTCATGTAGCGCTCTCTGCTCTCGATCTTCTTATCCAGAATCACTCTGTCAAAACGCTCTTTCCCTTTCACTAAATTCTCAGCTAGATTGATGTAAGACTGTGCTACGAAGCCGAAACGGTGAAGATAGTGTTGTACTTTGATTTCAGCATCTTCGATACGCTTAGATATTTCGACCTCTTGCTCACGAGTGAGAAGTGGCACTTGTCCCATCTGCTTGAGATACATACGGACTGGATCATCTAGAATGTCTAGTTTCTGTTCAGTCTTAGTCTCTGTAGCGTCATTACCATCTTTCTTAGCCGTACGGTAACGGTCCACTTCAGAGGCATCGATGATGTCGAACTCCATAGAACGAAGTCGCTCTAAGATAGCTTCCACATCAGCAGGCTCTACCATATCATTAGGTAGGATCTCGTTGATGTCATCGTAGGTGAGATAGTCTTGCTCTTTAGCTAGCTTGATCAGTTCGCGCACTTTCTCCTGCATTTCAGGTGTGTCGATTCTGTTCTTGGGAGCTTTTCTCTTGCTAGCGCGCTTTACCTTTTCAGCTTCTTCAGCTTCGAGCATGGCTTCTAACTTAGATTTCTTTACTGCCTTCTTAGCTGCTTTTTTAGCGACCTTTTTAGTTGCCGTTTTCTTAGCTGGTGCATTTTTAGCAACTTTTTTTATTGCAGATTTCTTTGCTACCTTTTTAGCCGCTTTCTTAGTGACTTTCTTTGGCTGTGTTACAACCTTTTTAGGTGCCTTCTTAGCTGCTTTTTTAATCGCTTTCTTAGCTGTGGATTTTTTTGCCGTTTTCTTGGCTGATTTCTTAACTGCTTTTTTGGCTGCCATAGTGAGTAATGTTTGATATCAGGAGAATATTGAGCGTGTGCAGATCGGTGCACACAGAAAGTACTGTTGAAGCGGAAATCTCCTTCATCTACTGCTCTACGTCAAGGTATTTCGAGCGTTATAGCTAAAGTTTTGCAAAAAATACTGATGAGCCTATTTATTTATTAAGCCAATCTAAATAAGTAAGCATACTATAAAATAATTCTAAATATAAATGCTCTACATGTGACTTTTTGTTGTCATTTTCAGTCTATATATGTGTAGAGTTTGGCAGATTTTCGCTAAAGTTCTTTTTTGAATGCTTCTAGCCTCAGTTCCATAATGCACTCACTCCTATCCATATCAATATTTCTCATAGCCCTGGCATCGCTGACATTCCTCAGCAAGCCACTCTATCAGGGAATAATAAAGCAAGGTCTGGCCGAGAATACAGTCACCGTGTCCTCTAATCATGTAGCTGTAGCTGATCATGATCATTTAAGAGAAACAACTACACCAAACATAGAGCCTACTGCGAACGGAATTCTACATACTCCGCTAAAGACTAATATGCCCCACTTCGCTATAGCAGTAAACAGCCGCAAAAACACACTTTCAATCATAGGAGAAATAGCATCTGAAAATGAAAAGCAACAGTTGATAGAAACACTTTGTGAAGCTTCCACTGAATTTCCATACAATCAGATATCTACAGATGAACTGATCGTTAACAACGAGCTCACTACGATTCGAAATAGAGACCTATTATTCGAGTCATGTGGATACTACTTATGTAAAGCTCAAAGTGCTTCGTTAGAATGGACTCCAATGCAAACTAAGCTCGCTGGCGAAATGACTACCGAACAAGCCATTCTAGAAACAATCAGAGAATTTGAAAATCTTTCAACAGACGATGATGAGGTGATCTCTAACAATCTTAATCTCATTAAAGCTCCAAGCCTAGATTTTACACTAGAAAGACTTAGTAATAATAAAATTATACTCCACGGTACACTGCCTAACAAAGAGATGGGCGATGCCATATACCAGCTAGTAGCCAGCTCGCATACTGCATCTATCGGAGTCAATGAAAAGACCTACGTTGCAAATAACTTCAGCTACACTGACCAGGATCTTGAGGTCTGGTGGCTTGGAATCCCAGAGCGGTTCATAGGTGATTTTTTGAAACAGACTGAGGGAATTGCTAAAATAGAATACACTAAAGATGGGCTATACATCGAGGGTATCTATAAAAAACAAGAGGACTATTTTAAAGCAAGAGGATCTTTCCAATCGATTCCTAAAAATCTCGACGTCTACGACGATTTTCTCAGAGTAAAGGGTGATAAAATTAATAATACTCCCTCTGCGAGCCCTAACAAGGTAGAAGATGACACCTCAGGCTCCTATCACTCCAAACCATCTAACTATAGCAATAAAAAATCATGATTCATCTAGCACTAGGAAAATGGTTCTATATCCACGGATTAGAAACGATGCTGATAATAGGCTTATGTTTCACAGTAATCGGCTTTTTCTTTGGCTACCTGCTCTGGAGACATTATAAAGTTAACGTAGGTAGAATTCAGACTACCAACTCTAAACTCCGCGATAAGATTACTATTCTAGAGTCTCACCAAGAAAAGCTAGCTAGCCATCTCAAAGATAGTGATCAGCCTGAAGGTTCAACTAATCAATAATCCCTCCCTCTCATGGAACACTTCCAAAAATTTATCTACTTACTCAGTCTTTTCCTACCCATAATGGTATTCTTTTCACTCGGACTGTGGTTCGCTTGGGCTAAATGGTTTAAGCACTGTAAGGGCTTTAATGAAGCTATGGATGAGCATCATAATTTAGTTGATAAGCTTAATCTACTTTACCAAAAGCAGGCAAACCTCTCTGAAGAATGGGAACAATTATCAGATGAAAACATTTTAACACAGAAAGAGTCTGGAGTATTGAATGAAGAGAATAATAGCTTTGAATCTAAAGCTCAAGATCTGCGCAAGCAGCTTGACGAAATGGAGTTAGAACGTAATAAAGAATCTAAAGAACTAAGTGCGCTCAAAGAAGAGAATGCTGTAATAACTCGCAAGTTCTCTAAGATCGTCGATGAAACTCATGGTGACACATTCTCAGGAATCGATATCATGGAAGCTATTCTAAATGATTTTGCTGATGAACTTGTTACGATTGATTCTCAACTAGGAATCGTATTTCAAGAAGAGCCTGATGACGTTGATGATTTAACAGAAATAGACTTACTATCACCTGACATTTCTTCTAAGATTAATATATTAGGTATTTATCGCTATCGTCAAATCGCACTCTGGACGAATGATCAGTTTGATAAAATCTTAGCCAAAATTGGGGTCGACCCAAATCAAGTGATTGGTAAAAATGGTATTTGGCAGAAACATGCTGCAAAACTGCATGAAAAGAGAGTTACTAAGCTTTAATAGGAGCTTTGATTATCCCCTCTTCTGTTTCCTGCTTTAGCCTAAGCTGTCCGCAAGCAGCGTCAATATCGTGACCTTTCTCGATCCTCATAGTGGTCGTTACTCCAGCATCACGCACTGTATTTCTAAACCTGTGGCAATGCTCATCATCAGGACGCACCCAGTCTAGACCTTCTACAGTATTATAGGGGATGACATTTACTAGCGCCTTTAGTGACTTAGCACGTTTGGCTAGAATGGTAGCTTGATCCAGAGAATCATTCACTCCTTTGATTAAAATATACTCAAGTGTGAGTCGTTTATTACTCTTATTCTTATAGTAATGCAGTGCCTCGAAAAGTGCGTCGATATCCCACTTAGAGTTCACCGGCATGATCTTATCACGCACCTCATCCGTAGCACCGTGTAGCGAAATAGCTAGACGGATCTGCTGTGGACGATCAGCTAGCTGCTTAATCATCGGAGCTAAGCCTGAGGTAGAAATAGTGATATGACGCGCCCCAATATTCATACCCCATTGACCAGTGATGATATCGAGAGCTTTTTCTAAATTCTTAATATTAGCAAGTGGCTCACCCATCCCCATGAAGACGATATTATTAATCTTCTTACCAGAGAGAGCTTCCACTTCCATGAGCTGACCGACTATCTCATCTGCAGTGAGATTACGAGTCAAACCAGCTAGACCAGATGCGCAAAATTTACAGCCATAAGCACAGCCAACCTGTGAAGAAACACAAGCTGTTAGACGGTCAGCTTTGTCTCCATAAAGACCCTTTGAAGCCGGGATCAATACAGTTTCTACATAGCGACCATCGTGAAGTTTGAAGAGGTATTTCTGAGTGGTGTCACCCGCCCCTTGGACTTTGACCTTCTCCATTGTCTTGAAACGAAATTGCTCTGTAAGTTTTTCACGCAGTGGCTCGGAGAGATTCGTCATCTGATCGATACTCCCTGCACGGTGCCTATAGATCCACTCCAACACCTGACCTGCACGGTATGCGGGCTCATCGTGTTGCTCGAAGATTTCGATCATGTCATCCTTGGTCAGACCGAGGAGACTTGGTAGTGGTTTATTTAACATTGTGTTTATTTGGCTTATGAAGTGACCGCTGAGCGATCGTCATCGAGTCCGCTTTTCTCTAGGAAGTAATCATACCCACCTGTGTAACGAGTGACTACGCCAGTATCGATATGTAGAGTAGTTTCAGCCAGATTCCGGATGAAGTGGACATCGTGTGAGATGAATACAAGCGTTCCCTTGTATTGCTTCAGAGCTGAGACTAGTGCCTCAATAGAAAGAATATCCAAGTGGGTAGTAGGCTCATCCATAAGGAGTAAATTAGGTGGATCGACAAGGAACTTTACTAGGTTCAAACGCGATTTTTCACCACCAGAAAGCACACGCACACGCTTCATGACATCGTTCTTACGGAATAAGAATGACCCTAATATAGAGCGAGCTTCATCTTCTCTGAGTTCACCATTAGATGACATTACTTCATCAAGAACTGTGTTAGATTCATTCATCGTTAGTGCTCTATGCTGAGAGAAGTAACCCATTTTAGTAGCATAGCCGACTTCGACTTCACCACCTTGGATCTCAAGTTGACCAGCGATGATCTTCATCAATGTAGACTTACCTGCTCCATTAGGTCCTACTAGAACGAGGCGATCACCGCGCTCCACGATCAGATCTAGACCATCATAGATTACCTTATCGCCATAGGCTTGCTTCACCTTTTTTAACTCTGCCACTATCTGGTTAGATCTCGGTGGTTGGGGGAAATTGAACTTGAATACCTTGCGCGTGGATTGCGGTTTGATGAGCTTGTCTTTCAGCTTTTGAATCGTCTTCATACGCTCATTCACCTGAGATGCCTTCGAGCCAACTCCACGGAATCTATCCACAAACTCTTGAACTCGGTCTATCTCTTTCTGAGCGGCACGGTAAGCCTGAACTTTCTGCTTATAACGCTTCTCGCGCTGATCTACATAATCGCTGTAGTTACCTGTATAGGAGATGAGCTTTGTTTCATCGATTTCGTAGACAGTTTCGATGATTTCATCCATGAAGTCACGGTCGTGCGAGATGAGGAGTAGTGCTCCAGGGTAGTTCATCAGATAGCGCTGCAACCATAGCAATGAGAGTAAATCAAGGTGGTTAGTAGGCTCATCAAGCATGAGCAGATCTGGCTCTTGGACTAGAAGTCTAGCAAGGTTCGCTCGCATGATCCAACCACCAGAAAAAGTATTCGCGGGCTCATTCATCTGCTCTTGTTTGAAACCAAGTCCTGATAGAATTTTCTTCGCCTTAGGCTCCAGAGCATAGCCATTAGCAGCATCAAAAGTATCCTGTGCATTCGCAAAATCGTCACTATCTGTGGTGCCATTATTCTCAGACTCACGCATCACCTTGATAGCCTTAGCAACCTCAGGTGTGATCCCGATCGCTATTTCTAAAATAGTCTCAACGCCTGGGTCACCAGCTTCCTGCGCTAGGTAGCCCACTATCGCGTATTCATCCACCTCAGCAGTTCCACTGTCAGGCTCGTCTTCACCTAAAATAGCTCTAAATAGAGTGGATTTCCCCGCACCATTAGGACCTACTAGAGCGACACGTTCGCCCCAGTTAATGGTCATTTTTGCTTCTTCGAACAAGGTTCTTCCCCCGACGGTTTTTGTAAGATTTCTTATAGTAAGCACGTCTGTTGTGTGCCTTGAAATTACGAGATTTGCAATGAAAAATTTATCGTCTCATGAGAGACCTTATTTCTTCCTCCGAAAGCCATGGGTGATTTGTCCCCAGAAGGTTTTGGGGAATTTTTTCATGCCGTGAAATCCTAGTTTAATATCTCTACCATTATGGGGGATGTATGCCGTACGGAAGAGGTAATCCCATATACTGAGAGAAAGTCCGAAGTTCATCCCATAGCGGTGTTCAGCTGGAAGTTTATGAGCATGGTGCCAGATATGCATTTGAGGGTTATTGAATAGATATTTGAACGGTCCCAACGGGAGACGAAGATTAGAATGATTAAAGTGCCCCACTATGGTCGTAAAAACATGCACAATAATGAATTCATTTATCCCAAATCCGATGAGAGCAAGTGGGATGTATTCAATGACTTTATAGACCACATTTTCCATCCAGTGATAACGTAAGTGAGCAGCGAAGCCCATTTCCTCTACAGAGTGGTGAACCTTATGAAATTCCCAGAGCCAAGGGACTCTGTGAAGAAGGCGATGGACATTCCAATGAATGAAATCTCGCAATATGAAGAGAATGACCAATTGCACCCAGACAGCCCAACTACCTATATGAATAGCTACTAGGTTATTAATTCCGAATGAGGCTAGAAGTTCTTTAAACCATGTCACCACAAGCTCTGAGCCAGCGTGATAAATGATCAAAGAAAAGAGAAAGAAATTGAAAAACATGTAAAAGGCATCGAGCCAGAAGTCTTTACGAAATCTGGCTTGCTCAGCTCTCCAAGGCCGAGCTATTTCAAGAATGAAAAAGAAAACAGAAATACCAATCAGCCAATAGAAATAATTATTCCAGCTAGGATTACTGACCTCCCTGACCAAATATTGCCAATAGCCTGAGTAGGATTTTTGGATGATTTCTATGGATTCAGAGAACATGCTATTACGATTTTAAACTCTAAGAACAAATCAGCAAGGGAAAGAATAAGAATCAAAACAAATATCATGGAGCGGGTGAAGAGATTCGAACTCTCGACATTGACCTTGGCAAGGTCACGCTCTACCACTGAGCTACACCCGCTTTTTAAGCGTTTCGTGAGCGGTTTCTACAACATCAGCAGTGATGATCAAGCATTATTTTAGGAAAAAAATCAGATTTACAAAGCTGAAGTCCAAACTAGTCTGTGCCCGTGGATAAGTTAACCGAAATAATGAATTATAAGAAAATCGAGGTGGAAGCAATTCTACCCCGTGCTGCTAAACTCAAAGCTGCAGCACTGGAGCGCAACGATTTTAAAGGGTTTCGCACAGCACTGGATCGTGGTCCTGAGCAGCTGGGCGTGATCGCAGAGGTGAAGAAGGCATCCCCTTCCGCCGGCATCATCGATCCTAATTTCGATGCAGTGAAACAAGCCAATATGTATATTCATGGTGGAGCTAGCTGTATGTCTATCCTGACCGATGAAAAATACTTTAAAGGACACCTATCCTACCTATCAAGAATCGCCAGAAACTCTCCTATCCCATGTCTACGTAAAGACTTCATGATTCACGAGACACAGATCTATGAAGCCGTAATTGCTGGTGCAGATGCTATCTTGCTAATCGTAGCTGGACTAGAGAATGATAACCTTAAGAGACTATATAACGTGGCCCGTGACTTTCAACTAGACGTTCTAGTAGAGGTCCATGATTTCCCAGAAATGGAGGCAGCATTGGATCTGGGGGCTGATCTCATCGGTATTAACAACCGCAATCTCAAGACATTTACTACGGACCTAGGCACCACTGAAAAGCTGATCGAGGAAGCGCCAGAGGATATTATCATGGTAAGTGAATCTGGAATCAGAAATTCAGGAGATGCTCAGCGAGTCCTAAATGCCGGAGCAAATGCCATTTTAGTAGGTGAAACTCTCATGCGCGCTCACAATCCAGGAGAAGAGATCGACAATTATTTAAATCTGCGAGCTACTGACAATCAGTCAGATGATAGCTCTATCGAAGTATAGTGCTGAGAAAATCTACAACTATATCCACTTCTTGGTGTTGTAATTAACTTAAGACCTATGCCTAAGACTCACTCTCAAATCAACTCAAATAATGCGCAAAACCTGCGTAGCGTCGAGCTAATGATGAGAGCCAAATGTGGAGACCAAGCTGCGTTCTGTGAGCTGGTGAAAATCCACCAAAACGCAGTCATAGGCACTGTAGCTAAAATACTGGGTAATGCCTCTGAAGCTGAGGATATCGCTCAGCAAGTATTCCTAAGGTTGTGGAAAAGTGCACCTCGTTATGAAGTGAAAGCTAAATTTACGACCTTCCTGTTCACCATTGTCAGAAACCTCGTCTTCAATGAAACTCGTAGAAAGCAACGTCGCAAGGAACATTCGCTTGAGGAGCAGGAGCAAAATTCATTTACCGAAATAGCTGACCAGCACTCACAACTACCTGACGAAGAAATCCTCAAAGTCGAGCTCAGAGCACAGGTAGATAGTGCAATCAATGCGCTCCCCGAGAAGCAACGCATGGCGGTTATCCTAAGACGCTATGAGGACATGCCATACGAGCAAATCGCTGAAGTGTTAGAGATCAGCGTCCCAGCAGTAAAAAGCCAACTCTTCCGTGCTAGAACAGCTCTACGTGAATTACTAAGTGATTACCTTAGTAATTAATAAATCACGCTCTAAGCTTAGCTCAAGACCCAAAATGGTAAGAACCTAGATTTAGACTTCTTTTCTTTTTAGACAACGTCCTCTCGGCTCATTGCCTTCATAAAGCACAGTGTCTGAATGTAGGAACTCAGCAGCTTCTGCCGAGTCCTTAACTTTGGTTGCGCTGCGTTCTAACATTTCTGCTTCAAATTTGGATAGCACACTTTTCCTAATTCCAACTTCCCTCCAGCTTGAGAAAGCTCGGCATTCCTTAGTAATACCACGAGCCAGAGCTAATGCGTCTAGCAGAGCTTGGTTTGCTCCTTGTCCTTTAAAGGGACTCATAGGGTGTGCAGCATCTCCTATTAGAGTTACCTTATCTTCTTTTTCTAGTAGTTCAGATGTGAGCAAGGCTCTATCGTAAACAGGATATCCAGAAACCTGATTTACTTTAGTCGCAGTTAAAATCTGGGGTATAGGATCGTGCCATTGACATCTACGAATAGCCTCTTCCTTCAAATCCAGAGGTCCTTTAGCACTCAGTATTTTAGCTTTATCTTCTG
This sequence comes from uncultured Rubritalea sp., assembly GCA_937923145.1. Taxonomy (GTDB): domain Bacteria; phylum Verrucomicrobiota; class Verrucomicrobiia; order Verrucomicrobiales; family Akkermansiaceae; genus Rubritalea. The sequence continues at coordinate 19,413 of CALAJT010000013.1, read as the reverse complement.
GTATTGGAAAGCTGAGTTGCCACATTACCGAGTCTTTATCATAAGGCATCATATAAATCCGTTCATTGCCATTCGCTGTCTGAAATACTGTGGCGGAATCGAGTAAATCATTCTCTAATCCCCCGAGATCTGCCAATGGACAAATTCCTAGAATTACAATACATCCTAGATAACGTAGCGGGGAAGTTTCCTCACCTATTAATAACTTCCTTACCATACTACGAATACCATCTGCTCCGACTACAAGATCCGCCTTGGTGCTCTTCATTTCACCATCGACTTGAAAACTAAGGTCTACACCTCCATCTTTACGTTCCTTAAAATCGACTAACTGGTGCCCCCACTTCAGTTCATCATGTTCGCCGAGTTGCTCTAGTAGAGCTTGGCGTACTGACTGTCTTGCTATGTGTATATTTGTGCGTCTGGGCAATGACTTTTCACTCGAACCTAGCCATTTCCTAATTCCCCATTCCCCGATCACTTTTCCATCGGTAGTATGGACTACATGCCTAGTTGAGATCACTCCGTCTGTTAATGAAAAAATGCCTAGTCCCTCGATCGCTTTACTTGCCTGTTGTAGAGTAAGTCCGTAGCCCTGAGAGCGCTCATCAAAGCTTTTATCACGTTCATAGAGTGTGAATGGTATCCCACGGTGTAAGCAAGCTACTGCTAGCGCCACCCCACCTATTCCTCCACCTATGATGGCGACATCTGGATAATTTTCTGTATTTGTTAATGCATGCTTTGTAGTGCGAATTAAACCAGAGCCAGCGCAGTGAGAGCAAGTTTCAAAATGTCCCTTAGGCCGAGTAGGAGCAAAACCCACATTCTTCGCTTTTTCGAATTTATCCAGTGCGTTTTGATAGAGCCGCTTTGCTTTCTTAGAGACCCGTCTCTTTTTCCTCCCTTGTCCTAGGCATTCTAGACAAAATGTCCATTTATTATCTCCCTTCTCTACCACTCAAATATTTAATCAGTTCTGTAGCTAGCTTCAATAAGATTAATCCCAAATTTTTCGTTAGCGAAGCATCTATAATATGCTATTTTATGTTGTTATACACAACATTATGAAACTTACTATTACTAGCCTAACCCTGTCATTGCTAACTACTGCCACTACACTTATAGCTGCGCCGCGTGCAGAGAAACTTACTGATGGTCTGAAACGACCGACTGATATGGCAGCTCCGAAGGGAAGCTCCGACTTCCTATATATACTGGAACAGCCTGGTAGAGTGCGACTCTACGATAGACAGAAGGGTGAATTGATAGAGAAACCGCTGCTCGATATTACTAAGAAGGTACGCTCGAAGTCAAATGAGCAGGGACTCTTAGGAATCGCCTTTTCACCAAATTTTGATAATGATAATAGATTTTATTTAAACTACATTGACCTCCAGGGAAACACGGTCATTTCTAGATTTACCATGAATAGTAGAGATGATATCAAGGAGGAGAAGCTTCTTGGGTTCAAACAAGATTTTGGAAATCATAATGGTGGCTGGCTTGGCTTCGGACCAGATGGAATGCTCTACATAGGTACAGGAGATGGAGGAGCTGCTAATGACCCTAAAGCACGAGCTCAAGACCTAGATTATCTACTCGGAAAACTTCTACGTATAGATGTATCTGGCAAGACTGGATATAAAATTCCTAATGGAAATTATAACGAGAAAATGAATGCTATAGGTAAGCCAGAGATTCTTTCTATCGGTCTACGTAACCCATGGAGATGTGCTTGGGATAGTAATACATTCTACATCGCCGATGTAGGTCAGAATGCTCATGAAGAAGTGAATGCCGTAGACATAGATGATCTAGCGGGAGCTAACTTCGGCTGGAGACTCAGGGAAGCTAATCATCCTACCCCTAAGAAAGACATCGCTGGAGACCGCCCTAAGAATAACATAGATCCAGTGCATGAATACAATCGCAAAGATGGACTCTCTATTACAGGGGGGTATGTCTATCGCGGTAAAATCCAAGAACTTCAGGGACAATACTTTTTCTCAGACTATGCTAAATCTAATATCTGGTCGTTCATTTATAAAAATGGCAAAGCCACAGAGCACAAAAATTGGAATGACACACTCCAGGCTAAAGGTAAAACAATCCCTAGTATCAGCTCATTCGCGCTAGATCCACAAGGAGAAATGTACATGCTAAGCCATCACTGGGGATCGATATTTAAAATAGTCGAATAAGAAATTGTATATACAATGTGACTTTTCGTTGAGAACGGCTGTCTATATAGGCAAAGGGAGGAGTAATCCTGTAAAAGAGAGGCCCTTTTATCCATAGATAACTTATTAACAACGAATAAATATTATGTTTGAAATATACCAAAGTGAAAAAACCAAGAAATTCCATTACCGACTCAAAGCAGCAAACGGACAGATCATACTAACTGGACAAGCTTATAAAGACAAAGCTAGCTGTGAAAACGGTGTCGCATCAGTACAGTCAAATGGCAGAGTAGAGCGCATGTATGAACTCAAAGAATCAGCCGACGGACGAAAGTTCTTCGTATTGAGATCTGCAAATGGTCAGATTATAGGACAAAGTCAGATGTATAAATCTGAGAGTGGACTAAAAAACGGTGTCATCTCTGTAGGTAACAACGTAGCAAATGCACGAGTGAGAGATCTCGTCGCCTAGTTTTACAGTTTATTTAAGCAGATTAAACACTCTATTTCCCTTGTGATTACTTAGATCACAAGGGATTTTATTTTAAAAAAAAGATCGAATTTACAACCTCTTTACAATCTGGACTGGATTCTATGGCTATGATACTATCACACCATGAATAATCCTACGATACTAGTCGCTGAAGACGACCCAGCTGTAAGGCAGGGAGTAGTCGATGCTCTTTCATTCTCAGGCTACCAGGTAATGGCAGCTCAAGATGGAAGGCAAGCCATGAACTACGCTCTGTCCACCCAATATAATCTACTCCTGCTAGACCTTGTGATGCCACACCATAGTGGCTTCGAAGTTCTAGAAGCGCTGAAACGCAACCGCCCAGGTCAGCCAGTGATCATACTCTCCGCTCGTGGAGAAGAAGCAGATCGTGTGAAAGGCCTGAAAATGGGGGCCGATGACTACATCGTTAAGCCTTTCAGCGTTCGCGAACTACTTGCTCGTGTCGATGCAGTATTACGCCGCACTACTGAGCGCGCACCTCAGGTTGAAGAATTTGATTTCGGTAGCGGGAAAGCAAGTTTTTCCCGAAGAGAGATTCTCTACGCCTCAGACAACACAAAGGAAGATCTATCTGATAAAGAAACTGATCTGCTCCACTATCTAGTTTCAAACTCCGGTAGAGCTATCGCACGTGATGAGATTTTACGCCAAGTCTGGAACTTAGATCCAAAGGGGATTTCCACCCGCACTATCGATATGCACATCGCACATCTACGCTCTAAACTCAGAGACGATAATCAGAGCATTCTACAAACAGTGCGAGGTAAAGGCTACATGATCGCTTCTTAAATAAAGCACATCATTTCTAATGAATAAGACTTCCACTATCTGGGTGATCGCAGCGTTCTGCGCCATGATTATCATCACTGCTCTGGGCATCGTTACCTACCGCCTAGTCCAGAAAGATCGCACTCAGATAGCGAACGCTTACGAGGCTGATAAACAAGGTCGTATCCGTGTCGCCATGTGGCGCATGGATACTCTTGCCGCTTCTATGATCCAAGAAGAAGACGAGCGCTCGGTTTATGAATTTAATAATCCTGAGATGCTCCCATTACCTGACCGATCACTTAAGAATCAAGCAAATAGACTTTATTATAACTCACCAGAAACCACAAATCTTTACTGGAATATCGTTCCGCAGAATGACTCTGCAATCATTTCTCCACAGGTCTATAACTCTGGCTATTTAACGCGAAATGGCATCGATGATGCTGATAATTTTGGCAATAAAATGAAGCTTAAAAAACTAGAAAGTATTCTAGCAGAGAAAGCCTCTCAGACAACAAGCCAGCTAGCACCTGGTTCAGATTTCAAATCACTGACCTTTGCTGTAGCTCAAGTATCTCTAGAGCAATGGGCCGCTGCACAGCTAGCCAGCAAGGAAGATCACGCTCAAGATAACAACTTCAGTTATAAAGGACAGGAACTAGACAAAGTTGCTGTGCAAAGAAAAAACACTCCCGAGACACAAGCCAATTTTTCTCTTCAAGATAAGAACGTCCGAGCCAAGTCGATGTCTCGGATTAAATCATCTAAAAAAGATTCCTGGGAGCTTAAGCAGCAAATCCAGCAAGAGAAAAAGAGCAAGTTAAAGCAGAAGACTGCTAGGAAAGCAAAAGAGATCAAAACGATAAAGGCACAGCCTCTTAATAACGCTTCATCCAGTAAACCAAATACAAATCTGTTAGAAGAACCATTTTCTACTCCATTTACCCCTGTTTGGATCAATAGTGAGCTAATGTTAGTGCGTAAAGTTTCTGAACCTAGTGGCGATTTAGTGCAAGGTGTGTGGATTAATTCTGAAAAACTCATAGCCAAATTATTAGCCGAAATCGAAGACCTCTTTCCAGATGCTAAACTCTTGCCAGTAGAGCAGAATTTCGATCAATTCCTCTCGGTGCTAAAAACACAAAGCGGCTACCGAACTATGGTAAAGCTCCCGCTACGACTCCAAACAAATGAATTTAAAAGTCTTAGTACTAACACTATTAGCTATTTCAATGGTCCGATAGGCTTAGCTTGGTTAGGCGCGTTTTTTGCAATTCTAGCGAGCTTTTTCATGCTTCGTAGCGTGATTAATATGTCCGAGCGTAGAGCGTCATTCGTCTCATCAGTAACTCACGAGCTGCGTACACCACTGACTACCTTCCGCCTCTATTCTGACCTACTCGCATCTGGAATGGTGCGCGAGGAAGAGAAGCGCCAAAGCTACCTAGGCACTCTTAAACATGAGGCTGATCGACTCACTCATTTAGTAGATAATGTTCTCTCTTATTCACAAATAGAGAAAGGCAACGCCAAGGCGAAGATCGAGAGCATCAGTATCTCTAATCTAATGAGCAGAATGGAATCACGACTCAGCGAGCGAGCCAGTGAAGACCTGATGCTCATCAACATCATTTACACCTCTGATATAGGAGAACAGGCTATCCATGTAGACACCACTGCAGTTGAACAAATCATCTTTAACCTCATCGATAATGCTTGTAAATATGCCTCTGGAGAGGTCTACGGAGATCAAATCGACGTTAAGATCATAAGCAGCCGAAAATCATTCATTTTCCAAGTTTGCGATGAAGGTCCAGGAGTCGACGCCAAGGAAAGCAAACGCCTCTTCAGACCATTCCACAAATCTGCGAAAGAAGCCGCTGACACTAAGCCCGGCGTAGGTCTAGGACTAGCTCTCTGCAAACGTCTAGCACGAGCTATGAAAGGTGATCTCACTGTCTTCACCAGCAAAGATACATCTGGAGCCTGCTTCCAACTGACTTTACCGAAGGTCTAAAATAGTCACTCTCTAGCTGATCTTTCCATCCTCTACAGTATGTCTTCGCCATTCAGAAAATTCATCTTGTAGCCAATCGACATTAGTAGTTGTTATCAGCTTCTGAGCATCTGCTGGAAGAGCAGTCATCAGGGCATTGCGCCGTTTGGAATCCAGCTCGCCGAAGATATCATCTAATAGAAAAATAGGCGTTTTACTGCCCTGCTCTCGCAGAGCTTCGCCTTGGGCTAGCTTCAGGGCCAGGGCGATGGTGCGCTGTTGCCCCTCACTGGCATAGTCTATCGCAGGCATTCCGTTGATTGTAATTTTCACTTCATCACGGTGTGGTCCAGCGATTGTTTGGCGCTGCCTTCTCTCACTCTCGTAGCTTGCGTCTAGAGCTGTTCTCATGTCGCCACTTGAGCCTGAGATGTATTCGAGTCCTAGCTGTTCAGATTTACCACTGATCGTCACCTGTGCTTCAGCTGTTTTTGGTAGTAAATCAGCCACCATCCTCTCTCTAACAGAACCTAACAGATCGCCATACTCGATGAGTAATTCTCCGTATGCATTAATTTCTTGGTCGCGTTTTGCTCCATCCTTAAGTAGTAAATTCCTGGCCTTCAGAACTCTTCGATATCTAGCCAAAGCTGAGCGATAGGTAGGATTAATTTGTGAGCAGAGGAAGTCTAAATAATGTCTCCTCACTCCCCCGCTGCCTCGGACTAGTTCAAGATCTTCATTCCCCATCCAGACGACTAATCCGCTCGACTGGAGGTATTCACTTTGCGTCCCAAGTTCTTCGCCATCTACTACTGTGACTACTTTTCCTCTAGAGGCTTTACCGAAGCGGACTTGGAGAGTCCGCTCATCAGAGTTGTCTATGAATTCACCTGCGATACCGTAGCCATCAGTATCAAATTTCACCATCGGCTGCATTCTCTTAGCACGTGGTGATCCTAATCTTAATAACACACAGACGGCTTCTAGAATCGACGTCTTGCCCTGTGCATTATCTCCTACGAACAAGGTACATTCACCCTCTAACTCTACCGCTAATGCTTCAAAGCACCTGAAATTCTGTAGTCGAAGGGAATCTAACATATCTTACTCGCTAAGAGACTGGGTAAGCTGCTGAGATTTTATCTGCCCATTCTTTCGCCTTTTTAGAAAAGCTCTTGTCCATCTCCTTAGCAGTAATTCCGCGAGAGACATTTATGGTGTCTGGAGCGGTACGTGAGCCGTTTACCATGTTGCTCAGGTCGCCGCCTTGGGCACCTAGACCTGGGATTAAAAGTGGAAAATCTTGCACTCGCTCTAGCACTTCTGCGCTCGCATTAGTGAGTCCTACTACCATTCCTACATCAGTTTTTCTGCCTTCTTTCTTTGCACGCACAGCGATGTCTTGCACTAGCTCGAAGACGTAACGGTTACCTACTTTCTGACGCATAATGTCTGCGCTTCCAGGATTAGATGTTACCGCAAGAACATAGATCGCCTTTCCTTCCCAGTCCAGAAATGGCTCAAGCGTATCATAGCCTAAGAATGGATTTAGTGTCACTGCATCGACATTCCAGTTTTCAAAATAGCTCTTAGCGTAATACTTCTGTGTCTCACCAATATCCGAGCGCTTGGCATCGAGAATGATTGGTACCTCTTTTGGCATTTGCCCTAGAAGCTCTTCTAAAATTTCTAACCCACGTATCCCCATCGCCTCGAAGTATGCCATGTTCGGCTTAAATGCTGCTGCATGCTCCCAAGTCTCATTCACCACACGCTTCAAAAACTCAGGCACGGCCTCAATCCCCCCTGCTGTTTGATCTGGACGAGGGTCTAACCCTACGCAAAGTCTCGATCCTGTTTCAACTAATCTTTTCTGTAATTTATCGCTATAGCGCATGGTGCAAATTGTGACTTTAGCCAGAGATTTGTCAATTGCCATCAATGCCGAAAACTAGCTTAATCAGATGCCATCCTGTTCCTAGTAAACATGCTCCAAATAAATAAACCCATAGCATCGTAGCGCTTTTTGCAAACCAATTTCTCCCACTGGCGTCTACCACCATTTCAAAGAAAAATCCTAGGTGAGAGATGAAAATCACTACTACTAGAATACAGCCCAACACACCCATAATAGTCTCATTCACCCATCCAAGAGCATCACATACGGCCACAGGTATAACAGCCAGCATACAACTGAAGCAAATCATTCCCAAAAAGCTAAGAATTTTTTTAAGTCTTTTTCTAGATGGAGTCTCAGTAAATCTAACAGGGACTCCAACACCATGACGCACAAATTTCTGATCAGGATCTTTTCCAGGATCGTTTAACTGAAATCCGTAGCGTTTAAATTTATGCATTATTTTCCATGTTGTTTTAATAATCTATAAATCGCCCGTCCTACATAGTAAATTAGAGCTGCTACGAGTATATATCCCAATAATTTAAAGAATACTTTAATCAAGAAAAAGCTAAGCGCCAACAAACAAACTACTACCGCCAACGCTGTGAGCACTAGTAATATTGATGGAAGTTTAGTCTTAATCTCTGATTTCTGATTAGGTTTACTGAATAAGACCTCCGTCTCAATGTCGTAAATTTTATCTGTCATGATTAAACTATACACCCATTTCCAGCGATCCATCCACTACAACTACCGCCTCATTTTATAATCGGGAAACTATCATTATAATGACTGATCCCTCTATAATTAGCACTCACAAGAAAATTTCCCTTTCCAAATCCCTAAATCCGCCTTAACTCAAGCTTAACCATGTCAAAGACTCTCATCATCGCAGAAAAACCATCCGTAGCTACCGATCTCTCTAAGTCGCTAGCAAAAGCTCCCAATGTTGGGAAGTTTGAAAAGAAAGGGAAAGGACGCGATTATTATTTTGAGAACGATACCCATGTAATCACCTCTGCAGTGGGTCACCTAGTAGAGCTGAAAATGCCTACAGGACCTAACGGTAAGAATCTCCCTTGGAAGTTTGACGTGCTGCCAGCTGTGCCAAAGAAATTCGAACTTCAGCCTATCGAGCAATCTGAGTCTCGTCTGAAGCAGGTGCTAAAATTAGCTAGACGTAAAGACGTATCCGCTATCGTGAATGCTTGTGATGCCGGTCGTGAGGGTGAACTCATCTTCAACTATATTTTAGAGTTAGGAAAAGTCGAAAAGCCTGTGACCCGTCTTTGGATGCAGTCGATGACTAACAATGCGATCCTCGAAGCCTGGGGCAAGATGCGCACCGCTGAAGAAATGAAAGATCTCGGCGATGCTGCCAAATGCCGCTCTGAGTCAGACTGGCTCGTGGGACTAAACTCCACTCGTGCTCTTACTTGTTTCCGCTCGCGTCACGGTGGATTCAACATCACATCTGCTGGACGTGTTCAGACTCCTACACTTGCCATTCTAGCGAAACGTGAGAAGGAAATCCGTGCGTTTGAGTCGACTCCGTATTCTGAAGTTCACGCTGATTTTTCAGTGTCTGCTGGTGAATATGCAGGTCGCTGGATCGATACAGAATTTAAGAAAGACCCGGACAATGCCCACGCGAGAGCTGAGCGTATCTGGGAAAAATCCATCGCAGACAAGATCGCCGAGCGCTGCACAGGCAAGACCGGCACCGTGACTGAGACTAAGAAGCCTACTAAACAAGCGCCAGGACAACTCTACGATCTCACTACTCTACAACGTGAAGCATCTAGCAGATTCGGATTCTCCGCACGTAATACCCTACGTATCGCTCAGGCACTCTATGAGCGCCATAAGATGCTCACTTACCCAAGAACTGACTCGCGTTATCTTCCAGAAGATTACGTCAGCGAAGTAAACTCTACTATCAGCTCTATCTCTAAGGATCACGCTCCACTAGCTCCTTATGCGAAGCACATCATCAGTAAGAAATTGATGGTTCCTACTAAGCGTATCTTCAATAACTCAAAGATTTCTGATCACTTTGCGATTATCCCTACTGGCCGATTTGTAAAGTTATCTGCAGATGAAGCTAAGCTCTTCGACTTGGTTTGTAAGCGCTTCCTCTCCGTCTTCTATCCATCCGCAGTCTTCGAGAACACTCGCAGACTTACTACCGTAGATCACGGAAATGAAGCTGACACTTTCCTAACTACTGGTAAGATCCTCGTCGACCCTGGATTCCTAGAAGTCTATGGCAGACAAATAGGAGTAGCCGCTGGTAAAGATGAGCTTTGCCCAGTAAATGAAGGTGAAGATGCGAGTGTCGATCACGTCGAAGTCAAGGACGATGAGACTAGACCACCAGCAAGATTTAACGAAGCCACTCTCCTCTCCGCTATGGAAGGAGCAGGCAAGACTATTGATGACGAGGAACTCCGCGAAGCAATGGCTGAGCGAGGACTCGGAACTCCAGCTACACGCGCATCTATTATTGAAGCACTACTAAGACAGAAATACATCCTTCGTGATGGTCGTGATATTCACGTGACTGCTAACGGACTGCGCCTCATCGATACCCTCAACGGTTTCGGAGTAGACACTCTAACATCTGCTACAATGACTGGCGAATGGGAATATAAGCTCCGCCAAATGGAGCAAGGTAAACTCAGCCGGAAGGACTTCATGCAGGAAGTGATAAACTTCACTGAAGAGATCGTAGATAAAGCGAAGAAACGTGCAGAACATCTCAAAAACAAAGTTTTCCCAGACATCAAGGCACCATGCCCTAAATGTCAGGCACCAACTCTCAAGCAAACTGATGCCACTTATGAGTGTCATGAACTAGAGTGTGACTTCCGTATGGGTAAGCACATTGCTAGCCGCCTACTCGAAGAGAAAGAGGCTAACGAACTATTCTCCAAAGGAATGGTCGGACCACTAGAGGGATTCAAATCACGCTTTAACAAGCCATTTGAAGCAGCTCTTGTGCTCGATAAGAAGTTCAAAGTCGCCTTCGACTTCGGTAACGATGAAGACGAAGACGAAGAGCTAACAGATGAAAAGATCATCGGTAAGTTCAAGTATGACGACAAAGAATACACAGCTTACCAGACTGAGAAATTCTACCGTGTCCCTGAACTGAAGACAAAAAAGGAAGAAAAAGGAGTCAAAATATCTAAGATTCTCCTCCAGCAACCAGTCTCAGCAGAAGACGCTCTACTCATGTTCAGCGGAGAGAAAAGTTCTTTAATGACGGAATTTATCTCTAACAGAACTAAGCGTCCATTCAAAGCTCACCTACTCTACGACTACAAAGCTAGCCGACCAGTATTCGACTTCCCACCACGTGAAGCGAAGAAGGGCGCTAAGAAAAAAGTAGCCAAGAAAGCAGCTAAGAAGACCGTAAAAAAAGCGGCTAAAAAGGCAGCGAAGAAAGCTCCCAAGAAGTAAATCATTTCATCCTGGCTCTTGTTCTATCATGAGCTAGAGAAAGATTCACAGGCTAAAAAAGCTAGCTCAACTTCTTACTAAAAACTCTGGAGTCTCGACCACTCTCTAACAATCGTTGCCTTCTACCTGCGGGAAGATAATCGGTAGACTCTTCTGAGTAATCTAATATTTCCATGAAAAATGTGGCGGCTCGGTTACTTAAAGCAAAGACATTTTTGATTCCTTTGTCGCTCGCGACTTTTTCTAAGAACTTCACAATATCTGCTCCATAGCCTGTCTTCTCATGAGATTGCTTGACGTAAAGACAAGCGATTTCGGCACAGCCTTCATATTCATAGAGAGCTCCACAGCCTACGGCATTATCGTCTACCTCCATCACGTAGTAGTCGGAAATATTTTCTTTCACTTCCTCATACGTTCGAGGCACCAGATGGGTATTTCTAACAGATCTACCTATCATTGAAAGCATCTCAGAAATATCTTCTTCTCTTAGTAAACGCACTTCTCTGTAGCTGTCCGTGTAGATCATAGTGCCTACACCTTCAGTAGAGAACAGTTCGCTAACTATTACTCCAGGTTGTTGTATGTCGAGCAGGTGGACACGCGAGATTCCTTTAATACATGCTTCTCTGGCTTTAGCTAGTATTGCAGAGTTAACCTCTGCAGGTGGGAGCTTTGAGATATGGATGAAATTCACAACCTTGCCATTCTCTATCAATGATGCTCCATCTGATACTACTATAATTTTCTTAGCGCTAAGTTGCACACTAAGATCTATGAGAACATCTGAAAGAAGCTCATCCTGTCTAGATACCATCACTGCTTGACCACGTTCTAATACCTCGATCACATCACTAGAATCTGGCTTTCTAACTGCTGATGAAACTCTGAATTCTACCTCAGTAGAATAATCATAAAAGCTACTAGTCATCGCCTCTGGAAGACTGATCACTAACTTCACTCCCACTTTTTGGAGAGCTGTTAGATCCATGAGGATCTCTGCCTTGAGGGTGTCTTCACCCTCAGACCAGTCTAGATCTACCACAAATATCTTCCCACGGAACTCGGGAACATACTGCAGTAATCCTCTTATGTCGGCAGAGATATTCATCGTCTTATCCGCTATTAATGGATGTGCATTGCTGCTTTATGAGCTATTTCTGGGACGAACTTTCTCCAAGTCTCATCCTTATTCATTATCATTTTCTGAATGTCGCGCCCTGTGTATTTCAGTAATTCTTTATTTCCACATTCGACATCTTTTATCATCTTATTCTCCAGGAAGAACTGATAGAGATGCTTGAGATGATCATCTACTCTGAATTTTTCAGCTGTGACCAGGTCATCATCACTTCTATTTCTCCAAGGATACACATAGAGGGCTAGCTCGCTCTTGAATAATCTACCAAATGATTCTAGGATACCACCAGCTAGATTATCAGACCATTTTTCTTTAAATAACTCATTCAAGAGACCGATACTTAGAGAGATCGCTATAGGTTCACTACTATATCTACTGAGATAGGTCGCTACTCTGTGGAATTTAGAGTAGCGTGATATAAGTACTGTTTTACCCAGAGCTTGTAGCGCATCTGCACGGTCAAGGAAATGAACATGATCTACTACGTCTCCACGGAGTAGATTGTTCATAGATATTTCACAGATTCCAATGTAACGGCCCTGTTGCTCGGCAGAAAGCTGAGTAAAAAACTTCTTCTTAGTCTGCTTCATCATGTCTAGATGAAGCTCTGTAACTGGATCGAAACTACCACGAATCAGTGAGATCGGGCGTTTGTATAAAACCTCAGCTGGCTGAACTACCTCACCATCTGGCATGAACATCGCAGCATCAGTTAGACCGCTCTGCACTAGCTGGAGTGAGCAGAGTCTATTGTCTACGAAGCGGAATCCCTCACCCAGGAACTTAAGCATGTCTACCTCTACGCTATCATGCGAGATATTATCCATGAGTGAGTTCACAAACTTCTCTAAGTTATCCCTGTAGTAAAACGCAGCGTATATGAAATTAGCTCCGAAGACACCTAGAGCATCCATCTGATCCGTGTTTTCATCATCAAGTAATCGTACATGGCACAGAATATCGCATGGTGCTTCATTAGGTCTTAGCTGGAGTCTGATTCCCATCCAGCCATGACATTCGCCTGTATCCTTATACCCTCTTGCTCTAACAGTATTACAATAGGCAAAGAATGTGGTAGAGTCTCCCCTAGCTTCACTGAGGCGCTCATCTAGCAGGGCATACTCGTGATCTAGCATGGCTGTAACTCTCTCACGAGAAACGTAGCGGGAACTTTTCCCGTAGATTTCATCGCTCATAGTCATATCATACGCTGAGATAGACTTAGCGACTGTGCCAGCAGATGCTGATACTCTGAAGAATTGTTCAGCGACTCCCTGACCTGCTCCGATCTCCGCAAATGTGCCATATTTAGCCGCATCTAGGTTAATCTTTAGCACTTTATCATCAGTCGTTCTGATTATTTTATTATCTTTTTTACTCATCTGAATTTGTTATTTGCCGATCCAAGAATCATTGATGACATCACTGATTATAATTTGGTTATCAGTGGAGGGATTTTCGGGGAAATGTGCCTTCACCGTGACTGTATAGCCTTCTTTACTCATCCCAAAATTGGTTACTTTTTGCTCCACTGCACTATCCTTCTTAACATAGCCGTGTAATACCTCTTCCTTTTCATGAGGGTTTGCTATGCTTATTGACTGCCATTTAGTCTCATCTACAAATTCGTTATTATAATAGTCAGCCTCTTTAACTATTAAGCGTAGCACAACAGGGTCAGTAGGCTTAAGAAGTTTCATTTGCTTCCATGTCATCTCAGAATAAGCAGTATAGCTTTCCCAATCTAACTTAAATATTCCGCCATCATATTCTATCACTCCCTGCTCTATCTCGTAGTCAGTGGTAAAAGCACTAAAAGTAATAAAACCTGGTTTTCTATTATAGTTATCACTCCTTTTAATATTCTTAATTTTCTTCGTATCTACTATTTCACCCTTGTAGAATTTAACCATTTTCTCTCTTAAGTCTTTAGTCGGACGGCAATACTTAAGTAACTCGTCTACTGTTTCGGCAGCAAACATGTTGTTTAAAAACACTTTAAGATTTTCCGTATCCTCAGAGCTTTGTTCATTAAACTGGATAATTTTCTGGGGCTTTTCTATATTGGTTTTAGTACTCTCTATCTGTGTTCTAGCAATAGGGCTAGCACTAGGGCTATCGCCTCCACTAAGTAGAATATATGCTAGTCCACCAAGAACAGTCACCGCGATCAGACCGAGTGGCAGCATCCAGCGTAGAGCTTTATCTGAGTCTTCGAATCGAGAAATTTCACCCCTCCTTTTAGCAGTCCATTGCCCTTCTTTGGTCGCCTCATTATGCGATATTTCTAGTGACGATAGACCTGCTTGCTGGTAAGAAGCTCTTGTGATTCCCTGTGCTAATACACCATCCTTAGCAGATGGTATAGTGAGTAGTTTATTACACCCAGGGCAATGCGCTCCATTACCTCCTAAGCTTTTGGGCAAGTTGAATAGTATCCTGCAATGCGGACAAACAAATCCTTCATTTTCTGTGTTCATCTGTAAATTTTCGCTCACCCAGGGAGTGTAGCGAGACTATTTAGTTTAGCAAGCCTATCAAGAGATTGGTATTAATCCGTGATTATCATTCTAGGAGGATCATCCAGAGGGATCATCACCTCACCTTTCACTGCCTCAGATAGCTCGAAATTCATCGCGCTTAGTCCTCTACCTACTACTACAGATATCATGCCCTTTTGTGCATAAACTGAAGCGGCTGATTTATAAGGATCTTCCCCTACAAGGGTTGGCTTCTTTGGCTTAATAGGTACTGTATTGAGCCTCTCTATTGTAGACATTTCACCGAGTTCTACTCCATCATGAAAGTTTCCTAAGCTCGCTCCATGAATAGGACAGGCTCCTCTAGGTCTCTTGGTACGGTGAAAGTATTCATCGTGAGCGGTGCTGACGTAAGTCTTTTCTCCAGTTACCATATCATGCTCAAATTCTTCACAACTCTTGGTCGCTACCATTCCAGAAGCCTTACAGATCTTTATACTCACTATCTCATCAGGCATCTTTATGACTCCCCTACTTAGCTTACTTTCTGCCTTCTTCATCGTATCGACCCAAATTGGCATCACCGTGTCGACACTAAAAGCATCTGGATATATAGCATTATTCGCACCGTCGTAAAATCCAGCCCAGACTCCACAGGTCACTCGACCATTATAGCCAACAAACCAGTTATTACTGAAGTCATAGGTAGTCCCTGACTTTCCTCCACCCATGAATCTGCCCATCCCACTTTCTTCAAAGAGTCTCTTGCCACTTCCTTTTTTCAATGCGTCATTAAGCATCGTATGCATAAGAAAGGCAGACGAATTGCTAATCACTTGCTTAGTTCTCTCAGTATCCTTCCACTTATAAAGTTCGTTTCCTTTGGCATCTTCGATTTTAGTGATCCAGACTAAATCTTCCATCATTCTGCCCTCATTGGCGAAGGCTCCATAAGATCTTACTAAACCATCGAGTGAGGCGTCCTCAGAACCTAGTAATGTCTTATTAAGAAGGTTACCATCAGGTCGGCTGAACCCGAATTCCTCAGCTGTGTCCCACACTTTATTCAAGCCTACCTTTCTGCCGAGTCTCACTGTCGCCGCTATCTTAGAATCAGCTAGGGCATGACGCATAGATATATTTCCCTCGTAGCGTGGCTTCTCAACTTCAGCACCCCATTCACCTAAAATCCCTTCTACACCATCGATCATTACTTGGCGATTATCCATTGCCTCATCGATCTGCTTCTCTCCTGTATTATGCCCATTCTCTAGCGCAGATGCGTAAATGAATGGGAAAAATGCTGTACCCATAGGCTTCTTACCCGAGGCTATAAAATCATATTGTGAATGCACAAAATCTCTTCCACCCACATAACCTAAGACCTCACCCGTATGGTGATCTATCATCATTCCAGCAGCCTGAAGATACTCCGGCTTACTATCCTCAGTCCTAACATAATCTTTATAGATAGGATGATCGTAACCTGGTCTAGACTCTACCTTAGTCATATGCTCTTGGATCTTTTCTTCCAGCTCGTATTGAATATCTCTATCCACAGTAGTAAAAATTTTGAACCCACCCTTAGCAATATCACTTTGGCTTACACCAGCATCTTCTAACACCTTCTCAAATTTCTGAGCGATACGATCGTGGAAGTGTGATGTGCCACGTTGGATAGGGTTCGGATTTAAACCCAGGGGTCTCAGCTTATATTCATTACGCTGAGTCTCGGTGATCATATTTTCGACCGCCATTCTATCTAGCACACGGTTACGCACCTGAAGATTCTGCAGACCTTGCACTTTTTTACCTGTCTCTTTATCAGTGCTCCATTTAGTCGGTGAAAAGTAAGCTGGATTACGGATAGACCCGACCAGTGATGCACATTCATGAACTTCTAGATCCTTCGGCTCCTTACCAAAGTAACCTAGTGATGCTGATCGCACACCATGAAAACCACCACCGAAGTTTACTCGATTAATGTAATATTCTAGAATCTCATGTTTCGTATATTCCCTCTCGATCCGTTTTGCTAAGAAAATCTCTACTACCTTTCTCTCATGAGTACTCTCATCTCTGCGGTTCGCCTCGTCTTGCAAGTGAAACGCATTTCGCGCTAGCTGTTGAGTTAGAGTACTAGCTCCACCAGACTGACTCTCACCACTAGTTGCAGTTTGCCAGATAACACGGGTGATACCTTTCACATCGTAACCTTCATGACTGAAAAATCGGGCATCCTCTGCTGCAATGAGCGTGTCGATAAATAGCTGGGAGACATCTTCCACCTTACATGGATCACGGTTCTCAGAGAATATTCTGCCCACCTCAGCATCCTCTCGGTCAAAGATCATACTCGGTTGCTCAATCTCATTAATCAAAGTCAGATCATAAGTATCAGCACGATCCTTATACTTAGAAGCCCAGACCCATGCGACGATGAAACCTACTAGCATCAACAGTAATCCTGAGCCAATAATAATGAGAAACCACTTACGCAAAAAAATTGACTTCTTGCGTACTTTTCTTCGAGAGTTAAACTTCTTCCAGCCCATGACTAATATTCAGATTTTACAGATTGAGTAAATGTTACCGCAGTAGACACGAACCTAAAGTTAAAGCATGCCCACTGAACTTCCACATATATATCCGCAAAAAGCCCAAGAGGCAACCCTCAGATTGCGTTCTGCTATAAAAGAATCGATCCAAGAGAATGGACCCATGTCATTTAATACATATATGCAGCTCTCGCTCTATCACCCAGAGCACGGATACTACACCAGAGGTCTTGATAATGTCGGTAAATCAGGGGATTTTTTCACTAGCGTCAGTGTGGGTTCATGCTTCGGAATCATCCTCGCTCATAGGATTCATAAAGAATGGCTAGAACAAGCTCAGCCAAAGCTATTCCATATCGTAGAACAAGGAGCTAATACAGGGCAGCTCGCTAACGATATTTTAGATACCTTGAAATCCACATTCCCCTCACTTTATGCAGTCCTTCAATACCACATCATCGAGCATCTCCCATCAGTCATAGAAATTCAAAAAATCACTCTAGCTGATCATATAAGGAACCTACATCACCACTCTGAACCTACCCCTCTAGGTGAAAATGGTATTCTACTAAGCAATGAACTCATCGACGCCTTTCCTGTGCATTTACTTCAATATGAGAATGACCAATGGAACGAACGCATGGTCTCTCTAGATTCGGATAGTGAGTTAAAGTTCACCCTAAAACCACTCTCCGAATCACTTCAAAAAGCAACTAAATCTATCCAGCTAACACTCCCCAAACCACCAGAGGGATACCAGACTGAATACCGTCCAGGTATCGAAACCTACATCGCTAACACTAAAAAAATACTCACTCAAGCCCTAGTCATCACCATCGACTACGGACACACCAGCTCCTCCTACTACACAGCCTCACGCAAGACCGGAACCCTCCGCTGCTACCACCAACACCAAGCAGACGAAAATCCGCTAGCCCTCCCTGGAATCAAAGACATCACCGCCCACGTAGACTTCACCCAGCTAGGAAATGCACTCCGCAACGCAGGCTTCCAACTCACCCACTTCTCCTCCCAGTCCCACTACCTCACCACCCATGCCTCCTCTTGGCTCACCAACATGGAAAAAAACAGCACCATAGACTTCAAACTAATCCGCCAATTTCAAACCCTCACCCACCCGACTACAATGGGGCATCAGTTTCATATCATAGAAGCACACACCCATAAGATTGAAAATGCAGATGCTATGGAAAAACTTGAAATTGATAATTTAAAAATTAAGTAACTTTGAAATATTGATATAATGAAAATTCATATCAAGTAATCAGTATTTACAAGATACAGCATCAGGGCAGAGCTGAGCCGAGCCGATCTGAGTGGGACTTCACTTCAATTTACCTAGCCACATCTTACCGTCTTTACTGTCTCTGCACCAAGCTTTTGCCTGAGTGACAGAACTCGGGTGTCCCATACTAAGGCTAACCGCTATCCACTTACTCGGAGCTAGTGTATTTCCTCCTATCCAGCCAGCTAACGCTTTTTTCTCCACTGCTGACTTACTCATTGAAGCTAGATCTTCATGCCGTATTCCTAGCTTTGCTAGACCTTCTAAAAGCATTTTACCTGCTTCATATTCATTGTGTTCTCGCATTGCAGAACCACTCACGCTTTCTCTTTTAGTAGAGCTCAAAACACCCTCAACTTTATCTAACATCTTTTGCTTAAAATCACCGTTACCTAAGCACCAGCCTCTCATCAATTTACTGTAGCTTTCTCCTGTTTCAGCTCCTTTAGCTTCAAGATAATTCAAATAGGATTCTCTCCCTAAAGCATTATCCTTAAAGCTATACGTCTCTAATAACTTGCTAACTTCTAGCCATCTAGGACGCTTTGAACTCCAGCCACAATAGGCTGGCAAGCTACTCCAAGGATAATCTTTTAAACTCTCCCACTTCTTGCCTTTACCTATCATTTTGGCTCTTGAGGGATTTAGGTGGATGTAGTCTGCAACCGTCTGAAAATACTTACTTTCCGTATGCTCAGCATTCACCAGTTGCGCCTTGTAGCGTCCTTGAAACAAATGCCCTCTGCGCTTCATCCATGCATTGACTCTTTGAGTATAAGTTCCCTGTAGCCATTTCATGCCTGCTACTAAATTTGCTTCAGGCGTCTCGATCAAAAGGTGATAATGATTCCCCATTAAAATGTAGGCATGGACTATCCAACCGCTTCTCTGACATGTCTCATTGAGAACTTTAAGAAAGCTTTCTTGCCCCCTCTTGCCAAAGAAAATCTTATCTCCATTATTACCACGGCTCATCACATGGTAAAACGCTCCTGCAAATTCTATCCTTATCGGTCGTGCCATGAACCTTAATATTCACAGTAAACACCTACGTCAATTCTAAATTATAGGACTGACCCCTTTGCTCCCC
>CALAJT010000012.1 GCA_937923145.1 uncultured Rubritalea sp. | reverse complement strand
AAATCAGACTAAGATAGGAATCAACGCCCTCGAAAAGGAGCTAGTTTGAAGCCCATCAAGCGAAAATGCGACACCTTGATGAAGGTGAAAAAATCCTAAAATCTTGATTCCACTAGTTTGATGAGTTTACAGAAGTTCCCTCCATTACATATATTTATACTTTTAGCATGGGTTCCATATATCTTAATGAAGGCCTACGCTATTCATAAATACGGATTAAATGCGACAGACCCCTTACTAGCAAATTCATTTTATACATTTGCCTGTAATATATTTCTTATTAATTCCATGGGAGTCAATGATTCTCTTAGCTGGAACTATCCTGCATGGAGTGTAAGTGTAGAATTTTTTAGTTATATTTCTTTCTTTATTATAGTCTTAATCACTAAGAAACTTGTCACGCCCATAAAATATTTAGTTATCAGCTTCTTAGCATATCTTATATTATATAGGATTACAGACACTAGTCTACTCTCGACTTATAGATATGGATTTTTAAGGTGTGTAGGAGGATTTTTTCTAGGTGTCTGGATTTACTATTCTTCAAAACTTATCTCAATTCCAGATCGCCCTAGAACCTCAAGTTTACTAGAGCTAACTTGTGTGATTTCAGCTCTCAGCCTTGTTTCCTATTCTTCATCAAATAAAATTATACAGCTTATAACACTTATTTCATTTGCAGTAGTAATTATAGTTTTCTCAGTTCAAGAGAATGGCATTATAAGCCAAGCCCTAAAGAACAAATATATGCTACACTTGGGTAAAATTTCTTATTCTATTTATATGACTCATGCTTTAATATTTGCTGTCGCGGGAAATTTATATAAAGACGTTTTTAAAATGCCAGTGAAGACAGGTATAAATGAAAATGGTGACCTGTTTAGGTCGTATGATATTTGGTATGCAAATATTATAAATATTTTGTGCTTGGGTCTTATTATATTCGTATCTTCTATTACCTATAAATATATCGAGCAACCTTGGAGAAATCGATTCAGAAGATATGCTAGTAACATGAATTAAATAGTCCTAAGGTATCGTCAATGCTCTAGAAGATGGAATTACTTATATTGATTATTAGAAATTTGCTAAGTTACTAAAATCTAATTTTTATATTTTATTCTCCCAAAGCTTGCCTTAACTCCCTAACTCTCTCGCCACACTGATCAGCAATTACATTGAGAGATCTATTTTCTTTCGCTGTAATGATTGAGGAATAAAGTTTTTTATAACGTAGTATTTCTCTCGTGCACTCAGTTAGCAATACTAACTCTCTCTTGAGATTTCTCATCTTCAAGAGATTCGTTTCCTGGAACAAATCTAAGATTCGTTTAGCCCCAGAGCGTTGGTCATGGTGACTATTTAGGTGATTAGCAGTAAATTCTACATACTGATCGAAAAAGTCATCCGCAGCTTGGAGGTCTCCTATTTTTCGACGCATTCTAGACTCTCTTAACACTGTAGTTGCGAAGACCATCTTGCCTGAGATATTGTTTGTAAGACCTACCTCTTTTAAATGTTTCTCAATTGCATCTTTTGCAAATGATGATTTCTTGATGGCCAAATCAATTTTGTTTTGTTTTGCGAAAAATTCTCCCCATCTTAAATTAAGTAATGCTTCCCTATAATATATTTTGAAGACTTTCTCTCTGTTTACATTGAGCTTTTTAATTTTTTCAAGCCATTTTTCAGCCTCACGGAATTTATTTTTAGCCATATGATAGTCGACAATATTTAACATCGACACACTATCATAAGGATTATACTCAAGAGCTTTATGATAGGCTTTGATAGCTTTGGAGTTGAGTTTCTCACCCATTTCTTCCGGAGCTTCTGATCTGGCTAAATTATATAGCGAAGCCAATTTGCCATAGCGTTCGTGGTTAGGAGCTATCGTTACAACTTCCTCAAGAGCTTCGGTCCATTGTTCTGCATTTACTAATTCTGGGTGCCAGTTTTGATCATCATTCCTAATCCCATTTTTCAAGAATACAGTTGTGGCTTTGATCTCAGGAATGGATACCCAAATACCACTAATAGAAGCTATTAGTAGATAAGATGCTATGGGTAACTTATAGAATATATTACTTTTAAACTTAGGGCCTGAGTTCGAGTTAAACTGCATGAATAACCAAGCACTTATAATCGCAAATACTATCACATTTGAGATACTGTGCATAGGAAATGAAAACAATGAATGAGTTGCCATACCGACTAAAACACTTATAGAAGCGACCTTGAGAGACCGTGTGGTCAACCAAGTATCCTGCATTATTTCTCGCTTTGTATTATCAGTGACTTTCACTGACATGAAAACGCTAAGCGCAATTAAAATTAAAACTAAAATAAACCCTATCAATCCATAGTCAGCAAACATTTGTAAAAACTCATTATGTACAAAAACAAAATCACCAGGAGAACCCATGACACTCTGAGTCCAATACTCGTAACTTTTATGTTCAAAACTGCGACTACCACTGCCTAGAAGAGGAGCATCTCCTATTTGGTCCACAGCCATAGCAAACATCTCTGGTCTTCCTCCATGACGTTCTAACACACCTACATGATTTTTGAATCTTAAATTATCAACCACCTCATAAACAATAAACCCACTAATCACTACAAATAGAACGATAATTACACTAATTGCCTTCATTTTAAATGATGAAAAATTAAAATGTAGCCTTGCCCAAATGACGAAAATTACTACTGAACCTATACCAACACTGACAGCCCCCCCACGTGACTTTGAGGCTACTATTACAGCCAGACCTGCTATCGTTAAGAGCCCAAAAAATAGCTTACAAAATGCACCTTTACCAAACAAACTTAACGTAAGAAATATCAGTGTATTTAACATCATCATGTTAGCAAAGACATTCCTGTGATTATATAATCCGCTGACCTTAGTTCCTTTTGCATATCCTAGTAAATCATCTCTCCACTCATTCACCGCGGGGATAAACATGGTTAAATTCACTACGAATATTAGTATTATAAAGCTGATTAGCATCTTTTGAGATTGTAGATTGTTAAGCAATAGTAAACTCGTTAAGTAAACTACAAAGAAACAAATGATCAAAAAGAGATCTTGCTTAAAAAACTCAGTTACTGGAGATGATAGGGCTCTTGCCAATAGGTAAAAAGCTAAAGCAAGAATAATATAAAT
Organism: uncultured Rubritalea sp.; assembly: GCA_937923145.1. GTDB lineage: Bacteria > Verrucomicrobiota > Verrucomicrobiia > Verrucomicrobiales > Akkermansiaceae > Rubritalea. The sequence continues at coordinate 59,390 of CALAJT010000012.1, read as the reverse complement.
CTGAAACTTGATGATTGGAACCCTCTGAAAGCTTTTATTCCAGCTTTTGAAAGCAATGAGCGTAAATATCCCCATTACAGAAAGCATTCCCGCTATAGGTGCACTGACAATTAAGGACTGTGTCACTGCGAAGATACCTGCTAAAACCAATATAATCCCGAGATATAATGAAACGAATATTCTCATTTTATTTCAGCATTTTCGGCATCAGATCCTTAATAAAACTTTCGAGATTCTCTCTAGTTTCATCAATTGTGTGAGCCTTAAAGTTCGATCCGCTGAGTTGTTCAGGATCTACCGAGGATAAAATCAAACTACTAAATGTAGTGTATGCCCATTGCTGATCGTAGCCACCTAGCATTCTATCTTTCATGTCTACAAATGTTCTATGATAGTGTCCAGACACTATAGCATCATGTCCTACAAATGTGTAAAACTGTATAAATTTATGAACTACTCCATTCTCACTCAATATGCTGTAAACAAGCTCTTTGAAAGGTATAGAAACAGAGCCTGATTCTAATTCCACATCCAGTTTAAAATGACGTTCTGCTTCTATTGTAAAACCTTGAGACACTAAACAACGTTCGGGTCTGTGGATACTATTATTGATATCTTTCCCAGAGAATACTATAGAAGCATCAACTGCAGAAAAGCTTGGCTTATCATCATTATAATAACTTCTTCTCTCAAACTCGGTATCCTTAGCTAAAATTTTAAGTTCTTCACCAGTTACTTTTTTAGCTAGGCTATTATAATAAGCAAACTCCTCAGGTAAAGTAGAGGCCAGCATTGAGGGCTTAATATCGGGAGAACTTGGTAATGCATAGATACTACAAAAACCAATTAGTAGTAAGGCTAGCGATATCCATAATCTTTTAATAGTAGTTTTGTTCATAACAGTATTTAGTTGATAATAGTTTTAACCATCTTCTTCTTATTGTCTTTTCGGTTAATGATTTTATCGATGAGGAAAAGACAGGCGATCGCTGCGGGAAAGAAAATAATGAGTCCAGTGTAATCATGGTAAACTCCAGCTGCAAATTTGCCATAACCCATTTCCGCTATAATTATAATGGTAAATATTCTGATCGCATTGGTGGCAATCGCAATTGGCAATGAACAGGAGAAGATAAACCATTTTTTCCATAACGTATCTTGTGTATACATTGCATAAATAGACGATACCATTGTTAGCGCGATGATGGAGCGAATACCACTACAGCCCTCTGCAATCTTAAGCTCATCCCATTTGCCTGTAGCGGATTCGATGTTGTTGCCTCTTATCACAGTCTCAATACCAGCCCAATTACTAGCGGAGTGACAAAACTTAGTAATGAATACCTGCAAGTTATTCGTTGCTTGTTGAAGTCCTGGAAGAGTAACTGCGAAATATAGAAAAAATGCAGGGAATAAGTAATGTCTAGCTATTTTCCAGCCACAACTAAAGTGGATTACACCAACAACGATAAATGGAAACGCAAATAGCGCTACTCTAGGTTGAATTGTTCTCACTGATAAAATGTAAAAAACAATGCCTACAATTAAAGAAAGTAAACCTACATTACTAGGCTCCATAACTTCTTTTTTAGCCTTTTTCATACTATAAAAAGCAAATATAATCATCAGTGGAATCACAACGTAGCCATGCTCATAGCCTGTCTGAGAACCCCAACTTGCCATTGCATAATTAAAAACCGTAGCATCACCATAGTTAACATATAACGGCACGATCATATAAAAAATCAGTAGCAATAAAGTCAAAAAAACGGAAGGCACGAGCCAACTCAATTTATTATTTTTCATATTATTATTTATTTTGTTAATACTTATTGTTGAAGAAAGTTAATTCAAAGGCTAGACCAGAACATATTTAATAAACTAATAATTCTATAGAATTCATATAGCTATGTATACTGACACCAAAGAGAGTGAGTGATTTTCAATTAAATTGTTATAGCTTATATTTAAACCTTACGGGACGAGGCTCTAATATTCTTTTGAAATTAGTTTTTTTAGTTTTGTCGAAGATACTTCTGGAGTTCTAGGTAAGTAAACAACTGAGCTTCCGACCTCTTTAAGAAAATCAAATTTTCCTTCCCAGTCATCTCCTATCACAAACACATCTATCGAATGATCAACTATATCTGTTTTCTTTTGGTCCCAGCCTTCCTCTGGTATAACCTCATCTACATATTTTATCGCAGCAACAATTGCAGCCCTATTTGAATAAGGAATAGTGCAGACTTTATCTTTCTCTATCTTATTAAATTCGTCAGTTGAAATAGCGACTACTAGGTAATCGCCTAGCTCTTTAGCTCGACGTAGTATTTCTAAATGACCAATATGAAATAGGTCAAAAGTTCCGTATGTTATTACTTTTTTCATTGGTCTGCGCTTATAAGGATTTATTTGAAATACAGGCTGACTAAAATCTACAACTGATCGATGATCTTATCAATACAAACCCTACTTTTACCTCCATCGAATAGCAACTCATGAATTAAAGATAGAATTGGTGTTTCAAGCGACAGTTTATCAGCTAGTTGATAACAGGATGCAGTAGTTGCTATACCCTCCGCAACCCTTCCATTAAGTGATTTTTCAGCAACTACTAAGGAATCACCTTTACCTATTGATTCTCCTAAAGTCCTATTTCTACTATGCTTACTGCTACAAGTAACTATGAGGTCTCCTAAACCAAAGGCACTTGCAAAGGAATCAGGACTACCTCCTAAAGCCCCTCCTATAATCTGCATTTCTCTGAAGCCTTGGGCAATAATCGTGGATTTGATATTCCAGCCTAAATCAAGCCCGTCGCATACACCGGATGCGATAGCGACAATGTTTTTTAAAGCTCCAGAAAGCTCTAGAGCAACTAGATGAGGAGATAAATCCACTTTAAAAGTAGGTGATGAAAATAGACAATTTAAACCCTTTTGTTCCCAATGCCTATCTATTGCCAAAGTTGCCGTTGCTGGTTTATTGTTAGATATTTCTGAAGCAATGTTTGGACCACCTAGGCTACCTATAAGTTTAATATTTCTACATTCTTCTGCTATTACTTGAGATGGTCTATATAAAGTTTTAGCTTCTATTCCTTTAGCCAAGTTAACTATGATAGCATCTTCATTGAACCACTGTTTACAGTCAATGATCCGCTCACGGGTGAACTGTGCAGGTATAGCCCACACTATAAGGTTACTATCTGTAAAGGCTTCGTCGTAGTTCGAACTAGCCCGGAGGTTCTCAGGCAATTTAAATTGGGGTAAAAAGTTCTTATTAATATGTGTATCATTAATAGAATCTACTACATCTTGGTTACGGCCCCATATGACAACATTCTGATTATTTCTACTTAGTAAAGATGCTACAACTGTCCCCCAACTACCGGCACCTACAACTGTTATTTTTTTATAAGGTTTATTCATTATTTTATAAAGTAGTTAGTTATTAATTATGTACTCAATACACATAGCATTTGATGATTGAGAATAACATTTAAGCAACTTTTCTAAGTAGCTAAGATGGTGTCACTTCATTTAGATCGCCAGATTAAATTTAACACCCTATGAGTAGATTTGAAGTCACTATGATCATGGAAGTGTTCATATAAATCTCGACGTTTTTTGACATACGCATCATCCCCTTCACAACATTTTAAAATTTCACGCTTCAATTCAGTTACATTTTTCACAATTTCGCTAGGGAGCCAATCTTCTAACGGCTCTAAGATAATATTACGAGATTCTTTATATGCTTCTGAATCTTCAAAACATACAATCACTGGTTTATCTAATAACATATAGTCAATAATTACTGAAGAGATGTCAGAGACTAAAAAATCCATTTGTCCGAGAAGTGGATAGAGAGTCAGACCTCTACTCCATAACCAATTTTCGTCGATCACCAATATATTATGATAATTACCACTCTGTTTATTAGGAGCCATCGGATGAGGCTTGATAATGCATAAGCAATTGTTTTCAGCTAAAAAATCTTGGAATGCCGTTGTCGGAAAGTCCATCATATTAAATATATTATCCACCTCTACACCATCTTCTGTGCAATAGCCTAGGACACTCTTTCTATAAGTGGGAAGCCAGAAGAACACCTTGTCATAAGAGCCTCTATCGATACCTGCTCTTTGCCATATCGAGTCAGGATCATCTTGAACAAGTAAATCGTTTCTAGGTATACCAGTTATAACAGTTCTATCTAGAGGCATTTCAAACGCTCTGGACATAATATCTTGGTATAGGCTTGATGTGCTACATAGAAATGTATCCTGCCTAGATGATTGTCCATCTAACTTACCAATTCCCTTGATTGGCATACCATGCCAGACGTTAAGACAGATCTGATTCTTAGGAATCACAGGGATGAAATGCCCATGGGTAGTAAAAATCACTTTTGACATCACTCCATAATAAAATTCTTTCAAGGAACCTTTTTGAATGTAGATCGTTTTTCCTCTGTCCTCAAAAGGAATAGGTGAATTCAAATCGTGACATGACCAGATCACTTTCTTAACATTATCAATCGGAATTTCTCCATACAATGCGACTAAACTATCTTCATAGCTAGGCATTCCCTTGAATAGACAATAGTTAAGCTTAGGAGTAAGTTTGATTAGAAGGGTAGCACAAAATTTGACTATTTTTTTCATTCTTTGATTATATTATCTACTAAGTATAAACTAGAATTATGAGGCTAACTTGCTCCTCTAGAAAATAAAACAGCAGGTAAGGTCTGTAATAGGATTTTAATATCCAAGAAGAGTGACCAGTTATCGATATACTTTAGATCAAGCGCTACCCATTCATCGAAATCCGTAATAGTGTTCCTACCTTCAACTTGCCAAATACAGGTAATCCCAGGCTTCACACTTAATTTTCTACGATGTTCTGAACGTTCTATAAAAGGCAGCTCATACATCGCCATCGGTCTAGGTCCCACCAGACTCATTTCGCCTATTAATACGTTAATGAGCTGTGGTAATTCATCAATACTTGTTCTCCTCATCAACGCCCCGAATTTAAATACTCTGGGGTCATTCTCTAATTTGAATACTGGACCAGACATCTCATTCCCACTTTCTTCTTTAAGTTGATCAAGCTTCTGATCCGCATCTACATCCATGGTTCTAAACTTCCAGATCTTAAATGAATTACCATATTTCCCCGCTCGCTCCTGTTGATAGAACACAGGCCCTGGACTTTTCAGCTTAATACCGATAAAGGCGAAAATCCATAAAGGTGATGTTACTATAATTAACAGTAATGCTCCCACTTTATCCATTATCTCCTTAATGAGTAGAGACCATGATAAACTTGGTGTAGAGCTTAACACTAGCATCGGAGCATTACCCATCATATCAAACGAAGGTTGGCATATCCTGGCTCTTACAAAATCAGCCGCCAACCACACATCGACTCCTTGAATCTCACATTCTTCTATTGCTAAAGTTACTTTTTCAAAAGGTAATGTGTTTACTATAAAAATCACTCGTTCAATAACATTGTTATTAAGTTCGTCTTTTAAGCCATGCACATCTTTTACACTCAAGTCATAATTTTCAACTACATTAAATCTATCAGTCAATGATTCCTCTTGATTTCCCCACCATTTCTCAGTCTCAGATATTTTTCCTACTAAAATAACTGTCATTTGACCTCTACCACTTTTCAAGCGTTTTTCATTTCTACTCTTGAAATACAATTCTCTTAACAACAACAATATTCCACAAATCAGGTAAGACAAAATAAGGGTAGGTCTGTGCACATTAAGATTTAAAATAAGGCTTAATACAGAATAACCGACAATTACTACAATATGACCCTGAATTAATCTGGTAATCAGACGAGCTTTTGTTTGCTGACCGTAATTCTTATAGAAGCCTAACATCTCCATCGCTAATGGTATAAATGGAACCGCTATAAACATCGCTGTAAGCGTAGAAATATACGGCGGAATATCAGTCGTGGATATTCTAAATAAACCTGTCCAATTAGCTATGTGAACAAGACATAAGCTCCATAGTAAAGGAGCAAGTAAAAAACTAACACAAACTAATAGAGCATCAATTACTTGAAGCACCTGTGTGTTGAAAATGGTTTTCTTATTTGACATTATTTATATGACTGTGATTTGTAAAACTTTTCGCTCAACTAGAGTAATCTTAATGATGATATAGCTCTTAGGCTCATAGATTCAGGAGAATATTTCTGTGCATACTCGTTTATAATTTCATCAGGGATATTGTAGGTTTCTAAAGCATTAATTTTCTTAAGCGCCTCTACAAACCCATCTTCATTTAAGGGGTCAAATATATAGCCATTCTCTCCAGATCGACATAAATCGACAGAGCCTCCATTATAAAGTGAGAACAACTGAGGTAAGCCGGCTAGCATAACTTCTAGCACTGCTAAAGGCCAGTTATCATCCAAAGTAGGCAAAGCCGCCCAGTCTGCTGCTGCCATATACTGCGGCATTTCACTCGGGTCTATAAATCCAGGCATGATCAATTTAAATTTCTCCTGTCTAGCAAACCAATCTCTTATTTCCTCTTCTAGCACTCCAGTACCTAGAAAAATCACACTAAATGTTTCATCTGTATCCCAACTATCTAATGCTCTTAGTAACTGTGTAACTCCCTTTCTAGGGATTAAGCTACCATTCACCAGTATAGCTTTACCTTCTATGCCAAATTTCAGGCGTAGAGTTGATTTTTGATCTTTATAGATACTAGCTTGCTTTATCCACCAATCTGTATTCACTCCAGTCATACCTTCCTCAATATGCGCTTCATTTTTGGAGCCATAGCTTCTCACTAATTCACTAGATTCTATACCATTGGTCCAAAACATATCAATTTTTGGCGTTATGAAATTTCTTAATAATCGCCTTATCCAATTAATAGTTGCCTCTGTGTGTAATGTTCCCTCAGACCAGAGAACTATTTTTTTTGAATAGAGCTTAGCATAGAGTAAAGACCATAATGTTTTAAGACCATATTCAATAGTGATCACTACATCTGGATTCTGCCTTCTAAGCTCAGAAAATACTTTAAAAGATAAATTAAATGGTCTTTTGCTCTTATAACCTAGATCATCTCTATTTCTCTTGAGCATGATAGCTCTAGATTTTAAGACTTTAAACTTAAACTTAAATTTCTCTAAATCTTGATTCCACTGCCGCCCCCTAGAGTTAACTCGGTCTGAAATCACTGTTAATTCTGTCGCTTTAGCAAGGCGCTCATAAAAAGCTATCCTGTATGGAGGCAACATATTAGTAACCAAAACTACTTTTCCTATGTCTAAATTCTTTTCCATATTTTTTACACTATTTCAAAGTAATTGCCTTAATAGAATTTAATAGGCATTCCTGCGTGTATTCTGCCGAGCTAGGACTTAAATGAACACCATCTGAGTATTGTATTGAGCCATTAGTTTCTAAGCCCTCTAAATCTATAAAATAAGCTCTAGTCTCCCCAGCCACCGCCTTAGCATAATTCTTAAGTGATTCTTTACGATCACCACTGCCCACACCATTTGGAATCCATACAATCACTAAAGTTTCAACTCCATTATTTTTAATATGTCTAAGTTGTTGTACACATTTATTGAAGCTCGATTTCTTTACCCAATCTACATTTTCAACAACTGAAAATCCTTCACTCGGGATACCTATTTCAATATTTTTCACTTCATTATTACCAGATGGTCTCTGATTGTTTGGCATAAATTTAGAGCGAATTACTTTATAAAATAGCCCGGTAGGCCTATTGTGTGATTGAAATAAAGTAACACCTCTTCTCCAGTTAAAGGTAATACTATTTACTACATCTACTATTTTATCTTCTTGCTCTAACGTATCAGAATATAAGCTGTTGGCTTCTATACAAATAATATTAGGCTTCGAAAATTTACCATTCTTTAGAATGTTCAGGGACTGACCTGCACTCCCACCATCTACACCTAAATTAATAATATTTTCAGAAGCCGGCAATCTACCGCTCAATGAAGAACCGCAGATCGCTATATCTGCAGTCACGACATTCATGGCAGTTTCTATCCTACTCAAACTACTAAAATAATTAGAATGTTCTTTAACGCCATCTATCTTGCCCCAGCGAATAATACCGAGATGTATCATTGCTAATAACAATATGGTAAAAACTAAACTAACTGAGAATCTCGTAATCATCTACACTATTAAAACTGAAAATAAATAAACTCTTGAGGTGGTCCGAAATTTGTCAGCACCATATAAAGCATTACCCCATAGATTATACCTTCGAGCATTCCTCCTTTACTGCGACTCATGAAAATTGGCTTATGCTCATTGAACCATGCTACAACATGATAAACGATCACCCATACACCAAATAATAAACAGCTGAAAATTAAAGATGCGTGAGACGATGCGCCACTCGTAAAGCCTTCGAAGTAGAGTTTAATCTGAGTTATATCTGGCATTAAGAATGTCAGCCAAAGTAAGGTCACCACATGGAAAGTATAAAACCAGCCTAATACTGCTCGTAATTTGGTTCTCTGTTTTGATTTACCACCTAGCAATCTCTCTAATGCTAAAAACACACCGTGTAATGCTCCCCATAGTAAGTATTTCCAAGCTGCTCCGTGCCATAAACCGCCTAAAAACATAACAATACATAGATTAATATATGTCCTACCACTACCTTTACGGTTACCACCTAATGGAATATATAAATAGTCTCTAAGCCAGCTGGAGAGAGAAATATGCCACCTACGCCAGAACTCGGTAATACTAGTCGCTAAGTATGGGAAATTAAAGTTAATCGGCAGCTTATAACCAAATAGAGCTGCTAAACCTATAGCGATCAGTGAATAGCCTGCAAAATCTGCAAAGATCTGAAACGAATAACTATATAATAATACTGTCAAGTCCAACGATGAGAGGCTTGTTATCCAAGGGATTGTAAGAACGATAGTATTTTCTGCTAAATGATCAGCAATTACAGTCTTTAAAAAATAACCCAGAATCAAACTTTTTATAGCATAAACCCAAGCGACATCTGTGAAGTATTTGACACCTATCTGCCCAACAAACTCTCTCGCCTTTACAATAGGTCCAGCAACTAACTGCGGAAAGAAACTGATATAAAAAGACAAATCAAAAATACTTCTAAGTCGACCTTTACCTTGGCTAGCTAGTTCATCTAACTGCACTTGCTTGAAGTCTCTTCTGTAAGTGTCGACTACCAAACTAATTCCTTGGAAAGTATAAAATGAAATCCCAACTGGCAGGGGTATAGTCGCTAGTGTGTTTGTTGCTAAACCAGGTATTAAACCTGCTAAAAACATGGCATATTTAAAGAAAACCAATAATGCTAGATTGATTAATACTGTCCAGCGAAGCCACTGTAAGGCTTTTTTATCATTATCACGTTTAAACTTCCAAGTGATAATTCTCTCGGTAGCAACAGCATTAAGCACACACGAAAACGCGAGTAAATAGATCAACTTAAAGTCGTTCCATGCATAAAAAAATGCACTCGCTACCAATAAAACCAACACCTGCCATTGCCTATACCTAGTTGTGGGTAAATAGTATAATGCAAAAGTTACTAATAATAACACTCCAAATTCTAAAGAATTGAAATTCATTAAATCAAAGTTTCATAATGGGTTAACATCCGTTTTGCAATCTCTTTCCAGCTCTTCTTTCCTTCATAATACAGCTGCCTAACATTTTCAGACATCGTTTCCTGAAGCTCAGGAGAAGTCAGTAACTTTTCTATGGCAGAAGCTAGTTCTTTACTATTAGACGGCTCCACTAAAAGTCCTGTCTCACCCTCAATAATATACTCACTAAATCCACCTACATCGCTTGCCACTACGGGCTTACACAGAGCGTAGGCTGACATAACAACACCACTCTGGGTTGCATCTTTGTAAGGGCAGACTACGAATTTACATGCTTTAAGCATACCCGCTAACTCTTCTCCTGTCACAAATCTATTCAGCACATTCACATCAACATTTTCTAATTTGTAATTGTCTAAAGTGACTCCCATATCACCAGACCCCGCTATGGTAAGCGAGAATTTGTAGCCTTTACTACTGAGCTCATCACAAGATTCTAACAAAATGTCTAATCCTTTATATGGAGACATTCTTCCAAAAAAAAGAATATCTATTCCATCATTCATTACAGGCTGAGATGGGATATAATCCAGATATTCGTATGCTCCTAGAGAAGACGTCAATATATTAGTTTTATGTAAGCCAAAAGCCTCCCTGTAAGTTTCAAGCTGTATATCGTTATACAAAAGATGATTTTTCATCAGCTTATTATTCAAAAAACGAATAAGCCTAGCTTTAGGGGCATTGTAATAATGTTCTTCACCAGAATGTGGAAAAGGATCATGTATACTAACTAACTTTTTAACTCTATTAAAAAATAAGTAGAAATGAGACAATGGTATGTAATTATTGAAATGAACAAGATCCGGATTTATACTCCTAATCAGTTTATTTAAACTGCCCTGAAGCTTTAAATTTGATAGATGCCATGGCTTATTATGGGTTCGATTTAACACATAACATTTCGCATGTTTATAAAGTGGGGATAGATTATCAAAATCCGAATAATCTTCGATTGGAATAATTTTAGCCTCTTCAATAGGGTTTGCCACATTTAAAGCTGCAGCTTTACGTAGTTTAGGATAGAGATCCAAAATAAAATAGAGCTCTACGTTCTCTCCTTGCGCAGCTACATAAGAAAAATCTAAATCTGTAAAAGCAGAACTGGATATATAAACAATTTTCATGGGCTATAAATTTTATGAGACTAATCTCACGAATTAAGAATTAACGCTTAGTACTGGTGAGAGATACCAATAGTTTTTCGTCTAAAAAAGTAATTTAAGCTTCTATAAAGCGTGACTCTCTAGCTTTTATCAAAGTTCCTACTGCCATTCCAATCCACAAGTAAAAAAAGAAATTTACGGGGAAAACAGCAAACTGTGCTGCATTTGCTACAGCTCCTAGAGACAAGCCTGCTGCACAAGCTAGACTCACTCTAACAATTTTAAATTCGACACTCTTCGTATCAATTGAAAATTGATACTTATGAATTTGTCTCATTAGAATGGTAACCATTATCATAACTACTATAAATGGAACCCAGCCTAACCTTGCTAACCAAGTTACAATAAAGTCGTGAGAGAACGCTAAATTAATATCTCCTTCATCATCCACTACCTCACCTCCGAAGATAGTGCCGAATAACGGGAATATCCAAGGTCGCGATATTTTTTCCCAACCATTCAATCTATCATACATAGTTGTAAGATTTAGAGCTCTATCTACACTAGCTCCCTCAGATGATACAACTTCTTCTGATATGAACCCTTGCCATTCACGAAGTAGATCATGCTTAATAATATACTTAGAAGTAAAACATGCTATCAAAAAGACACTGATAGCCACAACATATAATAATTTGGTGCGTAAGTATCCACCAAAGCTAAAGTAAGCGATTAATGACGCAAATCCACATATTAGACCAGTTTTAGTCAGGGTTAAAGCAGAGGCAAAATAGAGAAGTATCGCAATTGTAATCGCTATAAATACTCCATGTGCGGTTTTACTTTTACCTTCTTTTTTAATAAGGAATAATGCCATAGTCGCATTTACACTTAGCAACATGCATACAACTGCGGCACTACTTAATGTAGAAAAATATCTTCTAGCGTCTCCATCATGAAAGAATATGCGTACTTCTTGTGTTAAGCCAGACCAGAGATAATCTTCCTCAAATTTTGCGAGGCCAAAGTAGGAGTGTTTAAGCATATAAAGAGCAACAAATATAAGTAGTATAATACTATAATATAGATACTTTCTTCTCTTTTCCACCGTATCCAAAAGTATTGGTACTAAGAATATTAAAAATGTATATGTAGCTTGGTTTAGAGCGTGTCCAATAGATCTCAAACCAAAGCCATCAGAACCAGCCGCTAACATACCCACAACAGTCAGTAAGCCAATAATAGCACAAAAAATGAATACTCTCCAGTTTGTTCTACTTAGTCTACGGCTTCCAAACACCCCTGACATAGCAACACCCAATGTGGCTCCAGCTACAATCAAAATAGGCATTGCCATTAGAACAGCTAGCTGCATCTCGGTTGGATGCCCGAAGACTATCATCAGACGCTTCATCAAATCTAAAGTGCAACTTACAGGTAATAGCATATAGAGACCAGAAAGAGGCTTAGAGAAAGATAGTAAAAACATAAATACCGTGAGATACGTAAATATTCGTCCTAATGAACTTCCTCTGGTGGTCAAAACATCTATTATACCGTAGACAGCAAAAGCTAGGACGATAATAGTGATTAGAAGGTGGGAAGATTTGTTCATTATTTATTCATGCTAATTTGCTGCTACTATTATGAATACCTCATAAATACAAGGTGTTCTTTTATTTCTAATTTAAATTTTATTTGTAATTACACTATGTATTATATCAATATATGCTTATTTGGAATCAAGTAACCTAAAGTAACTAAATACAAACCACGTTAATACAAATTAAGATAATCGTGCATATATATCACCGCAAGAACTAGTGGGAACTTTACGTAATTGCTCCTTTGCTTTCTCTGCAGTAACCCAATCAGGTAAGTAAAACTCCATAGACTCTCCCATGCTTAGCTGGTATGTATAATTACCTAATTTACCTAGGTGGTCTATACATTTAAATGTGCTCTCTATATATTCCGGAGCAAACTCTAATGATAATGCTTTCACAGGAGTAGATAGACCTGCAATAACTTTGCGGCTCTACTCCAACGACTTTTTTTCCTAATTTAGAGAAAATTTTTGATCTGTTTCCCATGTTTGCACCCACATCAAAAACGATGTCATCTGGGTCAATAAATTGTCGATAAAACGAAAGACGTTTATCATCGTCCGGCGTCCATTCCTTGAATCTCTGTATCTCCACACGGCGTTTCTGAGCCATATAAAAAGATTCTGGTAGTATTTTTTTGAGTACTGATTTTAATAGCTTTATCATTATTTTTGGTTTTATTGCTATTTACTTTTTAATTTAAGTTATTAAGAAAAACAAGGACTATATTATCTCTCTACTAGAGCCTCACTAAGCTTTACGAATGTTAGCTATGTCATAGCTTACCATTAATTGTTTTTGCTTTCTCGATGCAGTCCATGGTTCATCATAGAGATAGTTTCTCATTTCATAAGCATAAAAATTTATATCTGCTACTTTTCCAGATAAAATCAAACCGTTCAAGTCCCACGCATTGGTAGGACAAAAAAGTCCTTCAATATGACGATTAGCCAAAGCAAGTGCTAGTCCGAACGCTCCTTGTCCAATCACTAGATTTTTAGCATGTAATACGACCTCTAGATCAGCTTCAAAGTTTTGTTTTTTATACTTAACATTGGGATATCTCTGCAGAATTTTATCTATCACTGGATTCCTCTTATCCTCCGCTACTAGCACTACATTCTCCCAATGCCTAGAGTTTAAAATTAACTCATAGAAGGCTAGCGGGGGCTGCGGATATCCTGGATGCACATAAGACTTATTTTGTAATTTCCTCCAAACTGCCCTCAATAGCGCTCTAGTCTCAGCCAATAAACCCATTTTATTGAACAACTTGCCAAAAACATCTCCTGATCTAACATGAATAACTAAATCTATAGGATTTTTCTCGTTACCTAATTTACTATACAAATCCTCAGAAACATGATCTAGAAACAGACTTCTATAAGCTGCCCAGCTAGGAGATTCTATATTTGGCAGTTCCTTTTTCAACCAAAAGAATTCCGAGACAAAGGTATCTTCTTTTTCTACTTTATTATCACTCTCTTCTGAAAAGTCATGTATACAGGGAGCTATGAAAGAATGCGTAAGATCTAACTCAAATATTCCTTTAGTTTTTTTAGCTGCATGGATAGCGTTACATACTTGGAAAAGGTTATTCCCTATTCTACCATACCAGTGTTTTATTTTATAATTCATTGCTTAAAGTCTAGTGCTTTCTATGACACTGATTAAGATTTTGCTTTTACCTCGTTACCTTTTAATGAATCGTTTTTTCAATTGATCAAAACTATACAACTCACCATTAAATCGCCATGCCCCATAAACACCTGCTATTGCTAAATTTAGAAATAACTTAATGTTGGGACCTGTATTCATCCAGTTATTGACCAAGACCATTAGTAACACTACAGGTGTCCACAGGAGGACAATTTTTAGAAAATGCAATAGTGGTATAACTGCCATAAAAGTCTTACCTGAACGATTTTTAATGATCTTTAAGTAAATGGGTAGAGAGAATAAATACATTACTCCAACAGTAACCCAAGCAGCAGCAGCAGCACTTCCATATTCTCCAACTAAATACACGCTTAGCGATCCATTTAAAATTAAACTTACGACAGCACACCACATAATCTTCTTTTGTTCACCTAAAGCTGTTAATAATGATATAAAAATCACTGTTCTTAACGGCATAGTTAATAAATAAATTTTAAATGGTATAGAGCTTTGAGTATACTCAGAAGTATACATGAAAATCATGAAGTTTTCTGCATTCACGTAAAAAAAGAGCATTGCGGGTAGTAAAATTATGGATGACTTGACTGCGCATTTACGAAACAAATCTATTGCTCTATCTAAGTTATCAACAGCAACCGACTTTCTCAATTCAACTACCAAAATAGCCATTATTGAACTGGTGATGACTCCTATGAGAGGGATTTCTTTAGCTCCTAATGAGTATTCCGCAAATACAAGTGGTGAGCATAAATTCGCAACTATAATTTGATCTAATTGATTTTCTAATGCAGTCGCTAATCCAGCAAATGCAAGTGGGACAGAACAAAATATGAGCTCTTTAATACCAGTGGTAGATGGATATGGATTTGAACTTTCTGAGCCGCTTGCACGATACATTAGCCTTATACCTGCCACACTCATAATAACAAACGCTACCATGTTACCAATTAATGGCGCTTCTAGATTCTGCCATAAAAGTAGCGGTATAATAGTACAAATTCCTAAAACTAGTTGTTTCGATACTTCAAATACAATAGCTTTCTTAGACTGTCCTATTGCTACGAGAACAGGATCAATGATTAATCCTGGTAGATGCACCAGCATAAAAGGTATCATCCAAAGTAGTAACTTGGCTAATTTAGGATTATTAAATCTTTCAGCTATCCATTGGTTTCCTCCACAGGCTATCGCAATAGCATAAAGTATTCCCATCAAACCCAATACGAATACTGCATCAGCAATCCGTCCCCTGACCCTTATTTTTTCGACTGGGAGTATATAGCTAATCCCTTGATTTATTCCCAAGCACATCAGGGTAGACATAAGATGAATCGCTAAGAAGACTTGTCTATACGAAGCTAGTTCAGACTTATCTAGCATGCGAGCCATAGCCATCAAGACTCCAATACTGATGAAACGTGAAAGCATTTGTCCTGCTGAAAAAAGCATTACTTTAGACCTAATTGAGCTTGAATTTTCCATGATTTTTAAGAATCGATCTACAGCTTATTCCGCTTAATTAGTCAAATTAGTCAAATTGGGTAATGATCATAAAATAAGACTTTGCTTTTTTCAAAGTATAACTTCTAGCTAGGCTAGTTATTTTTCTACAAGTAACCGCCTCCAGCTCTCAGAAAATTTATCTGCAGAGAATAAATTAGAAAATTTAGACTTATTACGTTCACCAATTTCAATAAGTCTTTTCTTATCGTGGCAGATAGCTCGTATCTTCTCATCCATAGACTCTTTACACTGGGGATCAAAAAGAAACTCTTTATCAATAGCATCGCTCATTGCCCCTACATCACTGGCTGTAATAGCCAAACCGAATGACATAGCCTCTAATATAGCGATTGAAAATTGCTCAGTATGTGAAGGAAGTACGAATAAATGATTCGCTCTAAATGCTTCATCTTTATCTTCACCGTAAACAGGTCCATGCCATATAATTCGATTACCATTGCGAAGAGACTTAAAATAATTCTCAGCATCCTCGAGACTCACACCAACACCTAATCCACCATAAACATTGAAATTAAATTTATCATTACTATCACAAAGAGCATCACTCACTTCTAAAAATTCTTTCAGTCCCTTTTGCTCATCAATAGCTGACAAAAACATCACATTTATTGCCCCATTGATCTTCATTTGATCATCCTTTTGGATGTGAGGTATTCCATTTGCTATCGCTTCTACTCTGCAGCTATTTTTTATCCATTCTGGCCAGAGATTAATCAAACCTGGAGCGCAAGCTACAAGAACGTCAAATTTGCTCAAGGTTCTGTCCACTAATTTTCTATACCATTTTTGTTTGTGCTCGTATTCTAACCTATTTGGATCCATGTGAATCCAGCCAATTAATCTTCCCTTTATTAATTTTCTAATCGCACTGACAACCAAAGCATCTTTTAAGAATGATCCGTATTTAAAACTAGGACAAATAATTACATCCTCAATAGATTCAGTTTTCAATAAACGTCTAATTTTGGATATACATTTATAAAGCATCCAAATTTTACCTAGACTAAAGCCGCCTAATTCTGTTCGCTTTTTTGCAAATACAGTATTGATAGGTATAATTTCTATATCATTCCAGTTTATACTATATTCCAATAACTGATTTGCCATCATAGCTTGTCCATGAATGACAGGGGAATAATGCGTAAATAAAATAACTTTATGCTTTATGTTTTTCGAATTTTCCACACGGACATTTACTTAAAGCTATTATAGTTTAGTAAGCTCAAAAATACCACAACCTAAGTGGCAGCCGTAGTTACGTTCGACATCTTCATCTGTAATTTCTACATTTTCATATAAATCGCCTGCGTCATCAACATAAGAAAATTGATCTAGCTCAAACTTTTCACGAAAATACTCACGTAAATAACCTACCGAGAAAATTCTATGACCATTAAATTCTATTCTCTGAGAACCAATAGGGGTTGAAAAATATAGCTTGCCTCCTTGTTTAACTATTTTACTAAGATTATCAAGACCCAACAAGTGACCATCAAAATTGATTTCATCTCCATATCGACCTAATCCAAAGTGTTCAATCGTGTGCAGACAAGATAACGAATCAGTGCTGCCGATAAAGCTTTCGTCTAGATCAGACATTAAATCAGCCTGGTCGAATGTAATATTCTTTAAGTTTTTTTCAATCTTTCGTATATCATAAACTACTATCTCTCTATAAGATGCCACGTGAGCAACGAAGCCATCTATTCTAGAACCTATATCTATATGCTGCTCAGGATTATTCTTAAATATTCTTTGGGCAACCAGAAGATCTTGATGAAAGTAATGGCCACTAGCAGTTCCTGCTTGATCATACCTGTCGATCAAACATGGCAAAAACCTACCAAAGGGAAATTGTTCATCACTCTCTTTCTGGGATTTTTTTATTTGTCTGTAGTCCTTTATAAAAGGAATAAGCCCTTTAGTACTATTAAATCCTTTCGCTAAATCTAGACCAAATAACTTGAGCAGCGCATTTATCTTTTTAATAGCCATATTTCTTTTGTTGATTATTAAAGTTTGTAATCTTTTCCTAATATTTATTTTCCTTTTACCATATCTTTAAACGTATAGTATAGAAACAAACTATTAAATACAAAATATCTTTTCCAGAGCCGTTTAGGCTCTTTGCACAATCTGTAAAACCACTCTAGCCCAAACTTCTGTATCAGAGAAGGAGCTCTTTTTATCATTCCCGCGTGGAAGTCAAATGCTGCTCCTACACCGTAATAGCATGCTACTGGTAGCGATTCTTTATTATCCGCAATCCACATTTCCTGCTTGGGACATCCAAGCCCTACCCAGACGTGATTTGCTTTGGAGTCTTTGATCTTTTGGCAGATACGCTCCAACTCATCATCAGGCCATTGTCCAAATGGAGGCGAATAGCTACCAACAACAAGTGCTTTAGGAGCTATATTTTTAATATTATTAAGTAATTTTTCTAGTGTAGATTCCTTACCACCTAGAAAGAAATGTCTGTGCTCAACAGCTGATTCAGAGCTATCCCCTCCACGAAGTAATACTTCTTTCATCAAGTCTGAGCCACTGATTCGATTATCAATCTTATCTTTAAGTTTAGAATTTACTGACCATTTCACAGGCATCCCATCAGGACAGATTAAATCAAATTTTTGCATAGCCAGACCAAATTTTTTCTCTTTCCTAGCACGAGTCACTACATGCACATCGGCTGCCTCGATCGCATACACATTCTCTGCATTTACAGCCCAAGATAGTATATTTTGTACTACCTCGCCTATAGTCATAGCTACGATGTCTAAATCTAGGACTTTAACTTTTCTCATTATAGTGAATTGCAAAGACTATTATATACAGGTGTCACTCTATCTTTTATTTAGCGCGTAGAGTTCCTAATTTTTCTTCCTTCAGAAAACATTGATAAGCTTCACTTAGTCCTGTTACTAGATCCACTTTCGGCTTCCAGTCGAGACTACGTAAGATACTATTATCCATCAACTTCCTTGGAGTTCCGTCAGGCTTGCTAGGATCGGTAGTAATTTCACCTTCGAAGCCTACAGTCTTTGCCACTTGTTGAGCCAACTCTAGTATACTTACATCATCACCGTAGCCCATATTCACTAGGTCTGGAGGAGAGTCTAGGTCTAGTAGATGGAAGCAAGCATCTGCTAGGTCTTCAACGTAAAGAAATTCACGCTTGGGTGTGCCTGTTCCCCAGATCTGAACTATATCTGTTCCTGATACCTTCGCTTCATGAAACCTTCTGAGCATTGCTGGTATTACGTGTGAGTTCTCGGGGTGGTAGTTATCTCCTGGACCATAGAGATTCGTAGGCATTGCTGAGTGATACATTACTCCATATTGCTTACGGTAGTATTCACATAACTTTAACCCGGCTATTTTTGCTATTGCGTATGCTTCGTTTGTTGGCTCTAGCTCACTGGTAAGTAGGCAGTCCTCGGGCATCGGCTGTGGTGCTGCCTTAGGGTAGATACACGAGCTGCCCAGGAACAGGAGGCGTTTTACGCCAGCCTTATAAGAACTATGAATCGCATTTGCCGCAATCATCATATTAATATAAATAAAGTCTGCTGGATAAGTGCTATTAGCATGGATACCGCCCACTTTTGCGGCAGCGACAATAACCTCATCTGGCTTGAGATCAGCAATGTATTGCTCAGTAGCAGATTGATCACAGAGATCTAGCTCACTACTTGATGGAGTGATTATATGCTCTATGCCTCGCGATCGAGCAGCTCTAACGAGAGCAGAACCAACCATCCCTCTACCTCCTAATATTAATAGTTTCTTACTCATTATTCTACAGCTACTGATACGTTATGCCCGTGTGATTCTAAGAGCGCATGACGACGTGCGTTATCTAGATCGTTAGCGACCATTTCCGCGCACATCTCCTCTACAGTGATTTCAGGAACCCAGCCTAGCTTTTCCTTAGCTTTAGTTGGGTCACCTAAAAGTGTTTCTACTTCTGCTGGTCTGAAATATCTGGTATCAACCTGCACGATTATGTCTCCCTCTTTAACTGCAGGAGAAATCTCCTTATCTACAGATGTCACAGTCGCTATTTCATCTACACCTTCACCTGTAAATTCTAATTCTATACCGGCTTCTTTAGCAGAAAGCTTAACGAATTCTCTCACGGAAATTTGCTTCCCAGTAGCGATAACGAAATCATCTGGCACATCTTGCTGTAGCATCATCCATTGCATTCGAACATAATCTTTAGCATGTCCCCAATCACGGAGTGCATCCATATTTCCTAGAAATAAACATTTCTCTAAACCTTGAGAGATATTAGCGATAGCTCTAGTGATCTTACGCGTCACAAATGTCTCACCTCTACGAGGAGACTCGTGGTTGAAAAGAATACCATTACATGCATAGATTCCGTATGACTCACGATAGTTTACTGTAATCCAGTAAGCATACATCTTAGCCACTGCGTATGGTGAACGAGGGTGAAATGGAGTGGTCTCCTTTTGCGGGATTTCTTGCACTTCCCCATATAGCTCTGAGGTAGACGCCTGATAAAACTTTGTCTTCTTCTCTAGCCCTAAGAAACGTATCGCTTCGAGTAATCGTAAAGTCCCTATCGCATCAACATCCGCAGTATATTCTGGTGATTCAAATGAAACTGCTACATGAGACTGAGCTCCGAGGTTGTAGACTTCATCAGGCTGAACTTCACTCAGTATTCGCGTCAAGTTGGATGAATCAGTTAGATCTCCATAGTGTAAGTGAAATCTAGAGTTCTCGATGTGTGGGTCTTGGTAAATATGATCAACCCTCTGGGTATTAAAAGAAGACGCTCTTCTTTTAATACCGTGAACTTCATACCCTTTTTCTAACAGAAACTCTGCTAAATATGATCCGTCTTGTCCTGTAATTCCTGTAATTAATGCTTTTTTCATAGTAATTTTATAAGGCTATTTGATCATGGTGCTAAAGTATGCGATTGCTTTATCCAGTCCTTGATCAAGAGCTACCTTTGGCTCCCAATTTAAATATCTTTTCGCTAGTATAATATCAGGCTTTCTCTGCTTAGGATCATCTCCTGGCAGAGGATGAAATGTGAGTTTACTTTCTGATTTTACTTTTTTAAGCACCTTCTCGGCTAACTCTAGCATCGTAAATTCTCCTGGATTTCCGATATTAATAGGTCCTATATGTTCATCTTGATTCATCAACCTTACAAAACCATCTAACAAATCATCCACATAGCAGAAAGAACGAGTCTGTTCTCCATCACCATATATCGTAATATCCTCACCTCTCAGAGCCTGCACGATAAAGTTCGAAACCACACGTCCATCATCTGGGTTCATTCTAGGTCCGTATGTATTAAAAATTCTCACTACCCTAATATCAACTCCATGTTGACGATGATAGTCGAACATCAGAGTTTCACCGACGCGCTTTCCTTCATCATAGCATGAACGAATCCCAATAGGGTTAACACTTCCCCAGTAGCTCTCAGGTTGTGGGTGGATTAGTGGGTCTCCGTAGACTTCAGACGTAGACGCCTGAAATACACGAGCACCATTCTTGCGTGCTAGTTCTAGGCAATTTATCACTCCGAATATAGCTGTTCTCGTAGTGAATAGTGGATCTTGTTGGTAATGGGGAGGCGATGCCGGACATGCTAAATTATAAATCTGATCCACATCAAAGTCAAATGGCTCGATTACATCATGCTCTACAAGATCAAAGTTGGGATTATCCACTAGATGTTCTATATTTCGTTTAAACCCAGTGTAAAAATTATCCATACAGATGACCTTATTACCTTCATTCAATAACCTTTCAGAGAGGTTTGAACCAAGGAAGCCCGCACCACCGGTTATTAGAATTTTTTTCAACATATACTTAAATTAAACCTTTACCCTTTTCCGATAGCATAGAATTCAAAGCCTAAGCCTTTTATCGTTTTAGCATCGATCATATTCCTGCCATCAAACATAAAAGCAGGTTTAAACATATTCTTATAGATTTTATTAAAATCAACATCCTTAAACTCCTCCCACTCGGTTAGTATAGCTATACCGTGAGCATTATCAGAAGCTTCTTCGCACGATGAGCAAAACGTAATCTGTTTCTCAAGTTTTTCTCGCTTAATCCCGAAATATAGTAGGTCAGCTATTATTTCCTCTTTTCCAACTTGAGGATCATAAATAGCTACATTAGCACCCTCCATGATAAGATCCCTACATATATAAATAGCAGCAGACTCTCGTGTATCATTGGTATCTTTCTTAAAGGCAAACCCCCATATCCCTATCTTTTTACCGCGGACAGTATTAAATAATGTATGCACTATCTTAGCTGAAAATCTCGCCTTCTGCCACTCGTTCATATCGATGACTGACTGCCAGTAGCTAGCAACTTCAGGAAGCCCAAAATGCCCGCAGAGATAAACAAGATTCAAAAGGTCTTTCTGGAAACAAGAACCTCCAAAACCTACAGAAGCTTTTAGAAATTTAGACCCTATCCTACTATCCATACCGATCGCGTTTGTAACTTCTCCTATATCAGCCTCAGTCTTCTCACAAAGTGCTGAGATCGAATTGATAGAGCTAATGCGTTGAGCTAGAAATGCATTCGCCACTAACTTAGATAGCTCAGATGACCAGATATTAGTGCGGATAATTCTCTCATTAGGAATCCAATTTTGATAAACACTAGCCAATGACTCGACCGCGTCTTGGCCTTCACGATTACTTTCACCGCCGATCAGGATTCTATCTGGATTCGTTAGATCTTCTACCGCTGTCCCCTCAGCTAGAAATTCTGGATTCGAAAGAACTTGGAAGGTTCCCTCTTTCGAATTTGCTTCTAAAATTGTCTTTATCGCCTCAGCGGTTCTTACAGGGATCGTGCTCTTCTCAACAATAATTTTAGGTCCCTTAGCCACCTTCGCTATCATTCTAGCAGCGCCTTCAATGTAGCAGAGATCTGCCGCTTTACCCGCACCCATTCCATAAGTCTTAGTAGGAGTGCCTACAGATACGAATATAACATCCGCTCCTTTAATAGCCTCATCTACGTCTGTAGAGAAAAAAAGATTCTTACCACGGGCTTTCTTAACTATCTCATCCAAGCCCGGCTCATAGACAGGTAATACATTAGAATTCCATGCAGCAATTCTCTCCGCATTGATATCTACGACCTTGACTTCAATGTAAGGACACTTCGCAGCTATCATCGCCATCGTAGGTCCTCCAACATATCCAGCTCCAATACAACATATTTTTTTTACTAGCATAATAACATCTCTTTTTCTTTTAACGCTGCCGCCCTTGGTCAGTCTTTCTATCATGAAAGAAACCTTGAATCTTAATCAGGAGGTGTGTGTGAAATTTCGTCATTCCGAAATATCTATATTCCCTAAGACAGCAGGTCTAAGGAATAGTTCAATAAAAGATGAACAAATTAGTTAATAAAAGTGAAATAATAAAAAAATATATCTAAATCCACTCAAACACAGTTTTTTCTAAGAATTTCAACCCTCTAAATCAGGTCTTTTAGGTAACAATAGTTGATAGATATCGATATCTACCTCACGATCTCCACCTATAAATTCCATCAGCATTTTCACCCTCTCACCTCCAGGCAGGACATCCACAACTACTCCTTCTTGACCTCGCAGAGGTCCTTCAGAAACCTCATATTGGTTCCCCTTTAAGATAATTCTCTCCAAGCTCAAATTATCTTCTCCGCAGAGTGTATCTCTGAGATTCTCTACAAACTCTGCATCTATATTAGGCACATAAGCACCAAATTTCACTAACTTCAAGACACCTGGAGCATAGCAAACCGCCCTCTCATCTACTTCTCTCACAAATTTAACAAATAGATAGCCAGGAAACATTGCCTCTCTCCACTTTACCTTACCGCGACGAGTAGACTTCACGTAACTCACCTGAGGAGCCACTACTTCAAGCCCCAGTTCCTTATGTATATATGCTGCTACAGATCGTTCTTTTTTAGTCTGAGATCTTACTGCATACCATTCTTCTAAAGTTTTTCCCATATCAGCTCCTCAAAATTTTCTGTAATATAGGCAATACTAGCCCAGCTCTTTTACGCCACTTGTCTAACTTATTTACTCGATCCATATAAAATGAATCCTCCTTTATACCCATGACCCTCATTCCCTCTATTTTTAACTTGGCACTATCCAGATGCGGACGAATCTCCTCGCGAATGAATCCACCTACCAAGCTTTTCAACTCCACATCTGCCTCGTAAAATACTTTCCTACCAGACAGACCTTCTACTTCTCTAACAGCTCCCAAAGTACGGAGCATCTTAAGTCCCTGACTAGCCCCTCCTTTACTCATGCTCAACCTCTCTACCATATCGTCTAGAGATAGCGCCTCTTTAGTAATAAAGAGTAGCCCGTAGAGTTCGCCTACACTTTTCGGCAATCCTAATACCTTCACAGTATCAGAGAAAAATTCTAACACTTGAGTTGTGAGAACATCTAATTCCTCGACACTTACTTCACTTGACATATAAATTTAGTATAGCAGCGCTGACTATCGTTCAATCTAAAATGAACTTGAGCCTACATTTTGCTATCTGATTTACATCCTACGCGCATTTTTCCCCTCATCGATCAACTGCCAAAAGTGTTTAGACTGACTCAACTCTTCATCCTCACCTACAGGAAGTTTCGTGCGAAACAGTAAATCCGAAAATGTATTTTTATGCAGCACGCGGTGAACGATTACATTCCTATCCTGCACTTCGAAATAAACTCGATACTCATTAGCACGAAAGCGATACAGAGCCACACCATCTCGCTCGATCTTACCGTAGTTTTCACCATCGATATTATTCAGCGTGTCTTCTGTCACTTTGAAAGCATCTAGTAAATCTAGCTGCTCTAAAGTCCCCAACCGAGAAATTTCCCCAGCACTAATTTCATTAAATACTATCTGTAGCACGGCGGGACTGTAGCATAAAGATGCATGAGCAAAACACAAAACTCGTCTCTAGCTACTAAAAATTATCTCTTTCACTAGAACTTAATCCCAGCCAGATCGTCATCCTCCAACGCCACTGACCTCAATTTACCATCCAGATCAAATGATCTGCTCAGCGAAAGCTCAGCTAATTTCACCTGACCCAACACGGCCTGATAACACGCTAGATTATAATGGTAAAGCGACTCTTTCATCAACTCCCTAGGACCAGACATCAACTGCTTTAACGCTCCTTCAGTATCCCCTATTTCGTGGAGGCAAAAGGCAGCGTGAATAAAGTAACTGCTCTCTTCACCATTGATAACACAAAGCCTTTCGGCTGTCTTCGCAGCCACATCCCATTCTTTCAACATCATCTGAGTAGCTAAAAGCAGTTCGCAGTGTCGCTCAGTTTTCTTCTTCACTGCAGACATCGCTTTCAGTTCAGATAGCGCTTCATCCGCCATCCCTAACTCTAAATACCCCATTATCGGATCATAACCATTCACAATAGCTAAACTTGCAACTTACTCACCCCCCTGTCAACTGCTCAAAGCACCACAATCTTCAAAATAAATCCAAAAGAAAGGGCGCATCCTTAAGGATGCGCCCTGGATGAACTCTCGCTCAAATTGGGGAATAATCAAACAATATTAAAAATGTATTTAGAGAGAACGATTTAGTGCTGTTCTTGCATGCTGCACTGTATCTGCTTCTTCTTCATCCATTTCTGACATCACCTCGGATAGATTTGTAGCGATTTCGCCACGCATTTTAGAGACTAGCTCCATTCCTTGTGATGTAATGCGGACCATAATCTTACGGCGATCTTCAGCTGCGTGAACTCGCTCGACATAGGTAAGCTTCTCAAGTCTATCTACTAAGCCGGTTGCAGCCGCTGTAGAATGACCCATCTTCTTCGCTATGTCAGACATGGTTAGGTACTCCTCACTTGAAAGGTAAGTGAGCAGGAAGAACTGAGGAAAGGAAACGTTCCCTTTATTCAGCTCTGAAGCAAGGTTAAGAATACATGATCTCTGGGTAAACAGAACGAAGTCTGCTAATCTTTCAGCATCATTTGTAGTCTCACCTTGTGGTGTGTTGGTTTTCATATTGCTATTTAAGTTCAGTTAATTTTTTTAATTCCTGAAGTAGGCTCATCAACTGTGACGACACAATAGTTTAAAATTAGGCTACCCGACAAGCTAATTTTTTAAAAAATTAAGTTTGTTTAACTATTTTTTATAATTTATACTATGTTTCAGCCACTTACGAAGCATAAAATTTTATAAAATGGTTAAGCTTTCTCTTTAATAAGTTCATCTTTATTATCAATTCCATCATTTTCAGTAAGATTTCTTAAATAAACTCCATCTCCTATATTGAGCTCTCCTGACACTATATCCACTGCTAAAAATTGTCCCAATTTCTCACCAGTAATCTTCAAATTAGACGTCATTCCCTCTTCGCTCAAGGTGTAGAGGATCACATCATCCCCCAGATTTATTCTCCCATAGCGCTGAATTAGTGCATATCCTTCATCTTTATGTATTGAAGCTACTCTAGCTATCAATTTATCAGACTTCACTTCTTCCATAGGCTTCCCAGCAGGCTTAGCACAGCCATTTAATAGCGGCACAGCGACTAAAAGCATCCCAGACAATAGACCTAAATTAATATTCATACAAGTATACTCAACCAATTCCACCCTCTCTCAAATAAAAAAAACGTAAAATAACTCATCCTAGCATTGACGAAGCCTCCACGATATGTATTTTCCCTGCAGTTCGATTTAATTCAACTCACGGGTCAGTGGCTGAGTGGTCGAAAGCGCTCCCCTGCTAAGGGAGTATACTCCAAAAGGGTATCCAGGGTTCGAATCCCTGCTGACCCGCCATTTGAACAAAGCCTTGTTACACAATATGTAGCAAGGCTTTGTTGTTTAAATGAGCCTCACTTTAATACACCGCTTGTAGACACTCATTATTCGATAGCCTTGTTTACTCTAGATTGTCATCCATTTACTTATTACTATGGTCAATGAAGAATACCCCTACATCATTGTATATAGATCCCAAATTTTTTTGCAGTAACGGTCTTAAGCTCAACATATCAGAGTTAAGTATTTAGCCAGGTATACTCTGTCCTTATGTGTTTTCGTCAATATCCTAACAAAGGAACCAACGTGTTTAGTAATAAAAAATCACCTTCTTGCCATTGACTACTTGCATTACCGTGAGCAGTATCCCGCATCGATATGACTGAAGAAACGATTAAAGCAGCACTCACTCAGGTGAAGTATCCGGGATTCTCTAGAGACATAGTAGCCTTCGGGCTGGTGAAGGAAGTGAAGCTCGATGGCAAAGACGTCGAAGTCACTATTTCCATTCAGACAAAGGACGAAAAAATACCTGAGCAGATTTTCAAAGATGCACAGGATGCTCTTAATACCATAGATGAAATCGGCACCACACGAGTAAATATCGATGTCCAAAACCCTGAAGCTCAAGGCGGAGGCCAGCAGTCTGGTAAATCTGCAATCCCAGGAATAAAACACATCATCGCAGTAGCTTCAGGCAAAGGCGGCGTTGGTAAATCTACACTCTCCTCAAACCTCGCAGTTTCTCTGGCTAAAAAAGGCTTAAAAGTAGGTCTCTGTGATTGCGATCTTTACGGCCCATCCACTGGACAAATGTTCGGCACAAATCAGCAGCCAATGGCAAATGAAAAGGATGAGATAATACCTATCGAAGCTCATGGGGTGAAGCTTATGTCCATGAGTTTCCTCGTTGGTGACGATTCACCAGTCATCGTCCGCGGTCCATTAGCGACCCGCTATACCCAACAATTTCTCCGTCAAGTAGAATGGGGTCAGCTAGACTACCTCATCCTAGATCTTCCTCCAGGCACTGGGGACATTCAGCTCACTATCGTCCAGACAGTTGCGCTAGACGGAGCAGTCATCGTAACAACTCCTCAGGAAGTAGCACTCATTGACGCCCGTAAAGCAGTCACTATGTTTGCGAAAGTGAATGTAAATATTCTCGGAGTAGTAGAGAACATGGCATGGTTCGAGTGTGATCATGGGGAAAAGTATCCTATCTTTGGTGAAGGCGGCGGCGTCCGTGAAGCAGAGCGTCTTAAAGTCCCTCTTTTAGGACAAATACCGCTCGATATCACCACCCGCAAATGCGCAGATGAAGGCACACCAGTATCCATACTCCCTACAGCTAAGAGCAGCGCCAGCAAAGCGTATGCAGACACTGCCAATATGCTACTCAAGCAGATCAAAGATTAAAGATTAGATTTTTTGCGGCAGCATTAAAATAATACGTGAAATGGGGATCATACCTGTTATTATGATTCTCCGATCATCGCATTATGAACATTCATCACACCCTCATTTGTTTCATCCTCTCCTTAATTTCGATTACTTCTTTTGCATTAGGAAAAGATGAACCCATCTACCCTAAAGACATCAACCAACTACTAAGCGCTTGGAGTAAAGATCAACATCTTTATGTAAAAGGTGATGTTGGTGTGAAGAAAGTAGACCTCGAAAAACTAGAGACCTGGCTAGATGAAAACGGTAAGAATTGGACCGTCATTCTCATGCGCAACTCCAACGGAGAACGCTGGAAAGACACTCGTGGCAATAACTACTACGGAATGGATGCAGTGGAAAATGCTGTCTCTAGAGGACTCTCTAACAAGACTGAATTCCTCAGCTTGAAAAACTCTATAACTAATACGCGTGATGGAGCTATCTTCATCCTCTTTCTAGAAGAACGTAAGTTTTCCTACTTCGCCTCAGATGCATTTGACTCCAGAGCTTTAGGTGAAGCAAACTGGATTGGAAACCTCGACTCTAAAGCTAAGAATGCTATGCGCAATGGCGGTGGCATCGTCGATGCCGTGACTTCAACCATCGATAATATTGAGCGACTACTCAATGACGCTCTTAGCAAAGAAGCCGCCCGTGCTCAGACGAGAAAAAACCAGCTAGCTTCTGCTAAACTCTGGGTAGAGAAAGAATCTAAAAAGCAACTCGGATACATCTACGAGCTAGAGAAACAACTGGGCCAATTTCGCGCTCATGACGAAGTTAAATATAACGATCTAGCAAATCCTCCTCTCAGTGACTGGAGAGAAACAGTTGCCAATGCAGCTAAAAATTCTGACGCATTCGTCGCCAAGAATGCGATTAAGCAAATCGGTAATAATGTAAAAAGACACCGCTTAAAATTACAACGCTGGAATGAAGATCATACAATGATCGAGCGACTCAATAAAGCGATCACCGACTTCAAGCCACACGCAGTTCAGTCCAAGGACGACTCGCTACTAGCCAAGCAAACTATTAACAAGACTTACGAACTCCACACTAAGGGAAAAGCCGCCTACCGTAATTCTCTAGAACAATCCCAGAATCTCTACATCCAGCTAAAAGCTGATCGTAAAGAACACGAGATCATGGAAGCCCAGCAGAAGCGTGATCAAGCTTCTGCTGATAAGCAGAAGAAGATGGCTATAGCCACTGGTGGTGGAGCTACGGGTGCTGGGCTGTTAGGTCTAGGAATCTACTCTAACAGAAGACGCCGTAAGCAAAAGACTCTAGCAGAAGAACTCTACAAGGAATGGAAAGAAGCCATGAAAGCTCGGATCGATCAGCTATTCAAAACCATGGACAGAGCAGGAATCATCGTAGGCTCCGAGCGAGACCTTCCTGAGCGTGGCTATGAGGGAGAGACACTCCGAGAGTCCATCTATGCTATCCGCAATGTCGACAAAGCCTTCATCCTCTCCTCAAGTGTTCACTCCGCACTAGAAAATGCCAAAGACCTTATTTATCCAAGTAATCCTGTAGGTAAGACTGCCAACCTCTTCCGCCGTGCTCGCTATGATGATGCAGTCGAATTACTAGAACGTAAGCCACTACAAACCAACCCTAAAAAGGAAGAAATGAAAGTCGAAAATCGTGGCGAAGAGACTATGTTGGGAGACAAAACTAAAGCGGATAAAGTCGAGATGACCTTCACAGATCTTATCGCTGAATTCGACAACACTCTCAAATCCGCAGATACATCATTAGATCTAGTAGAGAGCTCTTGGGAGACCATCGCCGACAGGATCGAAACTCTTGGTAATAAATTAGAAGCTATCAATGCAGAAGAAGTAAATATTGAAAAAGCCGCTCGGCAAGATGGACTATACCAGCTCGACTCACTCTTTGACAACTGGCTACCTAAATCTAGAAAGCATCATGAAAAAGGAATCAAGATAGGTAAACACGATCCTGTAAAAGCACTCCAGACTGATATTCAAAGAGCTGACGTCATGGCAGCAGAAATGCAGGACACCATGAAGCTAGCCAAAGATCTACGTCAAAATGAATTAGAAACTATCCTTAAGAGTTCCAAGGAACTCAAACAACTCAACCGCAATAACCAATGGGTATTTAGCTCATTAGAGCATCTCAATGATCGCTTCGAGACCATCGCAAAACAAGGAGCTGATGTAGCTGTCGCTGATAACCTTAAGTCACTCAGCGATGAAATATTCGCCCTGAAACCTAAGGCAGCTCATGCCAGCAAGATCGCTGACTACGCAGCTATTAAACTTCCTGAAGCTATCGCTAAAGTTCACCAATCCGTAGATGAAGCTAAGAAGAGTATCTCAACTGCACTCAAGCTTTCTCCAGAACAAATCCTAAATGAGCACCAAGAATGGAACCCAGACATCATTCTAACAGATGCTGAACTTTTCCGCATACGTGCTCAGGACATGTTAGATGTAGGACATGTAGTCCAGGCTCAAGAGCAGTCTAATCTATCTGATGCTAAAACAGCGGAAGCCTCCACGATAGTTACCGATACCCTTCTAGCTCATCAACACTTCGACAGCGCGCTTAAAGAAGTGCAGACTCTCTCTGTAGAAGCAGATAGCATCACTAAGAAAGGAGTCAGCATCATGGCTGAACTAACACAGGTCTACCATAGTGATGCTTTACTCATAGATCCTGCCGATGCTGATTATGGCGATCTAGCAGAAGTAGAGGAAGCTCTCCTAGGCGCACAACGACAGCTTAATAAAGACATCGCTAGCGCATATGAAAACCATGCTAAAGGCTACGTCCTCACCGCTAGACACCAGCTCAGAAACGGTAAATCCGCCCACGGTCATATCGCTGGACTAAACACTCTCATTTCTAACCGCCTTGCTGAACTACGTAATTTAGAGCAAAAAAATGCCCACTCTCTTAAGAGTCTTACAAGCGAGAAAAAAGCGCTAGGCAAAACCATGGACAACCACCGTATCACACAGAGTACTCAACAGTATTTCAATCAACTAGAACATCACTTCAAGTATCTCACTCTCACTGTAAAAGCTCCTAATGGAGAATCAAATCCATTTAAAGCAGCTAACCTACTAGCTGAAACTAAGGACCGGGTTAAAGCTTTAGAATCACAGATCCAAGCCGACCGCGAGGTGTTCGCAGCTACCGAAGCTCTAGCTAACCAGTTAGTAAACCAATGCCGTTTAGCAGAAGGTCTCATCAGAACTGCCCAGGATGACGGTATCACTGATAGCAACCAAACTACAGAAGCTATCAGACTTATAGAACTTCACTCCAAGCGCATCGACAAGCAATGCGCTAGACTCAAGATCCCGCATACTCAGTGGCAAGATCTCTACAGTGAGATCCAGAAAACTGCCCATGCGCTTTCCAAAGCCACTGCCTCTCTAAAGCACGAGATAGAACAAGCCCAGCAAGCACTAGCAAGCATCCAAGCCGCCAGCAGAAACATTAGTCAAGCGATGCACTGGTCAGGTTCCTACGGAGTCCGTATCGGAGGAAGCTATGGTAAAAACGCATTCCAAAGTGCTACAGACGCAATTAATAGCGGAGACTATCACCAAGCAAGCTCGCTAGCATCCAGGGCCATAAATTCTGCCCGCGGTGCTATCTCATCAGCAGAGTTAGAAGTAGCCAGCATCCGCAGCGCTAGAGCCGCAGCAGAGCGACGTAGAAGAATCAGCAGACGTTCATCCAGCAGCGGTTTAAGTTTCGGAGGAGGATCATCCAACTCAGGAAGTTCATTCTCCTCTGGCTCTTCTTCGTCAGGTAACTCTGGAGGATCAAGCTCTGGGTTCTCTAGATCTGGCTGGTAGTAGACAAAAAATCCTAGAACCGAAGTTCTAGGATTATAGAGTGTTTTAGATATATTAGTTTAAGAACGAAATCGTTCTACCAAATATACCCAAGTAGGCAGCAGCTCCACCTAGAGCGATCATGCTGATCCATGCTACTTTACCAGTAATAATCTTACGCTTAGCTAGAACAATAGCTGCACCGAAGATTACCCAGATCACGATCTTAACTATCATCCAGGCTGGCCAGCCTATGTCTCCCTTAGCTTCCATTCCGAAACCAGCGACTAGTAGTAAAAGCAGAGCAATACCGTGCCCCATTACAGCCCCTTTATTATACTTTGTGAAAAGTGAACCAAGAGAGAAGAATAGAGTGATGACTCCAATTAGGTGAATGAGTTTGTATGTAGTGTAATCCATAGTGAATGTGTTGTTTCTGGTTGAGTAGTAACAGATTTATTAAAGAGTGAAATACTAAAATACAGCTGGCGCATGTCAGGGCGATATAGCTACTAAAGGACGCCTACTCAACGACCAAAGTTATATTTACAATGAATTAGTAGATTGAGAAGATCGTATTTACAGGACTGGTTGGTAATAGCTATTAATTAGTAGCTAGAACTAATGCTATAATTGATAGACAGAATGAAGTAATTACCATCCAAGTCAGCAACTTTAATCGAGCTAGCAGAGACTCAGTAGTAGCTGATAATTCTGCCATATTGGTCGCTAAGTCAGCGATTAATTCAGACTGCTCTTCTCTGAGAGTATCTTTAGCCTCCGCTCTTATTTCTAATCTTTCCAATCGCTCTTTTGAAGACATCGAGCTTATCTCTTTTTCAGATACTCTATTATCAGATTTTTTCAGGTCTTTAATTTTCGACAGTAGTTTTGAGGCAATTTCACGGTTCTTGTAAGCTACTTTTGCAACGGTAAATATTAGGCGTGGATTCATCATAGGCTAAGATTCTTAGATATTGATGAAGGTAGGCGCAGAAAGAATATGCGCAACTACATGTTAGTGATCAAAGCCTAAAAAAGCCGCTCGGTAACCCGAGCGGCTTTGAAATTAGTAACTTCAGATGAAGTTTAGCTTACCAGAATTAATCTTCTGATGGGCTCCACTCTTCTGTAGTAGGAGAAGCAAGGTTGAATGCCTGCTCTAGTCCGACCATCTCGCTTGAAGGCTTCAGTGTCTCGAATGACTGAGACTCCTTCTGGAGCTGCTCTGCACTGTATTCTACAGCCTTGACTGAGAGTCCGATACGGCGCTCTACTTTGTCTACCTTGATTACACGAGCTTCGACTTCGTCGCCTACCTTGAGAACGTCTTTGACCTTTTCTACATGCTCTTCAGATAGCTGAGAGATGTGGATGAGGCCATCGATGTCGTCCTGTAGATTTACGAATGCACCGAATGATGCAATCTTAGCAACAGATCCTTTGACCATGTCGCCGACCTTGAACTTATCGTCGATGTCAGACCATGGATCGTTCTCAGCCTGCTTGATACCGAGTGATACACGTTGGTTCTCTTTGTCGATGCTGAGGACAACTGCCTCGACTTCGTCATTCTTCTTAAGGATTTCTGATGGGTGGTTGATCTTACGTGTCCATGATAGATCGGATACGTGGATCATTCCGTCGATTCCCTCTTCAAGACCTACGAATGCACCGTAAGTAGTGAGGTTACGCACAGCACCTGTGATACGCTGTCCAACAGGGTAACGAGCTTCGATTTCGTCCCATGGGTTTGCCTCTAGTTGGCGAACTCCGAGAGAGATCTTCTGCTCTTCGATAGAGATACCGAGAACTACTGCCTCGATTTCCTGATCTAGCTCAAGAACGTCTGATGGACGTGTGATGCGCTTGACCCATGATAGCTCAGATACGTGAACGAGTCCTTCGACTCCTTTTTCGATCTCGATGAATGCTCCGTAAGGGAGAAGCTTAGTAACTTTACCACGAACTTGCTGTCCGATAGGGAACTTAGCTTCGATGTCTTGCCATGGGTTATCAAGCATCTGCTTGAGACCTAGTGAAACACGCTCTTTATCGCGATCAACGTCGAGGATCTGCACTTCGAGAGATTTGCCGATGTGTAGCATCTCTGATGGGTGAGAGATTCTACCCCAGCTCATGTCTGTGATGTGGAGAAGTCCGTCCATTCCCTGAAGATCAACGAATGCTCCGAAGTCTGTGATATTCTTCACAACACCTTCGACCTTGTCGCCTACCTTCACAGTCTGGAGGAACAGCTGGCGTAGCTCGCTGCGCTCAGCTTCGATCACTTCACGACGTGAAAGAACTACGTTCTGACGCTCATCGTTCGCTTTCACGATCTTAAATTCGAATACCTTACCGACATATTCGGAAAGATCTTTTGGTGGGATGATATCTACCTGTGAACCTGGTAGGAATGCTTCCACACCTACGTTCACCATGAGACCACCCTTGACCACGCTCTTGACCTTGCCTTTGACAAGACCACCGTCTTCGTAAACCTTGACGATTTTTTCCCAGTTCTGTCTGTGTGCAGCTTTCTCTTTAGATAGCACGACCATTCCTTCGTCGTTCTCTAGCTTCATGAGAAGAACTTCCACGACGTCGCCGATTTCGACTTCTTCGTCTTCAAATTCTGAAGTAGGAATAGCTCCTTCAGATTTATATCCAATATCCACTAGGATGACCTGTGGGCGGATGTCAATGACAGTACCATTTACGATACTACCTTCAGTAAATTCACGGAATTTTGAATCGATCAAATCCGAGAGTTCAGCATTAATGCTCATATTCTTTTGTTGTTGTTGGTTAAGGTTATTTCCTTGGTTTTCATCTTTTTTCCCTAAAGAAGCCCCGTCAAGCCATAGAGTCACGAGGCTGATACGACCTCCATGGCAGGAAAAATGTGAGTGGTCTTTCTAGTGTTTTGCACCGAGTAAGCAAGCAGAATGTGGTTGAAAAGGGTTAAAATTAGCTCTTTTGAGATTATTTCAACTGTTTTCCATATCTGAAAGCGTTTGAGTTCGATAGAATGCTAGATTAGGATCTCTGTATGAAAGAGATTTTTGTAGATAAGAACATTGTGATCGTAGGTCATTATAAATCCATTCTGGAGGATGCGGGGATCCTTACTTTGATAAGGAATGAAGCTCTGGCGATGACTGAAGTCCCTACTCTCGCTTTCTACCCTTCGCTCTGTGTGATGAATGATGAAGACGCAAATAGAGCGATCAAAATCCTTAGCGATTACCAAGCGAAGGAGAAAAAAACCATCACTGGAGAAGATAAAATTTGTAGTGAATGCTCTGAATCTAACCCTGCGAATTTTGAAACATGCTGGTCATGTAGTAAAGACCTTGATTAAAAGTTTTATTTCTCTCTTCCATACTCAATGTGGATTTGTTAGAAAATAACCCTCATGAAATCCCCATGTTTTATCCCTTTTAAATTCTCTGTTAGACTGATCTTCAGTTTCTCCGCTATACTGCTTATAAATAGCTGCAGCCAGTATGGTAATGTGAGCTATGGTGAGTCACCTAAAATCATTAATGTCTCTGCCTATGACCCTAAAGAGACTCAACGGGGCGGTAGTAGTTACACTCCTTTGAATCAAGCAAGTTTGAAGCGTAACGGCGCGCTAGGGCAAATAGCTCGTAGTTCTAAAGGCTTTACCCTTGATACTAAGTGCGCTGATTTCTTAGTAGGAGCTGACCGTCAGAACATGTTGTTAGGCGCTTACCATTACCTCCAGCCTTATGGAAGCGCTACTTCTCAAGCTGATCTCTTCGTCAATCGACTTCAATCAATCAAACATAGCCGGGGCATCCGTGCTAGCCGTATCGTTCTAGTAGCAGACGTGGATCAGAAAGCTACAGTTCCTCATGTTGTTAGATTTGTTAAACGTATCCACCAGCGCACTGGAAAATGGCCAATGATTTACATTGAAAACGGAGAACTCATCAGATCACGACTTCGTAATGCAACTAGCTCTCAAAAGAGCATTCTTAGAAAATGTCCTTACTGGCTCGCACTTTATAGTAATAAATATCCAGGTATTGGAACTCCTCAGGCACTTATCAAAGCGACTGGTGTGTGGAGCACATGGGCGATGTGGCAATACGGTGGGGTAGAGTGGGAACGCGGAAGAAGCTTACCTAAACACTATCGTGGTGGTTCATGGATGACTCCAAAATACTTCGGTAATATGTCCAAGCCTCTAGAGCGCAATGGATTCAATGGCAGCAAGCGAGAGCTATACATACTCTGGGAGAGACATGGCTGGAAGTGGTAAAATATATCATTTGGGTAAGCCTCTGGATCTTCATAAGCTCCATCAAACGTATGGATAATAGAGCCCAACCCAGCTAAAAAAGACTAAACGACGATTTCACATAAACACCTAGACACAAAAAAGCTCACTGTCATTAGTGAGCTTTTTTGAATCAAGATGGTACAAGAAGAGGGACTTGAACCCCCGACCGCCTCGGTGTAAACGAGATGCTCTACCAACTGAGCTATTCTTGCATTATCTTGTTGTTTGCTTCACTAAGTGTAACTCAGTGAAGCGGACAGGAAGATGCACTATTTCTGAGTTTGCGCAAGTATAAAAAGCATATTATTGCTAAATTTTATGCACTTGATTTCAGTGAGAATCTCTAACTTATTCAGAGTCACCCTGATAGCAGAGATGACCAATGACTGTGTAGTCAAATAGTTCATCATTCCACATTGGTCCTTCAACTGAATTACTATTGCTGTGGACTACCCATTTCTCGTTCTCATGCGAACCAGGTCCTGGTGCTATGATGCCTATGTGGGATCTTCCTGCTGGTGTGCGCCAGATCACGATGTCGCCGTTATTATAATTTACCGCATCTTTAGCGAGCTCGAGCTTCTCACCATTGCGCTCGAAAAATCGCTGTAAGTTATTCACTCTGCGGTGATCGATGTTTGAGTCTGGCTGCTTAGAATTCCAGAGCTGAGGGTATGCGTAGAAGTTATCTTTCATGTCCTCATGGACTTTCTTCTGCAGATCTATACCGAGCGATCTGTATGCACGTATGACTATGTCTGCATTATTACCACGATCTGCAGGTACGTCTCCATTAGGATAGCCTATATTATTATAAACTGCTTCATCATAGCTGATTCCTGCGAGTGTGCGCTCTAGAGCTGCTGCTGCTAGCTTATCACCAAATTCGCTTGTAGATTTCAGGTTCGTGATGGTGTTCTGGGCTTGTTCGATAGTCGGCTTATCATTTTCATTACGAAGATATTTCGCAAATGATGGCCACGCAAAGTAAGTTACGAAGAGTCCAGAGAGGAGCATGATAATCCAGCCGCCAAAAATTGGCTTTTTGCGTCTTTTCTTGGGTGCTGGACCGATGTATTCGATAGGTGTCATTTGGGTATTAGATAATAAAATTAGTAAGTAAATCAGAGGATACTTGTCAGATGTTAGTTCAGATATATGAACTATAACCTCTCAATTTATAAGTTGTTAACATTATTACCATGTTTTGACGAGTGATTTTTCAGATTTACTAATTTTTTTTAAAAAATACAAATAGCACGTAGGTCACTATATCTAAGCACCAAGTAGGTATTAGTGAAAATTTTAATGTAATTTATTCTTTCAAGCTACTGTAAGTTTTGTCAATCGCCTTACGAAGTGTACATGCATTTTCTTTATTATCATCGCTTTTAGAGACTTTTTTAAGTGCAGCCTTGAGAGCTGCTAGATCACCATTATCAAGTGTGTCTGGCTGGATTTCTAGAACGCTCATTGCTGCTAGCTTGGAGATAGAAGCACAGGCTCTTTCATTACCAGCATTGAAAAGATCGACTCCTATATCGATAGATTCCTCGATGATAGACATCGCTATTTTAGAGGATCCTGCTCTAGATTTATTTCCTTTTTTAGCGGGCTTTACTTTCGATTTAGAAGCGGGTAAAATGACGTTATCTATAACGTGAATAACACCATTATTGGCTTGGATATCTGTATTTATAACTCGTGCTTGATTGTAACTATTCAAGTCTAAAAAAGTAAAAAATAAAGTTTGTACTTTTTTGAACACATGTTTCACTCGCTTTAGTTAAACCAACTAGACCAACTCGAGAACAGTTAATTACTTTAGCAAAAAAAGATCCTGAAGCGATTGCGGATCTTGTTCTTACGCTGTTGGATAAAATTGAGCAGCTGGAGCGCAGGATTGAGACTTTAGAGCTCAATAGCCGTAATAGCAGCAAGCCGCCTTCATCAGATAAAGGTAATTTCACCAACCCTCCAAAACCTAAAAGTCTGCGTGAGAAATCCACTAAAAAACAAGGTGCTCAACCTGGTCATAAAGGACTGACTCTGGGAAAATCTGAACAGCCTGATTTCGTCATCGAACATAAATTACCATCCTCACTATGTTGTGAAGGTTGCAATAATCTCATCGATGTGAATGTTTCATCCTATCAAAGCAGGCAAGTATTTGACCTCCCTCCCATCGCCATGCAGGTGACAGAGCATCAAGTCCAACAGTGTAAATGCCCTCATTGTGATACGTCCATCTCAGCAGATTTTCCACCAGAAGTCACCGCTCCTGTGCAATACGGTGCCAATGTTCAAGCCGTTTGCATTTATCTTAATAGCTATCAACTCATTCCATATAAAAGGCTGAGCCAAACGTTCGCAGATCTATTTAACATCCCCTTAAGCCAAGGCACGATTGCTAATATAATCAAGTCCGTTGGAGCTAAGGCCGCTATTGCCGTGAGCCCTATTTACAATGCCTTATCACAAGCTGATTTAATGCATCGCGATGAGACTGGCTGTAGCATAAATGCAAAAAGACATTGGCTCCATGTCGCCTCTAACAGCCAGCTGAGCTACTATCATATTGACGCGAAAAGAGGTCTGGCAGCATTAGAGAATATCGGACTCCTCAGCAACTATACCGGCACTCTTATTCACGACTGCCTGAGCGCATATTTCCACTATACCAAATGTAAACATGGTATCTGCGATGCTCACATTTTAAGAGAACTAATCTATGTTGAGGAGCAAGTGGAACAGCCGTGGTCCACTGAGATGAAAGAGCTTCTGTTAGATGCAAAAGAACTAACAGAAGAGAGTGGGAGTCCGATCACACAGGAGGTAAAGTCTCTAACAAATAAACGGTATAAAGAGATCCTAGAGGATGGCTTTAAAGAAAATCCTGAACCCGAAAAAGTGCCCGGAAAACGAGGGAGACCCAAGCGGAGTAAGACGCTTAATCTGTTACATAGGTTGAAAAAATATCACCGAGGAGTGCTATTATTTTTCAATCGCGAAGGAGTGCCTTTTGATAATAACCAAGCGGAGCGAGATCTGCGGATGATGAAAACTCGTGAGAAAATCAGCAGCGGCTTTGGCAGCAGCATCAGAGCTAAAAACTTTTGCGACCTGAGGAGTATCATCTCAAGCTCCCTGAAACAGGATCAAAACATCCTACAAACTCTGGCAGAGATGATAGAGGAACCACTGCTAGCAGGCTCTAAGCTCGCGCACCTACCTGAATAGTTACGCTTGATTTACGAATAGTGCTGCGTTTTTGAATGAGAGTTTTATCTTTTCGTTATTCAGAGCTTTGGCTTCCTTGAGTGAGACCGCAGTAGAGCCAGCTACTTTGCCCTTTACCACGTGGTATGTGATTATGTTGACTAATTGATCTTTATTCTCAGGTTTAAGAAGCATTTCAATAGTTCCTTTAGGCAGACACTTAAATGCTTCGTCATTAGGAGCGAATATAGTATAGGGTCCTTCTACTTTGGGAATATCGGTGAGACCTCCAGCCTCCAAAGCCTTGACTAAAATAGTAAAATCTTTCGCTGCCACGACAGTGTCTACAATATCTTTTTTCTGTGCTTGAGCAATTGTAGGCATGAGTGTTGCATAGGAAAGTATCACTACGCTAGCTAGTGTTGAGGTTATTTTCACAGTTTTGTTTGTTTTTGATTCTAGATAGTTGGTTATTTGTATGGATGAATAGATTTTATCTCTAGAGTGAACTCGCCATCTTTCTTATCATACAGCATAAATCCAAAGCTATTTATAGTTTTGGTATTTAGTTTCAGTCCAGGAAGAGTTCTACCAAAAGATGTTCCGTAAAATGTTTTAAATGACACCTTGATAGTTTCCCACTCCCCTGCTTTTGGCTGGACTGGACTCCAGAATGCTAGCCTACTGCTGCCGCCTGAACGTGAGGTGAAGTAGTATTTTCTGCCATCACCTCTAACTGTGATTTCCATTCCGGTAAATTCTGAAAGATCATAATTGCCACCTGAAGACCTTATGGATGAAAAGCCGCCGTTGTTCTTAAGTGATATTATTCCTCTAAACATGCGCTTGGAGGCTTCAGTCTCATAGCTAGTGCCTTTTGAGAGACCTCCCATTACGCTATCATTCACACTTTGCCATTTAAGAGTTTTAGTTTCTTGAGCGAAATTTTGATCCTTTTCTGTTTGAGACATTGCTGTGGTAGATAGAATTATAGAAGCCGTTAGTAGTAATAATGATTTAATAGATTTCATATCCTGTGTTTTATTTTCAATGGTTACTGAAATTACTACTAATAATACGTGCACAAACTAGGTGTAGATGCATTTTTTGTTAATAAAATACATTCTCATTCTTTTTCAGTAACTATTAAGGAATAGTTGACGGATTAGCATTAATTGCCATCATGTACATATGGCAATTCGCATAAATCATGCGGTGATACGCGGCTGGATAGATAACACCACTCCTGGGGAGACTCGTGGAGGGCTAGAACTCATTGGATTTAAGCGACCATTACAGCTCATATTGCGTGGAAATTGTCGACGGGATCTAGCAGGAACACGTTTGGATTTCGTAAATCCTAATCCCATTGCCCAGCCAGAGTTAGCTGGATCACTCCACTATCTCCACCGAGGAGTGGTCGGAGAAATGACTGTTTCTCAGCGTGTCAAAGTCCCTCTCATTTCGAGCATGGAGTTCGATGAATATCTTGAGCAACACAAAGAAATTCCCTTTGCTTGGCACAATAGCATCTATCTTGAGTGGTTTAGTCTTACGAATGGGCGAGTAGTAATAGAGGCTGCCAGTTTCGACCTCAAACTCAGTATTCACAAGTGGGAATTAGATCACAGAGCGGATAACATCCAGAAAATAGAAAACGAACAAACTATCGACCATTTTCTAGATATCCTACAGCATACACATGATGCGGAATCACATGTAAGTGCGGATCTAGGTGGTGAAGTTGATGAGTATGAGTGGGAAAAAAGACTTCGGGTTAAGGATAGTTTAGAAGAGGCTGTGATGTTTCTAGGTTCAGATAGAAACGAAGTTGAAGAGGAGATAGATGAAGCTGAAGAAGAACTAATGCAGACTCGCTTCGGGCTGGTGCGTAGGAGCTTCCGACTTCAAAACGAGGTGATGCTATACCTAGGTAATTCCTATTTAGATCATGGACCTAGAGGTGAGCTAGCCATGGCTGTAGCTTATATATTTAATATGATGGATGAGGCATGGCCGGAGAGTGAAGCTGAGCTGGAAGTAGGCTATCGAATCGCAATGCTTAAGCGCGCTATCGATGCTAGTATAGCAGCAATTTCATCATGTAATACACTGGAGATGGAAGACGATGCCTTCGCTAGTATGCGTGTGGATATTTTTGTCATTAGAGATGAGATGATCAGTCTAAAACATCATCTCAGAGAACAAAATGATGTAAATCCTAACGAATAATAGTCATTAATCTCTATTTAAAGATTCTTGATGGACATCATACCTCTCTATAGTTTAAAAATCAGAATGACTAAATTAAGAAAAGTTCGTATGGGTATGATAGGTGGCGGAAGAGGTGCATTTATCGGTGGAGTCCACAGAATGGCTTCTGCTATTGATCAGCAAGTCGAGCTAGTCTGCGGCGCCTTTTCCTCTACTCCTGAGAAATCCAAGGTATCGGGTGAAGACTTCTTTCTACCAGAAGATCGATGTTATGCTAACTATGAAGAAATGATAGAGAAAGAGAGCGCTCTTCCGGAAGACCAGCGCATGGACTTCGTCTCTATTGTAACTCCTAATCACGTTCACTTCCCTGCTGCTAAGGCGGCACTAGAAGCTGGTTTCCACGTACTTTCTGACAAGCCTGCTACACTCAATCACGAAGAAGCTATAGAGCTAGAAAAAATTATCAAGAAGACCGGTCAAATCTACGGACTCACGCACAACTACACTGGCTACCCAATGATCAAACAAGCCAAGCAAATGGTCTCAAATGGTGAGCTCGGTGAGATCCGAAAGATCGTAGTCGAGTATCCCCAAGGCTGGTTCGCAACTAAGGTAGAAGACACTGGTCAGAAGCAAGCCGCATGGCGCGTAGATCCTGCTAAAAGTGGAGCCGCTGGTTGTATCGGCGACATCGGAACTCATGCTGAGAATCTTGCCGAATATGTATCTGGATTAGAAATCAAAGAGTTAGCAGCAGACCTCACAATATTCGTAGACGGAAGAGGACTTGATGATGACGGCAATATCCTACTCAGATTTACCAATGGCGCTAAAGGTGTGCTCCACGCTTCACAAATCTGTGTAGGTCAGGAAAATAATCTGAGCCTTCGTATCTGGGGCTCAAAAGGCGGTCTGGAATGGAAGCAGGCTGATGCGAATACACTTATCTTTTCACAGCTAGAAGGTCCTGCTCAAATCTACCGTACTGCTGGAGGTGACTATCTACACGATACTGCGCAAAGCGCTGCTCGCCTCCCTGCTGGTCACCCAGAAGGTTACCTAGAGGGATTCGCAAATGTTTATAAAACCTTCGCTACACATCTCCAAGACAGAATCACTGGGAACGAAAAAGACAGCTACGACTACCCTAACATCGAAGATGGAATCCGTGGCATGGCATTTATTAA
Organism: uncultured Rubritalea sp.; assembly: GCA_937923145.1. Lineage (GTDB taxonomy): Bacteria > Verrucomicrobiota > Verrucomicrobiia > Verrucomicrobiales > Akkermansiaceae > Rubritalea. Next base: position 16,725 of record CALAJT010000012.1, on the reverse strand, counting down.
TGCTACCGTTAAGTCATCTTCTAACAATGCTGCCTGGACTGAGTTAAGTTAATCCCTTAGCGGTTAAGAAAGAATAATTTTTAACATTACGCCAATACCCGATGTGGGTATTGGCGTAATTAGTTACTTGGTGGAACTATTCATTTGAGCAAAATCTAATCCCGAAGGGCTCTGGAAAGCTCTGAGTTCAAACTCTTTTAACACTGAAAATAGGTGGTCGAAAATATCTGATTGGATTCCCTCATAGGTGACCCAGCCATTTTCATCACTGAAAACATAAACCTCTATCGGCAAGCCAAACTGAGTAGGCTGGAGTTGTCTTATGAGTAATGTATTATCATCTGAGATCTTAGGATGGTTCTTCATATACTCATTGATATACGCTCGGAATGTTCCTACATTGGTCATCGCTCGCGCATTGACGAAGTCGTCTGCTTTAGCTCCAAGCTTGCTGTTCCAGTCCGCTATCTCTTTTTCTTTACGTTCAAAATGAGGCTCTAGTAAGGATACATTTTTTAGTCTATTCAGTAGTTTTTCATCCAGAAACTTAACGCTGTTGATGTCTAGATTGATAGAACGCTTAATACGTCTCACTCCACTGTTACTCATTCCTCTCCAGTTTTTAAAGCTGTCTGAAATGAGAGCGTAGGTAGGAATCGTGGTGATTGTTTTGTCCCAGTTACGAACCTTCACTGTAGTAAGGGCTACTTCTAAGACTTCGCCATCTGCACCAAACTTCGGCATTTCTATCCAGTCGCCTCTGGCAACCATACGGTTCGCAGAGAGCTGCACACCAGCCACTAACCCCAGTAATGAATCTTTGAAAATCAGCATCAAGACCGCAGTCATAGCGCCTAGACCAGAGAAGATCAGCACAGGTGATTTTCCTACTATAGTAGAAATTACGAAAATAGTTCCTACAAGAGTTAGAATGATCTTAAGCACCTGAACGAAGCTCTTAATCGGTAATTCCTTAGATACTTCATAGCGACCATAGATTCGTTCTAAAACATTCAGAACTGAACTAAGTGATAATAATATAAATGCAACAAGCAATACCTCACTAATCACCCGTATGATGCTACCAATAGAGTTCACATTCTCCATGCCTTCTGCTTGAAAGCAAAATGGAATCGCGTGCCAGATAATAGCTACAGGCACTAGTAGTGATATTCTGCGGAAGATTCTGCTGGTGATTAACTCATCGTCCCAGCTATTTTCAGTCATTTTTGCAATTTTAGTAAAAACGCTAAAGACTACTTTTTTAACTAGAATATAAGCAAATGCAGCTACTAATAAATAGATGATAAATAGCGTCCCAGAGACCAATAGCTGTTGCCATAAATTCAGTTCTGCTATTTTGCTAAAATAGAAGTAGGAAATGTCTGCATGCCATGAATTATCAGTCATGCCCTGCCTTATGCCATATCTCAGGGTATTCAATCATAAATCGAACTCTTTGACTTGTTCTGTGTGACTTATGGTTTTACGATTACTGTCGTCGGCTTAGCGGAGAAGAAATGTTCTGCCGCTTGCTTGATATCACTTGTAGTTACCTGTTTGATTTTCTCAGCTGTTAGACGGTGATTCACTGGTGAGAGGTCTAGCACAGTATCGATAGCGCAGAGTTGAGCCATGGCTGCATTACTCTGATTCGTTAGTGCCTGTTTCGCTAACCAAGACGTCTTAACACTCTCTAGTGTTTTTGTGTCGATACCCTTTGTGACAATGTCATCAATGGTATTACCGAGTTCTTTTTGAGCTAAGTCTAACTGGTCTGGAGAAGTGCCTAGAAAAAAACCGAAGAAGCCAGAATTTGCCCCGTGAAACTGAGTAGCAGAGCAGAAATAGGCTAGCCCTAGTTCCTCACGAATCCGTGTAAATAGAGGTCCAGCCATATCCGCACACCATGCGTGGAGGAGATCTAGAGAGTATTGATACTCATTCCCGACTTGTGCTCCTTGGTAGCCGAGTGTAATGATAGCTTGCTGTTTATCTAGATTGAGATTGATCTCCTCCCCTTGGTTAAATTCCTGTTCTGGGTAATCATAACGCTCACCAGTAGGGATTTTGCTGAGGTGCTTTTCTGCTAATTCTGTGATCTTGTCAGAGTCAATATCACCGAAGATCGCTACAGCACTATTAGCGCTATTGTAGTAAAGTGAATGGTGAGCATGAAGCCCGAGGCGGCTCATCTCATCTAGCGATTTTTCATTGCCCACACTATTAATTCCATATCCTTGATTACTGAAAAGCGATTCCTTTAGAGATCTAAATGCTAAACTCACAGGGTCTTCATCTTGCTCTAACAAGGCAGTGCGCTGCACTTGCTTTTCGTGTTCTATATTTTCCTGATGTAGTGCAGGCGAAGTGAAAGTCTCGGTAAATAAATCTAGCACTGTTTCCAAATCAGGCGTCAAACAACTTGCTGACACCAGTGAGGTATTATTACCTCCCGTGGCTGAAATACCAGCCCCTAGAGATTCTAGAGTCGTCGCCATTTCCTCACCTGATCGCTGAGTCGTCCCTTTAGAAAGTAGAGTAGAAAGCAAGGTAGAAACGCCAGCTGTGCCAACTGTCTCGCTAGGCAGACCAGCACGGATCGCTGAACGTATTGAAACTGTTGGTGTGCGATGGTCTGGGCAGAGCAAGAGAGTAAGACCATTACTCAGTGTGGCAGTACTTATGTCTCTCTGCTTCGCTGACAGAATATTCGGAGCTTCTATTTTTTCTGTAGTTTCGGGATTTAGAGTCGTGATAGTTAACTTGTCATCACCGAGTAAGTATTCAGCACAAACTCTGCGTATATCTGACTCGTTTATCTGATTTATAGTCTTCAGGTAGTCAGCAGTAAAATTCAAGTTCCTGCTCTCGTGGAAATTTGAAGCCAAATCAGATGCTCTTCCAGAAGCAGTCGTTAAAGTCTTAAACTGCGATGAGAGACACTGACGTTTTGCCTTTGCTAACTCTGCATCCAGCTGCACATGAGTGAGATTTTCTATTTCTTGATGGATAGCTAGGATTAGGGCGTCCACCTTATCTGTTTCCACCTCAGCACTGATAGAGAAGAGTCCAGGAGACAACTGCGTCACCCAGCTCCACGAGCCGATGTGTAGGCAGAGGTTTTGCTTCTCGCGGATGCTCTGGTAAAGTCGTGACGACCTACCGCCACCTAAAATCGTAGAAAGCAAGTCGAGCACGGCACTATCAGCATGATCTAGACCGACTGTCTGCCAAGCCATATTCAGCTTAGTAACGGGAACCGCAAAATTCTCTGCAGCCACTCGCTTACCAAGCTGAGTAGACTCATAGCTCGGGCTCACTGGCTTTAGAAAACTTCTAGGAACCTCAGCTGTTAGATTTTTCAAAATCTCTAACATTTCGCCCTTTTGAAAATCTCCTGAGATAGAAACGAAGGCATTTTCTGTGGTGTAGCGACTAGAGTGATAGCCTGTCATAATCTCATGAGTCACTAGATTAAATAACTCCAAATGCCCGATCACAGGCTGACTACGACCATCATTAGCAAGAGCTGTAGAGAAGAGTAACCTACTAGAGCGACCATCTGGATCATCCAGCCCCATATCTATCTCTCGGCGGATCACATCCTTCTCTTTCTCATACTCATCTTGGGGAAATGTAGGGTGAAATACCATTTCAGTCAGAGCTTTTAGAAATGTCTCTGCACTCTCCGCTGGACCATCGATATAGTAAACTGTGCGGTCAAATGTAGTGTAAGCATTCCATTGACCACCAGCTGCTTGGACAGTCTGAGAAAGCTCTTCACCACTGAAAGATTTCGTCCCTTTAAAAACCATATGCTCTAGCAGGTGAGAGAGTCCTGCCCCCATGTATTCACCCTCGTGTATGCTGCCAGTCTCGACCCATATCTGTGTAGAAATCACAGGAGCTGCATTGCCTGAAAGGTCAGGGTCTAGGATTACTTTTAGCCCATTGGGCAGAGTGTGTAGTGTCGCTTGAGTAGAAGGAAATTCCATATATTTTTAGAGAGATTTTAAAGAGATTTTGCCAGTTTGAGCCAGGTCAGACGAGTGTAGTAAGTGTAGTGAATTTTATCGGTATGTAGGATCGGTAATTTATTATCTTTCACCGTCTGAGTGACCACTTGTTGGATTGCATTTACGACCATTTTCTCCGTATCAGAGATAGATACTACCGCGACTTCGTCGGTAGAGTTCTTGCCTGTCAGGCTGATCGAATTCTGTGCTTTCTCAACTTTTGTAACTATTACAGTCGCTTCGACTGTCCCACCAGATCCGAAAAATATAGCAGACTCTAGCGTAGGGCTAAACACCTTTGCCTTCTCATAGTGTGATGCTTCTACATTAAGATTCACCTTCACTGGCATACGAGTCGACGCCTCAGGATTCCATAAAGGTCTGCCATTCTGACGCAGATACTCACCAGCGTCATGGCGGTCACCGACAGATGAATCAGGCGCAGAATCCAAGATCCTCTCATTCGCGAGATATACGAGCTCAGGATATAAATCTGGATCTAGCTGCTTTGCTATACCCTTTAATCGTTCTGCCTTCATTCCTTGGAAATGATTCAGACCGGGCGAGACATCGAGATCTATGCCCTTTAGAGCATCGTTAACGATAACTTCTTTTTCTGGCTTAGAACCCTCAGACTTTTTTTCCTCTTCACTAGGGTCTTTATCTTTCACTAGGCTAACCAGCTCTACCTCTTTTAAAGATGGTCTAGTTGCCTTCCAAGACTCTACTTTCTGCGCTACTTCTTCATCACTCGGAGGCACCGTAAAATCCTCTTCCTTCGACTCAGAAAACAAGATGATCAACGGAACGAGGATCAGTAGCGGAATACAAATGAACTTGGGAATAACCATGGGCAATAGACAGTTACCACATCACCACTGTGACGGCAATTGCGGAAGCTAAGAATTACAAATTAAGAATCTGAATTAGACCTAAACTCCCAAATTGTACCTACTGTCATACAAGCTAGTCCCACAAAAACACTAATACCAGAACCCTAAACGCCTTCAGGCAACAGACTTGATAAAATAAGAAAAAGCACAAAGCCCACAGCAGAACAGATCATAAACCTAGGGGTCAGGACGAACTCTAATATAATTTCAGCGATTAAAAACATGATTAAAAATTATAATATCAACTCTCGAAACAAAAGATATCTGCAATTCAGGATCTGAAATCTCCGCTATCTGGATAAGAGTATGTTCATCATCAATGTGAATCCAGTAAGATCCTTAGGTTTAGTATTTATATGGACAGAATCTTTAGTTGGCTTGTATTCTTCTGTTAAAGAAGTGAGAACTTCACAGTAACTTTCTTGAGCTTCCTGCCAACTGACTTCTCGGCAGCTTTGTGAAACGCGCCCCAGCTGCCCAAGCATTCTTTCCAGCACATCATCGGAGGAGCGGGTATTTTCTCCATCGACTTGTCCTTCTTTTTTATTGTCTTTGTAGCTATTAATGATTCTCTATAGTATTGTAACTTAATAATATCAATCTCATTAAGAGCTCCGCCAGCATAATGAAAAATCGGCATGTGCCAAAGCACATGCCGATTTTCTAGTTAAACTATGAATAAAAAACTTATTACTATACTGCCAAATTTTACAGTTCTTGCAAACAAGCTGATTAACCTGCTGCTTTTACCTTAAGTGCGCTCTTACCAACACGCTCGCGAAGGTAGTTAAGCTTGGCGCGACGGACTTTGCCGCGAGCTACTACTTCGATCTTAGCGATACGTGGTGTGTGAACTGGGAAAACACGCTCTACACCTTCACCGTAAGAAATCTTACGGACAGTGAATGCCTTATTTACGCCTGATCCTTTACGAGCGATACAGAGACCTTGGAAAAGCTGGATACGCTCTTTACCACCTTCAACAACGCGTGTGTGCACTTTTACAGTGTCGCCTACATTGAAGTCTGTTACGTCGTCTTTAAGTTGCTCTTGCTCGATTTTGTTGATGATGTTCATCGGATTAAATTGTGTTAAAAATTGATTAAAGCACCAATTGGGTGCGATGTGGGGCGAAGTGCTAATCGTATACAGGATGAATTGCAAACTGTTTTTTAATAAAATTGAAATTTTTTACTCCAGAATTGCTTCAAGGTTGCTTTTACCCTGTTCCGAGTACATTCTTTTTAACAAATTAATACATTATGAGCGAACAAACTAAGATTACTACCTATTTAAAGACATTTTGTGGATGGAGCGAAGGCGTCAGAGCTATCATGCGCAAATACGACCTTCCATTTGAAGAAAAGGACATTATTAAAAATCCTGCGTTCCGCTGGGAAATGGAGCAGAAAAGCGGACAGCCACTTAGCCCATGTGTAGAGGTAAATGGCACCATGTTAGCAGATGTTTCTGGCGACGAAGTAGAGCAATGGATGCTTGAAAATGGAGTAGTTAAAGCAGTTAATGCCGATGCGGATGCACCTACAGATAGTGCTTGCACCGATGCGGAGCATGAGGCAATGGCTCGTGGTGAAAACCCATCCAAGGCTGCAACAATTAAGTTTATAGACTAAAGAAACTATTACTTGTCCTTCTAAAACTGTTGCTTTTATTACCATCAATTAACGACGTTTCCTCTAGCTAATAAAATTCGCAGGAATTAATTTATTGGTTTCATTTTCACCATGAATATCCTACCACTCGTGGTATAGAGAAGAATATTCATATCCTCTCTCACCAAGGCTTAAATTGGATACTCAACATCACCCAATCAGACCAGAAGCAGCAGCAGCAGTAGCAGTAGCAGTAGCTTCACTACCAAAAGCTGATTAACTATATGGAGAAATCCACCATCATCAATTCTATGTTCGACGGAAGATCCCATCACGGGGCGTTCCGTCAGCACATTCGTCATCGTTGGAAATGGTGGTTAATCGCAAGGTCATTTGTCTGCATTGCCCTTGTTATACTGGGCACATTCATAGCTATCAAATATTCTGGTAAAGGTAATAAACTTCCGGACTTCATATCAGTCGCATTTATTCTGCTCGGATCGGTAGGTCTGATCCGCCCCATGATTTGGCAAATGTTTGCTGAGCGTAAATTCCGCAAGCACAGAGCCTACGAAAGCAAAATCCGCTACGAATTTTCAGCCAAAGGCATCAAGATGTCCGGTAAAGCAGGCAAGGCAGATGTCCCATGGTCTACATTTTATGAAGTAGCTAAAACACCTAAAGGATTGCTTATTTATCAGACCAAAAAGGAATACATCTGGATACCTAGTTATGATTTCAAAGCAGGCGAAATGAAAGCTATCTGTGAAATGTTTGGTTCTTCCAAAAATCCTGCTTAGTTCTTATCTCCACCGTGCCTCCAGCACGGGCTTTATAAAACACGTATACCTATGACTAAAGTCATAGGCTTTGAAACCTATTTCCCTTAAGGAAATTCACCCTAATAGGTAACCTGATATCATCTGGGATTTTTCACCTACACACTAGTAGCCGCTAACTTATATAGGATTTTAGCTGCTGCAGGCAGCAAGGTTTCACAGCCATGGGATTCATCCCATGGAATAATTATTCAAACCCAGCCTGTGCCGAAGGCACAGTGGAAAATATTACCATTACATATAACACATATTGAGAATCTAACGACTTACTTGCGCTCTGACCTCTTTTTCAATGGCCTCAGGCAATCCATACTCACTAAGCTCTTCTAGAAACTCAGATCGATTCTGGTCAGCACCTCTGCCTAGATAGGCATTCAGTCTAGTCGCAACAGTCGAATCAGCTAACGCCTTAGAATCTGAATAGATTTCATCTAGCCTTGCTCTCATATCTCCACGGATCGCATATTTCTGGTGATACTTTTCTGCGTAGGTGAATGTCTTCACAGGCAGAATTTTAGTCGCTACATCTTCAGGATTTATACCCAGGCTAGCGGCTCTAATTTTCAGAGCTGTATCTGCTAACCTCTGCTGCTCCTCACTTCTATAGAAGACCGCATTCATATACTGAGTTCTAGAATTATTATACTGGCAGCGATGACCTTTCCAGAAATATCCTAGTAGCTCCGAATAACTGATCACACTAGGATCATAATCTATAGAGATGGCTTCTGTATGGTCGCCCATGCTGTAGTAATTCGGCTTTTCTTTATTCCCACCGCAATATCCTACGCGAGTTCTTAATACACCTTCTATACTCCCAAACTGGGAGTCAGGACCCCAAAATCATCCCATCCCAAACGTAGCCGTTTCGAAAGGGGTCTTGGCGACTTCCGTATCGAAATTAAGTGTTGAAACAGGTGTGGACTCGGTGACGAGTTCTTCGCTAGTGCGTGATTTGAAGAGCATAATGATAGTACCTACCGCTAATGCTAAGAATAGGTAATGAAGTTTAGATTTCATGTGAAGGTTAAAGAAATTCTCTAGTTCTATTATTTCTTAAAAATTACAGTTGCCCAGTTCTTATCTGCATCGCTGATCTGCTTAGCATCTTTACCGTCATTCCAAAGTGTGAGAGTGTTAGGTCCGAAAAATGTGTCGTAGAAAAGGTAGAGTTTCTCATCAAGGGTCTTAAATTTCTTAGATTTTATTTTCTGTTCTAACATAGGAGTAAGCAATAACTTATTTATTCTGAAAATACTTGGAATAATTATCCGCTTTTTTCTTCCCATGATTAACTATTATAATAACAAATCATGAAAACATATCTAATTCCTCTAGTCACGGGCATATTTTCACTTGCATCATGTGCACAGCAAACTTCTTCTCATAATACTTCAAGCTACAATATTCTTCTCAAGAAGTATGCTGCTGAAGATGGAGTTCATTATGAAAAATGGGCCGCTAATAAGGAAGACAAGGAGGCACTTAATAAGATTCTAGAAGACTGGTCTAAGGTGGATGCCACAAAACTTAATAAGGATGAGCAAGCCGCCTTTAGGATAAATCTATACAATGCTACTATGTTAGATGTCGTACTAGACAACTATCCACTTAAGACAGTCACCAAGTTAGGGAAAAAAGAATTCGCTATCTTTGACGATAAAATCATAGAGACACCAAATGGTAAAATCAGCCTCAACACTCTTGAGAAAAAGCAGTTAATTAAAGATTTCCCAGACGCTCGTATCCACTTTGCGGTGAATTGTGCAAGTGTCAGCTGTCCTCCTCTAAGAGCGGAATCATTCAATGCTAAAGAGCTAGAAAAACAACTCAATGAACAAACCAAGATATTTGCTAACAGTGACCGAGCAGTGCAAGGCAGTGGCTCTGAGGTTAAATATTCTGAGCTATTTAATTGGTATGCCGATGACTTCGGTACCAAGAACCCTGCTGAGTATTTAAATAAATTTAGAGCTAAGAAACTCAGCACAGAAAGCAAAGTCAACTGGATCAAGTATGACTGGAATCTGAATGTCGCAAAATAGTTGATTTACATCTAGGACTCATCACCTAAGTATCTGATCTGGATGTTTTCAACATTGCTCATCACTCTCTATGCTATTTGCAGTGCAGCCCTAGTTTTATACGGGCTGCATCATTATTTCATGCTCTACCTGTTCTTCAAATCAAAGGACAGGATGCGCTCAGAGAATCTAGTAGCTGAGAAGAAATTTGCTATCGATGAAACACGTCGTCCATCAGTCTTAACGCAGATTCCACTCTACAATGAATCAACTGTAGCGGAACGTATAATACGCTCTGTAGCAGCGATCGATTACTCAGATCATGAAATCCAGGTGCTGGATGATTCTAATGATGAGACCTGTGAAATTGTAGATAATGTGGTCGCTGAGCTGATGGCTGAAGGAGTCAATATCTCTGTAGTTCGACGCGAGGATAGATCTGGCTATAAAGCAGGGGCACTGGCTTATGGAATGGAACTGAGCGAGGCTCGATACATCGCTATTTTTGATGCTGATTTCATACCGCCGAAAGATTTCTTACGTCGCACTATACCGCACTTTTACGCGCATGAGAAATGTGCTGTAGTGCAGGGCAGATGGTGCCATCTAAACGCAAATGATTCAGCTCTAACTAAAGCGCAGAGTGTGGGAATCGATGGTCATTTTGTAGTCGAGCAGTCGGCTAGATCTTATAATGACTACTTTCTAAATTTCAATGGCACCGCTGGCGTATGGGATCGTGAGGCGATAGATGATGCAGGTGGATGGCAAGCAGATACGCTCACTGAAGATCTAGATCTTTCCTACCGTGCTCAGCTTAAAGGATGGAAATTTCATTATCTTCCAGATCTCTGCGTTCCAGCAGAGCTACCACCACAATTTCGAGGCTTCCGTAGTCAACAATTTCGCTGGGCTAAAGGCTCCATCCAGACTTCACTAAAAATCCTACCTAAAGTATGGAGCGCTTCAATCCCGCTCCGTAAAAAAGTAGAGTCGACCTTTCATCTTACTCATTACTCCTTGCATTTATTCATGTGTTTGCAAGCATTACTAGCGTTACCTTTTGCTATATTAAATCCGATAGATTTTGAGATCTCGCTACTCTTCTGGTTTCTGATCCCTATGGGCTTTGCTATGCTGGGACCTAGTTTGCTTTATTTAGTCGCAGAGCTGTGGATTTCACCTAAGCGCTGGAAACATTTTTTCACTCGATTACCTATGCTTCTACTTATCGGGTTTGGAATCTGTGCCAGCAATGCTAGAGGCTGTATAGAAGGACTCATAGGAGTAAAATCTCCCTTTGTTAGAACCCCTAAGCAGGGAGATAAAAAAAGCAAGATGCGCTATAAAGGCAAAAAATCTTACATGCCCATGATTGAAATTCTTATCGCGGGACTAACCTTAGCAGCAGCAATCCAATACATCAGTATCGGCGTCTATGGAGCGGCACCGTTCTTTATCATCTATGCACTAGGACTAGGTATGATGGGAGTTAAAAGCCTGATCGAAGGATAACTGAAGTATGAGCTACGCGTCGAATCGATACCGGATCACACTATTTAGTATCATCGGTATTGCTATGATTTGCCTCTGTGCACTCTATAGCCAATATACTACTAATTTTGATTCAGCAGGCATCGAAAGAGCTATTATAGCTGCAATATTGGGAGTGTTAGGAATTGGGTCTGTTTTTGTTTTTCCTCATTTTTCTAATAAGAAAGCCACCTGCTTTTGGATTCTACTCCTCTGTTTAGGAACTCGTATTGCTCTAATTCCGGCAGCGCCTTCCGATGATATAAACCGCTACCTATGGGAAGGAAAACTCACTGCCAACGGAGTAAGCCCTTATCAAGGTCTAGCCGCTGATGAGAAATACTCGGAATACCGAGATGATTACTGGAGTAGAATGAACCACACTGATAAGCCAACAGCTTATCCTCCATTAGCCATGCTGATCTTTCGTGGCATTAACTCTTATGGCTACTCCCCTTTGAGTTATAAAATCGTATTTTTGGTAGTCGATTTAATAGTAATCGCGATGCTGCTGGCTTTACTAACTCATCTACATAGACCGCTTCACTGGTCGTTAATATATGGACTTAGCCCCATTACTTTGTTGTCTTACAGTGCGGAAGGTCATTTTGATGTTGTGATGGTTGCGGCATTTGTTGCGGCACTACTTGCATTTAATAAACGCTGGTTTGTCGCCTGCGGAATCGCTGCTGGAATTGCTGTAGGGGTGAAATTAATGGCAGCTGTAGTTGCTCCGATCCTACTTTGGAAAACTGGCTGGAAAGGAATTACTGCGGGCTTAATAACTCTGATATTACCGCTCATTTTTTATTGGAGTGACTTATACAGTGTTCTGAATGCACTATTCGTATTTGGCTCAAACGGTGCATTTAATGGACCTGTTCATTCTCTACTCAGATCATTATTAGACAGTATTCAATCCGCTTCTTCAGTAGTGGCTACTCTCTACATTATCTGCTGGATCGCGGCATTTTGGCTGATGCTGAGAGGCAGACTATGGAGTGCTCTCTTATTAGCTTTCGGAGGTCTACTAGTCTTATCCCCTATCATTCACTTCTGGTATCTAACATGGGTTCTGCCATTGATCGCCCTACGACCTCGGCTTTCCTGGATCTCACTTTCGGTCACCTCTAGTCTCTATTTCTTAGTATGGAAGACACAGTCTGAAACCGGAGTATGGGATATGCCACTTTGGGCAAAATGGATGTTCTGGCTACCATTCACTCTATTCCTAATCGCAGAAGCACGTCGTGATATACCCCGCATGCTACGATCTGCTGTTAAGCGTGATGAAGATATCTCTTGGAGTGTAGTCATCCCTACTTATCAAGTAGAACTGCAACAACTAAAAGCGACTCTAACAAGTATCGCTAACCAAAGTGTTAGACCTCAAGAAGTCATCATCTCAAATGCTGGCGACTCACCTGAATTGGAAGAGTATGATTTAAATATCAAAGTAGTTTCTTCTGATTTAGGCAGAGGGCAGCAAATCAAAACAGGAGTCGAAAATACTAATCAATCTTGGGTTATCATCGTCCATTCAGATGTGGAATTACCACCAGAGACTCTAGAGAAAACCAGTCTAGCACTTCTGAAGAACCAGCAAGCAGTGGCAGGCTCGGTCGGTCAGCGATTTGATCACGCTTCACCTGGGTTGCTTCTTGTAGAGGCTATGAACGAACTGCGCGCTACTGCAATGAGCACTAGTTTTGGCGACCAAAGCCAGTTTTTCCACCGTAAATCAGCTATAGATTTCGGCGCTCTAACAGAGCAGAAGCTAATGGAAGATGTGGAAATGAGTGACCGACTCAGCGCTATCGGTGAGACGCTCTATATAGGACTAGAAGGGACAGTCTCTGCACAGAAATGGCAGAAGCACTCTTTCTTAAAGCGCTTCCTGACCGTAATAGAATTCGTGCTTAGATACCGCCTGAGCTTCTCAGAGAAAAAGCGTCTAGCGCTATGTGAGAAGTTCTATAAGCGATATTACAGCTAAGCTTTACTACTCCTACCTGTATCTTTCTTAGGAATCTCTGGGATATTAAGAGGATCTGCAAGCTCGTGCTCCAGAGAAGTACAGCTAGGGCATTCGCCATTTTCATCTACCCATTCTGGATTGTCTTTCGCTATACTTGTATGCAGCTTTTTCTCAGCACAGTCTAGGCTTTGAGTGTCGCATTCTTCGGGATCCTTCTTTTTATTTGGGTCAATCATCTTATTTAGTTTGGTTGGTTTTTTGTTCTAATTGTCTCGCTTTCATGCCTCCTAATAAATCTATCTGGTATTCTTCACGCTGATCTGTAGGTCCATTTTCTAGACTTAATACACCACGTGGGCACACTGCTGAACATATTCCACAGCCTACGCATGATGCTCGTTTGATGTCTTGCCCACGTTGAGCATACCAACGAACGTCTATTCCCATTTCACAATAAGTAGAGCAATTACCACATGAGATACATTGACCACCGTTCGTAGTGATACGGAAACGTGATTTGAATCGCTGAACAATTCCTAATATAGCTGCCATAGGACATGCAAAGCGACACCAAATACGCGTTCCGAGTAGAGGATAGAACCCTGTTCCAATCACACCAGACATGATACTACCTATAAGGAAGCCATATACCTTAGCTAGTCCACCAGAGAATCCTTTTAGAGACTCGGCTTGCGTCACGTGAAAGACCCATAGTAGCCCTGTTGTTACAATTACAAAAATCAAAACTGAATAAATTGTTACTCTCTCATATTTCCAAGCCTTTACCGTCTTGCTTGATAATTGTCTCCAGCTATCTCCCACTGTATTTGCTAGACCACCACAACCACAAACCCATGAGCAATACCAACGCTTACCTAAAAAGTATGTGAGAAATGGTGTTGCTATAAATGTAGCGATCAAGGACCAGCCCAGCATACACATAGCCAATATTTCATGCTTACTCGCTAATAAAGTCTTAACTTCTTCTCCTGGGAACAAGACCTTGTAACTAAGAGGCCAGAAATAGGTAGGGTAATATTCTAGGTTATACAAACGCGACATAAAATAAGGAAGAGTGTATGCCATTATCAACTGAAAGAACACGATACTTGAAGTCCTGATCGTCTGGTAGCGACTATGTCGATACTTAGCGATAGCTTTCACCCCCATGATCAAAACGCCCATTGTATAGAATGTTCCATACATAAACCATTGATCAGATGGCTTATTACGGATCGCCTGGCTCAATGGATCAAACAACTGAGTCATGCCACTTAGCCAATCAGCCTTCCAATAGTAAATGCAGTATAAAGTGGTTAGAATCACACCTATCATCCAGCCTATAGCTCCCCTTGAGGATACTGAAGCAGTCATAATATTGTTATTCTGAATACCCGGTTTCTTTATTAGATGTGTTCTTAATCCGTAAATTAGACCTCCAGCAAAAATAGCGATCATCGTCACGACCAACATCACAGGTTTTAAATTACCATTATAAATATTAAACAAAGATCCAAATAGTAGAGCTAAACCTATCCCCAGAATCAATAGCCCTAAACGCTCCCACTTATCTAGTTTAGGATCAGGTGGGACGATAGAATGACTTTCTCTTATTGTAACTGACATGATATTATTTAGCTTTAAATGTATTTAATTTCCCTAGTAATGAGCTGAATAGTCCTTTACCTAAGGTCTTAGTGACTTGCTGTGAATTCTCTTGATTCCAATGTTCAATAATTTCGTCTTCGTATTGCTTAAAAAATTCTGGGTCAAAGTTTGCGGCTCCTAGTTCGCTCAGCACATCAGTAATTTTTGCTTCGTCACTTAACCACTTTTCCCATACTTGATGACGATGACGAACACCAAAGACATTCACTCCAGTAACCGCTAGATCAGACTCTCGATAGTTAATCCGAACTGTAATATGCTTATCTGGAGCTTTCCAGAAAAACGTCTTTTCTCCCTCCTGTGGAGTCGGTAGCACAGTTCCGTAGGTTTGGTATTCGATATCGAAGAACTTCGCTGAATTCCACCAGATACCCGGGTCGTAATCTAGTGTGTCACCACAGATATTCGCAGCGACAAATGCGCCCTGAATTTTTCCTACATACCAAACCGCCTCTATCGGTCTTCGTCCCTCAGGCGGAGTGCGCATCTGCGTGCAGTCACCAATACTCCAGACATTTGGAAGGTTTGTCTTGAAATGATTATCGACTAGGATTCCGCGGTCTGTTTCGACTTCGCTACCTTCTTTAATCCAGTCAATATTAGGTCGAACTCCTGCGGTAAGCCCGACGATAGCGCAATCTATTTTCTCACCAGTCTTAGTTATAATGTGAGAAACTTTCCCGTCATCTCCAGCATGAATACTATCGAGCTCGTCGCCCATTCTTAGGTCTACGTGATGCTCATGGATATGCTCCTCTATCATCTTAGCTTCTTCCTCAGGAATGACGCTGCCCCAGAATTTTTTCTCTCGGACTAGGAAACTGACACCTATTCCACGAGTAATAAGCATTTCCGCCATTTCAATGCCTATCAAGCCACCACCAGCGATAACCGCATGCTTAGCTCCAACAGCATTTTTCTCTAACTCATCGAGATCTTGTTTAGAATAAAGCCCCTGAACTCCTGGTAGGTCTTGCCCTGGCCAGCCGAACTTATTGGGAGTAGAGCCTACTGCTAGGATAAGATCGCTATATTCCATCGCTTCTCCTCCTTGAAAAATTATTCTGTTAGATTCATGCTCTATTTTCTCTACCCAAGCACGTTTAAGATCGAGTCTATTTTCTTTCCAAAAATGATCTTCATAAGGTTTCGTGTCTTTGTAGTTCATGTGCCCCATGAAGATATACATAAGCGCAGTGCGGGAAAAGTGATGATCTGTTTCTCCAGAGACAATGAGGATAGGAATCTCCACATTACGCTTTCTGATTTCTCTGGCGGCAGTCACTCCAGCGATGCCATTGCCAATAATAATGATAGGATGCATAAATTAAAATATAAAGTATGAGGTTTCTATAGGGAAATTTATTCCGAATTATATCAAACTAAAAATTTAGAAGGTATGTCCTTCGCGAAATCTACATCCTGCATTTCATCTAACAGATGATAGGAAATATCTCGTTTCTCTAACTGCTTTAACGATTGAGCCAAGACGTTTTCGGTTCCCCAGTCTATATTTTGAAAAGCCGCTTGGTGTAAATTTTTCATACCTACCAGCACATATCCACCATCGTTAGCTGGAGCATAGACGACATCATTATTGTCTAGCGAAGTTAGTGCTTGCTCAAATACGCCTGCATTTAGATCAGGACAGTCTGTTCCTACTGCCAATATTTTTTCAGCACCTTGTTCCATGCTAAAACTTATTGCATGAGCCATTCGCTCACCGAGATCATCACCCTCTTGAAAGCAATATTCAGTATCTCCTAGCCATTGTGATGCTTCGATATCAGAGCAATTTGTTATGTGAACGATAATTTTAGCATCTTGAAAATCATTCGCCTTCGCAGTTGTATACTCTGCCATTCGTCGATGAACGAGCGCTGCTCTATCTGCTCCTATATCAGGAATCATCCTCGTATTCACCTCCCCTGCTCTGGGAAATTTCATCATAACGAGGATGTGGTTTTTCATTAGTTTACTAATTTAGGGTCTTGGTTAAATTTAAGCCTATTTCTTCTCAATTCTTTGAG
Source organism: uncultured Rubritalea sp. (assembly GCA_937923145.1). GTDB lineage: Bacteria > Verrucomicrobiota > Verrucomicrobiia > Verrucomicrobiales > Akkermansiaceae > Rubritalea. The sequence goes on along the minus strand of CALAJT010000012.1, from coordinate 128 downwards.
CAAAAACGAGTATAAATTAATCTACTTGTGATTTGAACGCAATGATACAGAGCCGACCGACGTTCATCCTCAACCCTCCATGCCAATAATCTCGATTTAGCCATCCATACACACTACCAACTCTTAGC
>CALAJT010000011.1 GCA_937923145.1 uncultured Rubritalea sp. | reverse complement strand
ATCTCGTTTCTTAGATAAAGCACTAAAAAGATCGTGGTTCTTGGATGGCTTACGGTAGTTCATACCTTGAAGCTACTTTCTACGAAAAAAAATTAAATACCTAAAAATGAAAATCTAACCAAGGGTTTCCAGAAGTGCCCTCATGTCTACAAAATAATTGAAAACTAAGTTTCTACAATTCTAGCTGATAAATCCTGCAATGTAACCCTAATCAACCAAGGCTTATCTGCTGGTGGAGGATTAGTAGAAAATGGAATCCAATCCGTACCAAGCACCTATGACACCGAGTGATCAAATCACTCAAACACCAGAAGTGCATAAAAAGCCTAGCACTGCATATCGAGTCGGTGAGGTATTCTATTGTGAGCCTGATTTTGAATCACCAAACGTCTTCTTCAAAACTGGTGTCCCTGTCCCAGAAACTGTGGCTACCTCGAAGCTTTGGAATAAGTCTACCTGTTTCAGTCTTTACTTTGATAGAGGGTATAAGAAGCAACTATCTAATAAGCAACTATCTAGAGTGATTTTTGTATTTTTTATAGCAATTTTATCGATCTATTTAGCAATGATCTTTTCTAGTGTGCTTTTTATAATACCAGTTATTATAATTTTCCTTTTTACCTTAAAACCTGCAAAAGTAAAAAGTATACAAATTACGGCACTTGCTGATGGTTTCTTCGCAATTAAAGGTGGGCACTCAGGATTTCTAAAATCATTTTCCGACAGATCATAATAAATTGATTAGATCTAGCACTCAAAAGTTCTTTTACTTGTTTTAAAGAGCTTAAAATTCAGAGCTCAGAAAATTTCACAACCGACTCTTGCATATCTGGGCGATTTAGCTATATATGTCTTTCTTTCCCCACATTCACTAGAATCATGGCATTAATAGTCCAAAAATATGGAGGCACATCAGTCGGATCGCTAGACCGTATCCGTAATGTAGCCAACCGCATCAAGACCCTTCGTGATGAAGGTAATCAGGTCGTAGCCGTCGTCTCCGCGATGGGTGGCGTGACTGACAAACTCATCGCTATGGCTAAAGAACTTATCGATGAACCGACTGAACGTGAAATGGATGTTCTGCTCTCTACAGGTGAGCAGCAATCTATAGCTCTGGTCACTATGGCGCTTCATCAGATCGGAGTCGATGCCGTATCGATCACTGGTCGTCAGGCTGGAATTTCAACCACAGGATCACACACCAGAGGACGTATCAATGCGATCAATCCTGATATGATGAAGAACTACCTGAAAGAAGGTAAAGTACTCATTTGTGCTGGTTTCCAAGGTCTTCGCGAAGATGGAATGATCCACACTCTCGGTAGAGGTGGTTCTGATCTTTCAGCGATAGCGGTAGCATCAGCACTCAAGGCAGATGTCTGTCAGATCCTAACGGATGTAGACGGCGTATACACCAGCGACCCACGCGTGGTGAAAGATGCACGTAAACTCCCAGAAATCTCATACGATGAGATGTTAGAAATGGCGTCTGCTGGCACTAAAGTCATGCAGTCACGCTCAGTAGAATTTGCAAAGAAATATGGAGTAGTCTTCGAAGTCCGCTCTAGCCTCAATAATAATCCCGGAACAATAGTAACAGAAGAACACGATCAAATGGAAGCAGTAGTTATCAGAGGCGTATCGATAGAACGCTCACAAGCCCTAGTCACTATCACAGGAATCCCAGACGAGCCAGGTATGTCAGCTAAAATTCTGATGTGTCTTGCGGATGCGGAAATCAATATTGATATGATTGTCTCCAATATCGCTTACGATGGACTTGCGAGACATTCATTCACCATGCACAGCTCAGATTTAGGTAAAGCATCAGCGGCTCTCAAGCCTTGTATCGCTCAGCTCAGTCCTGACTCTACGATTCTAACAGAATCTGGTATTGCTAAGCTATCATGCGTAGGCATCGGAATGCGTTCACATTCAGGTGTTGCTGCAAAAATGTTCGAAGCTCTCGGTGAAGCAAAGATTAACATTGGAGTGATCACGACCTCTGAAATAAAGATTGCCGTTACTGTAGACGAGCATCAGATAGAAGACGCGGCAAGAGCGGTTCACGAAGCCTTCAATCTGGATAAAGCTCCTACGGCTTAATTATTTTACCTTCATGTCTGAAAACAAAGATTTTATACGCACCATCATCGCTGAAGATCTAGCGAATGGTAAGCACGCTACTAGCATCACTCGTTTTCCGCCTGAGCCAAATGGTTTCCTCCATATTGGTCATGCGAAAGCTCTGTGCCTAAACTTCGGTCTAGCTCAGGAAAATGCTGCTTCAGGTGCGCGTTGTCATCTTCGTTTTGATGATACGAACCCAGTTAAAGAAGACACTAAATACGTCGACAGCATCAAGCAAGATGTTGAGTGGCTTGGTTTCGAGTGGGGTGAGCATCTTTACTTTGCGAGTGATTACTTTGATTACTTTTACGACTGTGCAGTCCATCTCATTAAAAATGGACTAGCCTACGTAGACAAGCAATCTCCAGATGAGATGCGTGAAGGTAGAGGCAAGGTAGGAATGCCCGGCTCTAACAGCCCATTCCGTGATACCGCTATTGACGAAAATCTAGCTTTCTTTGATCAGATGAAAAATGGCGTAATTGGCGAAGGCGAAGCAGTGCTCCGTGCTAAGATCGACATGTCATCTCCTAATATGAACATGCGAGATCCTGCTATCTATCGTGTACTCCATACTGATCATCATAATACTGGTGATACTTGGAAAATGTATCCAATGTATGACTTCGCACATCCTCTAGAAGATGCGAAAGAAGAGATTACGCACTCACTCTGTTCACTAGAATTTGAAGACCATCGCCCGCTCTATGATTGGGTGGTGAATAATTGCCCAACACCAGCGAAACCACGTCAGATCGAGTTTTCTCGCCTGAATATCAACTACACAGTCATGAGTAAGCGCAAGCTGCTCGAACTCGTAGAGGACGGAGTAGTAAGCGGATGGGATGACCCACGTATGCCTACTCTCTCAGGAATGCGTCGTCGTGGATACACACCAGAGTCGATCAAGAATTTTATTTATAAAGGGGGAGTGACTAAGGTTAATAGTATCACTCCATTCTCCACATTAGAGAACGAAGTCCGCAATGACCTCAACCAGATCGCAGACCGCCGCATGGCAGTGCTCGATCCTCTGAAAGTCGTCATCACCAACTGGGAATCTGACGATCATGTGGAGCAGATGACATGCGTCAATAATCCTAACGATGACTCAGCAGGCACTCGCGAAGTTCCACTAGGGAAAGAAGTTTACATAGAGCGTGATGACTTCATGGAAGAACCATTCAAGAAGTATTTCCGTCTCGGTCCTGACCGCTACGTGAGACTTAAAGGTGGCTACATTATTAAGTATGTAGGTCATTCTAAAGATGATGCAGGCAATGTCACTGAAGTGCAGGTCGAATCAATTCCAGACACTATCGGCAAAGACGCCCCAGAAGGAATTAAATGCAAAGCCGCGATCCACTGGGTCAGCGTAGCTGATGCTATCGATGCAGAAGTGCGAGTCTATGACCGACTCTTCTCAGAAGAAAACCCGGACGCAGCTGAAGACGGCTTTATGAGCTGCTTGAACCCTGATTCACTAGAGATTATCTCTGCAGTAAAGCTAGAACCATCCCTAGCAAACGTCCCAGCAGGCTACAAATGCCAGTTCGAACGCATCGGGTATTTCTGTGCTGATAGTGTAGATCACAAGCCATCAAGAAATATTGTCTTCAACCGCACAGCTGCGTTGAGAGACAATTGGAAGTAATCAATTTTTAATCGTTCAGAAATTCGTGGAAATTCGTGTAGGTTCGTGATGAAAATAGCTCCATCGTCAACGTCCATGGCTAAAAATCACCATTTCCCAGCAAAAAGATATTGATTATATCGTAATCCTAGTGAATCAATGCATCATCCTCATGTGAGGAAACAACTTTAACAACCAAAGAATTATGGCAGATAACGAAGACAAGAATCCAGAAAACGTCAAAGGACTTTTTTACGTAGATAGTCAGTGCATTGATTGCGATCTATGCCGTGAGACTGCTCCGAATAACTTTACCCGTGAAGACGATGAAGGCTATTCTTATGTAACTAAGCAGCCTGAGAATGACGAAGAGAAAGAGCAGTGCATCGAAGCGATGGAAGGCTGCCCTGTAGAGGCTATCGGCGACGATGGAGAGTAATCGTCCAGACCGAAATAAGCGCTTCAGATCTAGTCCAGATAAGACTGGAGGATCTGGTGTAAACAAATTTAAAAGAGGCTCGCAATTTATTCCTAAAGGGGATTGGTTGCGAGCTTTGACATTAAAGCAATGGCGTCTAGCTGAGCCTGTCAAAGATCCTATCCGCAATATTTCCCATGCTGCAGAGAGCCTAGATAAGATCCTCGAAGAATTAGGAGCAACTGGTGGACTGGAGGAAAAGCAACTACAAGATGCTTGGCTAAAAGTAGCGGGGGATTTCATTGCCAAAAATGCCAAACCTGAGTCGCTTAAAAAGGGAGTGCTAGTACTTAGGGTAGTCCAGCCTACGCTAAAATTTCAGTTAGAACAAATGAAAGGTAAATTGCTGCAAAACTTCCGACGCGAACTCGGTGAGGGAGTCGTGAAAGTAATTACACTAAGAATTTAATGAGAATTTAATGAGAAATCAATGGATATTTGATTGGTCGGGCACATTGGTGGACGATATGGGATTAGTAGTAGATGCTACTAATTATGTGCTTAAGCAATATGGAAAACCTGCGATTGATCGTGATGAATTCCGTGAGAATTTCTGCTTACCATATAGAGATTTTTATAAGATCTATCTTCCTGGAGAAAATATGGAAGAGATAGAATCTCATTTTAGAAGAGGTTTTAGTATCTCAAAAGTGCCAGTCACGGTGCTGCCTCATGCGCGTGAATTTCTCCATTTTCTTTTAGATAGTGGTGCTGAGCTTTATATTCTAACTAGTATGTGTGCTAAGGCATTTGCGGAGCAAGTAGTGGATCTTGGAATGGAGGATTATTTCACAGAGACTTACTCCGGAGTTCTAGATAAGCGTGAATTGATCGGTGAGATCATTGAAAACCACGGAATGGATAAGTGCGATACTGTTTTCGTAGGTGACATGAAGCACGACATAGAAACTGCTCATCATGGCGGCATCATGAGTGTGGGCGTGGTGACAGGTTACAATAGAGCGTCAGTCCTCGCTACATCAGAGCCGACTGTGATGGTGAAAGACCTTTCAGTGATGGAGGAGGTTTTATCTGATCATGTAGTCGGTGGCTCATGGATGGAGACTTTTGAAAAACCAGCAGCGGTAAAAATACGTGGTCTTGAAGTCCCTACATTTATAGGTGTTCCTGATGAAGAACGTGCTGAACAGCAGACTCTCAAAGTCCATGTAGATATGCACCCTAAGGTCGGCTTTCGAGAGCTAAATGATGAAATTGACGGAGGAGTTGATTACTATCAAGTTTCGCTACGTATCAAATCTCTAGCTCTAGAAAAACCTCGTAAGCTGATCGAAACGCTAGCTGTAGATATGGCCGATATGATCAAAGCTGATTTTGCTGTAGAGAGTGTGCGAGTGGAAATAGAGAAGTATATTCTTCCTGATACGGATAGTGTGGGAGTAGAAGTGGTGAGGTAGATTTACTCTTAATCAATATTATCTAGCTTGTTGGTTGAATTAGCTTGAGCATTTTGTAGGGTAGGCAAAATGGCAGATTTAATACACCAAATTTTAGCAAAAAGTTTTCCTACTACAGAGTCTGTAGTATTTGAAATATCAGCTTTAAAAGCACAGTTAGAGATGCCTAAAGGTGTCGTGCATGTGATTTCTGATATTCATGGAGAGGCTAGAAAACTACGTCACGTTATTAATAATGCGTCAGGTAGACTTAGACCTATCGTAAAGGAACTCTTCGCTGATCGGATGACGAAAGTAGAGTTTAAAGAATTTCTCCACCTGCTCTACTATCCTACACAGCTACTACAGAAAAAGGTCGGAGAATTTGGCGATGATGATGACGCTCGATATGAGTGGGTGATGCAGACTATGAAGTATCAGTTCGATCTTATCCGTTTTGAGATGCGTACTAAACGTCGTAAGGAAATTCGCAATTACGCTCCAAAGGAATTTAGAGAATTATTCGAGGTACTGCTCAATTTTCCAGCGGGTGGTCACCATGAAGTTTATCTAACAACTCAGGTGAAGGAGTTAGTGAAGCGTAAGATGGATCTTTTGCCAGTAAGGGCTGCTTCAAGATTCATTAGGAATTTAACTGTAGATGAACTCGTGGTAGCAGGTGACCTAGGCGATCGTGGTGCCAGGATCGACTGGGTGATCGATTACTTGATGAGACAGAGTAATGTCTCTCTAGTATGGGGCAACCATGACGTCAGTTGGATGGGTGCTTGCTTAGGTCATGAAGCATTGATAGCCATCGTTCTCAGGGTTTCGTTAAGATACCGTAGGATGTTTCAGTTAGAAGAAGGCTATGGTATTCTGACTAGAGTGTTAGAATTACTAGCGATGGATGTATATGGGGATGACGATGCAGAATACTTTAAGCCGAAGCGGGGTGGTGAGCGTAGTGAGTTACTCATTTCACGGATGCAAAAGGCGATTAGCATTATTCAATTCAAGCTGGAAGGACAAATGATAGAACGGCATCCAGAGTGGAATATGGATGATCGAAATGTGTTGAAGAAAATAAATTATGATCGTGGGACAATTATAATTAAGGGTAAAGAATACCCATTGAGAGACACTCATTTTCCAACAATCGATCCTAGTGATCCGAACAAACTTTCTCCAGAAGAACAACAATGTATGGATCGCTTAGTGGAGTCCTTCGTGAGTTCTTCTAGACTCTGGGAGCAGATGTCATGGGTTGCAGAGAGAGGTAAGATGTCGATGGTGAAGGATAGAGCAGTCATTTTCCATGCATGTATACCTGTGGATGAAGAAGGTGAATATTTGTCTCTCACAATAGACGGTGAAGAAGTCAAAGGTGTGAAGCAATTCCAATCATTTGACCGAGTGATTAAACGCTCATTCCGTAAGGGTTCAAATGCTAGTCAGGATGATAAAGACTGGTTCTTCTATTTATGGGCGGGTCCAGTGTCGCCACTCTTCGGTAAAGACAGAATGGCTACGTTTGAGGCTTATTTTATCGATGATAAAACGACTCACAAAGAGATCCGTAATCCATGGTTTGAGAAACTTCATGATGCTGAGTTCTGCGATAAAGTTTGTCGTGATATGGGAGTTGCAGAGAAGGGACTTATCGTAAATGGACATGTGCCAGTAAAGGTAGAAGCAGGTGAAAACCCTGTGAAGCGGGGAGGTAATGCCGTAACTATAGATGGAGCATTCTCAGAAGCTTACGGAGACCGTGGCTACACACTCATCCTATCGCCAGATGGCGTCCAGCTAGCTGAGCACCATAGTTTTCGAGACCCCGTATCAGTAGTCAGAACAGGTGAAGATATCATTCCTACGATGCAAGATATTCGCAAGCATGATACACCAAGGCTTATCAAAGATACTGAAAAGGGAAGAGGTATCCAGAAGCAGATCGATGCGCTTGAAGAGCTTCTAGAAGCCTACGCTACTGGAGAGTTGATCGAAGAATAGAATTACTTAGTTCGAATAATATCCCAGCCGTTTTTCTTTCTAACTGAATGATAAGTATAAATATGCTTCTGTGAAATCATCCCGCTATTACGCCAATTGTAAATGACCTCCACAATTGGCTCCTGAGATAAAGTTTGTAGGGTAAAGTGAAGAAGAGTTCTAGAGCATATTTATCATTCGATGATTCTTGTTTCTTCAGCTTTGAAGCAGATGAATCTGTAACGAAAATAGTAGGTTCAGCGCATGCACTAATATACAAAACTATGATTGAAATGAGGTGACTTAATATTTTCATTGATGATTATTTTTGCTTGCAGGATGTAGAGAGCCAGTCTGCGTATTACTGTTCAGTAATAGCACTAGAAGCTAAGCCAACGTTCTGTATGAGTGCATCAGCTTCGGTTGCAATGAGGTGGTGTCCATTTACGCCTAAGAAGGTAAAAGCAGCCATAAAACCCGTTCGTTTATTACCATCTATAAATGGATGATTTTTTACAATTCTGAAGCAATAGGATGCAGCTATAGCATATAGGCAGGCTTCCTCATAATGGTACAACCGCTCTGGTCTTGATAATGCTGATTCTAACAATCCTTCATCGCGGACTCCATTTGACCCTCCATACCTGTGTAGAAGTTTATTGTGCAAAGCAAAAACCAGGTTTTTAGGAATCCAATTCGGTTCCATTACTTAGCAAGTTCAGTAAGTGTGTTGTGATACTGCTTCATTCCTTGATCGACAATATGTATCATATCTTTAAAAGCTGGGTTTGACGCTGTGATTCTTACTGAAGAATCCTCAATTTAGTTCGATTGTGATATATAACTTATGTTATTTGTCAAACAGGATAAGAATTTCTAATTTTTGTTTTTCATTTCCTAACATGCACTTACATTAACAGCACAATGTTTGATTTACAGAGCGATTACACACCACAGGGAGATCAGCAGCAGGCGATTGATAAATTGATGAAGTCGCTGAATGCTGGTAATCGTCATCAGGCACTGTGGGGGGTGACTGGTTCTGGTAAGACGTTTACGATGGCGAATTTGATTCAGGGAATGGGCAAACCTACGCTTATAATGAGTCATAATAAGACATTGGCGGCTCAGCTGTATTCTGAGTTTAAGAATTTCTTTCCGAATAATGCGGTCGAGTATTTCGTGAGCTATTTCGATTACTTCCAACCTGAAGCATACATTCCTAGGACGGATACTTTTATCGAGAAAGATAGTGCGATCAATGAGGAGATCGAGCGGATGCGTCTGAGCACGATGGGTAGTTTGATATCGCGGAAGGATGTGATTGTCATCGCTAGTGTGAGCTGTATTTATGGTTTGGGATCTCCGGAGGATTATGCGAATATGATGTTGCCTCTCAAGGTCGGTGATGAAATGAGCCGTGATCAATTTCTGGAAGAATTGGTAAATCTGTTATTTGAGCGAAATGATATTGAGTTTGGTAGAGGGAAATTTAGGGTGCGTGGTGACGTGGTCGAGATTAGACCTGCGAACTTGGAAGAGACTGCTATTCGGGTGGAGTTCTTTGGAGATGAAATTGATAGGATTTCGGAGATCGATAGCTTCACTGGTAAGAAGCGTGGAGAAATGGATAAGTATCTATTTCTACCTGCTAAACAATTCGTGACTGACCCGCAGAAAATGAAGAAGGCGATCGTAACGATACGTCAAGAGATGAAAAAGCGTGTGGCTGAGTTTGAGAGCCAAGGTAAGCTAATAGAGGCTCAGCGTATCAGAATGCGGACTGAGTATGACATCGAAATGATGCAGGAAATGGGATTTTGTCAAGGTATAGAGAACTATTCCAGACACGTGACAGGACGAGCACCAGGAGCACGTCCCTATACTCTGTTAGATTTCTTTCCTGATGATTACTTACTTTTAGCAGATGAAAGTCATGCAACTATTCCACAAGTGGGTGGTATGTATGAAGGTGATAAAAGCCGTAAGTCTACGCTAGTGGAGCATGGGTTTAGATTGCCAAGTGCACTGGATAACCGACCTTTGCGATTTGAAGAATACATGCAGATGACTCAACAACGTGTCTATGTTTCTGCTACTCCAGGACCATTCGAACTTACGAATTGTCGTCCAGATAATAAGAAGTATATACCGTGGGTGAAAGGGGAAATGAGCGCAAATATGGCGATACGCTTGCTAAAGGAGAAGGTGAAGCCGAGTGAGTCGATTCAGCCATTAGATGAATTCGATGTGGATTCCCGTGGTTCTACATTGATCGTAGAGCAGATCATTCGTCCGACAGGATTACTAGATCCTATTCTAACCATGAAGCCGTTGAAAGGTCAGATCGATGCAACTATTGAGCTTTGCAAAGATAGAGTAGAGAAAAATGAACGTGTGCTAGTAACTACACTCACTAAAAAAACGGCAGAGCAACTCAGTGAGTATCTGTTAGGTGTGGGGCTGAAGGTTCGCTACATCCACTCTGATATTGATGCTATTGAACGTGTGGAAATCCTGCGTCAGTTAAGAGCTGCTGAATTTGACATCTTAGTAGGGATAAACCTACTCAGGGAAGGGCTCGACCTTCCAGAGGTGTCATTAGTTTGTATTTTAGATGCAGACAATGAGGGTTTTCTTAGAAATGAGACGAGCCTTGTGCAGACAGCTGGACGTGCAGCAAGACATGAAAAAGGTGAATGTGTGCTCTTCTGCGATAAAATTACAGACAGTATTAGAGAACTCTTAGATATAACAGAATACAGAAGAGCACGTCAGATCGAATACAACGAGAAGCATGGAATCACTCCGAAGAGTGTTATACGAGCGATCCAGAAGAGCCTTAGTTCTGATGAAGGCATGAAAAATACAGCCCAGCAAGTAAATCAATCAATGGTAGCTGAAAGCGAAGAAGCATTCAATACCATGGAAGTTCTAGCGGAGCTAGAGCTCGACATGAGAGAAGCTGCAGGAAAGCTAGAATTCGAGAGAGCAGGACATCTAAGAGATCAGATATCGGCACTCAAAGAAAAAGCAGGACTCGCTGAAAAAGCGACTCCTGCTAAAGTTAAGAAAAAGAAAGTAGATTATAGAAATCTTTGAAGCTTACTCAGCTTCTTCGACGAGAGGCTTGGCTTTAAAATGTTTTCCGTAATGTGATTCTATATAGCCAAACTCTACGAGTGTGTCGTCCCAGGATGTAGTAATCCCCTGATTGTTAGCAAATACTTTTTTGGCACTTTTTATCCAGATAGCAGCTTCTGTTTTATCTTCTCTATAATAAGCCAGAGCAGCTTGTGCATAATAGTGATAAGGAGAATCGATCATGAAGTCAAACCGACCCGCATTCTTGATCGCCTCATCTAGGTGAGCATTACGTTCTACTTCAGATAGTTGGTCGGCTTGTGCTAAGGCTAGGTGACATAGCATTTGCTTGAAGATCATTATTCTTACAAAATCAGAATCGGTATATGTTGTTTTACTGGGCTCAAAACCAGCGGCAATAGCTGCTTCATTATTCTTTTTTTCATCATCACGGAGAGTCTTAATGATGTAATCCATTTCTTTAAGACAAGTTTTCCAGTCGTTATCACAAAACGCTAGTTCAGCCATGTTGAATAGAAGTTTCGGATCTTCTCCTGAGAGTGAAATGGCTTCTTTAAAAACACTTCGAGCTAGTTTGAAGTCTCTGAACTCGACGTTAATTGCGCCAAGAAGATTTAGAACAGCAGGATCTTTTTTGAAGATCATGCGCATGTCATAGATGTAGACTAGCGCTTCGAAAGTTCTTTTCTTGGAAAAAAGACGGTGAGCTTCTGCTCTAAATTGTAGATATTTAATACGATCTTTTTTTGCTAAATTACTAAATTCTTCGTTTAGCTTAGCGGCTTTTGCTTGATTCTTAGTAAGCTGAACTTCTGGTTTTTGAAGTTGTTCTTCAATTTCCTGAGCTTGGCCGACAAGGCTGGAGCTGAGTAATCCTATAAATAGAGTAGTTTTTTTAATCATGGGTAAAAGAGGATAATGAAAAAAGGGTAATGAAAATGTTATTCCCTAACTACTAAGCTACTAATGATACTTCGGCAAGTTTACTTTCCAGAATAGAGCTTATTTTCCCTTATGTATTTATATACTCTAGTATGAAGATGTGCCTGAGAAATAGCTGGTTTTGGGGCGTTTCTTATAGCAGTGGCTGATGCAGTATGAGCTCCACTGAGTGGTATACAACTGAACCCATCGACTGCTGTAGGATCTTCTCCTCTGGAAACGACGATGAATTTGGCGATACTAGCGAGGTGATCTGCTCTGGCCCACTTGTTAATCACTTCCCATTGATCTGTACCCATTAGCCAATAAATCTGTGCATCTGGGTAGCGTTCTTGAAATATCTCAGCAGTGCGCCATGAGTAGGATGGAGTGGGCGCCATTAGGTCATAGTCGTCCACCTCTGCCCAGGGGAGATCTGCTATTGCTAACTCACACATTTTGAGCCGGTGGTGATCTGGCGCATTTTGTTTGGTTAGCTTATGCGGAGATTGTCGGCATGGTAGGAAGATGACTTTATCCATCCCGAGCTCACGCTGACATTTAGAAGCTATGTAGGTGTGGCCAAGATGAATCGGGTCAAATGTGCCTCCTATTAAGCAAACTTTTTGTAACAATTTTTGCGTTGTATTCATGGTGAGATGATTTAGGAAATAGTGATGAACTTTATAGAATGTTTTCTCGTTGCACTCCGTCTCGGATTCACTTCGTTCGGTGGACCTGTTGCGCATTTAGGCTACTTCAGAGAAGCTTACGTGGACAGGCTGAAATGGCTGAGTGATGAGAAATATGCAGAACTTCTAGCAATCTGTCAATTCATGCCCGGACCAGGTAGTAGTCAGCTGGGGGCAGCTATAGGTCATCACCGCGCCGGCTGGCTAGGAGGTCTAGGAGCATGGCTGGGATTCACTCTGCCGTCTGCGGTCATGTTGATTTTACTGGCTAGCAATTTGGAGACGCTAAATGGCTGGGTCGGAAGTGGGTGGATCCATGGTCTGAAAGTAGTCGCTGTGGCAGTAGTAGCGATCGCTATTCACGGTATGGGCAAGAGTCTTTGTCCTGATATGAAAACTCTACTAATAGCTTTATTAGTAGCAGCGACACTTATTATTTTCCCTGTTGGTTGGTTGCAACCATTACTGATCATTTGTTTTGGAGTTGTAGGAGCGATACTGTTTTCTGAAGAGAAATCTATAGATGAAGACACACCGAAAGAAGTGAAGAAATTTCCTCTATACTCAGTGATTGGCTTAGCTCTATTTGTAGTGGCGATTGTCACTATGAGTCTCGTCCAAGTTCAGGGGAGTGACACTCTAATGTGTCGAGGTCTTATTAAAACTGGTTCATTAGTATTTGGTGGCGGTCATGTAGTTCTACCATTGTTAGAAGCTGAAACTGTTGGCAGAGGACTCATGGGGCAATCCGAATTCTTAGCAGGTTACGGTGCTGCACAAGCCGTCCCTGGACCTATGTTTACGTTATCTGCTTATCTAGGTGCACAACTGCCGCTATTTGGTAATGCTTGGCTAGGTGGTTTCGTTGCTGTGATCTGTATCTTCCTTCCAGGAATGATTCTCTTAGCGCTCGGGATGCCACTTTGGAATACTTTTAAAAATAACCAAAAGGTCAGAGGTGGATTGAAAGGTGCAAATGCCGCTGTGGTAGGTCTTCTCATCGCAGCACTCGTCCACATCATCCGTCAAGGAGCGCTTACGAATTGGATAGATATAGTGTTGGCCATAGCTTTCATGGGCGTATTATTAAATAAGAAAATCCCAGTGTGGATAGTGGTGATAACCGGAGCAGTCATAGGTGCAGTATTGAGCTAACCTCATGTACAACCCTGTGGACGACTAGCAATGGAGCTTGTAGGATGGTGAATTAAAGAATAGAAAGTAGTATGCATATTACTTTTTGCTTAGGTCTGATATTCTTAATGGCTAGCCCAATTGCGATAGCCAGAGAGGGTGCAGCCAAAAGTCCTGAGCAGCTTTCTAAGCAACTAAGAACCTCTTACAAGAAAGTCAAAAGATCCTGTGTCGCGATCAGCTGTGATGGCTCAGCTAGTGGCGTGATCATTTCTCAGAATGGACTAGTCCTAACAGCCGCTCATGTTCTAGAGCGTATTGGCGAAGATGTGAAAATTACGATCACTCTTGAAGATGGAACTAATTATCTAGCCACCAAACTAGGCTATAATTTAGAGACAGATCTAGGGTTGTTATTGATAGATAACCCTAGAAATAGTCCATTGCCAGTATGTCGTCTGGCTAAAACCGCGTCGAATTTAGGTGAGTATATTTTCACCTATGCTCACCCGTCTGGAGCTATAGCAGGTAGACCTGCTCAGCTTAGATTAGGAAGAGTATTAAGTATCAAAATGCTAGAGGCAAAACCACTCTACATCTTCTCAGATCTCAATATTCAACCTGGAGACTCAGGAGGACCATTATTTAATCTTGATGGTGAGCTAGTTGGAATCAACAGTAGTGCCGCTGAGCATATAGGGTTTAATATCTTTGGCACCATAGATCAGTTCTATAAGGATGCTGAAAAACTCAGCCAGAAAGAAATCCTAGGAGATGCTAAAAATGCGCCCATGAATGGCTCTTACCTGAGGGCTGATTTCTCTCAAGAAATACTAGTAGAAGTTCAGGCTGAAATCATGCGTAGGGCTAAAATGAATCATTACAAAACTGTAGATTTCATTCGTAAACACATTAACGAAGAAGGAAGATCAGTATTAGATGCTAATGATCTAGTGAACTTGTCTGCAGTAGATTCTATCGCTTTGGCAAATGGACAAGAGGTAGTTTTAGGACTAGATGATCCCTCGATCATAAAACTATTACCTAAACAAAAACCGTTACATTTTTATACCTACAAGATTAAGGGAGTTAATAAAACTAATTCAGAGTCTACAGGCGAACAGCAACCCAGTAGAGAAATTAAAGCCGTAGCACTGGAAGAAAATCTACTATTAGTAAAGGCTAGTATCTTTAGTCAGTTAGATTCTACTTATTTGATGTTGAATGATAAAAGATTATCAATCAGCGAGCAGAATGTAGTGAGAAAATCAAAGCATCTAGATTTGATTTTGTTAAAAATAGAGGGTTTAAATGCTCCTGAGACGATACAATTTTCCAAATCTACTGTCATCACAGGACAGGCTCTCATGGCGCCTGATCGCTATTCTAGACCAGTCTGGAATATAGCCACTGACAGAAGCCGAGAGGTGAGAATTAATCGATCAATAGGTCCGATAGAGAATAAACAACTCATCTCGAAACGCCGCAGTCCTTACCCTTTATCTATTCGCCACGCATTACCATTATTTGCGGCTGATGCAGGAACCCCTGTTTTCGACTTAAAAGGAAATTTCATAGGAATCCACATAGCAAGGTTCTCTAGGACATTGGGACTAATACTTCCTGAGGAACTGATAGGGAACTTCTACAAAGAATACCTAACAGAGCGTGACTAACCTTGCTGCTGTTTCTGCTTTTTTCTAAAACTTCTATACCAGATCGCAAATGCAATGGTAGTGATGAAGATGAAAGAAAAGATACCGATTAACTGATATACCTCATTCTCACGATCGTCAGTGATCTCACGGTCAATGATAGCTACAGTGATATTCTCAGGGTCGCTTGTGATTACTAACTTATTATCGATCACATGGGCGGTATTTATTTTGTGGAAGACATCTTTGATCGACTCGTCATTACGATACTCAGTGAACATCAGCGTAGAGAGCGCCCGCATCATCTTTTTGGGGACAGGATTACCCGTATCAGGCTCCGCTTCTTCGATAATAGGGAAAATAGACCCTTCTGCTACTTCTGGTCTGAATTTGATCACCCCATTCATGTATCGATCAGCATCAAATCCTGGTCTCATCTTCAAACTAGCCCGAGTTACGATCAAATCATGCTCATGTTTATTGCTAGTAATGAGTTCAGTGACAAATAAATCACCACTGAAAACCTTAAGCTTCTCGAAATGTGTGATAGCTAAGTTGATCTCATCAATGCTGAGCTCCATCTGTGCTGGCTTTTTGTCTATAACGAGAGCACTGAATTTGGCAAATTTTTCTTCTAGCGCTGTTGTTAGGCTTGTATCTTCTATATTAGCGACCTGAGTGTTAATTTCATCTGCCTGTGTAATACTTACGACAGCTTTCTTGTAGTCAAAATAAGTCCAGAAAGTCATGCTAATCACAAAGATAACGGTAAGTAGAATCACGATGAATATAGAACAACCTGCTATATGGTTAGGGGCTGTTTTCGCTTCGTCTTGCTCCTCAGTGGCAATGTTCTCGGTATCTGACATGGCGGACTTTTAGGGCTAAATAGCGCAGGGAATCAAGAAGTTTCGTCTACACTTTTAGATTAACAGACGCGTTTTCTTACACATGCCTGCGGCGCTAGACAGAATTAACAAAATTTCGCAGAATTAACAGAATGGTTGATAGTTTCAAAGTTGCTTCATCTACTCTGTAGAAATTCTACATAATTCTGTATGAAAAAATCCTTTGTTATAAGGGATATTTAAATTGATCTAAAAATAAGGTTGGTAATTCTGCTAAGCGGAATTATCAACTCTGCATGGCAAAGATTCTAGTAGGACTTTCTGGAGGAGTAGACTCAAGCGTAGCCGCTGCACTCATGGTAGAGCAGGGGCACGAAGTCGTGGGCGCCTATATGAAAAACTGGATCAATACCGACAACGTCCCCGGAGACTGCCCATGGCAAGAAGACGTAGACGATGCCCATGCTGTAGCGAAGAAACTAGGAATTGAATTCAGAGTAGTAGACCTCATAGATCAATACCAATCCAGAATCGTAGACTATCTACTAGATGGTTACCGCAGCGGCATCACTCCTAATCCAGACGTCTACTGCAATCGTGAAATGAAGTTTGGCGTGTTCCTAGACTACGCCCTAGAACAAGGATTCGAAGCCGTAGCCACTGGTCACTACGCCAGAAAACGAGATCGTCCAGATGGAACATCAGACATCCTGCGTGGAGCTGATACTAATAAAGATCAGAGCTACTTCTTAGCGCTCATGGAGCAGCACCAAGCCAAGCATGCACTCTTCCCATGTGGAGAAATGCAGAAGCCAGAAGTGCGAGCAGTAGCAGAAAGATTCGAACTCCCCACAGCCAAGAAAAAAGACAGTCAAGGCATCTGCTTCATCGGCAATGTGAAGATGAGTGACTTCCTCCGCCACTACGTCCCAGATCGTCCGGGAAATATCCTAGACATCAGTGGTAAGAGAATGGGACGCCACAAAGGACTCCATTTATATACTCTAGGACAGAGAAAAGGTCACGGAGTGGCATCTCCAAGAGATGGCATGGCTTATGTCGTAGTAGGTAAAAACGCAGACCGAAACGAACTCATCGTAGGCTACGACGAATCAGACACACCTGGACTTTACACAGAGAAATGTATCGTTGGCACCGTATCATGGGTCAACAAAAAGCTAGAAATCCTACGTAAAATTGAAGCCCAGCCAAGATACAGAGCCAAAAGTGAACCCGTCATGGTCACTCCACAAGAAGACGGCAAAATGCTCCTAGAATTCGTCCGCCCTCAACGCGCAATTACCCCAGGACAGATCTGTGGTTTCTATGAAAATGGCGTCCTGCTAGGTGGAGGAGTTTTTGAGCAGACTCTATAGCAACAATATCTGTGCTACGAAGAAGTAGATCACCATTCCAGAGACATCTACAATCGTAGTAATCGCTGGAGCGGCGACTACTGCAGGGTCAATATTGGCTTTTCTAGCTCCAATAGGTAGTAATGATCCCACAAGAGTGGAAGTCATGATCTGGGCTGTTAGAGAAATGGCGACTGCAATTCCGAACTGTAAATAAGTGACGCCTTCAGGCATCGTTCCGCCGAAGAGGGGGAGGATAAAGATTGTGAAAAGAGCGATACAAAAGCCCAATAGAGATCCTAGGATTAGTCCTAAACGTAATTCCTTCCATGCCACTCGCATTGAATTACCTTCACCTAGTTCCCCGACAGCCATTGCACGAATAACCATCGTAGATGCTTGACCTCCTGTGTTACCTCCAGCTGCTACTACCATGGGTAGGAAGAGTGATAGCATGAAGAAACTCGTGAGCACGTCTTCGAACCGGATCATTACATAGCCAGAAGCTATCGCTAGAAACGCTAAGCCTAAGAGCCATGGAAATCTACGTTTGAAGTGTGTAGATATAGAGGTGTTGAGGTAGGTTTGCTCTGAAGTTTCACCAGCGAAACCAGCCATTTTCTCCATGTCCTCCGCAGATTCTTCTTCAATGATTTCGAGCGCGTCATCGTAGGTGATGATACCTAGTAGACGTCCAGAGGTATCGACCACGGGAAGTATGATGAGATCATACTGCGAGAACATCTTCGCAGCTTCTTCCTGATCTGCAGTGGCTAGTATAGTATGATTACAAGGTAAGTAGATTTCACTTATTGGAGTGTCCCAAGTATTAAAAGCTAAGTCACGGAATCGTAGACGACCGATCAATTTACCATCAGTATCTGTAACGTAAACTCTAGCAAGAGACTCTGTTTGAGAATAGGAACCACGAAGCTCGTCTAGAGCCTCTTTGACCGTCATTTTCAGCGCTATTCTACCGTAGACGGTAGTCATCCTTCCACCAGCAGTGTCTTCCTTATAGCCGAGCAAGGAGCGCGTGGCATCCATGTCATCAGGCTCGACTAAGGCTAGGAATTTCTGCCTAGACTCATCTGAAACGTCTTGCAGTAGATCTACTCGATCATCGTCTGAAACTTGATCTAGAATCTCTCGCTGATCATCCACGCTGAATCGATCTAGCGATTCCTCGACCATTGTGTCAGGGAGGTCAGTGATCACTTTGGAGAATTTTTCAGCACCTAGTGACGCAGTGAAGAAATCATGTTCATCATCGTCTAGATCTTCATAAAAATCTGCAAGGTCAGCATGGTGGAGATTCTCAGCAATGGATAAGAACAAATTAGCATCTCTAGCCTCAACTGCATCACTGAGCTGACTGAGTAAAATGTTATTTTCCATGACCTCCTTGTGCATAGGTGGAAACTAAGCACCGATTCTAGCAATGGGAAGTCTGAATCTGTGACATCGACGACATACACAAGAAAATGCGCATCGCGAGATTAAGAAGTGGACTTGCCGCAATCTGCTAATTAGTCTCTGCGCTATGGAAATACACGAGTACTTTAGCTGGATCGACTGGATGGTGGTCTTTGGCTATATGGCATTGACGACAGTGATAGGTCACGCATTGAGAGGGGAACAAGCTACGATTAAAGACTTCTTCTTAGGAGGCAAGTCTCTACCCTGGCCAGCAGTAAGTGGCTCTATCATTGCGACTGAAATCAGTGCTCTTACTTTCATAGGTGTTCCAGGAATGGTTTTTGCTCTGCAAGGGGATTTCACCTATCTCGTATGGGGTATCGGTTCTATTATGGCAAGATTCATTGTGGGTTTTTACCTAGTGCCATTATACTATAAAAAAGAAATTTTTAGTCCCTATGACTACATGGGAAATCAATTAGGTGAGAGAGTTAAAAGACTCGTTACCGTCCTCTTCAGCTTAGGCTCTATATTAGGACAAAGTGTTAGAGTTCTAGTTACAGCGATCATTCTACAAGTCGTTACAGGCTTAGATATGACCACGTGTATTCTCGTCATCGGTGCGTTCGCCGTTCTTTGGACATTAATGGGCGGAATGAGAACTGTTATATGGACGGATGTTATGCAGTTCGTTGTCTTTATCGTAGGTGGTTTAATCGCTCTCTTCTGGTTAATCAACTCAATCGGTTGGGATCAAATCGTTACTCTTAACTCTAGCGTTACTTTGGAAAATGGAGAAGTAGTGAATAAATTCAAATGGTTCGATATGACGAGCCCATTTGAGAACCCGATGGTGCAATACACATTCTGGGTAGCTATCTTCGCAATGCCGTTCCAGAATCTAGCTGCATTTGGAACAGATCAACTGAACGCACAGAGAATGTTCTGCTGTGGCAGTGAGTCAGAAGCACGTAAGGCGATCGTCTGGAGTAGTATTTCCCAAGTGATCACACTGCTTATGCTCATGGTGGGAGCAGGATTATTCGCATGGTATATCGTGAATGACCCTACAGCTCAAGAAGCAGCTATGTTCGCGAAGGATAGCAATAACGTCTTCCCTACATGGATCGTGACCGTTTTACCTACTGGATTAAAAGGTCTGATTATTGCTGGTGCATTTGCGGCAGCTGTTTCTAGTCTAGATTCCATATTAGCTGCATTATCGCAGACGAGTCTATCTGCATTCTACGGCAAAAAATACATGGAAGAACATGGAAACAATCCGAAGATGCTTACTAAATCTAAACTCCTCGTTTTAGGATGGGCAGTGATACTTTCTACGGTTTCTATTCTACTAAGCTTTAATCATTCTGAAGCAGGGGATAAAGACCTCATCGGGCTCGCATTTAGGATGGTAGCTTATGTTTATGGTGCACTGTTAGGTATTCTTATACTTGCTGTTGGTCCATGGAAAGCTAGTGCTAGTTATAGAGGAATACTTACAGGGGTCATACTTTCCATTCTCATCGCTGCATGGGCACTTCCAGATGTGTATACTCTTATCAAAGCGTCTGGTCTCATGGAGAATCCTGAAGCGTTTTTCCATAAGCCTTCGATTAGTTTCGCATGGTTTTACCCTATCAATACTATCGTCACAGTTGTATTTGGACTAATGATCCCTGGAGCAAATACAGAAGAGGGTAAGGATTATTAAATTTCAAATTCAGATTGACCACACACTTAAATATCACTAAATCAAAACATATATGGAACCAATATACGAAGGAAAGGCAAAGCGACTCTTTACCACTGATGACCCGAATGTCTTGCGCATGGAATATAAGGATGAAGCCACTGCTTTCAACGCAGAAAAGAAGGCTAATTTCGAGAATAAAGGAAAGCTAAACACAGCGATCACTCTCGCTCTTTACCGTATGTTGGAAACCAAAGGTGTGGAGACTCATCTTGTAGGTCAGATCGATGAGATCAATCTGTTAGTGAAGAATGTAGAGATCCTCATGGTAGAAGTCATTGTGCGTAATATAGCTGCTGGTTCATTCAGTAATCGTATGGCAGTAGAAGAAGGCACTGTATTTAATCAACCAATCGTAGAGTTTTCATACAAGTCAGATGAACTAGGAGATCCACTCATCAATGATGACTACGCTCGTGAAATGGGACTAGCAACTCCTGAGGAATGTGCAGAACTGAAAGAAAAAGCACTCATCGTAAATGATGTGATGATCGATTTTTTCAAGCAATGTGGACTCAAGCTTGTTGACTTTAAAATCGAGTTTGGTCGCACTAAAGATGGTGAAGCTAAGATCGTGCTAGCAGACGAAATCAGCCCTGACACATGTCGCTTATGGGATATAGAGACAGGTAAGAAGCTAGACAAAGATCGCTTCCGCCAAGATCTAGGAGATGTCATGGAAGGCTACGAAGAAGTCCTGAAACGTGTTGAGAAAGTTATTTCTTAGTTACTTCTGACAGAATCATTTTTCTGAGCCGCTAGGTAACTTTCCTTAGCGGCTTTTTAGTAAACAAAAAATCCAGTATGCTTTTTACTCATACTGGATTCTAAATTATTTTTTCAGAATGAACTTACTTCATTTGTTCCTTCTGCTTAGCATTTGCTTTCAAGCGTAGTGCATTGAGAGCGATAAAGCCTGATGCGTCATTTTGGTTGTATGCTTCTTCTTTACCATCTTCAGCACCTTCCATGGAAGCCACATCTTCGTCGTAAAGTGAGAGTGGTGAGCGGCGTCCAGCTTGGAGACAGTTGCCTTTGTAGAGCTTGAGTCTCACTTCACCAGTGACAGTCTGTTGAGTGCTTGTGATGAGAGCTTGGAGAGCTTCACGCTCTGGAGCATACCAGAAACCATTGTAGATGAGCTGTGCATACTTTGGAATGAGTGAGTCACGGAGGGCTTGAGCTTCACGATCGATAGTGAGAGTCTCCAAGTCTTGGTGAGCAGCGAGGAGGACGGTGCCACCTGGTGTCTCATAGACTCCACGGGACTTCATACCTACGAAGCGGTTCTCTACAAGATCAACTCTGCCTATGCCGTGCTTGCCACCGAGTGCATTAAGCACACGCATAACCCCATAAGGGTTGAGTAATGTGTAGCCGTCTTTTTCACCGTTAGCTGAGATGTCACCTAGCTCTGTGATGAGTTCTGTTAGACCTTCAGTCTGGAGACCTACTACGTCACCTTTCTCAAATAGGAACTGCACATACTGCGCTGTGTCTGGAGCGTCTTCTGGTGATACTGAGAGCACATACATGTCCTTATCAGATTCACCTGTAGCATCGTGCCATACGTCTTCCATAGCGCCTGCTTCGAATGAAATGTGGAGAAGGTTTCTGTCCATTGAATAAGGCTTCTTCATCGATGCCTTGATTGGAATATCGTTCTCTTCAGCGTAGGCGATCATTTCTGCTCTGCCTGGGAATTGAGCGCGGAATTCGTCATCTCTCCACGGTGCGATACATTTGATATGAGGAGCTAGTGCTGCCACTGAGAGCTCGAAACGAACCTGATCATTTCCTTTTCCAGTAGCACCGTGGGCGATAGCGTCTGCGCCCTCTGCGATTGCAACATCTACCATTCCTTTAGTGATACAAGGACGAGCGATGGATGTTCCTAGAAGATAGCGACCTTCATAGAGAGCATTGCCTTGGAACATAGGGAAAATGAAATCGCTAGCGAATTCTTCCTTGAGGTCGCCGATGTAGCATTTAGATGCACCAGTAGCGAGCGCCTTAGCTTCGAGACCATCTAGCTCTTCAGCCTGACCTACGTCAGCACAGTAAGCGATGATTTCTGCGTTGTATTTGTCCTTAAGCCATTTGAGAAGAACTGAGGTATCGAGACCTCCTGAGTATGCGACTACGATTTTCATGTTTGATTAATAGGTTGAAATTGTTTTCTGCGGAAAAGTAAGCAGGGAATAGGTATAGGGGCAAGTCTAACTAGAGTATTTATTTCGTCTATTCACTGAAATGAAAAGTCACTGGTTCATAATGAACCAGTGACTTGAAAATTGATTTTCTTAATTGCTGCTTACTTCACCGCCTGTGGCATAGATGCGTGGATCTGCTCTAGTGTGAGGACCGCATAGCATGTGACTAGCTCAGGCTGGTTTTCCCACCAGCGAGCGTTCTCATTTACCCATGATCCGTCTTCGCGTTGAGCGGTGATGATGATAGTTGCTAACTCCTTACGCCAGTCGACTTCTTTACCATCTTTAGTCTTCATCTTGTCGATGCCAGCTGCTGTAAGAGCTTTCGACATAGCATGATAATAATAGTAAAGTCCTTGCTGACCTAGACCTGGGTTCTCTTTCAGTGAGAAGTTTGCATTGAGCCATTCGATCACTGTCGATACACGAGGGTCTTCCTTAGCAACATCAGCATAGATGAGTGAAAGTAACCCAGCGTAGGAGATGGAGCCGTAGCCACGAAGTGTCTCGGTGCCATCTGCATTCTTCTGTGTGCCAGCCTTTGAGTTGCCAGGGAAGTAAACGAATGATCCATCGTTGCTGGTGTTTGGTTGATCGTTAGTCTTCTCTAGATTCTGACAGCGGTTAATAAAGGTAAGGGCGCTTTTCCAATCGAGATCTGGCTGCTCACCGTTCTTGCCATCTTTAGCTACTTGCTCAGAAAGTTTCAGAGCCTCGATAGAGAGGTAGGTGTTAGACATGTCAGAGTGAGGGTGAGTGCCACCGTATCCGATGCCACCATCATACTTGTTCATGAGCTTGTTATCACCGAGATGGGCTTGCTGGCTGATAAGGAATGATCTTGCCTTTAATATTGGCTGAACATGTGATTCATCACCCGATGCTACGAGTGCCATGATGCTGGTGGCTGTGTTATAAGTAGCTAATCCTTTTCCATAGATAGCGCCTGATTCCTTTTGATTAGAAAGAAGCCATGTGTAGGCTTTCTTAATGTGCTCGGGCGTTGCTCCATCAGCTAGATTTGGATCTCGCATTGCAGCTGTGATGGAGAGGGCGGTGTAGGCAGGAATGGTTTCTTCCTTCCAATATCCTTTCTCATTCTGTTGCTTTTGCATGAAGCCATTACCTGTGCGGATGGCATTTTCCATTTCTAGTTTTAGAGAAATGTAAGGAGCTTGTGGATTAGTTTGAGCCTGAGCAGAGATTGTTGTTACTGCTGTCAAACTTGTGCAGATGCTCACTGCTAAAATTGTTGAGTGGATGATTTTTTTCATCAGTTATTATTGGTTCTATTAGTTATTTCTTTTCTGCCTTTTCGACAAATGGTGTGAGGTGAAAAGTAGTTTTAGTGCCCATTGGTGGCATGACTTTGCTGTTGGGGAACCAGAGCGTATCATCTTCTCTGCCTTCTCCAGCGTAGTTGCCTATCGAGCCTCGATCAGTAAATATAGCGAATAAATCTTTGTTGAGATCGGCTACATACTTTCCCTGATAGATGAATGAACCTCCGTATACCCAGGGACCAGCTTCCATAGGCTTGTCGGTTTCGGCATTATGGATTAGTTCATTAATGTTATGAGAAACTACTTTGCCGTCAGAACCTTTCCATTTAATCACCATATCAAAGCGTGATTCTTTAATCTGCTCAGGAGTCGCTTTTTCATACTCTTCCTGTGGCTGAAAATTTTTATTTACAACACGGAAAAGGTGTTTTGATTCCTTATATCCTAGTAGTTTGAAAGCTACGTTAAGATGGCTAGGCTTGATCTCAGTTAGGAAGAGACTTTCGTGAATTTTGCCTTCAGGGTTAACGAGGACATACTCTACGATTGTCTGGTTTTTAGCATCTGGAATACCAGTAATCTCTACAGTTGCAGGGAATGTAATCTCGCGAGTCTTTTTATTGATGCGGATTTCACCGAGATCGAAAATGTCTTCGGAGACCTTTACTATTTCTAGTTTCTTCTCCGTTTTAGCTTGCTCACTCTCGGCTTCGGTGGCTTCTGAAGTTGGTGGTGTGATAGTAGCAGGCTTGACCTCTTGTCCATTGAGTACAAGAGGTGTTAGCATTGCTAAAACTGAGTGAGTGATGAATTTAATACGCATCTGATTATGAGAACGTGGATCGGTTGGTTTTTCTTAGAGTTTATTTCTTAGAATAAGTAGCTTTGAAAGCATCTAGAACCTTATGTAAATTATGTGCGTTTTCTATATCAGTAGTCTGCTTGCATTTCATAGCATAAACTGTGATTTGGTGTAGTTGAGTGAGCTTGAGCATGTATGCGTTCTTGTCTGCCTCGTCCATTTTGACACGTTGTGTGAGGAAATACTGAGATACGATCTCTTGGATCTTAGTAGCATGAATTTCTTTGTTATTCACCCAGCGTACGATTTGGTTCATGTTCTTAGTAGGTTCCTTAGAAAGAGTATTGATCTCAGTCATCGCTTTCTCAATAGTTTGCAAGTGGGTGTGCAAGTCAGTGAAAACTGTGTCATCTGAATAGATACCACAAGGGACTTCACAGTGAGCCATAGCTACAGGTATGAATGTGAAAGTAGCGGTTGCTAGTGCTGCTGATAATGTGAGTAGTTTCTTCATTTTGTTAGTAGTTGGTTGTTAATATTTAGTTTTAGAATCTTCTTAGCTCGGTATCTGAAAGATAAGCATCATTCTTATCAGGATAATCTAATGTGAAATGAATACCACGACTTTCTTTCCTACGAGTAGCACAGTCGACAATAAGCATGCCTGTTGCAACTAAATTTCTCAATTCTAGAATGTCTGAGTTCACTGTATTGCCCCAGTAAAACTCGCGAACTTCCTTGCGGAGGTTTCGGAGGCGTCTGGCTGCTCTGTTGAGACGGTTATCTGTACGGACTATAGATACGTAGTCCCACATCAGGCGGCGGATTTCGTCCCAGTTATGTGAAATGAGGACTTGCTCGTCTGGTGGAGTGACATTGCCTGTCTCCCAGTCGGGAATCGGGATTTCGGTAAGAGACTTTTTGTTGAGAGGGAAGGTCTTTAAAATATCTACTAAGGCTCTACGGGCGACGACACTACCTTCTAACAATGAGTTAGATGCTAGTCGGTTTGCTCCGTGAAGTCCTGTGCAGGCGACTTCTCCTACGGCATAAAGTCCACGTATGGTAGTCCTCCCGTCCACATTCGTAGCTACGCCTCCGCACTGGTAGTGGGCAGCTGGGACTACGGGAATAGGATCTTTTTCACAGTCGTGACCGAAGCTCATGAGAGTATTATAAATGTGGGGGAATCTCTCTTGCATGAAGCCCTTTGGTTTATGGGTAACATCTAGGTAGACACATGCGGCACCAGTCTTTTTAATCTCGTGGTCAATCGCCCTTGCCACGATATCACGTGGTGCGAGTGAGCCTCTGGAATCATGCTTAAGGGTGAAGTTTTCTCCTTTTTCATTGATAAGGATAGCGCCTTCACCGCGGACTGCTTCAGAGACTAAGAATGATCGAGCCTTTGCTCCCGTAGCGGAGGGATTGTAGAAACAGGTCGGGTGGAATTGGGCGAATTCCATATTAGATATCGTAGCTCCAGCTCTCCATGCCATTGCTAGTCCATCACCAGTGGAGCTATCTGGATTAGTAGTGTAAAGGTAGACTTTACCGCTTCCGCCAGTGCAGAGTAAGACTCGGTCTGAACGAAATTTTTTCACTTCACCTGTCATTTCATTTAGCACATATGCGCCGACTGCTCGGTCTTCAGTGGCTATACCTAGCTTAGCGGTAGTCAGTAGATCTACCGCGAAGTGCTGTTCTAAAAGTTGTATATTGGGGTGCTTAGCGGCAGTCTTGATAAGAGCCTTAGCTATCTCAAGTCCAGTGGTGTCTTTGCAGTGGAGTATGCGGCGTTTTGAGTGACCACCTTCTTTCCCAAGAGCAAATTGGCTTTCATCACCGTGAGCGTGATCGAATTCTACACCAGCTGCTATTAGATCTTCTATAGTCTCCATCCCAGCCTCAACAATTGTGCGGACTGCGTCTTCATTACAAAGACCAGCACCTGCATCGAGAGTGTCGGCTACATGTTTATCAAAGTTATCACCAGATGCTCGGAGTGATTCGTCGAGGACAGCAGAGATACCACCTTGTGCCCATGCTGTGTTAGATTCGATAGCCTGCCCTTTAGTCAGCACGGTGACTGTGCCGTATTCTGCCGCATGGATGGCAAAGGTAAGCCCAGCGATGCCGGAGCCAATGACGAGGAAATCTGATTTCATAGGATTAGATAGATGATGGATGTAACTGAATATTATCGATTAAGCGCACATCACCAAAAAACGAAGCTATCGCAATGACAGCAGGTTTATCAACTTCACGGATGGCTTGCAATGATTCAGCGCACACGCACTCTAAGTAATCTATTGTAGAAAGTGGAGCATTCTTTTCTAAATACATACGGATAATGGCTAATAGGCGATCTGCAGAGGTAGTGCCTGAGCTAAATTTCTCGTAGGCAGCCAGCATTGCAGTTCTGATCGCAGGCGCTTGTTCGCGGGTTTCTTCATTTAAACGAAGATTACGTGAAGACAGAGCTAGTCCTGATGGTTCACGTACTGTTGGTAAGCCGATGACTTCAGTACGGAAATTCAGATCACGCGCTAGTCTGCGTATGATCGCCAGCTGTTGATAATCTTTTTCGCCAAAGATAGCTCCTACGGGTCTAAAGACATTTAATAGTTTAGAGATCACCGTGCAGACACCATCGAAATGTCCTGGGCGGGTCGCACCGCAGAGTAGCGCAGAAAGTGCGTTCTCAGAGACCTTTATTGAGCGATCAGAAGCGTAAAATTCTTTGCTATCAGGAGTGAATACGTAATCGACACCGAGAGCCTTGCATTTTTTTAAGTCTTCTTCTAGCGGCTGAGGATAATCCTCTAGATCTGCCGCTCTATCGAACTGGATAGGATTCACGAAAATAGAGACCACTACTTTTGACTGACCGCCAAATTGTTCTGTTCTCTCCTTAGCTCTTTCTTTTGCTTTTATAATGAGAGCTTCGTGTCCTACATGGAGAGCTCCCATAGTGGGAACTAGAAATATAGCTTCGTGGAGAGGGACTTGGTGATGTACCTCTTGAGTAGAGTGTAAACGTATCATAGAAAATGTGACTGATACAGGATGGCTTAGAAAGCTCATTCCTCCAGTTTTATTTTACTGATTTAATTAAAAAAAAGCACTGTTGGGTAAACAACAGTGCTTAGAAACTTAACAAAATTTGTTAGGTTGCTAAATTTAGAAGCTGAAGAGTTCTCCGTCTTTAAAGAATCTTTTGAGCTCAGCAGCAGCTGTCTCAGGGCCATCAGATGCGTGACAGACGTTAATCATCATGTTGTTACCGAGATCTCCGCGGATAGTTCCAGCAGGAGCTTCCTCTGAGTTAGTCGGTCCTAGTAGGTCGCGAACTGTGGCGATAGCATTGTCACCTTCAAGTGCTAGTGCAATCACTGGAGAGCTTTGCATGAACTTTACTATATCAGGGAAGAACGGTTTGTCTGCAACGTGCGAGTAGTGCTCTGTAAGAATCTCGTCACAAAGAGTCATCATTTTGATGCCGCGGATGGCGAGTCCCTTATTGAGGAATCGGTTAAGTACATCTCCTGAAAGGTTTTTAGTAACGCAGTCAGGCTTAAATAGAATGAGTGTAGTTTCTGTAGCCATGACTAGGGTTCGTAGCTGGTAGTTTGGTGATTAGCAAGTAGGTTTTATGGAAATACTAGAATAGCAAAAAAAGAAAGGCACACTCTCGAAAGAGTGTGCCTAGAGTTGTTAGTTTTCTATTTCTAGCTGGATAATGCTATCGAGCAGCGTTTTGGACACCTTTTCCAAGACTCTGAACGTCTTGACCAACACCTTTTACAGTGGCGCAAGATGAGATAGCGACAACAGCCACTAGGGCTCCAGCAAGTGTGAGTATCTTTTTAATCATATGAGCGAATTTTAAATTACGATCCCGACTTGTAAAGTCATTTTCAGTTTTATTCTATTCAGTGATAAATCTTGATAAAAGAGCAGACCATACAATGGATGGCTGGCTCTGTTCAGTCAGCCTTGGTTGACCCATACGACCACCATAGCGATCGTTATCAAGTTCGTGATTCCACATAATAATTGAAATTGTTAGAAATTAGCCATTCCAAACCCAAGTGATAGGAATCTCTATCGTGGGGTTAAGGCTTTGGTGGACAGGGCAGCTGAGAGCAGCATTGATCATGAGATCCTTGTATTTACTATCTTCGGCTATAGGGACTTCAATAATTATAGGTAGTTTAGCGATGCGTCTCGGCATGTCTTCGGACATGATTTTTTCTACTGTTAGATGTAAACCTGTTAGATCTAGTTGCTTGCGTTGAGCCACTATACCCATGATCGTAGCCATACAGTTTCCTAGTGCCGTGGCTACTAAATCAGTAGGTGAAAATGTTTCTCCTTTACCTTTGTTATCTAGAGGAGCATCCGTAGAAAGGCTCTGACCAGAAGGTCCGTGAGTAGCATTGCAGCGTAATTCACCAGCGTAATCGATTGTAATTTTAACCATGCTTACAAGCTGACAATGGATGAAAAATAGTCAATGAGATTTGAGTAATGAGTAGAATGAATTCTTGAGTTTTTGATCATCCCATGACGTAAAAAAACCAACGTCTGAAGGCATTGGTTTTCCTGAGTGGTTTTCGCTTGAAACCTAATATGCAAAGGGATCAATTATACTGAATGCGACTTTAATACATTGTAGTGTGGAAAAACTAGGCGTTCTTCAATAGCTTCTTAGCCTTGTTATTCGTAGTCTGGCTGATTTTACCATTAACTTTGCGAGAACCTTCTAACAGTTCGGTCAATTCTTTGCGTGCAGTCTCTGCTGCTTTGAGAGCCTTACGCTCACTTCCGTATTTCTTATCAGAGAAATACTTAGTAAATGTAGTTCCTGATCTGCTAAGACATAATCTCCAGCCTTGAAAAGCTGTAGTTTCGTAGGTGAATCGAGTTAGGTTCTTTTTGGATTTCATAATTTATAAAGTTATTGAAAGTTACACCAGCATGTTAGTTTAAGAATAAGCTACATGTCAAAATAAATGTTAGATTATTTTTAAAAAATTCTGTTGAAAGTGCTTAGCTTTCAGTCATTTCAGAAAGTTTTATAAAATTTCTACTGCTTTAGCTACACGAAGTATAGTCTTCTCATCAAGGTGTGCTCCTAGAATTTGAAGACCCACAGGTAGCTGAGTATTATTACCAGAATCAACCGTTCCAGCTGGCACTGATATTCCAGGTATGCCTGCTAAGTTCGCAGCAATGGTGCAGATGTCTGCCAAGTATTCTTTAAGTGGATCATCGCTGTTCTCACCGTGCTTAGGAGCGGCGGTAGGGCAGACAGGGGAAAGTATAGCATCTACTTTTTCGAAGGCTTGATTAAAGTCTTCTCGGATCAATGTGCGGACACGTTGTGCCTTATCGTAGTATTTATGATCGTATCCAGAAGATAGACAGTAGGTTCCTAGAATGATACGGCGCTTTACTTCAGAGCCGAAGCCAGCAGAGCGTGACTTCCTGTAGAGATCGATAAGATTTTCAGGGTTCTCAGCACGGTTGCCATAGCGGATACCATCAAAGCGAGAAAGGTTAGATGAAGCTTCAGCAGGAGCAATGATATAGTAGGTTGCAACTGCGTATTCAGTATGAGGTAGTGAAATATCTACGATCTCTGCACCAGCATTCTTTAGCTTTTCAATCGACGCTTCTACGACTTTACGAACCTGAGGATCTATTCCTGCTGCAAAGTATTCTTTAGGGATTCCAAGCTTCAGTCCAGCGACACCTTGATCGATGTTTACTGTGAAATCTGGAACATCGACTTCAAGCGATGTGCTGTCCATCTTATCGTTACCTGAGAGGGCATTGAGCATCAGAGCTGCGTCGTCGACGGACTTAGTGATCGGTCCGATCTGATCTAGCGATGAAGCAAATGCTACTAATCCAAAACGAGAAACTCTGCCGTAAGAAGGCTTAAGACCCACTACGCCACAATGCGAAGCTGGCTGACGGATCGAGCCACCAGTGTCAGAGCCTAGTGCTGCAATCGCAGTATCCGCAGCTACAACGGCAGCCGAACCACCTGATGAACCACCAGGTACACGGTCGAGATCTTTAGGGTTGTTAGTGCGCTTGATAGATGAATTTCCAGTAGTAGAACCCATTGCGAACTCGTCTAGATTTGCTCTGCCGAGTGGGATCGCACCAGCTGCCTTGAGCTTAGTGATGACAGTAGCATCGTAAGGAGCAATATAGGAATCTACGAGAAACTGTGAAGCACATGTGCATGGCTCTCCGTTCACATTGATGTTATCCTTAATAGCGATAGGAATGCCACCTAGTGGGAGTGTGAGGTCAGCATTTGCCGCCATTACTCTAGCCGCTTCGAAGTCGATAGAATTGTAACCACCGATTGCCTCATCCTTTTCTAGGTTAGAATTTTCGAGATCATCGATGATGTCTGTAGGTGAAATTTCTCCAGCTGTTAGCTTAGCACGGAGAGCGGTGATGGTGAGTGATGAAAGTGAAGACATTGGGAAATTTAAAAATGGTTAGAGAGTGATCAAGACTACATTTCTTCGATGACTTTAGGCACACGGAGTTGGTCATTTACTGTCTCAGGAGCGATGTTTAGGAACGCATCACGCTCTAGACTCGGACGGACTTCGTCCTCACGCACTCTATCAAATACTGGAGCAGCATGGGCAGTGGGTTCGATGTCAGAAGTATCTAGCTCATTAAGTTTATCAATGTAGCCTAGGATGTCTTCTATCTGTCTCTGGAAGGTAGTCGATTCTTCTGCAGTTAGTTCCAAACGTGCTAGGTTAGCTACGTAATTTACGTCGATGTGATCAGTTGCCATAATGTTATGAAATGTATTAAGAAATAGAGTGGGCGTTGACAAGAATTCTAATTAATTTGCTCTAGTTTGCTCGAAGTCTAGCAACTGAGTAGTCAGGATCATCAGGGAGAACCTCGATGTCAGCTAAGTTGCCAGCACGCTTGAGCACGACACGACAGTCTGGGGATAGGTGACGTAGTCTGAGGTTTTTACCTGCGGATTTATAGCGCTCAGACATAGTATTCAGAGCCTCGATCGCAGAGAGGTCACAGATACGAGCGTTCTCGAAATCAATGACGATATTCTGGGTGTCACTAGAAGCTTGGAAACGGTCAGAGAACTCCTTCACTGAGCCAAAATAGAGAAGACCTTCTACGCTGTAGATTTTCTCATCATCGTTTTCGTTCTCAACGCGGACATAGACATGCTTGGAGCTTTTCCATGCGAAGATAAGTGCGGAAAGAATAACTCCTACAGCGACTGCTAATGCAAGGTTATGCATAAAGACTGTGACGAGAGTTACAGCGAGAATGATAATAAGTTCAGATGGATCCACCTTGCCAATCGTCTTAAACGTAGACCACTCGAAAGTGCTGATCACGATCATGAACATGACACCCACAAGAGCTGCCACAGGAATACTCATGATGATTTCACTACCGAAGAGGATGAGCACGAGAAGAGTCAAAGCTCCCATGATTCCAGAGAGTCTGCCTCGACCACCGTTTTTCATGTTAATGAGTGACTGACCGATCGTAGCACAACCGCCCATGCCGCCGAACATTCCTGAGGCAATATTAGCACCACCTTGAGCGATACACTCACGGTTACCCTGTCCACGAGTCTCAGTGATCTCATCGATAAGCTGGAGCGTGAGGAGTGACTCGATCAGACCTACCATAGCGATAGTCAGTGAGATAGGGAGTATGGCGAAGTAAAAGGACTTTTCACCCCATGGGATACCGTCTAGATTAGTCGGCATTGGGAATGAGCTGTCGATCTTAGCTTCGCCAGTAAGCATCGTAAGGATATCACTAATATCGCGTGATCCTGGCAAGAATACTGTAATTCCTGCGACTACTAAAATCGCCACGAGAGTAGGTGGGACAGCTTTAGTAAATCTAGGTAAGACCACAATGATCGCCATAGTTAATGCGATCAATCCAATCATAACGCTCAATTTTGCAGGGTCTAACCATGTAGAAATTGTTTCACCATCTACAATTTTCATCTCGGACTGGAAAAAGAGGAACTGCCCGAGAGCGATTACGATAGCGAGTCCATTCACAAATCCCATCATTACAGGGTGGGGGATAAGTCGGATAAACCGACCAAATTTCAAGACACCTACTAATACCTGAATCACACCAGCGAAAAGCAGAGCTACTACGAGATACTTCATGTCCATACCGTCGATACCAGTAGCATCACCTAGCTTTACCGCCTGAGCTGCCACAATAGCGATAGCACCAGTAGCACCACAGATCATACCTGGTCTACCACCAAATGCCGCCGTGATAAATCCTACGAAAACTGCTGACCAGAGACCCACCATCGGGTTCACTCCAGCGATAAATGAAAAGGCGATTGCTTCAGGAACGAGGAGCAGAGAAACGGTGATGCCAGAGAGCGTGTCGTCCTTCAGGTTGCCGTGTTTTTTAGTAAATAGGTCAAACATAATAGATCAGAAATTTGATGCGCAAGGCACTAAAGCCCAGCCATACGTTTGGCAACTCTAAACTGACTTGACCGCTGACATCAGCCACCAGTCTAAAGACCCTTTATAATGAAAATCAAACTACCTTGACCCTTGACTCGACGCTTCCTAAGCTAAAAGCATGAAATTTCTATTAATGTACCTATGTTTTTCATTGATTTTGCCTAACCGGTTAGTTGCCACTCCAGAGGTGAATCAAAACTTATTGGTGAGTATAGTTGAATCAAGCGACATTTATCAAATGACTGAGAAGGACAAGTGGACGCTTATCTCAGGAAATCCAAATTACATGATTAACAATTTTTCCCCGATTGAAGAATTACTTAAAGATAAAAGCATCATAGAGCCATTAAAGAATCCGGATATAAGTTTTGGAGAAAAGATGGATAAGGCTGGGAATTTATTCCTTCTTTTCAATATGCCAGCTAGTGGCATTAGACGTTTTACCATAAATAAATATTGCGTGGAATATCATTTCTTGCTAGAGGCAACTAAAAAAGAAATACATTATCCCAGAGTAGCGACCTTGACTAAGGATATCATATGGCTTTGCAGAAATAAATGGCTATTAAAAAAACTGAGTGAAGGTCAACTCTCGTTAGAGGATTATCGTATGAGTCCTCATGAACTCACATTGATCATGAGGTTTTGTCCTGCTGAGTGGAGAGGAAACTTAGTTAAATATGCAGTCTCTGATAATTTTGGAAGGAATTATCGAAGTGAACCACAATTGACGCACATACTAGTAGATGCGCTATTCCCTGCTAAAGAATTTCCTCTACATTACTCTTACTTAAAAGGAGTAGATACGTTTGATATGTATTACACTGAGCTTATGAAAACAGAAGTGGGTGAGCTACGTGAAATGCTAAAGCTGGATTATAAAGCTCTGCAAGAATCCCTAGAAAACAAGAGGGTTTTATCTGAGAAAGAGCAGTTATTGATCACCGCGATCTTTAGCGACGGAAATTTAAGTCGATCAATGCTCAGCAACTACTCCGAACTAAAACTTCTCAGATCCTATATTATAAAACACAAAGACCTGAGAATGCTGAAAATCTATATGAAGCGAGTCGAGCGTAGACAATCCGTCGCAGATATCCCTGTCTTGGGTGAATTTCTCCAGAGTGAACTTTATCTGAATGGATCATTGGAAATCAAAGACACGATCTTAGACCAATGTGCTCTGCGGAAAGAAAAAGAAATTGTATGGCTACTAGCAGATAGTGCCGGGTTAGCTAAACCTATTGATGACCGTCCGCTTGAAGAAATGGTAGTTGATCACACGAAGGTGATCTCAAAAGCAATCATGATAGAATTCACTGGTAAGGACTTAGGTGATGATCCAGAAGTTTGGAAGAAATGGTATCGAGATCAGTAAGAACCAAGCTTTCCACTGTGCCTCCAGCACAGAACCTTACTAACGCTAGTGACCATGGGTTAGAAACCTATGGCTTTGAAACCAAGCTCCCTTCAGGAGCGAGTAATATCCAACATCCTGTAGAGATATAGGCTTCAAAGCATAGGGATCTATCCCTATGACCGTGTTTCGAGGTATTAGTCCGTGCTGAAGGCACGGTGGAGAGCTTTATCTGACCTTTGATATACGTTCTGCTCTGCGAGCCATCACAGGATAGAGTATATTTACTACGATGATCACTCCTGCTCCGACAAAGAACATAGGATGTAGTTGCTTGTGCTCGGCAAAGAAAATGGCAGCTAAAATGATTCCATATACGGGCTCAAAGTTGATCACCAACGTAGTCTCATAGGCACTGAAAAACTCTAGCAAGCGAATGAAGAGGGTGAAGGCATAGACGGTGCATACGATTGCTAGGATTGCCAGCCAAAGCCAATCAAGACCATTAGGTATCGATTGTTCCCAAGAATAGCCGAAATAGATGCTGGCGATTAGACAGATGAGTGACGCAGTGAGTAATTCATAAAATGTAATGACAGTAGCTTTACCGCCATTTCTGACCATCACTTTATTGAACACTGGAAAGATTGCCGCAAGTGCTGCCGAGCCAATACCACATAGTAGCCCTATCAGATGACCACTCTCAACACCTGCTATGAGAATGATAGCCGGCACAATTAAAGCGCCTAACATAATCTCATGTGAATGCGGACGACGTCGTTCATAGATAGCTTCAGTAGCTGCTGTGAAGAGAGAAGTAGTGGACATGGCGATCAAGCAGATAGAAACATTCGCTAACTTCACAGCACCAAAAAACGTCAGCCAATGAAGCCCGAGAATAATACCTACAAATAGCGCGATTCTACGGTGCTTAGGTGTAATAGAATGAAGGAGCTTACCCCTTAACCAAAGCCCAAGAAACACCGCAGCTATAGCTGTCCTCCAGGCAACTAGAGTAGATGCAGGTAGATTAATTAATTCCCCGAGTATCGCTGTAAATGCAACGATAACTACGAGGAAATGTAACTTCAGATAGGGCTTAGAATCAGCGCCTTTAGAGGGGGAGTCCACTAAAGTCGAGTGTAAGGCATACTGTAGATCTGCTCACCATCTCTAGGGTCGCCAGAAGTATAGCCAGCCATAAACCATTTAGCACGTTGTTCAGAAGTTCCGTGAGTAAAGTGGTCTGGGCGTATTGTGCCACCAGCTTGTTGCTGAAGTCGATCATCACCAATTGCCTTAGCACAGCGTATAGCTTCTTGGATGTCTGATTGATCTAGAGAGTTGAAATTCTTGTCATCATGGTGAGCGAAAATTCCTGCAAGGAAGTCTGCATGTAGTTCAAGACGAACGGACTCTTGGTTATATGTTGTCTTAGAAATTTTGCCGTGTTGGCTGTGTAATTTCTGAGTGCGTCCCATAAGAGTTTGTAAGTGATGACCAAACTCGTGAGATATCACGTAAGCTCTAGCGAAGTCACCCTCCACTCCGAACTTCTGTTCCATGTCTGTGAAGAATGATGGATCAAGATAAATTGTTTTGTCAAAAGGTAGATAGAATGGTCCCATTCTAGCATCTGCTACACTGCCTCCACCCATTTTGGTGCCCACATTGTAGATCACTAGTTTAGCTGGCTCATATCGACTATTAAATGTCTGAGGATAGAGACGTTTCCATATATCTTCATTTGCTCCCAATACAGCAGAGATAAATGCACGATGTTCATCGTCCTTACCGACCTTGCCGCTCTGTTCGACATTTGCTTTACCAGAGCTCGCTTGTTGTCCACCGGCTGTGCCGAGAAGCTTATCCTTAAACAGGACGAAGCCAATGACAGCAATAATGATGATTACAATACGTGTCTTACCACTCGATCTAGAGAGTAATGAAAATAATACTTTAGCAATACCAGCACCGCCAGCGATACCCATACCTCTTCTCCCAGCAGGAACGGATTCCCCTCGGCGATCTTCTACATTTGAACTTTGTCTTCTCCCTTTCCAACGCATAATAATTATCTAGTTATATTATATACTCTATACGGCTAAATTTTAGATGAAAAGCTATGATTTAGCCTTTTTCGATCTCTAATAACTCAACATCGAACACTAAAGTGGCAAACGGGGGAATGTCGCTACCAACTCCACGGTCACCATATCCAAGCTCTTGCGGGATGTAGAGCTGCCATTTTGAACCTAGTGGCATTAGCTGAAGAGCTTCTGTCCATCCAGCAATCACTTGATCTACGCCAAATGTAGCCGGCTCCCCACGCTCCACGCTGCTATCAAAAACCATTCCATCAGTGAGTTTACCTGTGTAGTGGACAGTGACTGAATTACTATTATTAGGGCGTTTGCCATTGCCTGATTCTATGACTTTATATTGTAAACCACTTTTCGTGGTGACAACTCCTTCATTGTCTCTGTTAGATGCCAAATACTCTTCATTGCTAACTTTAAATTGCCTGGATCTCTCAGCCGATACCATTTTTGTAGCTGCCATATATTCCTTGAGGTCTATCTCACGCTCAGTCCCATTTTTCTTGTCCTCAACCGCTTGCTGGATAGCTGATATACTAAATAGTGGATCTGATCCAGCTGCTTCACCAAATCTCAGACCTAACTTATAACTTACCATGTCCAATGCTTCATCTAATTCCATGCGCAGAATGAACGTGGGAATGAGATGAATGACCAGAAAAATAACTGGTGACTATTCATAAAAGCCATCACTTGTCATGTTAGAGTCATCTGGGTAGGATCATAGCAAAGGCAACACTTGAGGGGATACCATGGATTACATTTCTGTGATTGTTTGTCAGCCTCTATATCTGACTTTGAGAATGGCTCTATTCGTCGTCACTTAAAAGCTGATCAATCAGGGGATCAGAAGTTTCTGCGTAGATAGTCTTTCCCGTTTTAGGATGCTCTAATCTGAGAGATTTAGCTAGTAAGAGCATTCTGGAGCCTGTGTCTAGGTGCTTGCCGTTGTTGTTACATTCTTCAATTCCTGCATAGCGGTAGTCTCCGATGATAGGGTGACCAGCATCTAACAAATGCCTACGAATTTGGTGAAATCTTCCTGTGTGCGGAATGGCCTCGATAAGAGAGATCACTTTTCCTGAACGATGCACGATAGTTTTCATAACTCTAAAATCAGTATGCGCATCTCGTATAGGCGCGTCTTCGTGCTTCTGTATCGTAGCATGACAGCTCCATTTATCTTGTTCTGGCTCTCCTTCAACGACTGCCCAGTAGACTTTCTGCATGGCATGATCAGCTAGGTTTTTGTGAAGTGATTTGGATACTTCGCGATCAATACCGAAGAGTAGCACTCCGGCTGTAGGCCGATCTATCCTGTGAATGCTGTAGACTAACTTGCCTATCTGATCACGTAGGATCTTCATGGCGATGAGATCTCCCTCCTTAGGTTCCTCTGCAGGGTGCACCATATGACCAGCTGGCTTATGGATCACTACGAGACTGTCGTCTTGGTATAGTATCTCTAAAGGCTCTTTAGCTTCAGCAGGCTCATTAGCTTCATTAGCTTCAGTAGGATGGTGTGAATCACTCATAGCGGCAGAGTAATTACTTTTCCTAGATTGTCATGTTGAAAGCGGTGAATTTCTTGCTAGGGTATCGCCATGATCTACTTAGATAGTAATGCGACCACGCAAGTCCACCCAGAAGTGTTAGATACAATGATGCCGTATCTCACTGATCAATGCTTTAATCCATCGAGTGGATACAGAGCTGGGAAGTCGGTCAAGCTAGGGGTAGAGAAAGCTCGTGAGCAAATGGCGAGTCTGATTGGCGCTCAGTCTCAAGATATCTACTTCACTGGCTGCGGCACAGAGGCAAATAACGCTGTAATGTATTCTCTAGCGACAATGTGTGGTGATAAGAAACGTATTGTTACTAGCCTGATAGAACACAGTGCTATTCTCAGAGTCTGTGAAGATCTAGAGAAACGATTTGGATTTACGATTGAAAAAATAGGAGTCGATGAGGGAGGGAGGCTTGATCTAACAGCTTGGAAAAAAGCTGTAGAGCAAGACGATGTTCTACTAGCTACCATAATGTGGGCAAACAACGAAACAGGAATCATCCAGCCAATAGCCGAAGCATGTGAACTAGCTCAGCAAGCAGGTGTGATATTCCATACTGATGCGATTCAGGCAGTGGGTAAAACAGCAGTAAACATAAAGGACGTGCCGGTAGACTTCCTTTCCATCTCAGGTCATAAATTCCATGCACCAAAAGGCATTGGAGCGCTCTACATACGAAGTGGCTTAAGATTCGAACCATTGCTAAAAGGCGGTGGTCAAGAGCGGGGGATGCGAAGCGGAACTGAGAATGTAGCATCCATAGTAGGTATGGGTAAGGCTGCGGAGATCATGCAGACATGTTTAGAAAAAGATGGGCATGATGGTATAGCTGAATTACGAGATTATTTAGAAGCCGAACTGCAAAAAAAGCTCGAAGGAGTTCAGATAAATGGAGCTAAAGAACATCGCACTAAAAATACTGCTCATCTATCATTCGAAGACTGTGAAGCTTCTGGATTATTGATTCTGTTAGATGAATATGGAGTAGCTTGTTCAGCAGGTTCCGCATGTATGACTGGCAAACAACAACCATCACATGTTCAAAAAGCAATGGGATTTTCTAATGAAAGAGCTAATAGTA
Organism: uncultured Rubritalea sp.; assembly: GCA_937923145.1. Classification (GTDB taxonomy): domain Bacteria; phylum Verrucomicrobiota; class Verrucomicrobiia; order Verrucomicrobiales; family Akkermansiaceae; genus Rubritalea. Next base: position 23,452 of record CALAJT010000011.1, on the reverse strand, counting down.
GCTTAAGAATTTCATTATCTATTTTTACAACCAAAGAAGAAATAGATACAGCAGTAGAAATGATCGTCAAGGCAGTCAATAAGCTTCGCCGAGTGCAGGGCAGAGGCGGAGTGGGACCTGTGACGATCTACACGAGTTAGTTAGTGTATGAACAACTTTACAAATCGCGTATGGAAAATTTTAGCATACTCCACATTATTTTCAGCCACACTTTACCATGTCGGCGCCATCTATATTGACGGACCTTCTAGCGCAGGTTCTTTTGTAAATATTGTTATCGCTCTGCTTTGGCTGGGGCTTGTTGTTTATCTTGTTAGATCTAGCTTAGATAGTGTGAAAAAGTATACTTTTCTAGTTATCGCTTTTGCTACAGTAATCATATCACGCTCCATGATTACGGCATCTAATGAGCGTGACTGGGAATCAGAGTTCAGTAAATCTGGTGTTGTAGATATTGATGGAGATAAACTAACCTTTCATCAATTTAGAAACTTTATTCATTCGGATACAGGCTCTGTAGAGCAGTGGGAAACTCGTAGCTATAGACTGAGTAAACTTAAAAGCATCGATCTGTTTTTTGATGCTTTTGGAGGTGACGTGCTAGCCCACACTATTCTCTCATTTGATTTTGGAGATGAAGGTAGACTTTGTTTATCCATAGAAGCTAGACGTGAAAAGGGAGAAGATTTCACTCCCGTTGGAGGGCTTTACAAGATGTTTGAGCTTCAATACATCTTTGGTTCAGAAGAAGATCTTGTAGCTGTTAGAACAGAGATTCGCAAAGAACCTGTATTCCTCTATCGATTTAACTTAAGCCCAGAAAGATGCCGCTTCTATCTTCAAGAACTCATCGATGCTGCAAACGATACTCACAAAAACCCTAAATTCTACAACGTGATTTTTGCGAATTGTACGACTAGTCTGAGAGCTCAGATACCAGAGGAAGAACGTAGAGATTTCGACTATCGTATCATTCTTAATGGCTACTTAGATAGCTATCTTCATGAGAAAAATGCGTTCGTAACTAATGGGCTTTCATTCAAAGACTACAACCAACAAGCTCACATAAATGAGGCTGCTGGTAAAGTCACAGAAAGAAAAAAATTCTCCACTGCTATTAGAGAAAATCGTGTGGGCTTCTAGGCGCATCATTTAGAATCTAGCTAGACGCTTTAATTGAATAAAAACTCTGCTAAATTCACTACATGATAAATCCAGGTGGTAAAGAAGGTGGAGAAGGATTGTTCCTAGGTGGTATAGCGCTCATGATTGCTGGATTGGTAGCCAGAGCGTTGATGCTCAATCGCAAAGCTGGAAAAGAATCTAAAACAACTAATAAATAATGACTTCACTTCACACATTATTGACGGCATTAATTCGTCTGATCGGTATCTATCATGTTTTCAAGGTTGTAGACACGACCTTAGCATGGCTAACTTTTTATCAAGATTCGAGTAATATGAAATTTATGGGGCTGATTTACGTATTAATCCAACTATTATTAGCCATATTTATTTTCCTAATAGCTCCTAAAATCGCCCAGCTATTGGTGGGCGAAAAAGAGGGGGCTAAAAATGTAAATCTTAACATCGCCGTGATCTTTTGTACAGGTGTGGTGATAATTGCCTGGGGAGTGTCTAAGATTTCAGATCTGTTAAATCAAATCATTTACAGATCTTCCACAAACCCTGATGGGTCGACTGGAGAGATCGGGTTCGATCTCTCAATCAGTGATAGCCTCTACATTTTAACATGTTCTATAATGATTCTAGGTGGTGCCTATGTTATTATCAAATGCGATAAGATAGGAGCTAAGTTTCTACGTAATATGTAATTACAGCTTGCCGTCTTCTCGATAAGAGTAATACGGCTCACGTCCATCAATACTCTGTCCGATGATGACGTGATCTACGAATCTTAGCTGCATTAGCTCAGCAGCTTTGACGATATCCTTGGTCATCCTATCATCCTGAAAGCTTGGCTCTGGATTTCCGCTTGGGTGATTATGTACAAGAACAAATCCGTAGGCTTGATGTTGGATAACAGGTCTTAGAATGTCACGAGGATGGCATACTGTTAGATTTACAGTACCTTGGGAAATTGTAAAAGTGCGGGTGTGATGTAGCTGTGTATCGACTAATAGAACATAGAGGCTCTCCGTGTCCTGCAAGCGAAGCTGCGGAGCCATAAAATTATAGATTTTTTCAGGATCATTGATCGATGCAGATTTCATAGAGTCCTTAGCGATACGACTAGCGATCTCGAATGATGCACAGAGTTGGGCTGCCTTGGCAGGTCCGAGTCCATGCTCGGCTTCTAAGTCTGATGGTGAAAGTCTACTTATCTGACTTAGACCACCATAGGTTTCGATAAGGCGTCTGCCGATCTCTATCGCACTTTGACCCTTCACTCCTACACGTAAAAATATAGCGATGAGTTCAGCGTCGCTAAGTGTGCCAGCTCCGTGCTTGGCGAGTTTCTCCCTGGGACGTTGGTCCTGGGGGAGGTCATTTATCATGTTCACTCGATCACTATACAGGTCGTAGCCATTGCCGCAATACCTTCTTTACGACCTACGAATCCCATAGTCTCATTAGTGGTTGCTTTAATGCCTACTTGCTGAGGTCTGATACCTAGTGCTTTGGAAATGTTTTCTTTCATAGGAACTAAGTGAGGCATGATCTTCGGGGCTTCAGCTACGAGCGCTGAGTCCACATTCTGAATCTCTGCTCCATGTTCCTCTGCTAGTGAGCGACATTTCTTGAGGATGTCTAGCGAGCAGATGCCTTCGATAGAATCGTCTTCTGGTGGGAAATAGAATCCAATGTCAGGTAGCCCCAGTGCGCCTAGAAGAGCGTCAGCAATAGCATGACAGAGCACATCAGCATCTGAATGACCAAGTAATCCCATCTCTGAAGGTATGTCTACGCCACCTAGAATACACTTTCTGTTAGGGGCGAATTGATGCACATCATATCCGATACCTGTTCTTATTTTTGGAAACTTCATGTGAAAAATATACGTTTTCTTGAGCTAAGGTAAAAATGCTATCGCTGCAGTGGAGCCTGTGGAGGCGCAGTACGAACTTGTATATCCTTGAGTTCGATAGCATAAACGATCACGGAGTTAGGTCCTACTTTAGCGCCGAATCGTCGAGCACCGAATGCTAGTTTACTAGGTACGTAGAGCTTCCATTTTGACCCAATAGGCATTAGCTTAAGCGCCTCAGCGAGACCTTGGATGACTTGTAGAGAATAGCGTTCAGGCTTGTCAGATTTGTTTTCATTGAGAACAGTACCGTCTAGTAGAGTCGTGCTTGTGAATACTTGAAACTCGGTTTGCGCATCCATTCCATTGATCACACCAGCTGGCTGCGTGTATTTCTTACCTGTTCCTTTTTTAAGAATTTCGTATTGGAGTCCTGATTTAGTAGTGACTACCTCTTGACGCTTACCATTTTTTTCAAAGAATGCTTTCTCTTCTGCTGCGTTCTTCTTTGCTAAATTCGTTTCACGCTCGCTGACGAGCTTATCGAATGCTCTCATAGCTGCATCAAATTTCTGCGGATCAGACGAATAGTCTTTCTTATTGAGAGCTTCGAGTAATCCACGTAGATATGCATCCTTGTTCAAATCCGATGCTTGGAATCCATGTGATGCGTATTGCTCACCATTTTGAAAGCCGAGTCCATAGCTGATCTCCTTACGCATTTCTTCAGGCGAAACTTTTAGCTCAGGTGCCGCTGATGGATTTTTTTGAGGAGAAGTAGGAATCTGTGCAGGAGGCTTAATTTGTGCGTGAGCGAGTGATGTCATAGCCACTAAGCCAAGCACTGAGGAAATACTGATAAAACGGAGTTGTGATAATTTCATAGGAATAAGTTATTTGAATATACTTAAGATAATTATAGCGGGTAACATTGTCTGTCTAGCTCAATTTATGAGTTAAATATGATATTGTTTCTTAGGAATCGGAATAATGACTTCTGTATCTGGAAGCTTTTTATGAAGTTGCTTTTCAAACCATTGGCTGGCTTCTATATCACCGTGCACGAGTATGATTTTCTTAGGAGCTACTTTTAGCATGTAGTCGAGCAGGGCATCACGAGTGGAGTGTCCTGAAAAATCAAACTCTTCCATATCACAATCGAATACCACAGGAGTTAGCTCAGGGCTAAGTTCGATAATATTACCTCTGTGTGTAGCTCGGATAGCTCCAGCAGGTGAATCAGGGGCAGCGTAGCCTACGAATAGAAGCGAATTTTTAGGGTTAGATATAAACGTATGGGCAAATCCGTTTGAGATCGTCTTCGGAGTCATCATGCCACTAGATAGAGCGTAGATGGCACCTTTTTGATACATGATCGGTTTGCGAGATCCTTTCTTAGAGCCAGCGCGGACATCCATGTCTTCAAATATCTGGAAACCAGGTAGCTGTCGTGGGGTTGAGTCTGCAAATTCGTCGAAAAGAAGAGTCATCTTAGTGCTTAGACCACCGATGAAGACGGGAACTTTCTCAGGGAGTCTGCCTGATTCCTTGAACTTATGAATCATCGTCAAGACTTCCTGAGTCTTGCCCATAGCGAATACTGGGATGAGTGCTGAGCCTCCTTGGTCGATGGTTTTTAAGATAGCGTCACAGAGTCTTTGCTCTTCCTTTTCGCGTTCGTAATCAGGGTCTCTCACAGTCGCTCCACGTGTAGTTTCGATGATGAGAGTGTCGATGTTTTCTTCGGGGAACTTAGCTCCTGTGATGAGTGTCTGATCTTCAAAATTAATATCGCCTGTGTAGAATACCCGAGTCTGACCATTATCAATCATAACTCCAGATGAACCTAGGATATGACCAGCATCGTAAAGAGTGGCGGATGTCTCTAGCGAGAGGTCAATGCGCTCTTCATATTCTCTGTGTCGCCACTGGAGCTCTATGCGGTCTAATTCGCGGTGACCATAGAGAGGATATTCCGTAATGCCGAGTTCTATACGTTTAGATTGCATTACATTTACTGAGTTATGCAGAAGAGCATCGGTAAGTGCTGCAGTAGCCGCGGTCATGTAGACAGGAGCCTCTGGCTGATCACGCATGAGCACAGGTAGTGTGCCTGCATGGTCGAGATGTGAGTGGGTGAGGAATATGGCATCCACACTATTATTAGGAAGCTCTTGGTAATTAGGGAGCGACTCAGGAGCCTCCTCCTTAGGGTGCATTCCAGCATCTAATACGATGCGACAGTCGCCAGTGTCGAGAAAATATGAATTGGACCCTATTTCATTTCCACGGGTAAGACTTTGAAAGATCATGTTGCTAATGGTTTTGAAGGATTTGCTTTTGAATAGCGAGTTAAAACTTGTGATGGTGTAGGCATTTAGGTAGACCTGAGTGAAATATGGTTAAGAATCTTAGTATACTCGTAATTGGCGTAATCATAGGTATGGGAGTGATGCAATTTATCCGGATGGGTGATTATTATGCTGTTAAAAACGCTGAAACAAAAGTGCTAGCTCAGAGTGAACACCAAGCTGGTGATGTTCCTGAAATCAATACGGATCTTATTTATGAAAAACTCATGAAAGAGAAAAAAGAGGAGTCACATGAGCAGCCTTGGTTTGATGAAAAGCTAGATGAAATAGCGGATAAAGCTCAAAGCGAATCTAATAAGTCAAAGTCTGAAGGAGATGAAGCTGCTAAGATGTTTGAGCAATTCGCCGAATAGAACTATTCTTTATCAGACCAGACTGCAAACTCATTACCACAAGGCTCAGTAAAATGAAATCTACGTCCTCCAGGGAAAGGAAAAATATCTTGAACGATTTTTCCTCCAGCGGATGCTATTGTAGACAGAGTTCCCTCAAGACCTTCACTGTAAAATATAACTAAAGCAGCTCCATTACGAGTAGAAGAAGACTGATCAGCTTTGAAAAAACCACCATCTAAACCTTGATCAGTAAAAGCTGTGTATTCTTCACCATAATCTTCAAACTCCCAGCCAAAGGCTTCGGTGAAAAATGCTTTAGTTTTCGCCAGGTCGCGTGATGGTAATTCGATGTAGTTGATTTTCTCGTGTCTATTCATGGCTATTTACGTTTCTTATTACTCTTACGCTGCTTCCTAGGCATCTGGGTCGCTAAGATGCGCTGATAGTTTTTCTCTTTTACTAGGAAAAGTGGGTAGAGCTCGTCCTTGATCCAGTCGAAGCCAGCTTGAAGTCCTTTTTCTTTATAGACTCGACCTATTTCTGCTTCAACAGAGGTTGGATTGCCCTTGCTTTTTAGAAAGTCATTGGAGGTGAAGCGGACGAACATTTCGCCGTCCATTGAGCCGTATTTATTGAGAATCCATTCACGCACATAGAGGGCGAGTAATGCGTCACCTACCCAGGCTTCTTCGCGTTCCTTGGTGAGGGCTTCATCTTTTTTCTTTGGTGCTGACATCGGTGGTAGCATTAGCGTTTCATACGTTTTCGTAAAGCCGTTTCTGACTCTCCATCCCAATATCCGCTCTCAAGCTCTAAAAATACTGAAGAATAGGGGAGCAAGGTATTAGTTTTGATGAGAAGAATGTTATATTTCTCCTTAGCTTCTATGATGAGCATTTCTAGTGCTAAATGATCTAGCGCTCTAGCTTTACGACCATTGATAGCCTTGTTTCTTTTAAGTTTAAAGAAACTTATCCCTGGTGTATCTGACTCTTTTAAAAAGCGGCTTTCTTTAGAAAAATAAATTTTCCCGTCTACGTGACCGTTACTCTCTAAAGAGGAAAATACCTGCTTGAGAACCTCTGGACTGGTCGCATCTACGGTGATCGTAGTGATTCCTCTTCGGTTTAAAGCTGAGAAGGATGGTTCAGCGATGATGATCCAATTAAAATTACCAAGCTTGAGTATCTCCTGATTCACAGTCTTAGCCCATTCGGATTTAGAAGAATCAAATTTTTTAGCGAAGCCCTTCAGCTTACCTTTCTTAGATTTAGACTCAGTGGAACATGAAACAGTGATCAGTATACAAGATATGATGCACAGAAATGGAGATGGCATAGTATGTTTCAAGAGAGGAGAATGTATTTAATGATGGTGCTCAGGATGGGTGCAGCCCTTACACGATGGCCATGCTGCAGATTGATCGGTGTAATGTTCTTTTTTCCAGATGGGGACAGTGTGCTTGATCTCATCAATAATAAAACGGCAAGCTGCAAAGGCTGCATCACGGTGTGCCGCTGAGACTGCTACACAGACTGCAATGTCACCGATAGCTAGATGCCCGATTCGGTGTTCACAGCGTGCGCCGATGATATCAAATTCATCGCAAGCTCTCTGGACTATCCTATCGCCTTCTTTCTCAGCTAGTTCAACGTATGCAGAATATTCTAGGGATTCCACGAGTTTTCCTTCGTGGTGGTTTCTTACCCATCCCTCAAAACTAGCAAAGCCGCCGGATCGGTGATCCATGACGGCTTTGCGAAGTGTATCGGGCTGGATCGGTTCAGAAGTGATTTGAAACATCATTTCCATGAAATTAGCCCGAGGAGAACTTATTTGAAAGTGTTATTTTCTAGGAATGATAAGTCGCTGACCTACATTGATCCTTCCGTTGCTGATGCGATTCACTTTAATAATGGAATTAGGATTCGCGCCATATTTTCGAGCTAGCCCGTATACAGTATCGCCCTTGCTCACAGTGTGCATTACTGGAGGTTTAGCTTTAGGGGTGATCTTTTTCGGCTTTGGAGTGGGTTTATTAGGATTGCTCGTAGACTTGGTTTTTGACTTGGACCTGTTAGCAGGCTTGTAAGTTGATTTAGTTTTCGGTCTGATTTTTGGACTGATTTTTGGTCTAGGTGATGGCTTGCTTGTCGACTTAGCAGGGGCACTCTTCTTGGTAGTAGAGCTCGATCTTCTAGATCTAACAGTAGACCCCTTATATTTACGCTTAGGAGGATTATCAGCCCAGCTCTCAATATAGTTACCTTGAGAATCGAAAGGACCGTGGTCGGCTTGAAATTCTCCATTAGATTTCTTTTGAACGTCTCTTCCTCCAGAGCTGCATTGCGTGAGGAAAATAACGCTCGCTGTGATTGAGCATGTCTTAGTAAGATTCATAATTTTGGCGCGGGTAAAAGATGGTAATTCCATAAGGAGAGTTGACTATTAACATCAATAAAATAATTTTACAACGCTTTTTTTAAAATAATTTATTTTTTTAAAATTTTTAATAAGCGTAGATTAATAAAAAAAGCATAGAAAATTGGAATGGGGTATTGACAAAGAGCTGGAAATAAGTAGTTTTTCGCCCCCTGTAGCAACGTATCAGCAAATGCGTTGGTTTTACCGCACTTCTGTGGTGAAACAGCAGATCAAACACATTAACTAGATTTCATTATGAGTAAAAGAACTTACCAACCATCTAAGCGCGTCCGCAAACGTCAACACGGCTTCCGTGCACGTATGGCTACTAAAGCAGGTCGCGATTGTCTACGTCGTCGTCGCCAAAAAGGTCGCAAGCGTCTCCTTCCGAAGGGTGCAGAGATTCACTTCAAGCGTCACACAAAGCAACACACCTAGTATGTAGTGCCACAGGTCTTTCTCTGCAAGGAGCTAGTCTGATCAATGGCGCTATACAATAGGCTACTTATTGCGCCCCATGCGGCTTCCTAGAAAGTTCTCAATGACCCAGCGTGCTGAATTTGCACGCGTCAGAGAGTTTGGGGAGTCACGGCCGGGGCGCTATTTAGTTGTTAGTGTTCTGCGTTCTGATGAGCTAGATCACCTCCGTGTTGGCTACATTACTACCAAGAAAGTAGGAAAAGCACATCAGAGAAATCTTCTGAGAAGGCGATTCAGAGCGATCGTGCAGGAATGTGGAGAATCAATTGATCCACATTACTACATCGTAACGATTGCCCGATGGAGAGCTAAAGAAGCAAGCTACCAGGAACTAGAACGCGACTGGCTGAAACAGGCCAGAAAGCTAGGGATATTTACCCACGAGAGAGACGCATAAGTATGAATATACTGAATTTACCGAAACTGATCATCAGGCTAGGTATTCGTTTCTATCAGAAGTTTATCAACCCTATTTTACACTTTGTAGGAGGTCCCTATGCGGGATGCAGGTTCACTCCTACCTGCTCGAACTATTGCCTTCAGGCGGTAGAGAGACATGGTGCAGTGAAAGGATTATTTTATGGGGTGCGCCGAATCTGTAGGTGTCATCCTTGGGGCGGATGTGGAGAAGATCCAGTCCCACCTAAGAAGGAAACTAAGACATAACAAAATTGATACAATGGATCGTAAAGGCTGGTTAATACTCATACTCTGTAGCATCGGACTCGTACTTACTTGGAAAAGTGGTGCTGATAAAACTGAAATGCAGCGCAAGCTCGATGAATCAGAAAAAGCTAAGGCTGAACTGTTAGAGAAAGCTAAGCAAAGTACAAATCCTGACGTTACAGCTGCTGACACTGCTGCTGGTGAAGGTACTCCAGCAGCTATAGTAGTTCCTACTATTGTTGAAGAACTAGTGGAATTAGTATCTAAAGCAGGCGACCGAGAGATCGCTAAATACACATTTTCAACAAAGGGTGGTGGTATCAAGATCGCTGAAATGCTAAACGAGAAGAAAGTTTTTGATGCAGGCAATGTCTTGCTGAACGAAGAAGCAGATAGCGTCATTGGAGCTCTTGCCAAGAGCCACAAAAAGTTTGAGGATACCTATTATAAGCTCATTAAGCAGAGTAATAACTCAGTAGAATATCAGGGTGAACTTGATGAAGGAGTTACAGTAACTAAACACTGGTCACTAGAGGACGGCAATGAAAATACTGCGCCCAAGCTTCGTTTAGTGATAACTTTAAAAGCTGGAGATAAAACTATTGATCTTAGCGACTACTCAGTAACTACTGGAACAGCCGTAGCACTTTTCGAGAAAGAGCAAGCTATTCTAACAGGATGGTATTATTATGAAGACGGAGATTACCAACACGAAGAAAGCGGCGAGTTTACTGGGGGTCTATTCTCAGATGAGAAGCCAGTAGCAAATATTACAGTAGAGAATATTGAATATTTTGGAGTAGATAACCAGTTCTTCGGAACGGCTATTTTCCCTCTAGAAGGTTCTAAAAGTGCCAATCTGTGGGCTACAGGTGAAAAAATGGAAGATGGTCGTCGTTGGGAATACAATGTAGGATTAGAGCTTCCCAATAAATCTCTCAGTGCTGGTGAGACTACCTCGCTTAGTTATGACGTATTCGTTGGGCCTAAACTTCACAAGCGTATGGGATCGATCTCTGAAAATAGTGATGATATTATGCACTTCAGTATGTTTTCTATCTTCGCCTGGATTTCAGGTCTTATGAACTCAGCTCTTAATGGTATCCAAAGCTGGTTCGTATCTTCACCATGGAGTTGGGGATTTGCGATTGTTCTTTTAACGATCTTTATCCGTATTATTATCTGGCCGCTCCACAACAAGTCGACCCGTACGATGAAACGTATGAGCAAGCTTCAGCCAATTATGAAGGAGCTGAAGGAGAAGCATAAAGATAATCCTCAGAAGCTTAATCAAGAGACGATGAAGCTCTACCGTGAATACGGTGTGAATCCAATGGGTGGATGTCTGCCAATGCTAGTGCAGATCCCTATTTTCTTCGGTGTATTTAACATGATCAACGCTGCTGTCGAACTCCGTGGTCAGCCATTCATGTGGGTGGAAGACCTTTCGCAGCCAGATCACATCGGTGATATAGCAGGCTTCCCGATCAATCTACTCCCAATCCTAATGGCGGTCACAATGGTGCTGCAGATGCGGATGACCCCTCAAACTGGCGATAAGCTACAGCGTAGAATCTTTATGCTCATGCCACTCATGTTCTTCGTATTCTGTTATAACTATGCAGCAGCACTTGCTCTATACTGGACTACTCAGAACATCGTATCTATCGGTCAGACATGGCTCACACATCGTATGCCAGAGCCAGAGTTAGAAAAGAAAGCTCTCAAGGCTCGCAAGGCTGGTAAGTCAGCAGCAGCTGGTGCTACAGTAGACATCGATCCTTCTAAGCCACGTAAGAAAGGTTTTATGGAGCGTATGGCAGAGAAGATGGAAGAGATGCAAGACCAGCGCGACGCAGCAGCTGGAAAAGCTCCAGCCAAGAAGACCGCAACTACTGGTCAACCAACCAAGAAAGCTAAGAAGCGCAGTCCTAAAACAGGGGGCTAGCTTCTAATCGCCGACTGCTAAAAAATTTAATCTACCACGAATATGTCAGATATGGAACAAAGAGATCTAGGATCACAGCCGCTAGATGCAATCATCAATCACTGGGGATTGGACAACCATGATCTAGTGGAAGCATCACCTGAGCAACTTACGCACAAGCAAGTAGTGCGAGCTAGAAATGGGAGGCGTCTCACTCTTAAGATGAAGATGAAGACTGCTCGCACTCTGAACTTTGCGATATGGGGAAGGCTTGAAAACGAGGAGCGTGAGAAGTTTGTAGAGTATTTTCCTAAGCAACTATTCAACTATGACAAGAGCTATGATGCTGCGGAAGCAGATGCTAATGCTGCTCTTTATGAAGTGATTCCAGGTCGTGAACTCCGTTCTGATTTCAAGGTAGAGCTGGGCTTAGATAAGTAATTTTTTGGGCCGCTGATATAGGTCTTAGCAGTCCTGTATAACCTTTCTAACAGGAGACTTCTAGCTTTCTGAAGACTTTTTCCATCTCTGGTAATACTGCCTTAGCGAATTCTTCTGTGGTGATTTCTTTTCCAGCTTCTTTTGAAACTGTTGTCATGAAAACTCCCTGAATGCCACAAGGTGTTATATGGTTAAAACCGCTGAGTGACTCCTGAGTAATGTTAATAGCGAATCCGTGCATGGAAATCCATTTGCGAACACCGACTCCTATCGAAGCAAGTTTCTTACCTTCTACCCATACGCCAGTCTGGCCTTCACTAAGCCCAGCCTCAACACCGAATTTAGCACAAGCTGCGATCAATGCCTGTTCCATAGCACGGATATAAATATGGAGATCCTTACCTAGTTTCTTAAGATCCACAATTGGGTACCCCACCAGCTGTCCAGGACCATGATAGGTAGCCTGACCACCACGACTTATTTCTGTATGTGGATGAGGTAAGCTCTCAGGGTTAAGTAGAGAACTCTTATCACGAGTCCTGCCAATCGTATAAACAGGAGAGTGCTCTAACATGAAACAGTGGTCTTCAGCATCTCCCTCTAGAACTTGCTTCAGTTTCTGATTTTGTAGTTCTAGGGCATCATTATAGTCGATGTCCTGTCCGAGCCACTCCATACATAATTTCATATAATGGAAATACTCTATATTCTGTTAGAGCGCAAGTTTAGCTACAGTTAATTTGTTGTAATCAGAATGCAGCTAGTGTCACGCCTGAACACAATTTTGACTCAGGAGGAACTTCTACAAAACCATCACAACCTACCAGAGCTAAGTAATCACCAGAATTTCTCGGTGGGCAGATGATAATCCCATCATTGGTTTCTTTAAAGGGTAGAATGCCTGTGAGGTGGTTATTCCATTGAAATGAATCGGCTAGAGAAACTGACTTCTTATGGTGCTGTTTCATGGAATACTTTAATCCAGGGATTACATAGCGGTGCATGGTTGCCATGACTGAGACGGGATTACCAGGTAAGGCAAAGACTGGTGGGGTATTGTCACTCGGTTTCCAGTAGGCAAAAGGTTTCCCTGGTTTTTGCGCTACACCATGAAAAGCCGCTTCACCTAGTAATTTCTCTAATAGAGGAGCCACGAAATCGAATTTACCCATAGAAATACCACCCGTTAGAATAACCATATCATAATCTGCTATAGCTGTTTTCAGAGCCTCTTCAATAATTTCTTCGTCATCTGGTAAATGCTTGTCAGTTATATTTCCGAGATTGTTAGAGTTGATTAAACTCTTGATAGCAGCAGGGTGACTGCGGCGAATTTGGAAGTCAGTAGGAACTTCGTGAGGCTGGATGACCTCATCTCCCGTCGTGATAAGGGCGATGTTGGGGAGCTTATATACTTCTAACTGATCCGCGCCGACACTAGCCGCTGTAGCGAGTTCTGCAGCTCCTAGTACAGAGCCTTTTGGGAGGACTATATCACCTTGCTTACTATCTGTTCCTTGTAGATGAACGAATTGTAAATCGTCGACCTCTAGACCTTCATGAGGTAAAGCGTAGCCATCTACTGTATCTATTTTCTCTACAGGAATCACTGCGTTGGCATCAGTGGGCATTGGCGCACCGGTCATGACCTCGATAGCAAATTCGCCCTTAGGTAAAATCATTTTTTCTGCTCCAGCAGCCTGTGTGCCTATAATTTTATAGCGCCATGAGCCGAGGATGTGATTATATGTATTGATGCAAATGCCATCCATCATCACCCGATCAAAAGGAGGGGCATCACGATCAGCTAAGATATCCGTAGCCAAGACTCTTCCTGGAGACTCACAAGCAGAATCTAATGAAATGATCTCTACCTTAGACTCTTCGATTGAGTCGGAAATGATGTTTGTAGCTTCTTCGGAGCTGATAAGTGGTTTCATTGATTTATTTATATGTGAGACCTGTATCGTCAATAGTGATTAAAGGAGTAATTATTTAACGTGGAATGTAGTTTGGATTAAATAGAAGTCGAACGGATTTTTTCTATATTAAATGTAGCGTCATTTTAAATCCGATAGTCTTTACAAACCCTTCATTTTGCCGTAGCTAATGTGCATGTCATCGACCGACAAAAAATCTGAAAAGAAAGAAAAACGTGGGAAGGCGAGCCAGAGTCTTAAGGACGCCATGGGACTCTATGGATACATGGATCGCTACAAGCACATTTTCATACCCTCACTTCTAGCCCTCTATACTACAGCGGCTCTTTCACTGGCATTTCCATACTTCTTATCGAAGTTGATCGGGCGCTCAATGACACCAGGCGATGGAGTGACCGGAGCAACCGAGGCAGAAATCATTGCGAACGTAAACGGAATAGTGCTCTGGCTGATCGGAGCTCTATTATTACAATCTTTCATAACTTATTGGAGAGTCAGAGGCTTTATCAAATCTGGAGAAGGTGCTCTGAATGAAATTCGGCGCACTTTGTTTAGCAGAATGGTAAGATTGCCGATGAACTACCTAACAGAAAAACGCTCAGGCGAACTCAGTTCTCGTATTGCTGGCGACCTAGCTATTATGCGTGAAACTTTGATTACTACAGTGCCTAAGTTTGGTCGTATGATCGTTACTCTGATCGGTGGACTGATCGTTATTTTCATGTGTTCTTGGAAGCTTTCTTTAATCATGATAGGTAGTGTTCCTATCGTAGTGATCGCCATCGCTATCTTTGGAAAGAAAATTAAGAACTACTCTAAAGCCACTCAGGATGCACTTGCTGATACCAATATTGTAGTGGAAGAAACTATCATGGGGATCTATGATACGAAGGCATTTTGTAACGAAGAATATGAAGAAAATCGTTATGATTCAGCACTAGAAAAATTTCTTAATATCACAGTTAGTGGTGCAAAAGCTAGAGCAGCATTTATAAGTTTTATCATCCTTGTTTTATTCAGCACAGTTGCATTTATCGTATGGTATGGAGCTCAAATGCTGGCGAAAGGTGAGATTAATATTGAGAACTACATTCAATTCATTCTATTTAGTGTGTTCGTAGCAGCATCACTAGGTTCAGTGCCAGAGATCATGAGTCAGCTACAGATTACTTCAGGAGCTACTGAGAGAATTCGTGATCTGATAGATGAAGAACTTGAAGCAAATTATAAATCACAATCTGACTCTGCTCTAGTGGGTAGTATCAGTGCTGAGAATCTCAGCTTTGCTTATCCATCACGCCCAGAAGGTCAGGTGCTCAATGGGGTAAATTTCGATGTTAAGACTGGTGAGCGCGTTGCTATTGTAGGACCGAGTGGTGGGGGAAAATCTACTATCTTTTCTCTACTGTTAGGGTTCTATCAGGAACACACAGGGGAGCTTAAGTTTGATGGTAAACCGATATCTGATATTGGGTTGGAAAGCCTTCGTAACTCTATTGCAGTAGTGCCTCAAGAGGTGCTGCTATTCGGCGGAAGTATTGAGGAAAACATCGCTTACGGAAAGCCTGGATCTAGTAAGCAAGAGATCATCGAAGCAGCAAAGCAAGCAAACGCTCACGACTTTATCACAGAATTTGAGACAGGCTATGACACCACCGTAGGAGCCAGAGGAATTAAGCTTAGTGGAGGTCAGCGTCAACGCATTGCAATAGCAAGAGCGATTCTAGCAGATCCTAAAATTCTACTTCTTGATGAGGCGACAAGCGCCCTAGACTCAGAAAGCGAGCGCCTTGTTCAGTCAGCACTAAATACACTTATGGAAGGTAGAACTAGTATGATCATAGCTCACAGACTTAGCACTGTTAGAGATGCAGATCGTATCTTAGTCCTCTCAGGAGGTAAGATAGAGGAAAGCGGAACTCATGAGGAACTCATGGCAATGAACGGCACCTACGAGCTACTAGCCAAGACTCAGCTCGGTGATTAATTACAGACTCTGCACTGTAAACTTAAAATAGAAACCTACTTTTATAACTATAAGTTCACTGTTTAAAAGTGATATCTACTAGGATTTATTTACTGCCATTAATGCCTCAATATCATCAGCTTCAATTGGGATCGTTTCCATCAGATCCACATTTTCTTTAGGACCGATGAGGAAACAATTTTCTATTCTGATGCCTAGGTTCTCTTCTCTAATGTAGATACCTGGTTCGATGGTGAGGACTTGACCTACTGCAAATGGAGTATTGGGTAGACTCACATCGTGGACATCAAGTCCGATGTGGTGAGAGGTGCCGTGCATGAAGTATTTTTTCACTAGTGGCTTGTTCACATCTTGCTTAGCTGCTGCTTCTGCATCGATAAGTCCTAGACCGATGAGTTCAGTCTCCATTTGAGCGATCACTTTTTTCTGATATTCTTTAGGATATAAACCTGGGCGTAAGATTGAGTTTGCGTAGCGTAGAGTCCTTAAGACTGCATTATAGACTGCTTTCTGACGATCTGTGAATTTGCCATTTGCAGGTAATGAACGTGTTAGATCAGATTGCCAATTACCATATTCCGCAGCTACATCCATGAGGATAACATCACCATCTTTTACCACGTCTTTATTTTCGATATAGTGCAGGACGCAAGCATTAATGCCGCTTGCTATGATTGGTGTGTAAGCGAAACCTTTAGACTTATTACGCACGAATTCATGCAATAACTCAGCTTCGATTTCCCACTCCCCGACACCAGGTTTTATAAAGTCGAGTATTCTTAGGAAGCCTTTCTCTGTGATGTCGCACGCTTTCTGCATCATCTTGATCTCCTCTTCATGTTTGACTGGGCGGAGCTTGTAAGTAATGGGAGCGAGACGCTCAAAGTTATGAAGAGGAAAACGAAGCTTACTCTCTTTAATAAAACGATCATTTGCAGTCTCGACTTTAGTCACCATACGTGGGTGGTCATTGGTGGTCAGATAGATGTTTTCTACTTGGTGTGAAAGTGCGAAAAACTTACTTTCGAAGCTCTCTACCCACTGCACATTCTTAATACCTGAGAGTTCTGTAGCTTTTTCTTTATCGATTTTTTCACCTTCCCAGATAGCCAGATGTTCATTAGTCTCTAGCACGAATAATATTTCTCTGTCTGCCACATTTTCAGCATCTGGAAATAGAATGAGTATAGTTTCTTCCTGATCGATTCCACAGAGGTAATAAAGATCAGCATTTTGGTGGAGGCGCATGGTGCCATCCGCATTGGTAGGGTAGATGTCATTTGATTTGAGAACTACAATGCTGTTAGGCTTCAGGTGGTCTACGAAGTTCTCTCGGTTGTGTATGAAAAGTGATTTGTCAGCAGGAGTGTAGCGCATATTCAGCATGTAAGCAGATCGACTTATTTCTGCAATCAAAGAGTCGGGAGAATTGAATTATTTAGTCAGCTATTGATAGGGACTCAAAGCCAGAACAGCCATGCTCAGTTAAAGATTATTCAAGAAGCTATTTTTCTGAAGAATTTCCCTAGCTGACCAGCCATCCACAGAGTCTTCTCTATCGAAATAAGAAGACGAGATACTAAATCTTCTGGAACGATGCTTAATTTCTTCGAATTGTTTACCACTGAGCTTTGGCATACTAATGCCAAGGTCAGCCAGAGGAGCTAAGTCTAGTGGAGAAGGAGGGAACGCTTGTGCACGCTTCCAGTAGCTCTTTAATAAATGTGGGTTAGTAAGATAGCTAGCCTTCTTATGATATGGTGCGATTTCTAAAAGCTGAGTTTTAAGTGCTATCGTTTGCTCAAAATTATTCGGATCTGCTGAGATTAGATCGTATAGATTTTTGGCTGCGTTGTAATATCTAGGATCTAGCTCAATGGCTTTTTGATAAGCAGTAATAGCCTCTGGTTTTTTCTTCATTTCTTCAAATAGTAGCCCTAACAGATAAGGAGTCCGAGGATTGGTTGGTTCTTCTTCAAGGAAAGCACTTAATATTGGGAAAGCAATATTCTGGACACGTACATCGTCAAATAATCCTTCGCAACCGAAGCAATGGCTTTCCCTAGGGCCGAAACTCACAGGCATTAGCTCAAAGGCTTTCTTAAAATGGGGTATAGCTTCATCAAATTTACCAGCTTCCATCAGCGTTTTGGCTAAACGAGATTGTAAACAGTAGGCATCATTAAAGTGACCCAGTGCTCTCTTGTAGCGATCGGTGGCTTCTTGTATAAGTCCTGCATGGAGGTAGTCGTCTGCGGCTTCTCCTTCACGTATAGAAATGACTACTTCACTGAAAAATTTCGATTTCTCAGTGTTCCCTTGTTTAGCTAAAATTCGCGCTAAAACATCATAGCAGTGCATTCGAGTGAACTTCCCCTGATCACCATCAGAAGGATCTAGCGCAATGGCTTGCTGAATAAGCTTGTCAGCTTTCTCTATTTGCCCAGCCTGAAGTGCCATTTCAGCTTGCCAGATAAGAGGGCGTTCCTCGAATGGATCAAATTTTCTGAGTGAATCGATGAATAGGGTAGCCGCTTCAGGATTTAGAGTAATAGCTCTTCTATAATAGCCATCCTTTCCTTGGGCTCTGGCTAGAAGGTGGATACAGATCTTAAAGGCTAACTTTTTACTATCATTATCTTTTAAACTAAGAAGGTCTATGTAGAGCGCACCTACTGACGGACTGTCAGCAACATTTGATTTGAGCATCCTAAAGATAGATTTAGGATTAGAGCTGTTTTTCTTGATCAGAGCATTGATTTGTTTTTCAAATTCATCGTGCTTTTTCAAATTGTAGAGAGCAGTGAGTTGATATTGGTCTAATGAGCTGCTTAAAGGATATCCAAATGAGTGATTTCTCTTATTTGTTGATTTAGTATTCTCAACTTTTACACAGAGATCATAGAGACGTTGCCATTCTCCATGGTGAGCTAGATAATCTAATCCACGGCGATATTCATGAATTCGAAAGTAGTTTTGAGTTTTCTTATTGGCTATGATGTTATTTTCAAGCATCGCCATGGCTTGCTCTCCGAGCTTAGGTTTTTTGAGAAGATGGGCTATTCTCGCTAAACTAGAAATGAGTTCGCCTTTCTTGTCCTCCTTACTAGATTTGATCTTTTTGAGTAATAGCTGAATCCCTTCATCAATACGGTTTCCAGCCAAAGCTTTCTTCCATTCAGGCTTGGATGAACTGGAGTGGTTATGAATATTTTGTTCCTTTTGAATATGCTTTTCAAACCAAGCTATAGACTCTTCTCGATTTTTACTTAATAGGAGAAGTTTAGAGTAAATTTCATCAGATCTGTAAAAGGAACTACCTGTGTTCTTCTGCTGCAGTAATAGAGCTCTGTATAGAGGCTCAGCATCATTATTATTTTCGGATAGGAGAGAAGAAAAAAATTGGATTTTAAGTCTGCTGTCATCGTGGTGGTGGAATAATTGACGATTATCAGATTTTGTGAATTCTTTGAATGTGTCGCTATCTTTAGTGATTTCATCAAGCTTAGCAGTGATATCGGACCATTGATCTTGAGGAGGTAGCTCAGAGTATAGCCTGGAAATAAATGAATCATTAAAGGATGAAACCGCTAGATCATTCTTCAGTCTATTGAGCCATTCATCTGCATTTTTTGCTGGGATCATCTCTAAACGTTGCTTGTAAGTAAAATCATCATCTAGCTGGGCTTTACATGAAATTACAGAGACGAAGCATGATAATATTAGGGAAGATATTAGAAAATTAGCCATCTACGATCATTATCAGGTATGTGAATAGGAGACAAGATAAAGTATTTAGAATGAACTCAGCCAGAGACGCTAATTGAGAATTAAAAGTATCTAAAAATACGAGATTTTAATAATGGAGGATGGTTCCTGAACTTTTCTCATAAAATAGCCTTTACTCTAAGCCAAATGGTGCGATTTTAAGTAATCGAATTATAATTACATTGATAATGATTCGATAATTTAACCGACAGTAAATCAGTTTTATTGCATTGAAATAGAGCAGCTTTAGCGCCATTTTGATGGGATTTAATTGACTAATATTTAACATAAGTTGCGTCTGCTTAGCAGGCGCCGACATCATACTAATGAGCGAAAATACTACGCCTACTGATGAGACTAGCAACACACAAGTCTCCAATTCAGTAGAAACTAACGACAATGCTTCCGCATCGAATTCGAAGCCAGGAGCACAAGCAATTCAGACAGAATCAACATCACAACCAGCTAAAAAAGAGCCTATTCAAGGTGTGAGAGATACTCGCACTAACAAAGGAGATGACTCACCTGATGGAAATGCTTCACATGCAGAGAAATCAGAGCCAGCTGAACAGAAGAAAAAGCAAAATAGACTAAACAAGAAAGATCAAAACAACGATCAAGATTCTGCTGACAACGATAGTAACAAGAGTAATCAAAAGAAGTCTGTTAATCAGAATCAGCAAAATCAAAATGCTAACCGTAGAGGTAGAAGAGGGCGTAAAACTGGTGATCAGCCAGCACCTAAAGCCTCTGTTCAACGCTTGAATTTAGATCCATCTAAGGTTGCTAAGAAAGCGTGGAAAATTTTTGTAGCTGAAGTTGGCGAAGAAGGTCTCGCTCTCATTGGAGATAAAGAAGGTAAAGATTTTACTAAGCGCAGTTTTAAGCTGGCTGAAATTTTCCAAGAAGAAGTTGCTCGTAGAGTAGCTCAAGCTAAGCAGGATAAAAAATCTGATAAGGCAGCAGACAAAGCTGATAAGCTGGAAAGAAAGCAACAAAGAGCTCCTAAAAAGCGCGCTAACAAATCTGCGGCTAATTCTAGTGTAAGTTTAAATGAAAAGCCTAAAGCTACCAAGTCAGCAAAAAAAGCTGAGCCTAAAACAGAGCCTAAAGCTGATTTGAAGCTAGAAGTTGAAGTTCAATCAAAGCCTGAAGCTAATTCATTAGATAACGCAACACAAAATCCTGATAAAATCGAATATGTGAAGCCTGACTCTGCCGCTGTAAAATCTCCTGAGGAGAAAGCTGATAACGCTGAGTAGTTGAATTAAAATTAAAAATTTAATAATCAAAAAGCTTAGGTCTCGTATCTAAGCTTTTTTATTTATCCATTTGTAACTAGCGCTCTAGAAATTACCTATGGAACTAGAAAGAGTTTTACGGACGTATCAGTATTTGTTGACCATTTCTAACTAACAGCCTAATTTAGAATAATGAAGACACTAAAAGTATCCGCAGCCTGTCTGAATCAGACGCCGATGGATTGGGGCGGGAATCTGCGAAGGATCTCTGGAGCCATTGCAGAGGCTCTGGAAGACGGAGTAGATGTCCTTTGCTTACCAGAGCTCGCCATCACTGGCTACGGTTGTGAAGATATGTTTTTAGCTCCAGACACTTGTCTGAGAGCAGAGCAGATGTTGAATGATATTATTGGATTAGCTCCTGATATGGTAGTCGTAGTGGGATTACCATGGAGACATCATAATACGGTCTTTAATGTGGCAGCAGTAATTTGCGGTGGAGAGATTCTAGGTTTGTATGGAAAACAAAATCTCGCCGGAGATGGCGTGCATTATGAACCGAGATGGTTTAGCGCTTGGCCAGTAGGCGATACTGCAGTGACTGAAATTTGTGGACAGGAAGTGCTTATAGGCGATTTGTTATTTGAAATTGGTGACGTTACATTCGGAATGGAGATATGCGAAGACGCT
Organism: uncultured Rubritalea sp.; assembly: GCA_937923145.1. Classification (GTDB taxonomy): domain Bacteria; phylum Verrucomicrobiota; class Verrucomicrobiia; order Verrucomicrobiales; family Akkermansiaceae; genus Rubritalea. The sequence continues at coordinate 2,193 of CALAJT010000011.1, read as the reverse complement.
TGGGTCGCAGACCGTCCGGGGTCTCAGATTTGTGCTTATGGAGTAGATGTTATTTTAAACCCTAGTGCTAGTCACTTTGCTTTCGGTAAACAGAGAATAAGGGAACGATTTATTTTAGAAGGTAGCAGAGCATTTGGAGTCGCTTATATTTACGCTAACCTGTTAGGTAACGAATCTGGCAGAATGGTATTCGATGGTGGATCTATGATCGCTAGCTGCGGTGAACTCATTGCCACTGAGAAACGCTTTAGTTTCCAAGACTGGACACTGACAACTGCTGTCATAGACGTAGAACTGAATCAAACGAAACAAGTGGCATCTGCTTCAAGGATAGTGGATGTTGAAGATCACCCTGGATTAGTAAGGGTGTCGCATGAGTGGTGCTTTGAAAATCTGGTGCCTAGCGAGCAGATCGAACACAAGCTATGGTGCAAGGAAGAAGAATTCAGTAGAACAGTTGCCTTAGCATTATTTGATTACATGCGTAAAAGTTATTCTAACGGATTTGTTCTTTCATTAAGTGGGGGTGCAGATAGCTCAGCAGTAGCATGCTTAGTGAAACTTGCGATAAATTTTGCTGTTGCAGAATTAGGTGAAAAGGGGGTTAGAGAGAAATTAGCATACTTAGAATTACCTAAAAAACAAAAGGACTGGATGAAGAGTCTTTTGGCCTGTGTCTATCAAGCCAGTGAGAATAGCGGAGACGCTACGGAGCACTCGGCAGAGAGCCTAGCAGAGTCAATAGGAGCAGAATATCAACGCTGGAATATTTCTGAGTTAGTCGATGGTTATTCAGGAATGGTGAGTGCGGGTGTTGGTAGAAAATTCACTTGGGAACAAGATGATATCACTCTCCAGAATATCCAAGCAAGAGTCAGAGCACCTGGTATCTGGATGCTCACCAATATAAGAAACGCACTATTACTAGCGACCTCTAACAGAAGTGAGGCAGCGGTAGGCTATGCAACGATGGATGGAGACACCTGCGGAGGAGTAAGCCCGATCGCTGGTATAGATAAAGCATTTTTACGTCACTGGCTCAAGTGGCTTGAGAACAGCAGCATGGATGGCATAGAATCTATCCCAGCATTGAGTGCAGTGAATGCTCTCCAACCTACAGCTGAACTGCGTCCAGAGGAATACGATCAGACGGACGAGTCAGACTTAATGCCTTACCCAATCTTAGACGCCATAGAAAAAGCAGCGATCAGAGACAAGCGCAGTCCTAAAGACGTCCTTACATTGATGACTCATAAATTTCCAGATAGAGATGCCGGAGTCATGAAAAGCTGGGTGATCCGTTTCTTCAAACTCTGGAGCAGAAACCAATGGAAGCGTGAAAGATACGCTCCATCATTCCACTTAGACGATGAAAACTTAGACCCTAAAACTTGGTGTAGATTTCCGATTCTATCTGGGAGTTTTAGTAAGGAACTGAGCGAGCTATAGCTTTATGATTTTAGCTATAGCTCTGATAGATTCTGTAAGAAAATAATTTTTGAAATAATTCCTAGAACTCATCGTAAGCACTTTCACCGTGCTCAGCTAGGTCTAGACCTTTGTCTTCGTCTTCTTGGCTGACTCTGATACCGATAGTAGCTTTGACTATAAGCATGATGATCACGGTTGCTACTGCTGACCATGCGATAGTAACACCTAGAGCGATGAGCTGAATATTGAGTTGCTCGAACATTGGCTTCACTAAACCAAGTCCACCGAGTGCTTCTTGACCGAAGAATGCGAGTAAGATAGTTCCAAGAATTCCGCCCACACCGTGAACTGCGAAAACGTCCAATGAGTCATCAATCTTAAGTTTGTTACGGATGAGATTTACTGCGAAGTAACAAGTGACCGCTGCTAATGCACCGATACAAATCGCTCCCATAGGCCCGACATCTCCTGATGCAGGAGTAATGGTGGCTAAACCAGCGATGAGTCCAGTAACGATACCGATGAGTCCACACTTACCATGTTGGATACGTTCTAATAATGCCCAGACAAGAGCTGCTGTAGCAGCGGAAAGGTGAGTCACAAGCATTGTCATTCCAGCCGCTTGCCCTGCGCTAAGCTGACTGCCAGCATTGTGCAGGCACCAAACCCAACTAAAATTTGTTCACGCGTAAATCGAGCGTGAAGTTGCAATGGAACATCAAATAGATCGGGAATTGATTGTTGCTCATGTTGAATACGACC
>CALAJT010000010.1 GCA_937923145.1 uncultured Rubritalea sp. | reverse complement strand
AAACGGATCACTAAGATCAGAGTGCGAGTAGAACACGTTTTTGGTAGGATGTCCCAAATGGGAGCCGACTACTGCAGGACAATCGGTTTAAAGCGAGCCAAGCAGCATAACTCCCTCTGTAACCTTACCTATAATATGGATCGTTACGCCTTCCTAATGAGATAACAGGTAGAAACCCTGAAACCACAGCTAAATCAGACTAAGATAGGAATCAACGCCCTCGAAAAGGAGCTAGTTTGAAGCCCATCACGCGAAAATGCGACACCTTGATGAAGGTGAAAAAATCCTAAAATCTTGATTCCACTAGTTTGATGAGTTTACAGAAGTTCCCTATAACCTGTTGATGTAAATTTCATAAGTTGTAACCCAAATTGGCATGTCATAGAATATGGGATAATTATTTTTTATAGGGAAGGTTGATAATTTATAAGCTAGTATTATAATGAGTCCATGTTCGAAGAGGAAAATTTTGTAGAGAAGCTTGTGCCGGCAGTGGAGCAGCAACTTGAGTCTAATGATACGCGATACGTAAAAACTACTTTTGACCGCCTAGTTACTAATGGAGAAGTGGCTGAAGAGGCTAAAATGCTAATAGCTCTCTGCTTAGCAGATGAGTCGAATCGCATGTTTATAGATAAGCGAGATTTCGATGTGGATAGGTATCAGGAGTTGCTGAATGCTTTACCTGAAGTTCCTGAAGGTTGATTAGAACTGAATCTGCGGAAAATCGGTGACTTGCTCTAGCTTAACACCATAGGTTTTTGCTATCTCTTTAGCGTCCGAGGCCTTATATTCCTCAGCGTAGTAGACTTCTTGGACTCCGTATGCACAGAGTGTTTGCATGCAGGAGGTACATGGCATCGTAGTGGTGGCTATGACTCGGGCTTCACCACGCTTAAATAGACTACAGAGATTCACCTCAGCGTGGAGCATGTATTTCTGGCGTTTATCGCGATCTGCCCAGAATCCATCTGGCGCGTCATAGCCAGGTGCCAGTCCATTGTAAGCTGTACCTATAACGCGATTATCAAAATCTAGAGCAGCAGCACCTACTTTACGAAATGGATCTTCACTACGAAGACTGGCTACATGGGCTAATGCCATGACGTATTGTGATATGGATAGGCGCTGCGGAGTCATTCGCACAATCTAGAACGCTAAAGAAAATGGTTCAATGGAAATCCATGTTTTTAGATAAAATTGATTCATAAGATACTGATAAGATGGTTTTTTTTAAAATAAGCATTGCCTTAACCTTTAATTTAGCCATAATATCCACCTTGTCATCCCATTTTTTTTTAAAATGTGACAATAAAGCCCCCCAAGTGTTCAAAATCAATTGTATAAACATGAAATTCATCCTCCTCATACTAGGTCTTGTAGCTATTACAGCTGGTTCGACATATTTTGTCGCCCCACAGCTACGCGAGTTTCACGAGGGAATGTTAAAGAAGGATGTGCGCCAAGCTCTAGGAAACTCAGGTTACCTAGATGCAGACATTGAAATGAACCATCTACATGCGGAGAAAATAAATATCCGTAGAATCGCCGAGCCTGGAGAAACCGAGGAAAGTGTAAAAGTGAATGTAGAAAACATTGTCAAAAGTGTCTATGGAGCCACCGTTGATTTTGATGATATCAATGTAAAGTTTGAATTTGCCCCAGATGCACCAATTGAGCCGGAGGTTATAGCAGGCATACCTGAGATTAATGAAGAGCCTACTCCGCCTACCCCAATGCCAGAAGTGAAGGCTGAGCCTGACCTTGAGCCTGAAATTATAGAAGAGCCTAAAATTGAGCCTAAAACAGTTCTTGCTTCAAGCGCGGTCTACGTGGAGTGGAATGATCGTAAGAACGAGATTCGTATAGATGGTAAACTTTCTAATACTGCAGAGAAAAATGCGTTTATATCATTAGTAAAAAAACAATTTAAGTCAGCAGTGATTACCGATAATATGATCGTCTCTAAGGATCAGGTGGCAGTGTCAGGCAAGGTACTCGAAATAGATGATTATATAGCAATGATCATCAAATCTAACGTCGGTAAAGGCTCAGTAAAAATAGTGGATAACCCTGCATCTGTTGCACTAACAGGGACATTGAGCAGTAGGGCAGAGTTTAGGTCATTAACTAAAAAACTAGAGCCTCTGCTCAAGTCGACTGAAATAGAACCGCTAAAAGTAGAGAATAATTTAAAATATCGTCCCGAATTCATTATTGAGAAAGATGATAAGCAGAGAGTTGTAGTGCTATCAGGATATGCGAATCGTAATGATAGTGTGAATCTATCATCCTACATCAAGAGCTTCACTCAGAATGTGAGCAACCAATATAAATTTAAGAGCGAAATAGCTCCAGACGAGCGCAGTTCTGAATACATCTGGACATCTGCTGATCAAAAACTGCTCAGTGAACAACTGAGAAACACAGTGCGCGGTAAGATCTACTATGAGAATGATATGGTAGCTAAAGTGACCGGAATCACTACAGACCCTGCCTACCCAAAATCTTTGATTGAAAAATTCGGAGGCACAGCCACTAAAATAGAGCTCATCTATAACAAAGATGCCAAGCCTAAAACTCCTAAGGTAATGAACAAAGATGTAGCTGTAGATACTGCTGTGTCAGCAGGTAAGAAAGAGAAGCAGATGAAAAAAGCAGAATTAGAAGCCCAAGCAGAAGCCAAAACAAAAGCAGAAGCTAAGCGGTTAAGAAACGAGCTTAAGGAATATAAAATCTATTTTGATTCTGGTAAGAAAGATGCAGCTACTATGTATGATCCTCTAGTGCTGGAGATCGCCAAAGTTATTTTAAAATCAGAGGATAAGAAATCAGTGATCGTGATAGGCGGCTTCGCTGACCACACAGGGGATCCTGTCTCTAATGAAAAACTCAGTAAAGAAAGAGCCACTAGTGTGCAGGCAAAATTAGTCGAACAAGGAATACCTATATCACGAACTAAGGTGGAATTTTTCGGAGCAGAAGGATCAGATGTAGATAAGAAACTCAGCCGTAGAGTAGAAATTAGAGTCCGCTAGATATTAAGTTCGATAACACCCCCAAATCCTCCCCAATAAACAAACCATTTACCAACTAAAACGATGTTACTATTCATAGGCTACGATAAATTTAATGAGTATTCAAATCTTCAACATGTGATAGCTATCGCAATTCTAGGACTAGTATTCTTTTTCCTAGGTTGGCTTATTAGCAGGCTAATTAGACCCAGTGGGCGTATCGTGCAGAAAGAACTGCATGATATTAAGAAAGAGCTGTTAGATGAACTTAATACAGCAAAGAAATTTAATGCTGAGTATCAACTATTGGTAAAACAAGAAACTAAAAGCATGACCGAAGTCCCTGAAGAAAAGTAATAATAACTACTTATCCAAGTAATACTAAATTTATAAAACCCTCCTTCATCCCTCCCCAAAATTAACTTTACCCCACCAACAATGGATCAATTTAACGATATATTCTACCTCCTGGCTTTCTTCATAGTGGCTGGCGTCACCGCAACTCTCTTCTATATATGGGGACAATTCGCTGACCGTGGCGGCAATAATAAAAAGCAAAAACTTCTAGTAAACTCACTAAGTAGCCATAAGCGCCTCACTAATGAGCTAAGGCATGAAACTAATGTGCACCGCAGAATCGCGGACGAATATCGTGGAGCATACGAGAAGAAAGAAGAATATTGGATGTCGGTCAAAAAGCGTTGGCAAGATGAGGCTGAGAAGGCGAAGCAAATCATCGCTCAGCAAGAAGAACTGCGCACCAAACATGCGATAAGTCTTAAAGAGGCGAACCGTAAGCTGATGTCGATCGAGAATGAATATCAGAAGAATAAGCGTGATAATCTAGCCCAGATCAATGTTCTAAAATCAAACCAAGAGGAGCCTGAGAAGATCAAACTCTTTGAAAAGAAGGCTGCTGAAGTGGATAAGAAATACACTACAGAGATAGAACTTAAGCGAACAAAGATCAACGAACTACAGTTGAATCTCAAGAAGCGTGATGAGAAACTTAGCAAGTTAGAAAACATCATTCTTAAGAAGAATAGTGATATCAATGACCTCAAAACAAGGATTAAGCAAAATGGAGAACTAGAGTCAAAGCTCACTGCTGTAAATGCATCACTCACTGAAAAAGAGAAGCGCTATGAGGCGGTCAAACTGGACCTCAAAACTCGAAATGACTCGCTCACAGAACTACAAAAAAATCTAGAAGAATCTAAGCTGAAGTGCGACGAACTTGAAGAACTAGCAGCTAAAGGAACTGAGCTTGAAGACATCAAGAAGACGATGTTTATTAAAGAAACTCAATTAGTAGAGAAAGAGTCAGCGATGAAGAAGCTAGCTGGAGAGTTAGACCAGAAGCAACACCAGGTAGGACTACTACAGACTGATTTAAATGCGCGTAACCAAAAGCTAACAGCTCTTGTTTCCCAAATGGAGGATACCTCCGAGCTGGATACAGCAATGGAGAAAATAGGGATGCTTACCAATGATGTTCAAGGCAGAGATGAGAAGATTAGCACTCTGAAAGAGCAACTAAAGGGAGTCGAACTAGTCTTCGAAAAGCAAAAAGAGCACGTAGCAAATCTAAAAGAGCAGGGAGTCCTAAAGGATTCAACAATCGAAAAGCTCAATAATGATCTGAGCGAAAAGAACGGAAAACTAAGTAATCTCCAAGTACAGATTAAGGATCTAGAGAAAGCACTAGTTAAGAAAGATAGTGATATTAATAGCCTTAACAAGCAGCTTAAAGATACCACTCAAATGGATCAGCTAAGTGCTAAGATCAAGGAATTTGAATTGCAGCTAAACACTCGTGGTGAGGAGATCAATAAGTTGGTCGATGAGTCTAAAGACAAGAATGCTAAGATAGCTGAACTTGAGAAAAAGTGTAATGATCTCAATTCTAAATTAGCAGACACAAGTGAGCGCGATAATCTAAATGGAAGACTCTCTTTATTACAATCTCAGCTTTCTGAGAAAGACACTGTTCTGTCTAAAGCTCAGAAAACACTCTCTGAAGAGCAATCTAAAGTAGCCAAACTGGCTGAGGACACTAAAAAGCCGCTAGCGGAATTAACTGACCTTAAAAAAGTCCTTTTATCGAAAGAAAAAGAGCTAGAAAAGCTAGACCAAAAAAATGTATCCTACGAATCTAAGATAGAACTACTAGAGACAACAGTTTCTGAGAAGGACACAGAGATTAAAGGTCAAAAAGAAGCTCTATCTAACATGGAACTTCAGCTACAGGATAATTCTGAGCAAGAGAAGTTTACCAAGCAGATCGACGCTCTCAAAGCGACAAATGACCATCAGCAATCGCTCATCGCTGAGCATAACTCTGTCTTAGGAGCTAAGAAAGAAGAGTTCCTAAAGCAGCGTAATCAATTCGCTGAAAAAGAAAATCACATCACGCATCTGCAGCAAGAGCTCCAGAGCATCAGAGCGCAGAAGACAAAGGATCTAAACGAGCTCAATACACTACGAAAGCATGTCAAAGACACTTCTGAGCGAGATGAGCTAGCGGATCAGCTAGAGAAAACCAAAGCTGAATTAGGTAGTAAGCAGAAGCAGCTAGACGAAAGTCATGAGGCTAATGTTGGTAGACAAAAACGCATAGAAGAACTAGAGCGTTACCTCGGAGAGAGAGACGCCACAACTGTCAAGCTAAGTGATAAGATCAAAGGGCTCGAAGACAAGGTAGAGCAAGATACAGCTCAAATCAATAATCTCAATGATCAACTAGAAGACCAGTCTGAGGTCGAAGGTGTGAGACAAAAACTCGGGCTCTTCCAGACGGACATTTCACAGAAAGAATCGATAATATCAGATTTAGGTAATAATTTGAAAGCTAGAGAGACCAAGATCAGCGAGCTTGAGCACCTACTTGGTGAGCGCGATAATAAGATAGTGAGTTTCGGAGGAATGCAAGATGAGCTTGATGAGAAGAAGCGCACTTACTCTCTTTTGCATAATGATTATCAATCTAACATTGATAAGCTTAAAGATCTAGAGAAGCACAACACTGGCAAACAGCAACGAATCGATCAGTTAGAAAGCTACCTGAGAGATACACATGCCGAGCTCAAAGACTTGAAGTCAAAGCTTCAAGATACCTCACAACTAGAAGGGCTGACAGCTGAACTAGAGAGAAAGAATACTGAGCTAGAAGCTCTTAACAGCCATGCAGAGACAGCAAATAAAGAGCTTCAGATAAAGGTGAAACAGCTAGATGAAAGCCATGCAGAAGTAAAGCGTCTCCGTTCCGAATTAGAGAATACGAGCGAAATCGATTCACTTCATTTAGTAATTAAAGAAAAAGAGGCGAAGCTTAGTGAGTTACATTCTAAGATTAATAGTCAAGGAGCTGAACTGAATAAATCAAAAGGCTTTGCGGCTGAGCTAGGACATATTAAGAAAGAGCTAGGCATTAAAGTAGAGCAACTTGATGCGAGCCATGCTGAAGTAGAGCGCCTCCGTAAGGAACTCGAAAACACCAGCGAAATAGACGGTCTGAAGTCTACTCTGAAAGAGAAAGAAGCAGCCATGAATAAGCTGCAATCCGAACTCGAAACACAAGGAGCTAAGCTAGCAAAATCAAATGGTGTAGCCTCTAAGTTAGGGCAGCTACAAAAGGATTTAGATACGAAAGCGAAGCAACTCAATGAGAGCCATGCTGAAGTAAAGCGCCTGCGCAATGAACTCGAAAACACCAGTGAAATAGACGGTCTCAAGTCTAACCTGAAAGAGAGAGAGGCAGCCATGAATAAGCTACAATCTGAACTCGAAACGCAAGGAGCTAAGCTAGCAAAATCAAATGTTGTAGCCTCTAAGTTAGAGCTGCTACAAAAGGATGTAGATACGAAAGCGAAGCAACTCAATGAGAGCCATGCTGAAGTAAAGCGCCTGCGCAAGGAGCTCGAAAACACCAGCGAAATAGACGGTCTCAAGTCTACCCTGAAAGAGAAAGAGGCGGCTATGAATAAGCTGCAATCTGAACTCGAAACACAAGGAGCTAAACTTGCTAAATCAAATGGTGTAGCCTCAGACCTGATGCAACTACAGAAAGATTTAGAATCTAAGGCAAAGCAACTCGATGAAAGCCATGCTGAAGTTGGGCGCTTACGTTCAGAGCTAGAGAACACTAGCGAGCTAGATGCACTCAAGTCTACATTGATAGAGAAAGAAGACCATGTGAAAGCATTACAGTCTGAGATCGATAGTAAAGGTTCAGAGATCAAAACTCTCTACTCTAAAGTTGTTGATCCTAACGAAATAGCTAAACTCAAATCTGACTTGGCTGATAGCCATCAAGCGTTGGAGAGCCTCACTGATCAGAAATTCCAGCTCAACGAGAAGAGTGAAATAGCTGAAAGGCAATTAGTGGAGAGTCACCTAGAAGTAGAGCGTTTACGTAAGGAGCTTACCGACACTTCTAAGCTAGATGTCCTGAATAAGCAAATCACAAGCAAGCAAGAGCGTATAGATCTCCTACTAGTTGAAAATAAAGGCAAGCATGAAAGACTAATTGAGCTAGAGAAGACTACGATTCATCAGAGTGATGAATTAATCAAGCTCCAGCAAACACTGGGCAATTCTACTGAGATAGATCACTTGAAGGATGAGATAGATCAGAAGGATATCACGCTCAACTCGATCAGACAGGAAGCAGAGGTAGCGCAAACTAGAGCACAAGAGCTGGAGAATCAGCGTAACACTCATCTAGCAGAAATTACCGAACTGCGAGCAGAGGTAAACAGCAGTCGCCAGAAGCTAGCCGATACTTCAAGAGTAGATGACCTTAAAAACCAACTAGACCACAAAATAGGATTTATAAACACGCTGAGTAATCAGACATCAGAGAAGGAAAGTAAGATAACAGACCTCGAAAAAGCGCTAGCCAAAAGCGAACATGAAATAGAGAGTCTGAAAAGCCTAAGTAATGACACCTCAGAGATAGATAAAATACGCGAAGCTCTTAATTACAAAACTCTGGAACTAAACAAACTAACTCACCTCATGGAAACGAAAGACGCGATACTAAATGAACTAGAAGCAGCACTCAACCACGCGAAGTCCGAGTTGTTGACGATCAAATCATCAATCAACGATACCTCAGAGGTAGATGGGTTAAAAGATCAACTGGCTGGTAAGAATAAGCAACTGGATGATATCCATAAAGAGAATGTGAATCATCAAGACGAGATTTCCACCCTAAAGTCCCGCATTCAGCAAAAGCAGAATGAGCTAGAGCGAGCTATTGCTAAAGCAAGTGATACCTCTGAGCTAACACTTCTCAAAGAAAAACTAGAGGAGAGAGAGGGGCGCGTGAAATTCCTCAGCGAGAAAACTAGCACCACGGCTAGCAGGCTCGAAGAGTTAGAAAAACACGTAGAATCCCGCGATGCAGAGATTTCTAAGCTACAAGACAAACTATCTGATACCTCCAAACTGGATAAGGCAATCACGGAGTTAGAGAAGAAAGAGGCCTTAGTTAATAAGCTAAGTAGCGAAACTAGTAATCAGCAAAAAACTGTAACTAAGTTAGAGGAATCACTCAGCGAGATAGAAAATAAATACTCTGGCAAGGACGAGGAAATCGAACGTCTCAGAAAGCAGATTACCGAACTCACCAAACAGACAATGCTAGCATCATTCGGAGCTGGCGTAGAGCAAGACGCAGATAAGGGCATCATCTACCTGAAAGCGCCAAAGTCTCAAGACAATCTTGGAGACATATTCGGAGTTTCTGATAGTCTACACAGTCAGCTGAATAAGCTAGGTATCTACAAGCACAAGCAGATAGCACTATGGTCAGAGCGACAGATAGACTACTTCCAGAAGGAACTAGAGTTCGATGGCAACATTCAGCGTGAGCAGTGGGCAATCCAGGCACAGCGACTTGCTGAGTAGGTTTCCTCATAAATTATTAACTTTCAAAAGCGTCCTTTATTTATTTAAAGGGCGCTTTTTTTGTCGTAAAACATAAAATTTAAAGCCGTAGAAAAAGCTATGAATCTGGAAATGAAGACGTATATTCAAAAATATATAACTACGAAATCCATATCAAATACTCTTTGTATCATCGGATCAATAGCTATCACTTCAGCATTCAGCATTCAGCATTCAGCGCATGTGTTAGATCTGAGGCAGTCGCCAAGAAGCCTGTAATTTGAGCGAAGGTAACAAAAAAATCTAGAGACCATTTTAAATAGTTAAGACCACACTTACTGGAAAACAGTAGGCAGTAAATCTTTTCAAACTAGAAGGTATAACCTTAAGCTAATTGACTTTAACTAGCCAACTGATAAATAAATAATTACATTTTACCACAACCTAACCGCTCATGAAAGCCATCATAAACATCACTTGTCTCCTAGGTCTCACCGCTCTGCCATTATGCGCCCAAAATGGAGACAAGAAAGATCCTAACACTCAAAAAGACCCAATCCCTGCGGATCAGATTCCACCGTCGCCATTCCTTAATAAAGAAGAGGCGCTTAAAACCTTTCAGATTGCGGATGGGTTTGTGCTAGAGAATATTGCAGAGAAAAGCGTTCATCAGCCAGTGAGTCTATCGTTCGATGCTGACGGCAGAGCGTGGGTGGTAGAAATGACGAATTATATGCTAGATGCAGCTTCCACAGATGAGAATGCTCCAGTAGGAAGAATAAAAGTGCTCGAAGACACCAATGGTGATGGACAGCTTGATAAAACGTCAATATTTCTCGATAAACTCATTCTGCCAAGAGCTTGTGCAGTCACATCAGACGGTCTGCTTTATGCTCATAAGGATCAGCTCTATTTTATTAAAAGAGGAGGCGAAAATGGTATCACTCCTGAAGGTGAGCCTATTTTAGTAGACAAGGATTACGCTCTTGGGGGCAATGCCGAGCACAAGGCTAATGGGCTCTTACTGGGTAGAGATAACTGGTATTATAATGCAAAGTCAGACAACCGCTACCGTAGAATCCATGGCAAATGGGTTAAGGAAAAGACTGCGTTTCGCGGTCAGTGGGGTATTGCTCAAGACGATGCTGGTAGACTCTACCACAATGCTAATAGTAAGACTCTGAATGGCGATAGTACACGTCCTAATCTCTTCCGCCATCATCCTCAATACACACCTAAACATAGTATTAGCACAGCTTTAGTAAGTAATAATGTCTACCCGATTCGTATGAATCCAGGTGTAAACCGTGCTTACCAAGGTAATATGCTGAATGAATCAGGAAAGCTCATCAAATGTACAGCAGCTGCTGGAATGGGAATTTACAGGGGAGAAAACTTCCCCAAAGAATTTTATGGTTCAGCATTCGTATCCATTCCCTGTGGTAATCTCATCAAAGCTGTTTCACTCGATCACAGTGACCCTAGTAAACCTAAAGGCTCATTCCCATTCAAAGAAAAAGAATTCATAGCATCTACTGATGAGTGGTTCCGCCCAGTGAATATTTACACTGCTCCTGATGGTACACTATGGGTAATAGATATGTATATGGGGCTGATTCAGCACACTACCTACATGACTACTTACCTCAGAAAGCAATACATTAGTCGTGGTCTCGACAAGCCTAAGCCGAATAATGGCAGGATCTACCGTGTGCGTTATGAGGGTAATAAAGTGAGCGAAGTTCCTAAACTTAGTTCTGCTACCGTAGCCCAGCTACAAGAAAATCTCAGCCATGTAAATGGAACAGTCAGAGACACCGCTCAGCGACTCATCGTAGAGCGAATAACCTCCAGCACAGGAACAGAGGATTATAAAGAGTGGAATAAACTCAACACTAAGCCTATTTATAATGATCTCGCTCTTCTCCATGCAATATGGGCATACGAGTCCATGAAGTGGATTCCTAATCACCTCATCGAGCAGGCTCTTGACTCGGATAACATAGACTTAGTCAACTCCGCACTCGAGCTCGCACACTACTCCAGCAAGTCAGAAGCTCAAAAAATAATTGGCTACAAACCGACTTCAAAGACAGTTCTCTCATACGTCTTCGCACTTGGAAAGATAGCCACTTCAGAAAGTCATGCGAAAGCAATATCCGTCATTAAAGCGAAGAAAAAAGAAGCTGATAAGTTAGAGGCAGTCTACACCAGTGGACTTGGTACTAAAGTAGGCGAGGTAATCGCTCTCAAACTACCGATGGAAAAATCACTCACAAATATGCTCAACAATGCAGATAAGTATGCAGATAAGTATGCAGGTGAGAAAGTTGTTAAAGGACCTCCAGTCCCAGCAGATCAAAAGAAGCGCTACAAACATGGCAAATCACTTTACCTAGGTATCGCGGCATGCTCAGGATGTCATGGACTTGAAGGTCAGGGACAGGCAGGTATATTCCCTCCACTAGCAGAATCCGAGTGGGTTAATGGAAATCCAGATGTATTGGCGAAAGTTATTCTTCACGGTTTAGAAGGTCCCATCAAAGTCAACGGCGAAGAGTATAAAGGCGAGCAAGCAATGCCAGCCTACAAAGAACGCACAGATCTTACAGACGAAGATTTAGCCAGCCTCATGACCTACATCCGTTATATGAAAGGTAATAAAGGCGGAGTAGTAAAAGCCGATCATGTAAAGAAGATCAAAGAGGCTACGAAAGATCGCGCAGGTTCTTACACTGAAGAAGAGCTTCGCAAGGAGATCAAATAGCATCTCTAACTAAAGTTCTAAACGAAGTGTGTCATTGCTCTTGAGTAATGGCACTTTTTTATTAGGGTATTAAATATGAAAACAAAGTATCTTTTCAGACTAGCTACCTAGTGGATATTTTGGGTGACATACTTGTTTTTTAACGCGGAGGATGACGGACAGAATTATGTGTCATGTAATGCTCGTCTGTAAAAGTTTTTCAACATTGAACTCCTTTCTCAGAAAATTTAAGGCTGCTTCAACATGACTCCTAAAAAATACATCCGTTTCTCATAATTTCCCAACCCAATAATTCCATAAAAACAATGGCAATACTAGCAACACTCGACACCAAGACCGCGGAAGCTGGCTTGATGATCGAGGAAATTGAGTCACTCGGCGACAAAGCGCTTATCATTGATATAGGAGTAGTAGGAGACGCTGGCATGGGTGCCTATGTTTCACGTGCAGATGTTGTCGCTAAGAGTGGTGGTAATCTAGAGGGAATTCTGCTAAATCTTAGTAGTGAGATGTCTGATCCTTCTGCCACTGAAGGATCTAAAAAAATTCTCACCAAACTCGTAAAAAATAACTAACATGAGCAAGCAAGATCTTATTTCCAAGCTCCGTATAGGAAGCCCGCAACTAAGCGTAGGCACACTTACTGGCAGCATGATGAATCAAGGGCAAGAAATTGCTATACTAGAAAAATCTGGTGTAAATCTCCTCCATTTAAATGTCATGGATGGCGTAATATGGCCTGAGATTTCAGTCGGAGCATCATTCTTAGCTGGGCTAGATACTAACCTCATAAAAGATGTTCATCTTCTCACTGATAAACCTGAGAACCAGATCCCAGGATTCATCGCAGCTGGAGCTAATATCATCACATTCCAAGTTGAGCACACTAAAAATATAGCCGCTACGCTAAAACTCATTAATCAATCTGAGGCGCTAGCAAGTGTGGGTATCTATCCTACCACCCCGCTCGAAACTTTACAGCCATTCCTAGACTGGATCGACGTAGTATTCGTCCTCTCAATCGGACCTGACACAGGTGAGGAAACATTCTTCCCTATAGTAGAAGAGCGCGTTGTGAAACTCCGCAACTGGAAACCAGAGCTCATCATCGCTATTGATGGAGCAGTGAAGAAAGAAAATGTCGCCAAAATAGCTAAAATTAATCCAGATCTTATCGTTACAGGAAGCGCAATTTTCGATGGTAATGATGCAGCAGCAAATATAGTCGATATACAATCATCCATTGCCTCGGTTTGCGGCTACCAAGCATAGTATTTAACCTTAATTAATACTATAAACGAACTGAAAACAGTAAGCGACATTCTCCGGCAATCTTAAGAGGCTACCATAGTTAATACGCAGATAAGTGTTGCCTATGCTAAGGATCATTTAGATATAGGGATAGTGGTGTTTGTCAAAGGGGGCAGCGGTCTGGGGGGTATCTAAATATTTTGTTTGTGAAATTACATTAAAAACCCTCATCTACATAGGTGAGGGTCTGTAGTTATAATTTACTGTAGACTCAAGTTCTACTCGTTAGCTTCTGACACCACGTAACCTGCAGCTGCACCAGCCGCAATTGGGACGCATGATGAAAGTGTGGCTACAGTAATTAGTGAGGACGCAATCAGTAATAATTTTAGGTGGTTTTTCATATCACTTAAATATAAAGGCATCTTATCCTTACACAAACAGTTTTTCATTATTGGCTAAAACTGGGCTTCCCAATTAAGTGAATTATAGATCTCTCCCGTATAGTAACTCCGAGACTTCCTTCTGTACCGACTCCACTTGATCAAGCGGGATGTTGGGGTCTTTGATAATGTAGATTTCGCCCAGCTTCTTGTGCTCGTAGATGCGTAGAGTTCCATTCGGTGTCATTTGTTTATCGGTTTCCTTGAGGAGCTTTTGGCGTTCTAGCATGATAGCTAGGATGTAGCGGGCGTTCTCGGTGTGTTCTTGATCTTCTTCGATTAAGCGACTGAGTAATCCCTCTGCGGAATCTTTGGCAACGACCTCTGGCTTGGCTTCCGCAATGACGACTTCGTAGGTAGATTTCCAGAATGAAAATGGACTTTTGAACTCATCTGACTTATAATTCCACGCTTCTAATGAGAAATCCTTTCGCAAGTAACCGCTAGATTCTGGATCTGGGTAGATTGCGGTGTAGAAGGTGTTTCCATCTTCGAATTTTTTCTCAGTGATAGAGCACTGATGTGCGCGAGATTTAAAAGACCATGATTCAGGTAATGCCATAGATTTAGTCTCCTGATGGTAGAAGGTTCTTGATCATCTGGTAGATCGGTTGACCGGTCATTCTGCGATAGAATAAGTAGAGCGCTATTAAAATGAAAAGAATGTTCGTAGCCCATGCTGCAAGGATAGGCGGCAAGTGCCCAGACTCTCCTAGTGTAGGGAAAACAGTCGAGCAGAATATCATTCCAGCACATAGGAATATAGCAACGGCAACTCCACCACCCACCCCGCGACGACTGAATACGATACCTAGTGGAGCAGCCAATAAGATAGTAATAAGACAGATGAATGGCTGGGCGACGCGGTAGTAAAGGTGGGTCTGGTAGGAGCGCTTGTCAGAGAGCGGATTATCAACATGGTTTTGGCACCAACTAATGAGTCCAGGGACTCCTAGATAGGGAGCTTTTTGTCCTGGTTTGATGATTTGGTAAGGTGTTTCTTCCCATTTAGTAACAACATCCTCTTTAGAAACAGCTACCATCGGGATGTCGGATCTTGGGTTTGTTAGATTAAACGTAGTGGGCTCTTTAAGGGTCCATGACCTATCTTTTAATGACCATGTGGCTTCTTCAGCAATAATCTTAGAAGTGGCTTGATTCTGTTTATTAAGAGTGGTGATTTCTATATATTTGAGAGGTTCACCCTTTGAGTGATCATAAGGAAATTCTCCTACTAGCCAGTGTCGTGAATTATTAGAGTTTTGGTAGGCTACATCTCTAGCCTCAGCCATTGATTCACCTTTCGCTTCTCTAAGGATGAGATCTTCCTTGTTCTCAGCAATAGGCGCCCAGTAGTAATTAAAAATAAGGCATATGACAGTGCAGATAACTCCTACTCCGATGAGTGGACGAGTGAAGCGGAATACACCTCTGCCAGTCTGGATAATAGAGACGATTTCTTGAGTACGAGACATTCTGCCTAGTGCCCATAGTAATGAGAGCATCAGTGAGTAGGGGAGTATGAATACGATTAATGCGGGTAGTTTCGAGATGTAGTGCCGGAGCATCAGAGTGCTGCTTTCGGCAGATTGCTTAAAATCAGAAAGATTATCCTGAAGATCCTCTAGCATCATTATTATAAATAAAGCACCAAAGCATATAACGAAGCAATTTAGAAAGATTCTAATGGTATATTTATCCAGCGTATCTAGGCAGAGATATAGTAAGCTACAGAGTAAGGGAAGTATGCATAGAAAGCCCAGTAGGTAGACACGAAACTGGTGTGCGAATCGGTCAGAGTCAGGGTAACCTATCATCTGACGATTTACCTCGGTCTGTTCATTTGGCAACGCAATCGAAGCCGCTATTAGCCCAGTGATGAGCAGAATAGCTGGTAAAAGAAAGGTGCGGATGCGAGCCATGAATGAAATGTTAAACACTTAATCCTTCCGAGTCAATTCTACGAATACGTCCTCTAGAGTTCCCTTGTGGCGGTGCAGTGTGCGGATTTGCCAGCCGTATTGTGCGGAGAGCTCGCTAATACGTTCACGCGTGTCAGTGCCAGATTCACAAAGTATATCGAGTTTATTCCACTTTTTTTCCATCGCTGTGTTGGTCACTTTCTTTACGTGATTAAGTCTGCTAATAGCGCCTTGGATAGTTTCGCCGTTGCCCTGAATCTCAGCTGTGATTTTGCCAGCTGCCCGCATTCCGTCGATGAGATTTTTTGGGGTGTCAGATGCTTTGATCTCACCACCATCAATGATGACAATGTGGTCAGCTATCATTTCTACTTCACTCAGAATATGACTAGAAACAAGAATCGTATGCTTCTCACCGAGTTTCTTAATCAGATTACGTATCGAGCGGATCTGGTTCGGATCGAGCCCATTAGTAGGCTCATCGAGCACGAGGAGCTGTGGCTTATTGATCAGTGCGTCAGCGAGACCTACTCTTTGGCGATACCCTTTTGAGAGCGTTTTTATCATCCGCTTGCGCATGTGGGATAGTCCACAGGTCTCTATAGCTTCACCTGTCATAGTTCTAGCTTCACTGCCTTTGAGTCCCTTGACTTGAGCGCGGAATTTCAGGTATTCACGCACTCGCATGTCATCATAGAGAGGCACATTCTCTGGCATGTAGCCAATCTGTGAACGAGCTTTTATTGAGTCTTTAAAAATATCGTATCCGGCGATAGAAGCAGTGCCTGATGTAGGTGGTAAGTAACCAGTTAGCATCCTGAGAGTGGTTGTTTTACCAGCTCCGTTAGGTCCTAAAAATCCGACGACTTGTCCCGCTCCAACGTTAAAGGAAAGGTCTTTTACTGCGGTAAATCTGCCGTATTTTTTGGTGAGATGATTGATTTCTATCATAAAGTCTGTTGATTATGCGCTTTAGGGCTCTGGATATGTGATTTAGGGCTATAAAAGTGATAAATAGTTGGAAGTATTATTGACTCTTCGGCTCCTGACTCTTAAGTAAATACATCTGACTCTCTTACCAAGCAATAAATGCTCGGGGAGTAAAGTTTTCCATTTAAAAAATCATAAATATGAATTCATTTGTTTCACCTCGTCTCAATGCTGACGTTCTCGATGATAAATACCAAGAATGGTGCGATGATCCAAAATCAGTAGACAAAGAGTGGTCTGCATTTTTTGAGGGCTTCGAACTCGGAAACGCTCAGACTAAGAAAGAACGTGAAGAAGCTGGCTTAATTGCAGATACAGCTTCAACGACAAATGCTACAGCAGTTGTTCCCGTTCCTTTAGTATCTCCTGTGCCATCAGGTACTGCAAATGAATCAGAAGCAGAAGGCAATCTTACCTTCCGTGGCAAATGTGTTAGCTTAGTCTACAATTACAGAACACTCGGTCATACTCAGGCCGATATTAATCCGCTTGCTAAGCATCCAGAGAGAAATCCTCGTTTAGCATTAAAAGAATTCGGACTCACAGAGGCAGATCTTGATAAGGATGCTTCAACTCAGTTTTTCCGTGGTGGCAAGACGATGACTCTGCGCGAAATGATTCAGGGACTTGAGGAGTGTTACTCAGGCAAGACTGGATTTGAGTTCATGCATATCCACAATACGGATGATAGAAACTGGATCAGAAGCAAGATAGAGCAGCGCACAAAGCTTGGACCTCAGCCTAAAGAAATTCATCAGAAAATCCTTAAATATGTTCTTGAAGCTGAACTTTTCGAATCATTCTTAGGGAAAAGATTCCTCGGGGAGAAAAGATTCTCACTCGAAGGTGGAGAAGGCACAATGGTTCTACTGAACACGATTTTAGAAAATTGCCCAGCTAGCAACGTGAAGGAAATCGAGCTCGGTATGGCTCACCGTGGTCGGCTCAATGTCCTGCGTAACTTCCTGCAGAAAACTCTTACTACAATTCTTTACGAATTCACACCAGACTACGTTCCGGCTATCGTAGCTGGTGATGGCGATGTGAAATACCACCTCGGCTACGAGAAAGTCCGTCAACTCCCAGACGGAGAAGTCAGGCTTAGCCTAGCTGCTAATCCGTCTCACCTCGAAGCGGTCAACGCAGTCACAGAGGGTAAGGCAAGAGCGAGACAGCGCATCATCGGTGACGATGGAGATGGCAGCAAGACCGACCGTAAGCAAGTGCTCCCTCTCCTCATTCACGGAGATGCAGCATTCGCTGGTCAAGGCTCTATCGCTGAGCTACTCAACCTTTCCCAGCTACCTGGTTACCGCACAGGCGGAACGATCCACATCGTGATAAACAACCAGATAGGCTTCACCACAATGCCAGAAGATGCCCGCTCATCTGCCTACGCTACTGATGTGGCTAAGATGATCGAAGCGCCTATCCTGCATGTTAATGGTGAGTCACCAGAAGACCTCGTATGGGCAGCAGAGTTCGCGCTCGAATATCGTCAGAAATTTGGTAAAGATATCGTGCTAGACATGTATTGCTACCGTCGTCAGGGACATAATGAAACTGACCAGGCTGCATTCACAGCTCCACATATTTACCGCAACATTAACTCGCGTAAGCCATTCGGAGAAGCCTACAAGCTTCAGCTAGTGGCAGATGGTGAGCTTACTCAAGCGGAAGCAGATGAAGTTCATAATGATATCTGGAATGAGCTTGAAGCAGGCTACCAAAAAATGCTTAAAATGCAGGAGCAGGGTGACCGCTCAGTCTTCAGTGGTTCTACGGCTGAGCCTCAGCCTCCATACTCTCACGCACCAGTAAATACTGGTCTCAGCCGGTTGACTATTGAGCACATAGGCAAGACTCTAACAACTCTTCCTGACGGCTTCAATATGCACCCGACTCTAGCTAAGCGTTTCATCCCGAGGCGTGCGAAAGCTTTTGCTGAAGGCAAAGGATTCGACTGGGGGATGGCTGAGTCAATGGCATGGGGTGGACTCCTTCTAGAGGGTCACCCAGTGCGACTATCAGGTCAGGATGTTAGGCGCGGAACTTTCTCTCACCGTCACGCTGTGTTCTATGATTCTGAGACACGAGAACGCTACATCCCGCTCCAGAATCTCGCTGAAGACCAAGCTAAACTTTGCGTCTACAACAGTCTGCTTTCCGAATTCGCAGTGCTAGGATTTGACTACGGATACTCACTAGGTTGCCCTAACATGCTCAACATGTGGGAAGCTCAGTTTGGTGATTTCTCCAATGGAGCACAGGTAATCATAGACCAATTCATATCATCCGCAGAATCCAAATGGCAGACACCGAGCAGCCTCGTAATGATGCTCCCTCACGGCTATGAAGGAATGGGACCAGAGCACTCAAGTGCTCGTCTCGAAAGATTCCTCCAGCTCTGTGCTGAGAACAACATGCAGGTAGGTAACTTCACCACACCCGCTCAGTATTTCCACGCACTTCGCAGACAGAAGAAGCGTGCGTTCAGAAAGCCATACATCATAATGACTCCGAAAAGCCTGCTTTCACGAGCAGAGGCAGTCTCAGATGTAGAAGATTTCTTAGACGGCACATGTTTCCAGGAAATTCTCCCTGACAGTAAGTCATTCGAGAATCCAGAAGCAGTCGAGCGCATAGTATTCTGCTCAGGAAAAGTCTTCTACGACCTAAATCAACACAGAGAAGAAGCAGGCATTCAAAACACCGCGATTCTAAGAGTCGAGCAGCTTTATCCTTATCATGATGAAATGGTAAAAGCTCTAGTAGCTCAGTTCCCTAAAGCAGCGAAATTCGTCTGGTGTCAGGAAGAGCCACAGAATATGGGAGCATGGACATTTATAGCGCCACGTCTCATGAACTCTCTAACAGCCCACATCCGCTACGCAGGCAGACCGTCCGCATCCAGCCCAGCTACAGGTGCTAAGGCAATGCATAAGCGAGGTCAGAAGCAACTAGTAGAAGCAGCATTTAGTGTCTAATAAATTTAATAAAATTCAGATAAAATAATTATATGTCATTTGAAGTAATCATACCAAACGCAGGAGAATCAGTAACATCCGCAAACGTAGCCGAGTGGCACATCGCAGACGGGGCTACTGTAGCTAAAGGCGACACACTCCTCACTATCGAGACTGATAAAGTTTCACAGGAAATCGAAGCAGAAGTAGCAGGAACTATTCAAATCCTTATTCAAGAAGGTGAAGAAGTAGCCATCGGCACTGTAGTTGCCAAGATAGAGGAAGGTGCAGCAGGCTCAGCTCTAGCAGCGGCAGCAGCTCCAAAGCTAGCCAAGGAAGCAACACCAGCTCAAGAAGCAGCCCCTGCCGCAGCTAGTTCAAACATAAGCGGGAAAGTAGTAGACGTCATCGTGCCAAATGCGGGTGAGTCAGTTACTTCAGCTAATGTAGCAAACTGGCATATCTCAAATGGCTCTAACGTTTCAAAAGGCGATAACCTCGTCACTCTAGAAACGGACAAAGTTTCCACAGAACTCGAAGCAGAGGTCTCAGGCACGATAGAAATCCTTATCGAAGAAGGTGAAGAAGTAGGCATCGGCACGGTAGTAGCAAGAATCACAGCAGGTGCAGGCACATCAGCTCATACACCAGAAGCAAAATCAGCTGAACCTGCTCCAGTAAAGTCTGCACCAGCTACAGATACCGATGGTCGCACTACGCGTAAGAAGATGTCCATGCTTCGTAGAAAGATCGCATCGCATCTGGTCAACGCGCAGCAGACAGCAGCGATCCTCACTACGTTTAACGAAGTCGACATGACTGAGATCATGAAGCTCCGTAAAGCAGTTCAAGAAGATTTCGTCAAGAAGCATGGCTGTAAGCTCGGGTTCATGTCACTCTTCGTAAAGGCGGTAACACAAGCACTCAAAGACGTCCCATCAGTCAATGCTCGTATCGATGGCACAGACATGATTCAGAACCATTTCTACGATATTGGAGTGGCGATCGGCACTGAGAAAGGTCTCATCGTTCCAGTCGTCCGCGACACTGATCAGAAAGGTTTCGCAGAGATCGAGAAAGACATCATCGCCTACGCTGAAAAAGGACGTGACGGCAAAATCGAAATGTCTGATCTCCAAGGTGGTGTCTTCACCATTTCTAACGGTGGTGTCTACGGGTCACTACTCAGTACACCGATCCTGAGCCCTCCTCAGAGTGGCATCCTAGGTATGCACACCATCCAGCAGCGCCCAATGGCGATCGATGGCAAAGTAGAAATCCGCCCTATGATGTATCTAGCCCTCAGCTACGATCACCGCCTAGTGGACGGAAAAGAAGCCGTAACATTCCTCATCAAAATCAAAGACTGCCTAGAGAATCCAACTCGTATGATGTTGGATATGTAATCTGAAAGTAGTAATTGAATCCATAGAGTTAGTCGGCACTCTTCAGCGCGTATACAAGTGCTGTTAGAGTGTATTAAGCAATCTACTGCTGAAAATTAAATCCGCGCTTTAATTCGTGTGACTGTTCGTCTTTTTTAAGGTGGTAATGGCCATATTTATTGTGCTTTGACAACTTAGCTAGCTAATTATTGTTGCGATCTAGTTATGACAACATTCATGATGCATGATAATAAATAAGGATATGATAGTGCTCTAAGAGGTTCCGATACAGATTAATCTAGCTCCAAAGTAAAGACACAGAAAATGAATACCGACTTTTTATATAAACAAGTTTCAGATGATGAAGATCTAGAAGAGTTAGCCTATGCATTCTGTCTAGAACACGGAGATGACGAGCGTGGACTTATTCCGGAGAAAGAGTTCAACCGTATTTATGATTTACTCGGTGAGAAAGTTTCTAAGTATTCCAGTTTTGGAGATGATGAAGATGGCTCCGACTTCATGGGTAGTCGCCTTGTGGAGAAGTTGCCTTACATTACGCTAGTTGCCGAAGATGACTCGGACCCAGCCATAGCTCTTAAATGTGCCCTAGAGGCTATAAAAATGGCTCACCGCTCTATAGCAATAGCTTTTGATTACTATCCTAATTCTCTCTTAGTGCTTCCACCGAATATCGTCTATTCTACGTTTGATATAGAGACGCTCACTGGGAAAAGACTCTGATCGGTAGCTTACAGCACTTCTTCAATAGGGATCTTGCCGTTAGTAGAAACAATGCCCCAGACATCTGGTTTAGTTGGGTGAGGAGTGAGTGTTGTCTTGCCTCCTGCTGCCTCTACTAAGAGCTTACCTGCTGCTATGTCCCAGAGGGAAATGCGAGATTCTACATAGGCGTCAAGTCTACCGGTGGCGATATATGCCATGCCAAGAGCTGCAGAGCCCATCATGCGCATCTTGCGGGCGCGGAGTGAGGCTTTGCCGAATCTTTCGAGTCCCTTTTGTAGTGAACCTTCCGTTTTGCCTGGACCTATGTAGAGGATAGATTCTTCGAGTTTAGTGCGTGGGCTACATGAGATTTCCTTGCCATTGAGGTAGGGTTTTTCACCTTTTACTACTGTCCAGAGGTCATTGATCATAGGATCATAGATGAGTCCTACGATAATTTCTTCCTTTAGTCTAAGGGCTATGGAGATACAGAAGTGTGGGATGCCGTAGAAGAAGTTTACAGTGCCATCTATAGGGTCGACGATCCACTGGTATTCAGATTCTTGATTTCCTGCGATGCCTTCTTCGCCGTAGAGAGCATGGTCTGGGAAGCTTTCTGCAATGATTCCAAAGATGAGATCCTGGGATTCCTTATCAAGTGCCAGCTTGAGGTCGTGATGGAGAGCCTCGTCGACTACATTTGCACAGCCGAAGTTCTCTCTGAGGAGTTCTCCAGATGCTCTGGCTGCTTTTTCTGCTACTTGGATAGGTGTCATGATGTTCTGTGAAGTTTAGTTGCTAGGTCTAAGATGATGTGAGCAAGGTGGGATTTTTGCGCCTTCTCTATAAGTTCAGTTTGATCTTTATAGACAAGCAGAATCTCATTTTCGTTTGAGTCAAAACCAATGTCAGCTCTAGAGACGTCATTGGCAATGACTAAATCACAGCCTTTGCGCTCTAGTTTTCCTCTGGCATTTGATTCTACGTTTTGGGTCTCTGCTGCGAAGCCTATTAGGGTGCCAGTGAAGTGAAACTTGTCTCTACATGAGCCTAGAATGTCTGGGTTCTTCACTAGCTCTAGTGTGAGGGTGTCGCCGTGCTTCTTTATCTTCTGATCTTGGAATTCAGCTGGGCGGTAGTCAGCTACAGCAGCTGCGAAAATAGCGATATCTGCCTTGTTGATGTATTTCTCCACTGCTGCATACATCTCTGCCGCTGTCTCTACAGGGATGAAGTCGACGCCATCTGGGATCTCGATTTCAGTGGGTCCTGAGATAAGGATGATACGGTGTTGGTGGGCGGCAGCAGAGTCGGCGATAGCATATCCCATCTTGCCAGAGGATCTGTTAGTGAGGTAGCGGACAGGGTCTAGCGGTTCTCGTGTGGGGCCAGCTGTGATGAGGATGGTCATGAAAGTATATAAGTAGAAATGAGGGTGATCATCAACTCTCTATTTTTGATTGCAGATAGTAGGCTTAGTAGGCTATTCTTATTGCAGATGAGCGAAACGATAGGAATCATATCTGGCAATGGCGTTTACCCTGAGACATTTGTCCAAGCTGCACGAAGAGAAGAGCCTGGTTGTAAATTAGTGGCGGCTGCATTTAGAGGTGAGACAAAGGAATGTCTAGGTGAAAAGGTAGATGCTATAGAGTGGTTTCGTGTCGGTCAGTTGACTAAGGTAATTAAGTTTTTCAAAAAAGAGGGTGTGACAAAGGCGATCATGGTAGGGCAGATAGCCCCTAAGAATTTATTCGACCTCAGACCGGATATGCGGATCTTGATGATCTTAGCTAGGGTCAAAAAACGTAATGCAGAGTCTCTCTTTGGAGCTATTGCAGATGAAATGCAGAAGGATGGTATAGAGCTTATTAATGCGACTACTTATCTAGATGATCTTTTACCAGAGCCCGGACATGTCTGCGGACCTAAGCTGAAGAAGCGCCAACAAGAAGATGCAGAGTATGGGTTTGAGATAGCTAAGGAAAGTAGCCGCCTAGATATCGGCCAGAGTGTTGTAGTTAGACATGGCACTGTCTTAGCGGTGGAGGCATTCGAAGGAACGAATGACTGTATCAAGCGCGGAGGTGAGCTTGGCAGAAAGAAGAGCTGTACGTTAGCTAAAGTAAGTAAGCCGAACCAAGATTTCAGATTTGATGTCCCTGTGCTAGGGGCTCTGACTATAGATGCCTGTAGTGATGCAGGGGTGAACGTAATTGCCTGTGAGGCGAAGCGTACATTGATCTTAGGCATGGAGGAGGTAGAGAGGCTTTGTAAGGAAAAGAACGTCACAATAGTAGCTTTATAACTATTCTTTAGTGTGATTTCCCTATAATAAGCTGATAAAATGATATTGACGTATCAGAGCATAAGCTAGATCTTAAATACTGTGGATAAAGTAGATATACCAAAGAAGACCATTTACCGTCTGTCAATATACAGCCGGTGTCTTCTGCGGTTACACGAGAACGGTATGGAGACCGTGAGTTCTAACTCACTCGCACAGGTGGCAAATGTAAAGCCATCTCAATTGCGAAAGGATTTAGCTCATTTTGGTCAATTAGGAACACGCGGCCTAGGCTATCCAGTGGAATTATTACTAAAGACAATCCGGTCTGTTTTGGGGAGGGCTACGCTGCAACCAGTAATTCTCGTCGGAGTTGGTAATTTAGGTCGAGCATTACTCCATTATGATGGATTCAAAAAGGAGGGTTTTGAGGTGCTATCAGCATTCGATATCGATGCTAAAGTTCTCGAAGAGCAGGGGCTCCCTGTGCAGGTTAGGCATGACCGTGAAATGACGGCATTTATCACTAAAAATAGCGTCAGAATGGCGATACTCTGTGTCCCCGCAAAGTATGGTCAAGAGGTCGCTAATGAGCTCGTTAGTGCCGGTGTTCAGGGTATACTGAATTTTTCACCTACGATTCTTAAAGTGCCAGATCACGTGATCATTACCAGAGTAGATCTAGCCATAGAGCTAGAGAGCTTGAGCTACTTCATAGATCAGTAAAGACTCTACTGATTATATTCTATATAGGGTTTAATGGCCTCGCTTATATTTTTAAAACTTTGCTAAAGGTGTCTAAATTACCTGAGGTAATTCAAAATGGCAGATTGATTCAATTTCAGCGAGTTGTGATAAGGTTGATGTAATTGGTTTGGAAGAATTAATAAAATGGAAGGTCAAGAGTTATTTTTTTAAGTTTTTAAAAAGTCTTATTACGGCTTAATTCTAGCTCTCTAATTTATTCCCTATGTAAAATCTTTTTGCGCTTTTCTAGGGCTTTGAGTTATAACTTTCTCTCCTGCCAAAAACGAGTAATTCTGCTCTGCAAGCCTCGATATATAAAAAGCAGTAATTCAAGATCAAAACGATGTTTACCGGACAAGGTATTTAGCCACCCTCAATCACCATTTAACTTCTAAAAATTATAAAAAGTAACGATAATACAAAAGGAGAGTCTGCAGTCTGGAAAGCAATTTCTAGTTCTTTGAAAAAGCAGGTAAGCTCAGATGCATATCAGCGTTGGTTTTCAGCAGCATATTGCCACTCTATTTCTGAAACAGAGATAGAGATCAGTGTTCCTAGTGATATTCACCAGGTCTGGATAGAGACTAATTTTTTACCAGAATTACAGGTTTCAATTTCTGAGATATTAGATTCTGTTGTGCAGCCTAAGATCGTGGTTGCAGGGCAAGAAGTAGTGATTGATGAGTCATGTGATGAGCCTCAACAAGCGTCTTCCGAGCCTGCTAAACAGACTCAAAAAGGGAAAAATGCAGGATTAAATCCTCAGTTTACCTTCGATCGCTTCGTAGTAGGACATAATAGTGAGTTTGCTCATGCAGCGTCGATAGGTGTAGCTGCAAGCACAGGATTAGCCTATAACCCCTTGTTTATTCACGGAGGTTCTGGTCTCGGTAAGACTCACCTGATGCATGCTATAGGTCACGAGATGCTGAGCAGAAAACCAAATGCAAAAGTGATCTATTTGACTTCAGAAAAATTCACTAATGAGTTTATCGAGGCAGTAAAGAAGGGGGGCTTAGATAAATTTAGAAAGAAGTATCGCAGGGCAGATTTACTACTCATCGATGACATTCAGTTCCTAGCTGGCAAGGAGAGAACTGAAGAAGAATTTTTCCATACTTTTAATACACTGCTAGATCTTCAGAGCCAAATAGTAATGTCGAGCGATTGTCCAGCTTGTGAGATCAAGAATTTTAATGCACGTATGATCTCTCGTTTTGAGAGTGGCCTAACAGTAGAGCTTCAAGCTCCGATGATGGAAACTCGACTAGCCATTCTTAAAAAGAAAATGGATGAGTGGAAAGCTGACGTCCCTGACGAAATCATCAGCTTTATAGCTGATAAGATTCGTAGTAATGTGCGCCGCTTAGAAGGAGCCCTTGTAAGAGTGGCTACTTTCTCATCATTGGGTGGATCTCAGATTTCTGTTGCGAGAGTGGAGCATCTACTCCGCGATATACTACGTGAAGAGGGAGCTAGGAAGGTGACTATTGATTCGATCCAGAAGGCGGTTTCAGATCACTTTGATATTAGTCTCGCTGATATGAGTAGCAGAAGAAGACCTTCCAATATTGCCTTTGCCAGGCAGGTGGCGATGTTCCTTAGTAGAAAACTTACTCGCTCGTCTCTGATGGAGATTGGTGATGCATTTGGCGGAAGAGATCATGGTACTGTTATTCATGCCGTTAAAAAGGTGGAATCGAAAATTCTAGCGGATACTTCAGTGCGTGACACGGTAGACCTCTTAGATGCAATGCTTCAGAGAAGGTAATGAAGGGTCCAATTAGTATTTGTGTAGATCAACATATAGTGGTTGGTTTTCAAATAAACGCAACATAGGCGATTTCTTGTAGATATTGCTAAAGAATGCTTGAATGTTGGTTAGAAAATAGGCAATTTATCATTATACGCAAAAAGTCACCTATTATGGGTGAAAAATCTTTTTACCTTGTAACTAACAATGAAATTCAAAATCTCCAAACAAGCCTTCACTGACGCTCTCTCTCAAGTACAGCATGTGGTCACTAATAGAACCACATTACCGATTCTGTCGAATGTATTGATCGAAGCGCAGGGTGGTAAACTGAATCTAACAACTACTGACCTAGACGTCGGTGTTCAAGGTAGTGTGGAAGCTGAAATTGAAAAAGAAGGTTCTACTACGCTCCCTGTGAAAAGACTCGCTAGCATTGTGCGTGAACTACCTGCTGAGGAAATTGAAATCTCAGTAGATGCTAAAAATCACGCTAGTATTAAATGTGGACCATCATTCTTCAAAATCATTGGTCTGGGTGAAGATGAGTTTCCTCCACTTCCAACTTTTGATGACGCTAAGGAATTTAAAATCTCTGGAGACGTTCTGTTAGATGCTCTTAAGAAAACATCATACGCAATATCTACAGATGAGACTCGCTATGTTCTTAATGGTATCTTTGCTTCATTCAAGGAAGGCAAGATGAGCCTCGTGGCAACAGATGGACGTCGCCTCGCAATGGTCGAGAACGATCTCGAATTTCCAGCTAGTAATGAGTGTGAAGTGATCATCCCTTCTAAAGCAGTGAATGAACTTCAGCGTCTCATAAAAAGTGAAGACGAAGTGCTAATGAGTCTAACAGATAGCCAAGTGGCATTTGAAGTGGGTGGCAGTCTTCTCGTATCCAAGCTGATCGAAGGTAACTATCCTAACTACAGACAAGTCATCCCGAGTAATACTACCGAGCGTGTGCAGATGAGCAGGGAGGGTTTCCTTGAAACTGTTCGCCGTGTCTCTATCTTGGCTACTGATAAGTCGAACTCTGTGAAGCTAGCCTTTGGCGAAAACACAGTAGACGTGATGTCTAACACACAGGATGTGGGCGAAGCTAAGGAGCAGATTGATGTGAACTACTCAGGTAAAGAGTTCGCCATAGCATTCAATCCAGAGTTCCTCATGGCACCTCTTAAAAACCTCAGTGAAGAGAATATCTATCTGGATATGATCGACGAAATGAGCCCAGGGGTCGTCCGTATAGATGGATCATTCCTCTACGTCATCATGCCGATGCGCGTGACGAACTAGCTCTACCTCTAGAGCTAGTCAGTATAAATAACTTCCAATTTGGCTGATAGGTTTTCCTATGAGCCAAATTTTTTGTACATGGCTAACATAGAGGTCTAAATTCCTTTACTCAGGGTGGGTCACTAGGCTTACTAGTGAGCGTATGTCAAATCCCACACATAGCTTCCCTAAACTGGTAAACCTCACACTACGTGATGGTCAGCAATCTACTCTTGGACAAGATGACTGGGTGTTCGACCCTTCTTCACTTTCTAAAGTAATTTTAGCATCAAGAGAAGCCGGATACGTAGGTGCAGAAATAGCAGGAGGTCAGAGTTTTCAGATAGCTATTAATCGTGGTTATAACCCCTTCACCATTCTTAATGCTGTTAGTCACGCTATGGAATACGGTGGCTTCCGAGATGAGTTTAGCTTACAAATGCTTTTCCGTGGAGCGAATGCATTAGGCTTCCGCCACTATGATCGCGATCTCATCGAGCAGACTTTAGAAGAGTTTATTAAATGTGGGATAAATAAGATACGTTGCTTTGATGCGCTCAATGATATCGATAACCTAAGTCTGCCAGAAGGTATTAAAAATCGTCCAGGTGTAGTTCTAGAGGGAGCACTATGTTTCACCCACTACGCAGACTTTCCAGAACGATACACAGATGAATATTACGTGAATTATGCGCAAGCTCTTATTGATGAAGGCTATCAAGCGATTGCGATAAAAGACATGTCAGGCCAGCTTACAGCTGAGAGAATCTCAACGCTAGTTCCAGCTCTGTTAGAAAAAATTAAGCCACTAGAAATCCCGCTCACTCTACATATTCACTCTACCCATTACGAGCATTCTAAGGGAGCACTTCAGAAAGCATTAGAATATGATATCGATACAATAGAGACTGCCGATGGAGTTCTCTCAGGAGGTTCATCACATCATTCATTAGTTACCATCACAGAAGGTAAGACTGACTCCTGTCAATATTACACAAAGTTAGAGAAAATAATTTCTCAAATCTGGACCAAGATACCTGACCGTAAAGACACAAGTATCCCAGAAAACCTAAAGCAGCAGCTTTGCGCAGCAGGTGTTCCTGGAGGTGCGATGCCTTTCGTAATTCGTGACTTGAGCCAGCAGCAATCGACTATTAAAGCTAAATATCTAGCTTCTCAGCATATTACAGTGAAATCTTTAGAGGTAGAAGATGCGCAAAATTTCGAAGCGATCATCGATCTCTTTATAAATGAACTAAAGCAAGTCTGTTTAGATGCTAACCTGCCTCTCCTAGTGACTCCTACAGCTGACATCTGCTGTAAACAAGCGATTGGTAATCTAGCGTTCGGAGCTGACCCATACTCTGGAACATTAGCAGGGCGTTACTTAAATAATAGCGGTCAGCCTAACCCGGATGCGCGTTTTGCTAAGCTCATCTTAGGCTACTATGGTGAACTGAAATCTTATGCGGAAGGAAATCCTACACACTCACCAGAGCCGGAAGTAATCACATTCTTCGAGTCTAATAATGCTGAGCAGCTCAAACAAATCCGTGGAATAGCTGCTGAAAGATCTACAGGTGATGACTTGCGAGAAGCACAGCAACAAGCTTGGAGACTCATTCAGAAGCTCGGAGCATCTGCGCTTTCATATGCTAGTTTCGATCAGCTTACTATTCTCTATGCTCTTAAACCATACTCTCCACTAGCATCAGATGATCCTATCTATAATGCAGTTAAGACCTATCTCAGCCGTTCTGAGACTTCTAAGATAGATGGTAGAGGTAGTACATTCCCTGGCTATGAATTCCTCATGCAGCCATTGCTCTGCTATATGCGCTCGATGTTTGTTTTCGATCAGGAAATGAAGGCAGAAGATATAGTAAAAATGCCGATCAGCAAGTTTGGTGAAATTCTTGGCAGCGATCTCTACGACATTTATATAGATCTAGATATTTGGAAAAATGTGACCGACCTTACCAATCACCTTTCCAAGCTATTCTCATCCTCGCATGTGTCTGCTGAGCTCATGGAGGCTGCCCGCTTCGTGATCAAGACACTTTCTCAGCTGGATTTAAGACCAGAGAGAAATGAAAAAGAAACTATTGGTCCATCACGTGAAGTATTCGAGGCACTTACTATCGCCGAGCTATTTAGTAGCTTAGCCTTGATTAATTCCTTCGTAAATGACGTTGCAAAACACGCTACTAATCCCAAAATATATGCAGCGAGAAGTCTGACAATGAAAGATATTCACCGCTTTGTAATAGAGCAGCCTAAAGAGACTAGCTCCACACCATGGGAGGCTGGAGTACGTCAGAGCTTGATTAGTAAACGCCTCCGTCTAGAGTCTGATCTTCAGAGGAGATTGGATTACTGGAGGGGTTAGAGTGGCGGATGTAGTATGAATATAGGTAGCATCTGAATAAAATATGATTGCAACTAAATCATAGATCAGAAATAGTAACTAAATGAAAAATAATCATAATAACATATTCAGAAATAGCATGTTGGCTGCCTTTACAGCGCTGTTGGTATCCAGCTGCGCTCAGCAGTCATCGATAACACACGGACCACATCGCACGCAGGCATCAGAAGCGAAACGGGCTACTGTCGTCAGTAGCTATCCTATAAAAGTTACAAAAAACTCTGGAATTGGTGGTATTGCAGGCAGCGTCGGCGGTTCAGTGTTAGGTTCTAAGGTCGGTTCAGGAGCTGGTAGCTTCGCAGGATCGGTAGGGGGGCAGCTATTAGGTCTATTCGGAGGAAGAAAGGCTGAGTCAGTTATCAGAGAAAAGAGCGCTCAGGAGGTCACTATAAAAATAGAGAATCGCAAATACACATTGGTCAGTAAAGACACACGAATTTTTAGAAAGGGTGAGACTGTTATGGCATATACCAACGTATATGGAACACCGCTTAGTATAAAGGCATTAAAATAATTTTTTACACCTCAATTTACAGTTTTCAGCGGAGTATTACTCGATAGAAAACTTAGCATTCAAGTTGTCTTACGGCTGTCATTTACTTAGTCACAGTTACGAATATAGAGCGCATACGTGAGTTCTTAAAGGGAAGAAAACTGGTGAAGAAATAGTGAGCGGAACCGTCATGTTTCGTCCTTTACTATCCCATTAACTTCCCTTATCAGCGCTAGCGCTGGAAACCACTACTGGTAACTGGCAACTCATAACTTGCAAACCATGACCGCTTCAGAAATACGCCAGAGCTTCCTAGATTTCTTCAAAGAGAAACAACATACCATCGTGCCTTCAGCTTCACTGCTGCCACAGTCACCTGGACTGCTCTTTACCAATGCTGGGATGAACCAATTCGTCCCGTATTTCTTAGGCACAGAAAAGCCACCATACAGCCCCGCTCGTGCTGCTGATACACAGAAATGTATCCGTGCAGGAGGCAAGCATAATGACCTCGATGATGTCGGTTACGACACCTACCACCACACCATGTTCGAGATGCTAGGCAACTGGTCATTTGGCGATTATTTCAAAACAGAAGCGATCCAGTGGGCATGGGAACTACTCGTAGAGCGCTGGGGATTTCCTGCTGAGCGTATGTATGCTTCAGTCTATAAACCAGACAAGGCTGCTGGTGACCCATCACATTTTGACCAAGAAGCTTACGATATATGGGCTGCACTGTTCGTATCAAAAGGACTCGACCCTAAAATTCACATTATCAACGGCAACGTAGAAGATAACTTCTGGAAAATGGGCGACACAGGACCATGTGGACCTTGTTCTGAACTCCACATCGACCTTACTCCGAATGGAGATACAAAAGGAAGTCTAGTGAACATGGATTCAGATCTCTGTATCGAAATCTGGAATCTCGTATTTATCCAATACAATGCTGAAGAAGACGGAACATACCGCGAACTCCCATCCAAACACGTCGATACAGGCATGGGATTCGAGCGTGCTGTGAATGTAATTCAACGCACTAAGAATCTAACAGATTTCTCAGAAAAGCCGACGAACTACGCGACTGACGTCTTCACACCAATCTTCAAGAAGCTAGAAGAACTTACAGGCAAAACTTATAAAGACATCTACCCAGAAACAGTAGAAGTAGACAAGTCCACGCTCAGTGAAGAGATGAAAGAAGCCATCGCATTCCGTGTGATCGCCGACCACATCCGCACCCTAAGTTTCTCCATCGCAGACGGCATCATGCCAGGTAACAACGGCAGAAACTACGTCCTCCGTCGCATCCTAAGACGTGCAGTCAACTACGGTCGCACACTAGGCTTCATGGGTGATTCCTGTTTCCTACCTGAGCTAGTAGATACGCTAGTGACAGAATTCGGAAGCGTGTTCCCAGAGTTAAGCAAGCGCAGTCAGAACATTAAGAAGACTCTCAAGACAGAAGAAGAAAGCTTCAACAGAACACTCGCTAAAGGGCTCCAAAGATTCGAAAAAGAACTCGGCAATACACACAAGACGCTCTCTGGAGAATTCGCATTCGAACTCTACGATACATTCGGCTTCCCATTCGATCTAACAGAAATACTCTGCGAGCAAAACTCTATCGGAGTGGACACTGAAAAGTTCGAAGAACTCATGGAACAGCAAAAGCAACGTGGACGTGATGCTCAGAAATCGACTGTTGTTAGAGCGCTAGATATTTCATCTGAGCAGACAACAAAGTTCGTAGGATTTGATTCAGATTCTTCAGAAGCAAGTATCGTAGAAATCCATGAAGACGATGAAAATCTCTATCTAATCACGGACAAAACACCGTTCTATGTAGAGATGGGTGGTCAGCAAGGTGATACAGGTTTAGCAGTTATTTCTGGCGACGAGATCAATGTCAATAAAGTCATCAAGATCGGTAACGCTATAGCGCATATCATCGAAAAATCACAAATCACAAATCACGAATCATTAATAGGTGAAACCATCACTTTAACGATAGATTCTGACCAGCGCCGCAACATAGAATCACACCACACCGCAACCCACCTACTCCACTGGGCACTTCACGAGATAGTTTCAGAAGACGCTACTCAGCAAGGTTCAATGGTAGCTCCTGATAAACTCCGTTTTGACTTCTCATCCGCAGCACTCAAGCCTGCTGAAGTGTTAGCCATTGAAGAAAAAGTAAACTCGGCAATAGCTGAAGATGGCACAGTTTCTTGGAAAGAAGTTCCGCATGTAGATGTGAAATCTCGCAAGGACATCATGCAGTTCTTCGGAGATAAATATGGTGAGCTTGTAAGAGTGGTTCAGATCGGTGGTGAGGCTAAAGAACTCAATGGATACTCCATGGAGCTCTGTGGCGGTGCACACATTAGAAAGACTTCAGACATCGGTCTCTTCAAGATCAAATCCGAGGGAGCTATCGCAGCTGGCGTCAGACGAATCGAAGCTGTATGCGGAGATGCTGCTGAGCAATACCTCGCTGAGAAATCACTAGAACTAAAAACAGAGATCGCTGAGCAGAAAGCGAAACTCATCGAGATGAATGAGAAACTAGGCGATGTCGATGCAGAGTCGCATATCGTTTCCTACTTATCAAATGACGACTCACTAGAAGAGCTCACCAAAGAACTAAATGCTACCAAAGAAGCCGCAACCAACGCAGATAAAGCTCTCAAAAAAGCACAAATCGCTGCCGCAGCACAAATGGCTGATCAAGCATTAGTGGAGCTGTTAGAGAAAGGCGGCAACATTGTAGAAACTTTCGAAGGTCCAGCGAGCTTGCTCCAAGAGCTACTCAACGGCTGTAAGAAAAAGCAGTTTAAAGGAGCTGCATTTTTCATCGTAGACGATGGAGATAAGCTTCACCTAGGAGCTATCTCAGGGACTCCAGATCACCAAGCAGGCAAGCTAATCCAGACCATCGCTCCACTAGCTGGGGGCAAAGGTGGCGGTAAGCCAGACATGGCTCGTGGCGCAGCTCCCCAGCGTGAGAAGCTAGATGAACTCAAAGCGAAAGCAACTGAACTAATAAAGTAAAAGATCATGATAGAACGCCAGCAAACGAAACAACGTATGAGCCGTATCGTGATCCATAACGATACGATCTATCTCTGCGGACAAGTCTGTAAAGATGCCACCAAAGACATCCGTGAGCAAACTGCTACCATGTTAGAGAAAGTAGACGAGCTACTCCTAGAAGCTGGCTCGGACCGTGAGCATCTTCTCTCAGCTACCGTCTATGTCCGCGACATGAAAGACTTCGCTGGGATGAATGAAGTCTGGGACGCATGGGTGCCAGAGGGTTATGCTCCAGCGAGAGCCTGTGTCGAGGCGAGAATGGCTAGAGCAGAACTCCTCGTAGAGGTGTCAGTGGTTGCGGCGGTGAAGAAATAAGCAGTAAAACTTACTGCTAAGCTTAGACTAACTTCAGCAAGGAACAGTCTCTACACCAGTTTTAGGTGCTACGTGTGTGTGATGCTTGTGACCGATTGCTTTCAGCCCGAGGGGCTTGATGTCAGCTTGCTGAGCAGGTTTCACGGGCACTACGATTTTCTTGTTCTTTACTTTAACGGTAGTTTTCTTAGCAGTCGGATGGCTGTGATCTACACCTTGTGCAGTCAGCGCATGGCTGTGGACTAGATCTCCGTGACTGTGAGCTCTAGGTCCTGATGTTGTAGTGCTAGTAGCACATGAGGCAAGGACCGCAATGCATGGTGCGGCTGTTAGAGAGAGTAATTTTGTAATATGTTTCATTTCGTGTATTGGTTATCTATTGCTGATTAGACTCCCAATGTAGAGATTTTATTCTGATTAAATCAAATTTTCGTATTTTTGCTCATTTAAGAATTGGCAGAAATGCGCTGACATGGGAGAAATGGACATGGGAAAATTTGATAATAAAGTAGCAGTAGTCACAGGTGCAGGTCGTGGAATAGGAAAAGAAATCGCCAGAGCGTTTGCTGCTGAAGGTGGAAAAGTTGCTGTCGTAAGTCGTAGTGAGGGTAGCTGCGGAGGAGCTGCGGAGGAGATCAATACAGAATTTCCAGACTCAGCTAAGGCTTATGCTATCGATGTAGCTGACCATGATGCTGTGCAGGCACTTGGTAAGCAAGTAGTAGCAGACTTTGGCACTGTAAATATCCTCGTTAATAATGCAGGCGTCACCAGAGACGGACTTCTCATGCGTATGAAAGACGCTGACTGGGACACCGTGCTCGATACCAATCTTAAAGGTGCATTCAACACAGTAAAAGCATTCCAACGCACACTCATGAAGGCGGAAGACCCACGCGTGATCAACATCGCTAGTGTCATCGGTCTAATCGGTAATGCGGGACAGGCAAACTACGCTGCGAGCAAGGCTGGGCTAATAGGCTTCACCAAGTCAATCGCCCGTGAGCTAGCAGGCAGGAAAGTTTGCTGCAACGCTGTAGCACCAGGCTTCATCACTACAGATATGACAGACGAACTCACTGATGCTCTGAAAGAAGGTGTCCTAGCTAATATCCCGCTGAAGGAATTCGGATCTACTGATGACATTTCAAATCTAGTCCTTTTCTTAGCCAGCAAAGAAGCTCGCTATATCACAGGTCAAGTCATGGCATGTGATGGTGGTATGACGATGTAGAGAATTAACCCAAGCAGCCCATTATTAAACTCATACTGTTTTTTGCCCTTCTAACTGTTTTATTAGAAGTAGAAAGAACTACTATTGCTGAGCTAGATGTAAAAGTAGAACGACTGGGGACCAGATACTGGGGACTGGTATGAAGTAGGTGTATTAATTAGCTACTTGAGTCCTGGTGTGAAGCCTTTGAGATTATTTTTTGGCATTCTGCCCCCTGCTTCGTAAATGATCCTGCTGAGCACCGTGCAGCAATTAGCTCGTGGTAGACCTTTACTCTTTCCATAAGGAAAAACTCCACAGAATCGGTAGTTGTGGTGCATCGCTTTTAAGACTTTTTCAGCGGATTCGATTATCTTCTCAGCCCAGGCGTCTTCATCAATTCCTTCTGGGGGGTGCACTGTGAGTGTACCGTGTTCTGACTTTCGGTTATAGTCTCGTTTATAGTTTTTAATGACCGCAAGAATATTTTTTTTACCCTTCGAGCCAGAATAAGTCGTCTTCTCACCGCTATGCTGGATTTCTAACCAAGTGTGTGTTCCCAAATTTAGGATGGAGCCCACTGCCTTGTTTGACTTGATGATGACCATTACATTTTAGCGATGAGAACGAATTGTTTTTGCGAGGAAGCTAAGTGGAAAAACTGAAGTAAACCTGGGAATAAGTCTTTAAGAGCGAACTGCTCATCTGAGTCTCCTTCTACATTAAGCGCTATTTTAGAAAGCTCATCGTTAGCTCTGGATACTTGATCTGGTGTGAGTACATTGATAGGTCCCTCTTCATTATAGATCTGGGAATTTCTAGCGCCAGATTCGATGAGCTTTAAAGCTTCATTCTCACCTACAGCTTTTTTCAGACTATCCCAACATTTCTCGAATGAGAAGTTTCGCTCCTCACCACTCCAGCGACCTTCCATCATTTGGTAGAGGACTTGTGGGTCGGGGCTGGAAGCTAGTTTAGAAAAGTCTTCCTGATCGAATCCCATGTCTTCTACTACAGCTAACACTAGTTCAGGGTCGCCCATGAACTCATCAAACCCGTCTGCATCAATGCGGGTAAAAACTATGATTGTATCACTCATTTTATCCTCTAGCGTCTAAATATTTCCACTTCCCTTTATGTTTTCTAAAGCGTGACTTCTCATGAATTTCTTGGAATTTCCCATCATGATGGTATTGAGCGATGAACTCGACCTTACCTTTTTTATCTTCAGCTGTGCCTTTACTAGAGTTGACGATCTGAAGGTTTCTCCACATCGTATCATTCACAGTATTATCTAAATCCACGATAGTCTCTGGACCACGGACATCTGGATGCGTGGTGCTGTA
Source organism: uncultured Rubritalea sp. (assembly GCA_937923145.1). GTDB lineage: Bacteria > Verrucomicrobiota > Verrucomicrobiia > Verrucomicrobiales > Akkermansiaceae > Rubritalea. Next base: position 26,108 of record CALAJT010000010.1, on the reverse strand, counting down.
TATGTAGTCCACTAATCTAAAGAAATACGCAGAATAGCGAGAGCGCATCAGCTCCTCCGCAGTCTGAGCGTGTGCTTTACCGATGTGTAACGGACGGCAGCACTCGTGATATATTTTCCCAGTTCCACATGGGCAGTCAGTCCGTGAGCGGATTTTTAAATAGTCGTCTTCTTCCATGGGGGGAGTGTTAGCAGATAGAAATGATTTATCGAGATTTTATACTGAGCTAAGAAAAAAGTAGTAACCTACCAGCTACGGAGGCATGGTGGGGTAGTGGAGCTACTCTCCGTCATCAGTTAATTGGTCATGGAGCCATTGGTAGGATTCTACGCTGGCTGACGCATGCATCCAGAGCTTCATCGTGCTGGGCTGATGACTAGTCAACCCATGACTTCTGACGAGCCGCAGGCTCTTTACGGGTTGAATAGCTTTTATTGTCACCACCCAAAACCTGGCGAATCCCAGGACCACTGATCGTAGCACTTCCGTGGCTGGAGCGTTCTAGTTTGATCTGCGATGTGATGCGATCCTTGAGAGCAGCGATGTGGGAAATAATACCGATGATTTTGCCTTCTTGGTTCATGGATGCGAGAGTGTCAATAGCGGTTTCTAGAGCTTCTTCATCTAGTGTGCCGAAGCCTTCGTCTAAGAAGAGTGAGTCGACTTGGACGTTCTTGCTAGCCATCTTGGAGAGTCCGAGTGCTAGCGAGAGACTAATGATGAAGCTTTCACCACCAGAGAGGTTTTTAGTAGAGCGTATTTCGCCAGCTTGGTAGCTATCGATGACACTTAGATCTAGTGGTTCCTTTAAATCTCTGATGAGTTGGTAGCGATCGGTCATCTTGGTGAGCTGATCATTCGCATGTCTGACCATGATTTCAAAGGTGAGTCCCTGAGCAAAGTTGCGGAACTTCTTGCCATCGGATGAACCGATGAGCCCGTGAAGTCGGTTCCAGCGTAGGCATTCTGTCTCCTGCTTAGTCCTTGCCAGAAGCTTCTCATCTAGTGTGCTTAGTGCCTTTTCGTGATCTGTAAGTTGCTGCTGTAGTGCTCCGAATTTAGCCGAGAGCGAGTCATACTCAGTTGATATAAGTTTGATACTCTCACTGATTTCTTCACTGGTGAGCTTAGTGAGTTGCTTTGTGGATTCTGTTTCCAGTCTCTGTCTAGCATCTGTTAGACGAGTTTGTAGTTGCTGTTCACGTTGCTTTAGCTGAGTGATTTTCTGCTCTAGTAAGTTCTGTGCTTCACTCTCCATACGAGCGGAAAGGAAGTCTTCATTAGTCGCGAAATTGTTTGATTCGAGAGCTGCTTTAAACTTGCCGAGTTGTTCTTTCAGTAATGATTCTAGCTGGGTTAGGCGTTTAGTGATGTCGACTTGTTGAGTTTTTAGAGAGTTGACCTTGGCTTTATGCTCTTCCCTTAACTTGTTTTGCTTCTCAGCAGCATCCTCAGATAGTTTCAATTTAGCTTCGTGGGCAGACTTGAGTTCTTCGATACTAGATTCACCGATCAGCAGCTTGAGTGATTCAGTATATGTGTTCAGTTTAGCAACAGATTTTTTACCATTCTCTTCTATCTCCTGCATACGAGCTTGGAGGTCAGAGAGGGCTTTCTTTTCCGCCTCGCGCGTGGTGGTGAGAGTCGCTTTGTTTTCTTTAAATTGACCAGAAGCCTCAGAGTGTATTTTCCAGCTTTTAGACTGTTCACTGAGCTCCATAAACAAGCTATCTATTGAGTCAATGTGGACTTCTTGCTTAGTGAAGTTACCGATCTTTAATGAAAGCTGTTCTTGGTAATCTTGGCTCTGTTTTTCAGTAGCCTGCCCTCCAGCTAACTCTTTCTTCAGCGCATCTTGTTTCTCACTGAGCTGTTGCTTGAGTGCTTTAATTTTACTTTCACGCTGATTGACTAAGGATAGCTGCCTCTCTTTATCAAGATTCAGTTCTGTAAATGATTTACTCAGCTCACTAATACTCGCTAGTCGTTTTTCAAGTGACTGAATAGCAAGTTTAGTCTCATCCTGAGATGGGGGAGTCTGCTCACTGTATGGGTGCTCTAGGGAGCCGCAGACTGGACATGGATGATCATCGCTCAGAGTCTCACGGAATTGCTCCAAGTGTTCTAAATCTAGAATACGTTTCGCTCTAAGATCAGAAAGCTTACCTACTAGTTCTTGCTCAGTTTTATCATCTAGTTGCTCCTTATATGATTTTCTATTGGTGACTATAGATTGCTCGCTTTTCTCTAGCAACGATCGCTCCTTTACCAGAGCTTCACTGTCTTGAGTGAGTTGATCAGTCTGTAACTTGATGCTCTTTTCAGCGCTTTTATTCTCCGCAGTGATCCTTTCTAGCAGCTTTAAAGAAGACTTCCATGACTCACCAAGCTGCCACATCCCCGATAGCTCTGATACGAGCATAGCGTGAGAAGGGTTCATATCTAAATATTGCTGAGAGGTCTGATGCTCTGCCTCTATTTTTACCAGCTTTTGAGTAGTCTCGTCTATCGTTCTTCTACTAGCTTTCGCCTGCGACTGAATTCCCTTGTAGGCTTCTCTTTGAGTATTTGCAGTGAGTGTCTCCTCCTCTACTCGTGCTGAGATCTTGCCTGCTTCTAGTAACTTTGGCTCTAGCGACCTACTTTCTTCGCGTTGTTTCAAATAGGCTGATTTAGCTTTCTCAGAGAGTTCTAAATGTTGCTGATAAAGCTGGTTCTGTTTGGTCGATAATTCGGCAGTTTCTTGCTGTGATTTTTCTAACTGCGTTTGCTCTTGGTCAGATCTTTCCCAGTCGCGGAAATGTGGCTGCACCTCACGCGCACGATGAGCATTTTTCAATGCTAGCTGATCAGGCTTAGATTTCTCTATCAGCAGAGCATGTTCATTAACTTCTAGAGTAGTTTGCTCAATGAGCGCTTTTTCCTTTTGTAGTGATTGTATCCAGTTCTGTGCTATTTGCAGGGCTTCGAGATCTTTCTTCTTCGCTGTGAAGAGTGATTGAGATTCTTTAAATTGGATTTTTAGTTCATTGACTTGTTCCTCGCTGAAAATCTGAATTCCTGCCATCTGATCAACTATCTCCTTGAGCTTAGCATCTTCAGTTGTCTTCTTTTTGTGAACTTCTATGGATAGGTCTGAGTAGATCTTAGAGCCTGTGATATTCTCTAGAATGTCGGACCGGTCACCGGCTGTAGCATCGAGAAACTTAGCGAAGTCTCCCTGAGCTAGCATAATAGAACGGGTAAAGCGGTCAAAGTCTAAGCCACAGATATCAGCAACCGCTTTGGCTGTTTTGCTAAGCATGTCTTCGATCGGTTTGCCTGTGTCTGCATGGGCGACTTCGTGCTTAGGAGCTTGTAGTGCTCCATCAGTTTTTCCACGTGCTCGGCGTTGACTCCAGTGACAGATATAGGCGCCATCAGGGGTCTCGAATAGTATTTCTGCGAAGCATTCGGCGGTCTGTCTACGGATGATTTCGTTTTCGGATTTGGTGATCTTTCCTAGTCTTGGCGTTTGTCCGTAGAGAGCCAGGCAGATGGCATCTAGGATGGTGGTCTTACCCACACCTGTCTGCCCAGCGATAAGAAATATCCCTTCAGAGACATACTCCGGCTGAGTGAAATCTATCTCCCACTCACCAGCTAGTGAGTTAAGGTTTTTGAATCTTAGTCGTTTGATTATCATCTGCTGTTAGAGGGCTAGTTGGTCAGCATTGTGGTATTCTTCGAGGATTTCTTGGTAAGCTTCAGTGAGTAATTTTCGATCCTCATCTGGCACTTGATAGGCATCTAGGCAACGCTCGAAGACTTCGTTTTCAGTCAGGTCTTCTAGTGCTTCATCCACTGTGCTGGTGCTAGTGCTATTTCTTAAACTTTTAAATGCAGCTTGGCTCTTCACTCGCATGATCTCTAGTTTGGAGTCACTGGCCGCCTTCATGATGCGGTCTCGTAAGTCAGCTCTCATCTCACTACCAGTGTAGCTGACTTCTAGCCATGCATCACTGTTCTCAGATTTCAGATGGAGGATTTTTTCTAGAATGGAGTCTAAGTCTCCTTCTATGCGCACCAGATCTTGAGAGCGGGGGACTATTTCAGAACTTATTTCCAGTGAACCTTTATTGTAATCAACAATGATGATTTCCTTCGTTTGATCCGCTTCTCCATAGCCCATAGGAATAGGTGATCCTGAGTATCGGATACGGTCTTCTCCGCCCACAGTCTGTGAGACGTGGAGGTGTCCGAGAGCTACGTAATCGAAGATTGGGTCAAAGGTGTCTGCGCTGATCGAACCGAGGTTTCCCACGTAAAGATCACGAACTCCATCACCTACTTTTCCCTCACTCGCGAAGAGGTGACCCATAGCAATAATGGGGACTTTATTGTTTAGAGTAGCTGATTTTTCTTCCGCTAATTTGGCTAATGAAGTGTAGTGATTTTTAATCCCATTGATGATTTTCTCATCCTTATCCTCCATGCTCTCACCTAGCTCTACTGTGCGGATGTCTCGGTCACGGAGATAAGGGACAGCAGCAATGATCGCCTCGGTTTCATCTGCTTCATCTTTAAGCTCGATTAACTCATTCTGAAGATCCCCAGCTACTCCAACAACATGCACGTTCAGCGCTCGAAGAACACTCCTAGGAGCGTCTAAAAAGCTGGGAGAATCATGATTTCCAGAGGTAATGACAATGTGTCGACAACACGAGCGGGAGACCTTAATTAAAAATTCATAGTAAAGCTGCTGAGCGAGATTACTAGGAGTCCTGGTGTCAAAAATATCTCCAGGAACAATGAGCGCATCTGCCTCCAGAGATTCAATTTTTTCTGCTAACCAATCTAAAAACTCCGTGAACTCAGCATAGCGTCTTTTCCCATACAGCATCCGCCCAATATGCCAGTCCGCAGTGTGAATAAATCTCATGGTGTTAATTTGTATCCTGACAATTCACAGTCAACTGTAAAACGGAGCAGATTATTTTCTACTCAGGGTTAAGGTTAAAATGTAAGATGTCTCTATGCAGGTGACTCTAAGTGAAACCCCGAAATTAGGATTATTGCCAAAACGCTATTTTCTTTTGTTCACAGCGATCTTCGCAATATTGGTTCTTCAATCTAAAGGAGCTTGGTTAGAAAATCTAAGTGTTAAGTTTATACCTAAAAACAACACTAGTCCAGTCAAAGGCATTCCTCAATCATGGGTGGATAAGAAGGGATTAGATGTGTTGCGGTATGCGAATTTCATTCAAGATTTGGGTTTGAAAAATATTACTTCTCACGATGTTTTAGCTCCGCAGATGCTATCTAAAAAGAGAATACAAAATTCTCTGCCTCCTAGATATATGTGGGAAAATATCGTTCCTACATTGAGACTTATAGACAAGATGTCTACTTATATTAAAGCTGAAGTTCACTTCGTAGCGATCTACCGAACCCCATACTTTAATAGGGCGATGCGTGGTAGATCGAAGTCTCAGCTGTTGATAAATAGGGGAGTAAGAGTTCAGTTTAAGGGCGTTGATTCAGCTGTGGTGGCGAGAGTAGCACGGAGGTTTAGAGAGGCAGGGCACTTCTCTGGTGGAGTCGGGAAATATACGAAATATACCCACATCGATACACGTGGGCATAATGCAGATTGGTAGTAAATATCCACAAAAAATCCTCTGCCTTACGAGAAGACAGAGGATTTTGTTTTGAGTGAATTTAGACGATCATTCCTGCTGCTACGGTCTCATTGGTCATCGGGTTGATGAGGATGAATGAGCCTGTTGAGCGGTTGCGCTTGTAGCTGTCGTAAATGAGTGGGGAAGATGTGCGGATGCTGATTCTTCCGATGTCATTTAAGCTGAAACTTTTGTCGTCTTCGATCTTATGTAGGGTGTTGATGTTCACCTTGTATTTGATTTCTTTGACGATTGCCTTCGCTTCATTCGTGGTGTGGCGGATGATGTATTTAGAGCGTGGTGCTAGCTTGTTAGTGTCTGAGAACCAGCAGATCATTGCCTCGATGTCTTGCCCCACAGTGGGTGGGTTGTTTGGTTTAGCGATGAGGTTGCCACGTGAGATATCTATCTCATCGTTGAGTGTCATTGTGATGGAAAGTGGGCTGTAGGCTTGCTCTAGCTCTTCGTCAGCGATGTGGACAGACTTCACTGTGGTGGTAAAGCCAGATGGGTGGACTACGACCTTGTCACCAGGCTTGAATACTCCACCGGCGATTCTGCCAGCGTAGCCACGGTAGTCGTGGTATTTCTCTGACTGAGGGCGGATGACCCATTGCACTGGGTAGCGCGCTTCTACGTGGTTTTCTTGATTGCCTACGTAGACAGTTTCTAGATGGTAAAGGAGAGTTGTGCCGCCATACCAGTCCATTTTTTCGGAGCGGTCGACTACGTTATCACCTTTAAGTGCACTTATCGGGATGAAGGAGATGTCGATGATGTTTTCGAGACGAGAAGCGAACTCTTTTACGTCTTTAACTACTTTGTCATAGGCTTCTTCTGAGTAGTCTACGAGGTCCATTTTATTCACACAGATGACGATGTGCTGGATACGTAGGAGTGAGGCGATGAAGGCATGACGCATGGTCTGCTCGATGACTCCGTGACGGGCGTCGACGAGGATGATAGCTAGGTTAGCAGTAGAGGCACCTGTTACCATGTTACGCGTGTACTGGATGTGTCCAGGGGTGTCTGCGATGATGAACTTTCTGTTAGGTGTGGCGAAGTAGCGGTAGGCGACATCGATGGTGATGCCTTGTTCGCGCTCGGCTTTGAGACCATCTGTTAGGAGAGCTAGGTTGATGTTTTCGTCGCCACGCTTGGTAGAGGATGCCTCGACGGCTGCCATCTGGTCATCAAAGGTGTTTTTAGAGTCATAGAGGAGTCGCCCTATGAGTGTGGATTTTCCATCGTCTACGCTACCTGCTGTGGTAAAGCGTAGGAGATCCATATCGAGATAGCCTGCTGTTTCGGTGGACATGATTTTGTTATTTGAAATTTGAGATTGGTTATTAGAAATTGTTGAGACCTAAAAGTAGCCTTCTTTTTTGCGGTCTTCCATGGAGGTTTCGGAGCGTTTGTCGTCTGCTCTGTTGCCACGCTCTGTCTCGCGAGCTGCGGCTACTTCTTCGATGATTTTGTCTAGTGTGTCTGCGTCTGAAAGAACGGCACCTGTGATGGTGGCGTCTCCCATGGTGCGGAAGCGGGTGCGGAGGTTTTGAACTTCTTCGCCATCGCGCGGCTGCACGAGTTCGTTGACTTCTAGGTAGGAGCCATTTCTTAGGACTACGTCACGATCTTGTGCGAAGTAGAGTGATGGTAGCTCGATCTCTTCAGCCTTGATGTATTGCCAGATGTCCATTTCTGTCCAGTTGGAGATAGGGAAGAAGCGAAAGTGTTCACCGTGTTGTTTTCTGCCATTGAAAGTGTTCCAGAGTTCCGGGCGTTGGTTTTGTGGTTGCCATTCGCCGAAGTCATTGCGGTGTGAGAAGAAGCGTTCTTTCGCTCTCGCCTTCTCTTCATCGCGTCTGCCACCACCGCCTGCACCATCGAATTGATTTGATTCAATGGTATTTAAGAGAGTGATTGTTTGGAGGGCATTACGAGATGCATTCTGTCCTGTTTCTTCGACCGCCTCGCCGTTATCTATAGATTCTTGTACGCTACCTACTACGAGACGTGTGTTGTATTCCTCTACAAACTTATCGCGGAATGTATAGCATTCCTCAAAGTTGTGCCCTGTGTCTATGTGAACGAGCGGGAAGGGGATGCGAGCTGGGTAAAATGCTTTGTGAGCAAGATATGCCATGACGACGGAGTCCTTCCCTCCAGAGAATAGAAGTGCAGGATTATCAAACTGAGCAGCTGCTTCACGGAGTACGTAGATGGCTTCAGCTTCTAGCTGTTTTAGGTGGCTAAGGTTGTAGTTAGACATGGTTATTTAGATTTGAAATTGGTTATTACTTAACGAGACTTTGGTAGTGTTCGTATATTTTTTCTAGAGACTGTTCGATAGTGAGGGATTCGGTGTCGATGGTTAGGTCGGCGTTTTGTGGTTCTTCGAAAGTGGATTGCTTACCAGTGAAGTTTTTGATCTCTCCAGCGGCTTGCTTTGCGTAGAGACCTTTGACGTCGCGCTGAGTACAGGTGTCGAAGCTTGCTTTGATGTAAACTTCAGAGTAGTTATGCTTCGGGATAATGCCGCGGACTTGTGCTCGGAATATTTCTTGAGGAGTGATAAGGGAGACGATTACGATGGCACCATTTCTAGAAAGCAGTTTCGCTAGTTCTGCAGTGCGACGGATATTTTCTTGGCGGTCTTGATCAGTAAATCCGAGCCCGGCATTGAGTCCACTACGGAGATTATCACCATCTAGCATGACGACATAGCGACCTTCCGCATGGAGTTTTTTCTCTAGCGCATTGGCTACAGTAGATTTTCCTGAACCGGAGAGTCCATACATCCATAGTACGAGACCACGTTGCCCGAGTAGCTCTTGCTTAGCTTCGGAGCTGACTTGGCGGTCATATTCAGGATGGATATTGTCGCTCATGAAATAGATCTTTAAGTGAAAATCTAGAATTTAAAAGAGAAATCTGCGTAATAATTACTAAATTGGGTATTTTAGTAATGATTAAACAGTTTTCTATTATACAGTATTGATCTGTCGAAATGCTTCGTAGAGAACGATGCCAACTGAGGTAGCCAAGTTCAAGCTACGAGTGCTTCCTTCTACCATGGGGATCCGGAATGCGAGGTCTGAGTGTTGGGAGATTAGGGCTTCGTCTAGACCTTTGGTTTCTCTGCCGAATACGAGGTAGTCACCCTTCTTAAACTTAGCGTCCCAGTGAGGTTTAGTAGATTTAGTGGTGAGCATGAATAGTCTTGCGTCTACTGTGAGAGAATTTTCAAATGCTTGCCAGCTAACCCATTTCTTAAGCTTCACGTCTTTCCAGTAGTCAAGACCAGATCGCTTTACGGCTTTATCACTAATGTCAAAACCTAGTGGTTCGATCAGGTGAAGAGTTGCATCCGTAGCCAGAGCTAGGCGCCCAGCTGCCCCCGTGTTGTGTGGGATTTCGGGATTTACTAGGACGATGTTTAACATGTATTTTAGAAAATTATGATTGCTCTAGAGCTTCGATTTTTTTCTTGATCGCTCGAAATTCTTTTATGAGCTGAGGTAGCTTGGAGACTGCTCCGTTTTTACGGTGTTCCTCGCGCATTGGTCGAGCTGGGAATCCAGCGTAGACTTGTTTACCTCCGAGTGATTTGGTGGCACCTGCTCTTCCTGCTAGGACAGCTTGGTCTCCGATTTCGATGTGTCCGCCTACTCCTGCTTGGGCGGCTACGGTGACGTAGTTACCGAGTTTAGAGCTTCCAGCTAACCCTGCTTGAGAGACGATTAGGCAGTGTTTTTGAGTCTGCACATTATGAGCTATTTGGACAAGGTTATCTACTTTAGTTCCTTCGCCAATGACTGTTTTTCCAAAACGTGCTCGGTCTATTGCTGTATTTGCACCGATCTCTACATCATCACCCAGAACTACGATTCCTACTTGATCTACTTTCACATGCTTCCCGTCTACTAGCTCATAGCCATAGCCATCTGAGCCGATCACACAGCCAGGCTGGAGAATGACACGATCACCGATGCTACAGTGTTCGCGGACAGTGACATTCGGGTAGACGAGGCAGTCTTCACCTAGGCTAGCTCCTTCTGAAATAACAGCATTGGCACCGATTTCAGAGCCATCTCCGATAGCGCAACCAGACTCGATTACTGCACCAGCTTTGACTGAAACTTTATCAGCATTGATCTCTACTCCGTCGGCAACGTAGGCTTGCGGGTGGATTCCTGGAGTGAATGTACGCTGTTTGGTAGCGAGAACTTTTACTACCGCAGCGAACGCATATGAAGGGTTCTCGACTGCGATGAGAACTGGTTTCTCAGGGACTTGTGGTAGACCTCCAGGATAGTTGTCAGGTACTAGGACTGCTCCAGCAGCAGTATTGAGGAAGTCTTGGAAGTATTTCTCGTTTCCTAGGAATGAGATTTCTGTCGAGCCTGCTTCATCAAGTGATGAGACGCCTGAGATTTTTGTGTCTTCTGTTCCTTGGGTGATTTCGCCGCCCGTGAGTTTGATGATTTCTGCTATAGTAAGTTGCACAGAGAAGTTTTGACCTAGTTAGCGATGTGTTTCAATAGGAAAGTGAATGTAGCCAAATGTTGGCGATGGAAAGGTTTCATCAGGTATTGTCAATTGCCGTATTTCTGAGTATAAGAGGTTAGCAATTAAGAGATGAGAATAGAATTTGTAACAGACACATTTCCTCCAGACATTAATGGAGTGGCGATGACTTTAGGCAGGCTGACAGCAATGCTTAGAAAGCAAGGACACTATGTGCACGTGATTCATACAGGCGAGGAAGCTACAGATCACGAGACTGCTACTAAAGCATTTTCATTTCCAGGATATAAAGAAGTGAAAATAGGACTACCACGTCCAGTGAGGCTGAGAAAACGCTGGCGCAAGAAGCGTCCTGATATCGTATATGCAGCTTGCGAGAGTCCTATGGGAGTATCTGCTATGAAGGCTGCTCGGGAATTAAAGATTCCTGTAATTGCTGGATTTCATACTAATTTTCACCAATATTTTAAGCGCTATTTTACATCTATAACTGAGCGACCTGCACTGCAATTACTCAAGCGTATACACAATCCCTGCGAATGCACTATGGTGCCTTCACAATATATGAAAGATCTTTTAGAGAAAGAAGGATTCATAAATCTTAAGGTTTTGGGGAGAGGAGTAGATAATGAGTTGTTCTCACCAGAAATACGCTCTAAAAATTTACGTGAAAGATGGGGAGCAGAGGACAATGACTGCGTCATCATCATAGTGGGACGTGTGGCGACTGAAAAGAATCTGCCCTGGTCATTAAGTACGATCAATAAACTTAGGGAGGAAGCACTATTTTCTAACCGAAAGATTAAAACAGTGGTAGTGGGTGATGGTCCGTTAAAAAATAAATTAGAGAAACAATATCTTGGAAAGGATTTCTACTTTGTTGGAATGCAGACAGGCGAAAATCTAGCAGCGCACTATGCATCGTCTGATGTGATGCTATTCGCCAGTGAGACAGAGACTTTTGGTAATGTTTTACTAGAGGCTCTTGCTAGTGGTTTAGTGACTGCTAGCTATGATTACGCCGCTTCTGCTATTCATATAAAAGATGGAGTGAATGGGTATAAAGCTCCACTGAATGATGCGGATGCATTAGAAGACGCACTGAAAAAGTCCATTGATCAGAAAGACAATAAAGAGATTCGTGAAGCGGCAAGAGCTACATCAGATGGACTAAGTTGGGCTAGTATTGCGACTACTTTTTCTCAGCATGCAGCAGAGATAATCAGTCTGCAACCAGTGACTCAGCGACGTATTAAGCATAAAACTCCTTTTAGCGTTCGGTCGCTATTTCTCTCAGACATTCACTTAGGAACCGAGTCTAGTCGGGCCAACGAGGTGGCAGATGTTATTAAAAACGTGAGCTGTGAAAAACTTTATCTTAACGGAGACATAATTGATGGCTGGGCACTAAAACGCAAAGTGAAATGGAAGAAATCTCATACTAAGGTGATCCGTGCTATTCTTAAGAAATCATCTAATAAAGGTTGCGAAGTAATCTATACACGGGGTAATCATGATGACTTTCTTACTCCATTTCTGCCAACTATGTTTGGTGATTTAATTATCGTAAAAGAGCACACTCATGTCACTGTAGATGGTAAAAAATATCTAGTGATTCACGGTGATGGTTTTGATAGTGTGAGCACTAATCATCGCTGGCTGGCTAAGATCGGAGCAGTAGGTTACGACTTCTTACTAGGTGTGAATAGAGTTCATAATAAATACAGATCTTGGAGAGGTAAAGGCAACTACTCTATCGCTAAGCGTGTGAAAGCTAAGGTGAAATCAGCACTGACATTTATAGATAAATATGAAGAACAACTTTATGAACTAGCCAAGAGGAGAGGATATGATGGTATTGTCTGTGGTCATATCCACACACCTGCAGATAAGATGGTGGAAGATATTCACTATCTAAACTCTGGTGACTGGGTTGAGACCATGAGTTGTATCGTGGAGCATCATGATGGTCGTTTTGAATTACTATCCTACGAAGACTTATTAGAAAAATTTGAGCTACCTAGAATGCAAAGAGTAAGCAATAAAACCATCCAGGCTGAAGTAGAAATCTAGATTTAGTATAGAAAGTAAATGGTTGACCTTGTCGCTTATTCATTCTCTGAAAAGTAAGGTAGGAACATACTTGGCCAATTAATCTTACAATGTCCCTTGGCGCTATAGAGTTTCTGGAAAAAGGTTCCATTTGCCTGTGAAGTTAGCTTCAGTAAGTTGATGAAATTGTCTATTGTGGTTTTTTCAGGTTTGAATTTAGTAGACCAAAATTCATCTAAATTTCCTTGGAATGTAAGGTGCTCTAGATTAAACGCAGCTTCGCCTAAGCAGATAAGTTTCTTCCTATGAAATAAAGCAGATAGCCCTACTGAGCTATTTACGGTTACACAACCCAAACAATTATCCAAGGCCGTTGGTATGTGGACACGATCAATATAAATAATGCGTTTGCCTCCATGATGTTGGTTGATCGCAGCGATTTTTTTGTGATAATCTTTATATCCTCTGTCCATGGGATGGACTTTAAAAACCAGCTTGGTATGGCTAGGTGCGTGTTTATAGAATGAGTCTACTACACAATCTATAAACTCTTCCATCCCAGAAAATTTAGAACGCTTTAGTATTTGACTATCACAGTGAACTTGGAGCGGAGCAAAGTAAAATTTTTCAGAGAGCTTATTGGCAAATACGCTATTGAATCGGCTCTGTTTAGCTCTTCCTTGATAGCGTAATCCACCGGTCACTAGTGCGCCGAAGTGGTGGAAGAAACCTTGTCCCCGTTGATCAATGTAGTGCGTATATTTTCGGAAGAAGATGGCCATGAATCGCGAGAAAAGAAAGAAGGCAGCAAACTGCTTCATCTTTGTAGCGGTCTTTACCTTTCCTAGCTGTGGTGGCAATACGGGGTCATCTAGTGCTATATCACTCTTCTCTAATAGACGCCATTCAGAGCGTAAATAGCTGAAATGATCATATTTTTCTGAGTAAATAGTGCAGAAATTAGGTCGTAATAAACCCAATTCCAGGACCACACATTCAAGTCCTAATTCCTTAGCGATGTCCCAGCCTATAGCATTGTAAGGACGGTATTGATTATAGAGGATGATGCAGTCGGTAGCATTATCAGTAATGTATTCTCTGAGCCAGAGTTCAAATTTATCGAAAGGTTTATCAAAGCTTACTGTTGGGACTTTACGATAAGAGTAGATCCAGTCAGCTGCGTTGAGAATTACTTTAGTTACCTCTATACCATTCGCTATCATATCTAACGCGACATGGCTTATACCTCCTTCCCAGTCACCCTGGAGGATGATGGCTTTTTGAGGTTTTTTAGCTTTGGCGATAGTGTATTTCATTTTCTGCTGTATATTCTGCAATCAAACTTTTTTAAGTCAGTGCGCCGTGAAAAGTCCAGTGAATAGATAAATAGATCGACTTAGGAGGAGACGGCTATGCAGGTAGAAAAAAATACCACCCTACTAAGTAATAGAAGGTGGTATCTATAAAATGATTGATTTAGCTATTTTTTCTTCGCTTTCTTAGTCGCTTTTTTCTTGGCAACTTTCTTTGCTTTTTTAGCTGTAGATTTTTTAGCGACTTTTTTCTTTGGCACTTTTTTAGCTATTTTCTTCTTAGCTACTTTTCTAGCTTTTTTGGCAACTTTCTTTTTGGCTGTCTTCTTAGTTTTTCTAGCGCCTTTTTTAGTTACTTTTTTCTTGGATGCTCTTTTAGCTACTTTTTTAGCTGTTTTCTTTTTGGCAACTTTTTTCTTAGCTACTTTCTTTTTGGCTTTTTTAGCTACCTTTTTCTTGGTTGCTTTTTTCGCTTTTTTAGCGACTTTTTTCTTAGTCACTTTCTTCGCCTTTTTAGCGACTTTCTTTTTGGCAGCTTTTTTAGTTACTTTTTTAGCAGTTTTTTTCTTAGCGACCTTTTTCTTTGCGGTCACTTTTTTCTTAGTCACCTTTTTCGCTTTAGTAGGAGTTTTTTTCTTCACTACTTTTTTTGCTTTTTTAGCTGTGCTTTTCTTTTTTGCTGCCATGTGTGTTGGATGGTTAAGTTTTATCTATGTTTAAATTTAGATGTGTGACTAGTAAACTAGCTAACGTTCTAGTTTCTGTGAAGTATAAAATGAAATTTTATACTTCTGTTAGATTTTGTTAGGTGGTTTGCTGGATGTCTATATATTGATCTATGATTTACTTATAGTCAGTATATTAAGTTGAGCTCTGTTGATCAAATGTATTTGGAATGATAAATCAGAGTGGATGTTATCTAACAGGTTGAGGTTATCTCTTACTCTCTAACCTTTATGCTAGGATTTAGTTTAGTAAGCACTGTCCATAGTTCCTTGTTCTCTAACGTGCCGTTATATAGAATTTTTCCTTCTGTAGAAACGATGACTATCGTAGGTAAATCTGTGACTCGTAGTAGTTTTGTTAGGGCGCTATTGTCCTCATCAGCTAACCAATATGAAGGAAGGTCTTTAGCTACTTCATTGATAATTTCTAATGTATCTTTGATGCCTTGTGGATCTTGGCTTATGAGTATTGATGCGAAGCTAATTTTGTTTTCTGTGCATTGCTTAGCCAGATGTAAGTTGAGAGGGTGGTCTTGGTCTACCTGCCTACTCCAAGGAGACCAGAACCTTAGGAGAAGAGCTTCTTTACCTGCTAACATTTTTCTAAAAGAGATGGGTTTAGCTTCATTTACTTGGAATACTTTTTGATCAAGTTTTAGCTGCACGCTCTTCATCGCATTTCGTGTGTGAAGTTGATTGATGTGCGGGGCGAATCCTCCAGCTTGATTTGGGCTCAGCCAGAATGCTTCTTGAATGTGTTTTTTGAAGAGTGGTATGTTTTTCTCATCTAGTGCTTTGAGAGCATTCCCGTATTCGATTACAGAAAGCCAGTCTTGTTTGCTTGCAAAAATCTTTGAATCCTTTGAATCAAAATCTTCTGATAATTTTTTAAACTGTGAAGTGAGTTTAATTATTTCAGAGTAGTTAGCCTGATCAATATGATAGAGGAAGGCGGCTTCTAGTATCGCCTGACTACTCACTCCTATTTTCTTAGCCGCTTCAGTAGCGATTGCGAATTCTTTCTTTTCTCTGGTGTTGAATAGCTTCTGTATAACTTCTTCTTTTCGTTCTTCATCTGTCATTGCAGGATTTTCATCTATGGCTTGATCCGGATCTTGTGCTTGAGCATACTGAAAGGTGAAAACTGTAAGTAGAATGGTAGTGAAGAGTTTCATAGATGTTTGGATATAAAAAAAGTGGTAATGCTACTTGTTGATCATTGATAGATCACAAAAAAACATTACCACTAAAAGTGTAATAGATGAAGGTAGCTCTGAATTATTAGTTCCCTGCTGGGATATTGAGCTTTTGTCCTGCCCAGATGTTGTTGTCTTTAAGACCGTTTGCTTGCTGAATGGCTTCGATAGATACACCGTATTTTCTAGAGATACGCCAGAGGCTTTCTCCGCGTATCACATCATGTGTAGTAGCGCCTGTAGATGCGCTTGATGTGCCGCTACTAGGTGTGGGCGCTGGTGTTTGGATGTTAGGAACATCAGATGGAACTCCTGGAAGTGGTTGATAAGGTGCTGGGGTGTTAGTTTGCCCTGAGTAGTTAGGGTAATTCTGAGCTGGGGCTGGAGCAGGTGTTTGACCTCCTAGACCTGGCACGGCGTAAGGATTAGCAGCTGCGCTGGCTTGTGGTTGGTTTGAAACTCCAGCTTGCTGTTGTCCTGTAGGTTGGACACAAGAGATGAGTAGCGTCGAGGCAGCGATTGCGGCTGACGTTGTTGTGATTTTGATGAGTGATATAATGTTCATTGCTGGTAATCTAGCATTTAAGTCGTAGATGTAAACGGACAATTTCAATAAATTTTACATAAGTTAACCAAATTACACGGTGAGCTTGTAAAATTGTTCCGCATTACGTTCTGTTAGTTCTGAAAATTCAGCTAAACTCAGATCTCGTGCCTCAGCGATATGAGATGCTGTGTGAAGGGTGAAGCTTGGTTCATTGCGCTTTCCGCGATGTGGGGTAGGGGCAAGATAGGGGGAATCGGTCTCGACCATAATTCGATTGCTCGGAGTATTTATCGCTGCATCAAGTGTGTCCGTGGCTTTTTTAAATGTAGCGATGCCTGTATATGAAAGGTAGCCTCCTAGTTCTAAGATCGGCTGAGCATTCTCCCATGGTCCGAGAAAGCAGTGAAATACTGCGGTTACTTTAGCAGCAAATTCACGGTAGATCTCGACTGCATCGTCGAGCGATTGCTTACCAGATTTATCTCTGGTGTGAATCACGATGTTCTTGCCTAGATCTGCTGCAAGCTGGAAATGTTCCCTAAGTAACTTACGCTGTCTGGCATGATAATCTGTATCAGTCCATCCTTCTGGAGCTGGGTGAAAGTAATCTAAACCAGTCTCACCTATAGCTACAAATCGAGGGTGCTGAGCATACTCCCTTAGAATAGAAAGATAGTTGTCTGGTGTCTGATGAACATCACATGGGTGTATCCCTAGAGCGCAAAATACTTGTGGGTATTGCTCACTTAATTTGATGTGGTCTGGGATGTCTTCTAGGCAGGTAGCCAGAGTTACCATACGGTGAATACCATTGTCCTCAGCTCGCTGGATGATCTCATCCATTTCGCTGGCTTCGAATTTATGCGATGCGAGATGACAGTGCGAGTCCGTAAATTTCACCATGGTGGTTGAAATATTATTTAGCAGAGAGCATGAGAGCATGCTTCTTCATCTGACCAGCCATTAGGGTGAGAGCGTTTGCCCTAGTGGGTGCAAGATGCTCCTTAAGACCAGTCTTGTCGATGAAGCTCATATCAGCAGTGAGGATGTCTTCAGGTGTCTGATTAGTTAGCGTACGGATGAAGAGTGCGATCATTCCTTTTGTGATGAGTGAATCTGAGTCAGCATTAAACTGAACCTTACCATCTTCGATGCCAGCTTCTAGCCAGACTTGAGATTGGCAGCCCTGGATGAGCTTGTCCCCAGTCTTAGCTTCTTCTTCCATAGGGTTGAGTTTTTTGCCGAGACCGATTACATACTCATAGCGCTCTGTCCAGTCTTGGAAGAGATCGAGGTCGTCTAGGAGTTCTTGCTGTGCTTCTGAGATAGTCATTCTTATGAGTCGTTGTCTTTGAGTAATTGCTATAACGCATAAAAAAAATGGTGCAAGTAATATACTTGCACCATTAAGAGAGTTTAAGAAATGTTATCTTAGTAAATTATCTAGCGTAGACAGCTGGTACTTTGTGATTTCTGATATCGCTGAATACCTGGCTGCTCTTCATGTATGATGGTGGAGGGTTTGGCAATGGACCATCATCTAGAACAGGAAGTTTAGCTCCTATAGAGGAATCCCACTTCTGGCTTGAGCTCACATTGATAGGAGTTCCTACCTTAACAAGGTCGAAGAACTGCGGAGCTACGTGCCAAGGAAGACGTACACAACCCATGCTACATGGCTCAGGCTTTACAAATCCCCAATGGAATCCATAAGCTGGCTTACCAGCGAACTCTACCCAGTATGGCATCGGATAGCCAGCACCTGGATTAGAGATACGTCTTTTTCCAGCAAGTTTGCGGCCTACTCTACTATTACCTGGAGGTGTAGGAGTGCCCGCTTTACCGACACCAGCTCTAGATGCTAGGAGCACGCGGTCGCCTTCTACTACGTAGACTGCGCGAGCGCCTGTGCTTACTTTGATTTGAACGTTTGATGGGTTGTTAGCTTTGAGAGCTTTTGGGTAGTAGCCGAATGAACCTGACTTGCCACCACTACCACCACCTGGAGTGCCACATGATGCGAGAAACGCGGTAGCGATAACTGGGATAAGAATGAATAATTTTTTCATGACTCCTATATGAATAGGCAATTATTCGCGGGATGTCGATTGTTTTTGTGATTGAAATTAGTCACATAGCGGAGTCTTATCTATCCCGTGGCTTCGATAGAAAATGTAATGATCCGTGCGTCTGCTGGCAGTGGCAAGACCTGGCAACTGGCGAACAGATACTTGGCACTCTTGGCTCTAGGAGTGAAGCCTGAGAGGATCATTGCGCTCACGTTCACCAGAAAAGCAGCAGGGGAATTCGCCGACAGAATTCTCTCGCGTCTCGCAGAGGGAGCAGAGTCTGAGGAAAATGCAGCAC
Source organism: uncultured Rubritalea sp. (assembly GCA_937923145.1). Classification (GTDB taxonomy): domain Bacteria; phylum Verrucomicrobiota; class Verrucomicrobiia; order Verrucomicrobiales; family Akkermansiaceae; genus Rubritalea. The sequence continues at coordinate 7,718 of CALAJT010000010.1, read as the reverse complement.
AGTTAGGCAGAGAGCTTAAAATGGCGATCCTAGGAGATGATAGTATGCCTCCACTGGTAGAAGGTGCTATCACGGTTCCTAAAATGGGGGTGAGTTTTTTCCAAGATCTGTTAGAGACGATTGTCGCTGCTATTGATCAATTAGCTCTCAGCACATTGGATAGTTTTTTCGTGAAGTTACTCAGAAATTTCGCCTTTGAACTAGGGATGTCAGGATTCGACTTACTGGAAGGATATGATCTAGAGTCTGAGCGTCTTAGAGTTTTTGCAGAGATTTTCCAACGTAGTGGCCAGATCCCTGCAGTAAAAAAAGACATGGATCAGTTCGTCGCTGCATTCTCCCAAACTAGTGCTGGTGAGGAGAGTATTAGGCTAACATCGCGTCTAGAAGAATTCGTCCAGAAGCATCAGTATCGTTGGCTGAAATATCCAGATGCTGAGAGCTGGGGTAGTGCAGCTTTTCTCTGGCCAGAGGGTTTCCCATGGCCAGAAGGTGGACATTATAAAGTGAAAGCTAAGCGTGTGCGTGAGCTGCTAGCTACCCAGACATTTCCACATAAAAGCTATGTGAAATCACTGGTCTCCATGTGTGATAGCCTGATCGATAGAGATGGTAAAGAGGGCACTCCGCTAAATGCGAAAGGACGCTTCCCGGTGATGGTGGAGAACATTTCTGAATTAGCAAATGGGCAGTTTACAGATGTATTCAGCAGGAAAGAAATGCTTATCGAAGGAGAGCTAGCCGAGGCGATATACGAACTTGTAGGCGCGGTCATCTCAGACGAAATTCAAGCTAAACTATCTCGCACTAAGGGAGTGTATAATGTGATCAAAGCCTACGAGACACGCTATAATAGTTCTGTACGTGGGCAGGGGAAACTAGGTTTCTCAGATGCTACACTTCTCCTAGCAGGGCACGACAGCACAGGCTTATTCGATGCAGTGAGTAAGGAACTAGTGGAATTCCGTTTTGATGGTAAATACGATCACTGGATGCTAGATGAATTTCAAGATACCAGTATTTCTCAATGGCAAGTGGTGAAGAACCTCATCGATGAAGTAGTCCTCGATAACGAAAACGAACGCTCACTCTTCGTCGTAGGAGACACCAAGCAGGGGATTTATGGTTGGAGAGGTGGAGAGCCTAAGCTATTTGATCAATTAGCGGATCGCTATGGGACACAGATTAGTCAGTGGGATATGGACACCTCATATCGTTCCTCAGATTCTGTTCTTAGCCTAGTGAATAGCATCTGTAACCCTCGTGGAAATGGCATGAGAATCTTTCCGCGAAAAGCAGTCGACCGGTGGAAATTTGAAACGCATACCGCTGCTATAGACAAGCCAGGTCATAGTTGGGTCTGTGAAATGGAGGCATCTCAGAACGATGATCTAGATACAGACACTCTCAAGCATCAATGGATCGGAGCGCTTGTGGAGAAAATAAGCCCTCTTAAGCGTGAACTTTCCTGTGCTATTCTAGTGCGTAAGAATGAACGTGCTCGTGAGATCGCCGAGTATCTCCGGGAACATCATCCGGAGATTCCAGTAGCGGTAGAAGATGAGTCACTGGTGGCAGAGGAGAACCCGGTGTCCGCCGCAATAGTCGATGCATTCCGCTTTCTCTGTTACCCCGCGGATTCTCTAGCTTGGCGACATGTCTTAATGAGTCCCTTCGGCGCTATTTTTCACGATGACCCCAGCGATAATGAACTCCGCCAATCTCAAACATGGTATTACTGGAACGGTCAGATCAGTGAGCATGGCATCGATCAGGTGCTAGCAACATGGATAGCACAGCTGCAAAAAACGGCAAAAATTTCTAAATACAGTAAGTCTAAGTTAGAGGAACTAGAGCTAGCCGCCGCAGATTTTTCCAGCAAAGGAGGAAGTCTAACAGAATGGCTCAAGCTTCTAGAAAACTGGAGCCAACGTGAAGTTACTCGTGCAGGAGTAGTGCAGATCATGACTGTTCATAAGGCTAAGGGACTCGGCTTCGATGCTGTGATATTACCCGATTTAGAGAACCGAGCATTTGATGACGAAGGTCGTTTAAGTATACTCGAAGACGAAGGTCACGTCATGTTACCGCCTACGAAAGATATTCGTAGTGCCGATCCAATCCTAAAAGCACAGGTAGAGCAATGGGCCGCGGACCAATGTTACGAGCAATTTTGTGTTCTCTACGTGATGCTAACAAGAGCAGTTCATGGCACTTACTGTCTATTAGATGCCACTAAAGACAAACCTGAGAAGAGAAAGAAAAACGAAGCAGATTGGATCAGAGAATCCATAGCAAATCTTCCTGAAAGAGAAGAGACCTTAGGCGAAAATGTCGGAAGGGTAACCTGTGAATACGGTAATTGGCAATGGCTGAATATCTTTGACAAAGCTGAAGTCACCGAAAAACACCTCAGCGAAATTCCTGCTATCAAATTACCGAAAGTAGAATCAAGGCGTAAGAGCCTGATAGCAAGTAAGCAGAAGTATACTAACTTTGCTAAGATGGTAATGGATCGTTCAGGCCTAGATTTTGGTAATAAAGTTCACGCTTGCTTCGAGAGTGTTCAGTGGTGGGAAGGTGAACTGGCTTGGAATGGCGATAAAGTAGTAAAAGATATTGTGACAGACTGTATGAATGAGCCATCGATAGTTCCTTATTTTACTTATCAAGACAGTCTTAAAGTCTATCGAGAACAGGCAATCGAAGCGATAGTAGATGGTGTCTGGTCTAGTGGTATCGTAGACCGATTACTCATTTCCTATGATGTAAAAGGTGAGATAGAGAACATAGCAATTATAGATTTTAAAACGGATAGGGTAGAATCAAAAGATGAGCTTAGAGAACTCTACCGGGCACAAGTGGAGCAATACAAACTCATGCTAGCATCCGTATACCCTATTAATCCTAACTTCATCTATGGAGTCTTGATCTCCACACATTTGAAGATATCCTGCGTTCTTTAACATTGAGCACTATGCTGACGGAGGCACGTAGGAAAATTAATTTCAGGGCTACTTTTTCACCAATGGATGAACACACAAACTCATATGGATATGCCCACGACTACTTTCAAAATCCCAAACCATTCCAGGTAGAGCACATTTGAAATCCCACATACCACCATCTGTGCTACGCTTTTCTGCCGCTTGATTATAAAATGACACACGTGATTTATCCCATCCACCTCGCGTAGTTTGAAGATCGTTCAGACGATGTTGTATAGCGGGAGTAAAGATGCTGATACGGTGACTCCATGCCTGCTTAATGATGGCTTGAGTGTTTGAGTTCAATTCGCTGTAGAATATTCCTTTATTGCCTTTCATAAGTCTGCTAGAAATACCGCTGCCTTTCTCTAAAATATTTTTGTTATCATTAGCCTTCCATGCCTGCATGAGTAGAGCCTCGTCTTTCTCCCACAGCACAGGAGGATTAGCCCCTAGTAAAATAGGACCAAACTCCGAAATCTTGCCTCCCTTGATTACTAGATGAACGATGGTCAGGTGATGTTCACAAAGACGAAACGCAAATGGATCGTCTCCCTTACGCGGATCTCCGAAGCAAGCAATATAATACTTATCCAAGCCCTGAGCTCCATCTTGTCTAGCAACAGTCTCCGCCATTTCCAAGCCATAGTCTGAGAGCACCATTTTCAAAGTAGTTTGAAGAGCTGTCTTCTGCTCTGCATTCAGTTTCTTGATTTGAATACCCTCTCTTTTTCCCCCAGTGTATTGCTTATGCCAACGAGTTTTGAGATCCATCGGCTGCAGACATTCTTTCTGCTGTGACTCATCAAGCGTGTTAAGAAAATTACTAACTTGGGTTCTGAATCTAGCCTCAAATTTTTGGTCAAGATCTGCATGTAGTGAAAAAGAAAAGCATACAGTGAGTATAAATGTAATGATGGAGATTCGCATGAGCCTATTCATATCAAAAAAAATACAGATCGCTCAAGGAGGATCTGCATTTTAATAAATTGATCTTTTAAGTCTTATCTAGATCAGCATCAGTGATGGCTGCTCTAGGAGGTTCTTCACCTCGTTTAGGTAGGTAGCAGCGACTGCTCCATCTACCACACGGTGGTCACAGCTCATACCGATATTCATACGCATGCCTGGGACGATTTCGCCATCCTTGACGATTGCTTTTTCGATAATTCCGCCAACGCTGATAATAGCAGCTTGCGGAGGATTTACAATCGCATCAAAGCTCTCGATCCCCCATGCACCGAGGTTAGAGATAGTGATAGTTCCATTGTCGAACTCATCAGGCTTGAGCTTGTTGTCACGTGCTCTTACAGCCATTGCTTTGATCTCTTGAGAAATTGCCAGTAATGACTTGGTCTGAGCGTTCTTAACTACTGGAGTGACGAGTCCATCGTCGACAGCGATAGCTATTGATACACCGACATTAGCGAACTGCACAATACTATCGCCATTGAATGATGCGTTAACTGCTGGCACCTTGAGACACGCATTGATCATCGCTTTTACTACGAAGTCGTTGAATGTGAATTTGTTTCCATGGCTAGTCTCAGCTTGTGAGTTGACTTGCTTGCGCAGAGCCATCAGTGGACCTGCGTCTACTTCTACATGGAGGTAGAAATGTGGAATAGTCTGCTTAGATGTGAGTAGTCTTTCTGCGATGATCTTACGCATTCCAGACAGTGGAGTAACTGTATCTTCAGCAGAAACTGTAGGGGTAATGGCTGCTTTCGTAGGAGCTGGAGCTTGCGCAGGAGTAGAAGCTTTTGGAGTAGATTTAGCTGCTGGCTTACTCGCGGATGAAGCTGCGGCTACTGCGGCACCTGTTAGACCTGTAGCGGCTGCTGCCACTGTGCTCGTCGCAGCAGAGATAGCAGTGTCATTGACTGAAGTATTAGTGGCTGCTGTAGGATTCTCTACATCTGATGCAGTGATTCTTCCACCAGGACCAGTGCCTATAATAGTGGATAGATCTACACCAGTAGCGGCTGCGATTTTCTTAGCTAGTGGAGAAGCTTTGACTCTTCTTCCGTCTGAACTATCAGGAGCTAGCTGAGTAGGAACTGCAGAAGCTGCAGAAGTTGCTTGAGCTGAGGTTTCTTCTGATGGAGAGCTTGTTGCAGCACTAGAGTTAATGCTAGAACCTGTGTCGCCTGGTGTGAATTCTTCACCATCTTCAGCTAGTGATCCGAGTACTGTTCCCACTGGGACAGCTTCGCCCGCGTTGACGTTGATTTCGACTAGAGAGCCTTCGTCAAATGCTTCCATTTCCATCGTCGCTTTATCTGTTTGGATCTCAGCGATGACTTGTCCGATTTCGATTTCGTCTCCTACTTTGACTTTCCATTCTACGAGAGTTCCCTCGGTCATGGTGTCGGAGAGTTTAGGCATTTCTATTTGTATAGGCATAAAATTTGATCAGTGATTGTTGGTTGTGTTTTCTGAAATATTGAGCAATTGAGCAAGATTTATCTACCTAAAATTAAGGATAATTCCGAGATATGCTGAATTTGGACAGGATGCATAGATGAAAAACGCTCACAAGCTATGATTAGCAAGTGAGCGTGGGAAAAAGTGTTGAAATCTCTTATTAGAGAGATTGTATTAGTTATTTAGTGGTGGAGCGAGAGTCTTCATAGTAGGTATGAGTCCGATAGGTGGCTCACCTGTGCCTGACTGACCAGTTGCTCTTGAAAGAACAGCTTGGTTAGTAATGCCGCAACATTCTGGCTTAGGGCAATAGAATGATCCACAAGTCCTACAGTGGTATCTTACCTTCACAGTTTCCTCTACTGTCTCGTATCCGCCCTTAGCGCCAGTGTCTTGTCTAACAAGTATTTTCTTTTCACCGTCGATGTGGCCTGTGCCGCAGGTTGAGCAACTAGGTGCGAGAAAAATAGCGAGAAATGCTATGGCGAAGAATTGGATAGTGGTTTTCATAGGTAAACACAGATACTAAGTAGCTCTGAGCAGATTTCAAATAAAATCCTCATATATTTTTATAATTAACTCTCAGAGTAGTGCAAATGACTGATTTATCATAAGTTAGAGATAGTCATAAGACGCTGTATCCGCTCGTTTTGATTTAAAATGAATTGATATGGTTTCAATTACATTTCGATTTATCCTTCAATAAAGTTGCTTTAACTAGGAATTCTCTCAAGAGTTCTCCATCACAGAAATTCTCTTCTTATACACTTGGCTCTACAATTCTTTAAGAGAATCAGTTGAATGAGTAAGTTGCTGATAAATCAGTGATATATTATGTCATTAGACTTTGGTCTTCTGTGAGAAACTCAAAATAGATCTCCTATCTGTGAAATCAAGTTTGTCACCTTGATCGACTAAAAAGTGATCCATTATATCATTTCTAGTAGACCATCCATTGCTGTTCTGAAGAAACATGTTAATCATTGGCCAGAGAAGTCGTGTAAGGGTTGAAGTTATCACATTCATGAGCCTAAACTAGGGGTAACTTTATTTTATTTTGCGGCCGTGTTGCCTCATTGAAACGGACACCGAAAAAAATCTAGTATTGCCTAGAATAGCTCCCGTTGCCTCATAAATAAGGACACTCTAGGCCCACAATGGCAATGAGTGAAACAAGCATCGAAGAATATACACAAAAAATGCGTGAGCGATATCCTCGCATGACAGGTCTAAAAGCCAAATCCAAGTTACTAGATGAATTTATTAGCATTACTGGTTGGGAGCGAAAGCATGCCAACAAAGTGCTACTAGGTTTAAAGCGAAAATCAGGCTCTCGTGGTAAACGAGGAGCTCCTAAACAATATAATCCAGCCACTATTAAAGCTCTTAAAAATTGCTGGCTATGGATGGATCAACCATGCGGTAAGCGGATGAAAGACATGCTTCCAATCTTGGTCAATTATCTGAAAACTACCAAAGCAATAAGAACTCAGCTAGAGAAGATTAGCGCAGCTTCTATTGATCGTTCATTAAAAGGCTTTAAAGTGATCGCGGGCAAGAAGGTGCGCCCACCTAAACCAGCTTCAGGCGTTAAATCCTTAGTCGAGATAAGAGCTAAGAACTGGGACACATGTGAGCCAGGTTGGACTGAAGTCGACACCGTTGCGCACTGTGGAGGAGATATGAGTGGCAGCTTCATCTGGACTCTAACTAGTGTTGATGTAGCGAGTGGATGGACAGAGCTACGAGCTATATGGAATCGAGGACAGCACGCATCGTTTGAGGACCTGGAGTCGATATCTGAAAGCCAACCATTTAAGCTTTTAGGGGTGGATAGTGACAACGGAGGAGAGTTCTTGAACTACCATGTTTATAACTGGTTGAAGGATCACGGAATTGAACAAACCCGCTCACGACCTTACTTCAAAAACGATCAAGCCTACGTTGAGCAAAAGAACTACACTCACGTAAGATCTTTCCTAGGATATGATCGTTTAGAGCATCACGAGCTACTGCCTCAGCTTAACGAATTACTCTCACTATGGAGCCTTTGGAAGAATCTATTATGCGTCACAATGAAGCAAGAAAGCTGTCTAAGAGTCGGCTCAGGAAGTGTCCCCTGAGTCGTTAAAATAGGCTGTTGGTTAATTGTTTTACCATGCATTAGCATGGCTTTGAAACAAAACAAAACATAACCAACCAACAACCATGAATGAAATTAACCTAAGAGAAGTCCTGGCGCAAGCCTCAGATATTGAAGCTGTCGAATTATTACAGCAAACCTTGCGTCAAAGCGTCAGAATG